>JAXJJM010000038.1:0-61919 GCA_036298225.1 Collinsella sp.
ATGAGCGACGCCGCCGTCTCGGAGAGGAACGACAGTCCCATCTCGATTCCCTCGGCGAGCCTGGGAACGACCTCGCCGCCGACGTCGGCGAAACCCTCGGCGATACCCTGCGCCAAGCCGACGATGAGATTCGCCGCGCCCTCTGCCAGAACGCCCGCGTTCTCGGCTATGGACTCGGAGAGGCCGGTGAGAATCTGCAGGCCGCTCTCCGTGATGGATGGCAGGTTCTCGGACAGGTACCCGCCGAGCGACGTCATGAGCGACGCCGCCGTCTCGGAGAGGAACGACAGTCCCATCTCGATTCCCTCGGCGAGCCTGGGAACGACCTCGCCGCCGACGTCGGCGAAACCCTCGGCGATGCCGGGCAGCGAAGAGGTGATGTTCTCCTGCAATGTGGACAGGTCGCCCTCGAGCAGTGTCAGCCCGTAGACCATGGCGAGGTGCAGCGACTCCAACGGGTTGTCCCCCGCCGACCAGATCTCGTGCAGGCCCTTGAAACGCTCGCCGATCTCACCCACGCCGTCCGACACGGCGGAGAGGATGTCGCCCATGGGCCCGGGCACGGCCTCAGCCGCGCTGCCGAGCGCCTGCGTGAAAATGTCGACGAACGCCTGGCCGAGCACGGGACCGACCGACGTGACAAGGCTCGGGAGCTGCGACAGCGCCGTGCCGACGATGGTCGCAACGCGCGGGACGACGTTCGAGGCCGCCGTCTCGACCGACTGCAACAGCTCCTCGGTGAGCTTGCCCATGTCGGCGTCGTCCTTGCTCAGCTCCGTCACCCAGTTCTCCCAGGCGGCCTTGGCCATGTTGCAGGAGCCCTCGATGGTCGTCGCGGCCTCGCGCGAGGTCGTGCCGGCGATCTGCATCTGCTCCTGCATCGTGTGGATGGCGAGCACGATGTTGTCGAATGAGAGACTCGACTCGTCCACGGCGGAGTTGACGGCGTGCGCGTCCTTGACGAGGCGCTGCATCTCCTCCTTGGTGCCGCCGTAGCCAAGCTTCAAGTTATCCAACATCGTGTAGTTTTGTTTCGCGAAGCCCTGGTAGGCGTTCTGGAGGTCCTCCATCGCCGTGCCGAAGGTATTCGCGTTGTCGCTCATGTCGACCATGGCCGTGTTGGCGTACTCGGCCGCCTTGACCGTGTCGCCGCCCAGCGAGGAGACAAGCGAGGCCGAGAAGCCCGTCACCTGCTCCATGTACCGGTTGGCGCTCAGGCCGGCCGTTATGTAGGCGCGGTCGGCGTTGGCCAGCACCGTCGTCTGGGCCTGCTCGAGCTGCTCCCACTTACCGGAGCACTGCTCGACGGTCTGGCCGGTCATGGCGGCGTAGTCCTCGAGGGACTTGCCCATGTTGCCGAATATCTTCTTAATGCCGCCGACGTTCTGCTCGTATGCGGCGTATGCGTTCATGCTCATGCCTGTGACGGCAGCGACGCCCGCCCCCACGGCGGCGACGCCCACGCCTACCGCCTTGGCAACGGTCGCTCCGGCCTTGCCGAGCGTGCCCACGACCTTCGAGGCCACGCCCTCGGCCTTGCCGCTGGCCTCATCCTTGAGGCCGACCTTAATCATCAGGTCGAGAAGGTTCACCTAGACCACCTTCAATCCCATCCGCTCGATGATGTCTGCGGCGATCTCGTCGCCGCTGCGCGTGTCCTCCGCCTCGGACCCATCGCCCGCATCGCCGTTGACGATGCTCAGGAAGGGTTCCTTGAGCCACTTCCCCTGCGCCATGAGGCGCACCGACTCGCTCAGGTACACACGGAACGCCTCCCGCTCGTCCCGCTCGCGCCACCGCGCGACCATGTACCTACAGAAAGGGCGAGCACGCCGTGGCCCGACGTACTCGCCCAGACAGAGCCATATGTGAGATGGGTCCTCGGCGGCTATCCAAAAAAAGGAGCCAAAATGTCCTTGATGCCGTCGATGCCGTCGATGGCATCCTTGATGTCGTTCACCCACTTCTTGACGGTGAAGTCGGCCTTGTACTCCTCGAGCGTCTGGCCGTCGAGCGCGGCGAGCAGCTTGTAGCTGATCTCGCCGCCCTGGCGCAGCACGTCGGGCAGAAGACCGGCCACCATGTCCACGGCGAGGCCGTTGACCTCGGCGGTTGCGGCTACCTTCGCGGCCTCGGGGTCGCCCTTCGCCTTGGCGGTCGCCTTGGCCTTGGCCTTGGCGGAATCAGCGCGGAACTTGGCGTAGGCGGCCTTTGCCTTCGCGCCGAGCTCGCCGTTCATGACGTCCTCCGCCACGTCCGCCAACAGGCACATGGCGTTCTGGAACTCGTTGGCGTTAAGGTTGTCCAGCTTCATGGTTAGGCTCCAATCTCCTGTTTGATATACAGCTCGTAGGGCACGATCTCGGGGTTCTTGATTGAGTAGTGGCCCGTGAACTCGAACGCAAACTGGCCCTTGGCCTTGTTCTGCGTCGTGATTTGCAGACCGCCCGTGTTGAGCGCGTTGATGAGGCGGATGGCGATATAGCCGTTGCCGTTCTCGCCCGAGTAATCGCCGATGAGCCAGATGTCGGCGAAGTCGTCCTCCGAGAGCGCGGAGCGCGGGACGATCTTCCCTGCGGTCTCGTCGGCTGCTGTCGCGAGTTTCTTGCCGAGCGCGGTGTTCAGCGTCACGAATGTGCCGCTCAGCTTGGCCTCGATGCTGTCGATGCGCTTCAGCTCCATCGTGTTGGCGGGGCAGTTGTCGATGTCCTCGCCGTAGTCGATGAAGCTTGGCGTGGCGGTGAAGCTGACGCCGCCGCTCGTCGCGCCCATCAGCTCGGACTCCGCGACCTCGGCGGTATTGGGGTTGAAGTTCGTGGCGAGTAGGCCCGCGTTGATGACGATCTCCTTGAACGTGTTCTCGGGGATGCGCGTGAACTTAGACATATGACCTCCTAGTAGCTGGTCATGTACTCAATGGTCAGGTTGATGATTCGGCGCTTCACGGCGTTGTCCTCGTCGGCCATGGCGTTGCAGAACGGCTCGCCCTGCATCACCCACATGCCGCCGCCGTCGCACGGCAACAGCACGCCGGAGAGCCCGAGCGCACGGGCGACCTCCTCGGCCTTGGCGTTGGGCACGGCCTCGGACGAGGTCCGGTACCAGAGGTTCACCTCGGAGTTGCACTGCGTGCCGAACGCCGCGGTTGGCAGGTCGTAGGTGATGTAGGGCATCTTCGCCTCGCCCGGCACCGCCGAGTCGCGGTACACGGGCAGCCCGAAGCCCTCGAGCCACGCCTGCAGCGCAGCCGCTTTAGTCGCCATCCGGCACCTCCCACTCCTCCGCGCTGCACTGGCCGAAGCTGAACGACGCGCAGCACGGCGCGGCGCCGTCGTCCGCGTTCGACGTGCAGCGGAATACCTGCCCGTCGAACGCACGCTGGAAGAGATCGCCGTACCGCAGCGGCTCGCCGGTGGTCACGGTGTAGACGTTCCTCACGCCGTCGTGCTCCGCGATGCGCGAGGCCGTCGAGCTGTCGCGCACGATCGCCGCCGTGAAGCCGTCGCCTACGGCGAGGACGGTCTTGAAGCCGCCCTCGCCGTCAGGCTCGGTCTTTGCGACGAGCCTCGCGCACGCCACCGCCATGCGCTCGTACAGGCGGCTCACAGCTTTCTCCAAGGGTCGAGACGTGCCTTGAACTGCTGTCGCCACGTGATGGGCGAGCCGTCGCCGCCGACGCGCGTGTAGCTGTAGCCGCCGAAGCTCTCGGATGCGTACGGGCTGTCCAGCTCCTTGGCGTGCTCGGTCTGCCACGCTGCGATCTCGTCAGCGAGGTCGACCACGGCCTGCGGAATGGCGAGCGCCCAGACGGTGCCGACGAACTCCTCGTCCGTGAGGCCGTTGTAGGGCCATGAGTGCAACCCGTCGTTGAACGTCGAGCCCGTGATGCGGACGTACTGGCCCTCCTTGAGGCCGAGGGCCGCGGGCGGCACGAGGCGGCCGTCCTCGATGCGGACGCGCCCCGTGCGCTTGTCGGCGACGAACCAGTTGCGCAGCGACAGAAGCACCTGCTCGAGCATCTCTGCGCCTATCGCTTATCGGTGATAACGGCGGCGAGCTCGGGGCTGAGGGTCTTGACGCCGCAAAGCATGTCGATGGAGACGGTGTCGGTCTTGGTCTTCTGGTCGTAGCCCTGCACGACGCGCAGGCCGAAGCCGTCGTAGGAGGTGGAGTACGCCTTGGGGGCGCCGAGCGGCATCTCGAGCTGACGGGTCACGAGCGCGAAGGCGTTCTTGTGGAAAGCGATGGACGGCGTGTAGTTGGCCGTCTCCGCCGTGGTCTTCTGCACGTTCTGGTCGCAGTAGAAGTCGAGGCCGTACTTGCGGCCAAGCGATGCCTCCTTGAGGGCGGTGCCGTTGTCGCCGACGGCGGAGGCGTTGGTGAACGCCTCGGTGTTGAGCAGATCGGCCTCGGCCTGGGAACCGTAGACGAAGCGGCGCTCCGTAGAGGGCGCCTTGGCGTCCACGAGGAACTTGCGGGCGGCGATGATGTCCGCCACGGCGATGGCGCCCTTGGTGTGGTCGACGCGGTTCGTGACGTCCTTCTCGAGCGCGAGCAGGTAGCCGTCGATCTTGTCGGCGAAGGCCTGCATCGCGGGGACGAGGAACTGTGCGGAGAAGTCGACGATGCCCATCGTCAGCTCCTTGGACGTGACGGCGAACGTCACGTCGAGCAGCTTGTCCATCTTGACGGGAACCTTGTCCTCCGTGGCGTCCTGTACCTCGACCTCGGTGGTGAACTCCTTGGCCTCGAAGGTTGCGGGCTTGCGGACGGTGATGGTGTCGCCCACGCCCGCGACGAACTCGGAGGAGTAGTCGCGGTGGACGAGGTTGGCCATGACGGCGTTGGTGCGCAGAACGTCCAGCGCCTCGTTGGCGATGATGTTGGGTGTAAGGATGGTGTTCGGCATAGATACCCCTTAGCCTCTCTGCTCCGCCTTGTACTTCATGTACTCGGCGGTGCTCATTTCGTTGATGTCCTTGCCGCCCTCGCCCTTGGGGGCGTGGGCCACGTCGGCACCCTTGACGGTCGTGGTTGCGATGAAGTCGGCCCAGTCGGCCTTGATGCCCTCGGTCAGCTTGTCCGCGTCCTCGATAGCGCCGTCCTTGACGGTCACGCCCTCGAGGTCTGAGACCTTGAGAACGGTGTCGATGCGCTTCGGGTCGACGCCCGCCGACTCGAGCAGCTGTCGGTACAGGCCGCGCTTCTCTGCTGCCGCCTTTTCCCCAGCGACCTCGGCCTTGTAGTCGTCGAGCTCCTTGCACTTGGCCTTGTACTTTTCCTCGTACTCGCCCGCGCCTTCGCCCTTGGCTTTGAGTGCGTCCAGCTCCTTCTTGTAGCCGTCCGCCTTGCCAGCGGCCTCCTTGAACTCGTCGCGCTGTGCCTTGAGCGCGTTCACGCTCTCGGCGTGCTCGTCAATGATCTGGTCGATCTTCTCGTCCTCGATGCCCATTGCCTTGAGCATCTTTCGCGTAAGTGCCAACAGAATCTCCCTTGCTTCGGAATGGGCGGGTTCCCACCTATTGCCTCGGCGGGGCCCGCGCCGCAATACCTCGCGGCAAGGGTGAGTATCCAAACGGAGTAACGCGGCCCTACGCGCCACCCCTCAGGTGCTTCTCGAGAATCGCTCGGTACGTGTCCCCGTGGCCCGTCGCCGCCTCCCGCAGGAAGTGCTTGCCCTTCATGCGGGAGGTCCCCTCCTCGACGTACAGCGCGTACTCGACGTTGGTGCCGATGAAGCAGTCGTAGCCTTTGAGGAGGTGCGTGACGGAGTTGCGCAACCTGCCCGTGTCGACCGGGCACGTCGCCTTGGCGTAGCCCTCCGCGACGAGGCCTATCTCCTCCAGGCCCGTTTTATAGGCGCGCAGGAGGGCCTTCTCGACCTGCTCGATGTTGTTCTGCCGTATCTCGATGCACTCGGCGGTATCCAGCTTCGCGGCGTTTACGATCTCCTCGGTGATGAGGGTGCCGTGCCGGCCGTGGTCGCCGACGCCGCCGACGAGCCCGTAAGCCATCAGTCGAGCACCTCGCAGCCGTAGCCAACGCGCCCGTCGACGTCCGCCTCGATGGCCTCGATGGCTTGCACCGGAACGCCCTCGCACCCGAGCGTGCAGCCGTCGTCGGGCTCGACCTCGTCGCCGCGCTGCGTACAGATGTAGGTATCCGGGAACGTGAAGCCGAAGCCCAGCTTTACGGCGCAGTCGCCGCAGTTCGCACAAGTGAATAGCTCTTTCATGCCTGCCCCAATCTCTCTGCGGGCAGTGTCACGGCACGGTCACGCGGCATGAAAAAAGCCCCGCCGTGGCGGGGCCTGTTGGCTAGTTATTTAGTTCGCTTTCGAATATCTCGACTATATCGGCTTCAAGAGCATCCTCGAACTTATCCGGGCCAAACAGCTCGTAGTACTCCCTACGATTCTCGTCGTCGTATTTGGCCTCTTTAAGCCATAGCTCCTGAACGGCTTTAGGCTTGGAATCGAGAACGTGACCTATAGCGTCGACGTCGTCTCTTCCGTCGAGATAGCTAACGGCTTCGTTGAGTATGTCATTCATGATGCTCAATCTTGAAACCGAACCTCTCCTCAATCGCCCGAAACAGCCTGTCCTCGTTGCCGCCGTAAAGCCTTTGGATTCTAAGGTACTTCACCTCATCGACATTATAGGACGCATCCGGCTCGGAAACCTTCTCGAACGTGTAGATACTTCCATCGTGAGCTGCGATTATCCCCATCTCGCAGCCCTTGCCGCCGACCGCCAAAAGGTCAGCCGCGCTAGGGATGCCAGAGGCCGGGTGGTTGTGGAGCAGCACTACGCGCCGACCGTCCCCGATTGCCGCCTCGACCTTCTTGCCGAACTTCGCCGGAGGGACCACGGTGCTGCCGATGGTCGAGTTAACGCAGCTCGTGATTGTCTTGCCCGTTGACAAGTCGATGGCGTAAAGGTCCTCGCCGTTTGTGCCCCCTCGGTGGCTGAGGATGCGTCTTATGCTCGCATGTACGCCGTCCGCGGCATCTTTGCCGACGGCTTTAGACACCTTTGCCCTGTAGTCCCTGCTCGCGATCTTCCCCATATCCACCGCGAACTCCATTGAGTGCTCTACCGGCTTAGCTCTCGATTTCCCGCCGCCCTCGTAGACCGTGCCGAGCGCCGAGTCCAGCACCTTTTGCTGGTCGCCCGCCGACATTTTCCTAAACCCGCTCGACGGTATGCCGTAGTCCTCAAGCTGCCGCGAGAGCCGCTTTCGCGCCTCGGTCTTGGACACGCCCGCCGTATCCAGCTTGCGCTTGGTTCCAGGCATTTCCATGAACTCTGAGATGGTGCGGTTCGCGGGCTTGGTGCCGTTGACGGCGGGCTTGCCCGCCTTCCATTCCTCGTAGGTCATGCCCTCGGGCAGGCGGCTGAAACGCTCGCCGTCGAGCACGTCAAGCCCGTCGCAGCACGCCACCAGTGTGCATCGGCAGTTGCACGTCTCGGCATACGGCGCCTCGGGGTCGCCCGGGTAGCGACACCCGTTGCTGAACTTCTCGCCGACCTCGACCTTCTCGCGGTCAATCTTCCTGTGGCTCGAGCGCGTGCGCCCGTCGAGCGTCGCCATCCATTCCTGCTGCACCTTGATGCCGAGCCCCTTGGCCCTCTTGTAACTGTCGACGCGCCCGGCGTTCTCCGCCGCCGTCGTCGAGGTCCGCGCCAAGCGCACCGCCGCCGCGCGGTTGGACCCCGCCACGTCCTGAATGCGCTTCGCGATCTTGGGTATCGACTCGCCGAGCAGCACGCCCTGCGTAATCTGGTTGGCGATGAGCCGCCGGTTCCATGCCATGTCCTTAGCGACGTTGACGGACGGCTTGGGCAGGTAGCTGTCGTGGTCGGTGAGCAGCCTCTGGACGGTTGACGCGTCCTGCAGTGCGTAAGCCGTGTCAACGCCCACGGCGCTCTCGACCTGCCACGTGCCGTAGTTGTAGTTCTCGGCGTAGACCTCGGGCAGCCTGCCCTCGATGGCGGCGGCTGCGACGACGTTCGCATGCGTCATGGCCTCGGCGCACTGCTTGAGCACGATTCGGTAGCGCCTGCCGGCCGCGATCTTCCCGCTTCGCCAAGACCTGTATTGCGCCTTGGTGATCTCGCCGGCCTCGAGACGCCCGCGCATCTTCTCGTCGTCGGCCTCGAACTGCGCCAGGTAGCGCTTGAGGTTCGTGTAGGCAGTCTTGCCAGCCTCGCCGTACACACCAGCCACCTCGCGCTCGACAGCCCGAATCTCGGCGTCTGAGAACTCGTGAGCGCTATCCTTCGCCATGCGCCGCCTCCAATCGTCTGCACGCATGGTCGCCCGCGCATAACGGAAAAGGGCCCCGACCGAATCCGGGGCCCTTCCCTACTCGCCGTCCGCCTCTAGCATCTGGCGTACCTCGTCGCGCCAGCGCTCTGGAACGCTCTCGAGCGTGCGCTTGCCGCTTTTCACGGCGCGGTAGTAGATCTTCGCCAAGTTACTCACCTCCAACGATGTCGCCGAGCTCGAGAAGGGCCGCCTGCGAGTCGGCGACCTGCTGCTGGAGCGATGCGATCTGCTTCTCCGTGCTCATACCGTCGCGCTCATGCTCCCCCCAGACGGTGTCAAAGTCGGCCTTTGCGCCCTCGACCGTCAGCTCGCCAGTCGGGTCGGTGAAGTGCAGCTCCTCGTAGGTGAACACCTTCACCTTGACGGAACCGCCCTCGCCGCCCTGTTCCTCGCGCTCGCCCTCGGCGATGCCGCGGCGCAACCAAACGTCGGTCCCCGCGATCTCGACCGTCTCGGGCCTCTCGCCCGTTCGCTCCGACTTCACAACCATATTTTTCCTCCTAACCCACGGCCCTCGCCGCGTTGAATATGCACCGCTTAGCGTTCATCTGGTGCTCCATGACGGCCGTTTTCAGCCAGCCCCAGTAAGAGCACACGCGCCTCGCCAAACGCTCGGTGCGCCTGCGCCTGTAGCGCGCGAACGCGCGTCGCAGTCGTTTCCAGAGCCTCTTTCGCAAGTCGACCCGGCGCCCGCGAGCGCACCAGATGCGATAGCCCGCGAAGTCGATGGGCTCGACACCGTTGCGCCTCACCTTCCACGGCTTCAGTGACAATCCTAGCCGCCCCAAAACGTGCGCGGCGATGGCCGCGGCCTTCCCGAGCGAGCGCTTTGAGTTGCCGAGAAAATAGCCATCGTCGGCGTACCACACCTGGCATCCCGCGAGCCTCACGCGCTTGCCGCGCCGCTCCTTCGCCGCCTCCTCGACCGCGTGGTACGCGAACGAGATCACGAACGCCGCCAACCGAAGCGACAGGTAGCTGCCGAGGATAAGGACGCCGTTCATCGTCGACAGCAGCGAATGGAGCAGGTAGAGGACTTGACTGTTCTTGACGTAGCGCGCCACCAGACCCTCCACTATCGCCGTTTGCATCGAGCCGTAGCAGTTGCGGATGTCGACGTGTACGTGGCAGGCGAAGCGATGAACCGCGCGCCTGAGCTTGCGCATCCCCAGCGCCGCGCCCTTGCCCTTGACGCCGCTCGACACCTGCCAGAAGCCGACCTTGGCGGCAAGGAGCGGCTCGAGTGCCCCAACGCACAGGTAGTTGCACACCTGCCGCTTGATACTCTCGACGCTTATCTCGCGCAGCTTGCCGTTGTTCGGGTCGTGCTTCAGGTAGGTTCGAATCGGCTCGAACGTAAGCGTCTCAGTCGAGAGCTCTAGCCAGATGCGGTCGACAAACGCCGTCTCGGTGCCGTATTCGTCGGCGACGCGCCAGCCGTTCTCCTTGCCGGAGTCGCTTTTCTTCCATCGGCGCAGGGCCTCGACGACGCTCTTGCGCGTGAACTCGAGGCCCTTGCAGTAGGTTTTCATAGATCAAAGCTCTTTCTGTCTGTCATACGAGCGTTCGCCTTGCGGTTACCAGCCCGTGAGCCTTGCGGACAAATTTCACTCAAAGGAGTCAGGCCGAGCCGCGTCCCGCCAGAAAGCGGCGGGCGCGGTAGACACGGTGCGAGTAGAGATTTATAGACAGATTGCCGGGAGACGAAGTTCCAAGTGGCCCTACCGGACCTGTTCCTCGAGTTCGCGTAACGAAGACCGGCATTCGAGCCGTTCCTCAGGTTGCCGAGGAACTGAACCAGAAACCAGCGCCGCCCTCACCGTGAATCCCTGTTTGGGGTTAGGAGGGGGCCAGCCCCCTCTCAGGGCTACGCCCTGATTCACCCCCGGCTACGGCCCGTAGCAGAAAGCCGGGAGACGAAGTACCAAGCGGCCCAACCGGACCAGCTCCCCGAGACCGCGAAACGAAGACCGGCATCCGAGCCGTCCCCCAGGATGCCGAGGAACGGAACCAGACGGATTGTGCCCTTGACCTTACCTCCGGAGGTGTCGAAGTAGAAGTAGTCGCCGACACCGGTCGTCGCCGAGCCGCCGAGCCCCTTGCCCAAGATGAGGCCGTTGACGAACTGGATGTCGAGCATGTAGCCGTCCGCCGTCGGCATGCACGCCTCCGTCGGGGTCACCCCGTCCGCCACGGCGTTCTTCTTCTCATTGCGAGTGTCGGGGTTGACCGCGATGCCGAAGCCCGTGCCGTCGGAAACGAAGAGCGTATCGCCCATGAACTCCCACAGGCCCAGCCCCGTCTCGACGCCGCCGACCTTGAACGGATGCTTGCCGTCCTTCGCCACCTGGCCGTCGCCAACGAGGGCATCGGTGTTGCCCGTGCACCACGGCGCGCTCTGGAGCCATGTGTTCACGGTCGTGTCGAACGCCTTGGCGACGTCCATGAGAAGCGCCACGTTGCCGTCTGCGAGCGTCTCCTTACCGCCGACAACGGCGCCGTCGAACACGTCGTACGCCGCCGCTGCGCCTCGGTCGGGGCACGTGGTGCCCGTGTCGGTGCCGTACATCATCGACGCACCCACGGGAATCTTCGCCGCCTGCTCGGCGGTGACGACCACGCGCGTGACGCCCGTCTCGGCGAGCGCGGGGTGGATCTGGATGTTGAAGTCCGTGCAGCCCGGGAAGTCCACCTGGGAGGACTTGCAGAGCGTCTTGGTCAACTGGTGGAAGTTGATATACCACTGGTCGTAGACGCTCATGCCCGAGTAGCCCGTGGTCGCGGTCTTGCAAAGGTCGACGAGCGAGTCGTGCGACGTCGTGCGGTTGGCGACCTTCGCGCCCGAGACGGAGCGCGGGCGCCCCTCAGCGTCGATGCTCATGGGATACGTCGGCGTCAGCATGTACGGTCGCAGCGTGCCGTCCGGCAGCAACGCCTTGGGGTTCGGCTGCGAGCCGCTGAAGCGCTTGTCGGACCACGAGACGAGCAGGTTGCCGTTCGTCAGCACCTCGACCGCCTGCCAAACGACCGGCGCGATCTCGTAGACGTTGTTGCCGTGTCCGTTGTCCACGCGCGAGAAGCCGTAGTCGACGCCGTCGATGGCCTCGACCCACGGCACGCCGTCGGCGTCGGCACCGGCGTTGGCGGACACGTGGAACCACGGGCCGCCCTCGGTGTCGAACGGGTCGACAGCCGCGCTCGTCGCCGTCGCTGGCACGAACTCGGTGGAGGCCACGCGCTTCGCGGCGGCGCTCATGGGCTGGATGTCGGTGGGGCTGCCCGCCGGGATGAGGAACGTGTACACCAGCCCCGTCTTGTGCTTGTCGACCATCGCGGCGACGCTCTCGTTGGAGTAGCGGCCCGTCGAGGCGTCGCGCTCGAGCGCCTTCTGGTCGCCCAGATTCTTTACCGCTCCGACAAGCGCCCACACCGCCTCGTCCGATGCCAGCGGGTCCGCGTACTCGAACCCCTCGGTTGCCTGCTCGGTTGCCTGCGTATCGGCCATTTAGGCACCTACCTTTCGCATCTGGCAAATCTTGCCGTTTACCTTCTTGAGTCCCAGCGCCGTCACGGCAGCCGCCGAGTCGATAATCGACTGGTAGTTCAGGGCTGCCGTCTTGGCGTCCTTGAGCGCCGCCCGCGCGTCGGCGAGGGCCTTGGTCGAATCCTGCTCGCGCTTCTGCTCGGCGGTCTTGCGCCCCGCCTCCGCCTCCTTGCGCCCCGTCTCGTTCTGCCCGCGCTCGGTCTCTTTCTCCCTGCGCCCCGCCTCGGCGTCGGCGCGGCCCTTCTCCGCCGTTTCGACAGAAGCCTTGAGCTGCTTGAACTCGTTGTTGACCTTGTTCACGCCAGCCGCCGCGTCCGTCGCGGGCTTCTTGAGCTCCGCGATCTGCTCGGCGGTGAGGTCGCTATATCTCAGCGCGTCGCCCTTCGGCACGCCGACGACCAGCACGTTGCCCTCCATCGCCGCCGTTGCCTCCGAGCCCGAGGCGAGCGTCGTGGCGCGTGCCCCCTTGACCTCGGCGGCGACAGCCTTGTCGCGTGCGGCCTCCGCCGCCTTCTGCGCGGCCTTGGCCTCGTCTCGCGCCGTCTCCGCGTCCTTGATGGTGCGCTGGTCGCTCGGCTCGTAGATGTACTCGGCGGGCTTGGCTCGCCTCTTTACGTCCCAGAGCGCCTCGATGCGCGTGCGCCCGCCGTATGCCTCGTCCGTGATGTAGGCCCATGCGTACACGCGCCCAGCCGCCTGGAGCAGCTCGTCAGGAATCTTCGCCTTGCTGTCGGCCACCGCAACCGTGTAGCACGTCCCTGTGGTCGACTTGGCGAAATGCACCTGCTCGCAGCCGACAACCTCGACCTCGCGCCCGGTGTCCCACTGCCACAGCTCGCCGTCAAGCACCTGCAATGCCGCCATCACTCATCACCTTCCTCGTCCTCGTCGCCCTCCTGGGCACCCTTCGCGTTCGCCGCCAGGGCGGGCGGCAGCGCTGCCATGCGCTCCTCCTGCTCCCGCTGCTTGCGCTCCAAAATCTTCGCCCTCTCGTCAGGCGTAATGTTCGGCAGCTTTCGCAGGATCGTCTCGTCGTCCAGATACTCGGCCTCCAGGCACACGGTCTCGACCTGCTCCTTGGTGTTGCTGATGCGAGTGTGCGTGAACACGGGCGTGTCCTCGATGCCCTGGAGGGCGAGGATGTCCATGATACCCTCGCGGATGTGGCGCTCAAACTCGGCGGCCTCCTCGTCCATCGGCTGGTATGCCGCGTCGATATGGTCGTTGGTCGCCCCCGCCGCGATGGTGTGGACGTCCAGCGCGCCGAAGTCCTCGTAGATGTCGGCCTTGATCTGCGCCAGCGTCTCCTTGCGGCCCTCGACGGGCACCTCCTGCGTGTACGGCGTCACGGACTGCCCCTGCTCGGCGTCGACCTCGGCCACGTGCGTCAGCTTAAGCTTCGCCCGCCACAGGTCTAGGTCCCTGTCGTCCATGCCGCCGGCTCCGTTGATGAGCCAGTAGATCTGCGCGCAGTCGCGCGTGTCGTTCACCAGACCGCTCTTGATGAGGTCGTAGGCGTCGATGCTCTCGCGCATGCCGACGAGCGTGCTCTGGTGCGCGTCGCTGCCCCAGACCGCCACGATGGGCAGGCGGGAGTAGTTCTCCGCATCGACGGCCAGCTTCATCCCGTCCGCCGGTATCTCCTGATACGTGACCTTGTATGCGCGCTTGGCCTCGGTCACCTCGAAGTCGAAGCCGCTGCCGCCCGACACCATCTCTGTGTAGCCGTCCTGCTCGTAGAGGGTCGCGTGCCACGGGTGGTCGGAGTCGAGCCGCCAGAACCTCACGCCGGCGTATAGCGCCCCCGAGTACTCGTCCCACACCGGGCAGAACTCGTCGGCGGTGAACACGTCGATGTGGTCGAGGTTCCAAAACGGGAATGACACACCGTGGATGAGTGCCTTGAGCCCCATCTCCATGACGTCGTCGTCGAAGCGGTCGCCAAGCCCCTCCTTGGTCGTGTCCTTGCCGCCCGCCGAGACGTCCACGAAGCTCACGCCCTTACCGAGCGAGTACGTGCAGCGCTGGACGTTTAGGCGCTTGAACAGGTTACTCGCCAGCCTCAGCTTCGAGGCCGTGAAGTCCTCGGCCTCGGCACCGGAGCACGAGTAGATCTTCTGCACGAAACGGTTGATCGTGACGTTGTGCTGGCGGTAGTACTCGTTCGCGGTGACGGCGTTGCGGTACATCTCGCTTGACATGTGTCGCTCGATGGCATCTGCCGCGAACGCCGTCGCCGACGCCGCCGCCTTGAGGTCGCCATCGGTCACCAAAGGCCCCTTAGACAAAGCCGCTACCTCCCTTCAAAAAATGGGTTTACCTGCCGTTTCGCAGGCTTGTACATGCGCAGTGTTGCCACGCCGTAACGGAGCGCGTCGCAGCTGTGGTCCTCGACCTTGACGGGCTTGTCGCCGTCCGCCTTGGCGTCCCAGCAGTAGCCGCCGAGCTCGCCTATCAGCCCCGCGCAGGCGTCGGAGATACGCACCGTGCCGTTGCCCAGGCACACATCCGTCTCTCGTATGCCGTCCGCGACGTCATTGCGCCCATTCTTGGTCTTGAACCCGGCCTGCCGCATCGCGGCGATGAAGCTCGTGGCGCTCGGGTCGATGATGAACTTGGGCGGCTTGCTCAGCCCGCGCACGAAGTCGGCCATGTCGGCCACGTAGTCGGCGTCCGTCTTCTGGTGCCCCGTGTCGCGTCCCGAGTAGCGGTACTCGTCAACCACGTGCCACACCTTGCCGTCAAACGCCCACAGCAGCGCCGCGAAGGCGTTCTGCGTGCCGTAGTCGCAAGACACCGCGTACTTGGCGGCGCTGCCCGCATATCGGCTCTCGAGGGCGCCTTCCCACCCGGGGTAGACCAGGCCCTCGGCCAGCGTCCACTTGCCCAAGATGTAGCGGTCGTAGTACACGCCGCTGCCGTAGTCCTTGATAAGGGCCTCGATGACATCCGGTGCCAGCGCACCGTCCCAGATCGTGTAGTCCTGCCTGTAGATGTCGCTGTCGCCGTCGAGGAACCGCTTGAACCAGTGGTTCGGGCTGTCGGGGTTGCAGGTACCGTCGAAGCGGCTGTGCTCGCAGCGCAGGCGGCTCTTGAGCATCTGGAACACATCTTCGCTCCACGTGGCGACCTCGTCGCCGTAGACCCACTCGAACGTGGCGCCCTGAATCTTGGATACGCTTGTCTTCTTATCCGCCCCGAGGCAGTAGACCTTGCGCCCGAATATCTGGGCCGTGTTGTCCCGCCCGATCTGACTGACGACGTCTTCGCTATAGAGCGAGCGCATCGGCTCGAGGATGTTGCGCTCGAGCGTCGAGCGGGTGTTGCCGATCATCACCGCCAGCCCCTCGCCCCTCATGGCGAGAAGCCTCTGCGGTATGGTCACGGCTATGTCGACGTAGCTCTTGCCCGAGCCCGTCGCCCCGCACTTCACGTTGTAGCGGTGCGTGCAGTTGGCGAGGTACTCGCGCTGCATCCTCGTGAGCGGCATCGGCTACTCGTCCCCGCCGATTGAGGACGGCACGGAAAGCACCAGCTCCTTGGCGGCCTTGAGTACCGCCGTGTCGGTGGTATCCATGATGCGCTGCGCCTTGGCGTACTCCTGCGGGTACTTGCGCTCGAGCAGCCACGCCGCCGCCTGCCAGCTGTCGCCGCTCGCGTCCATGATGCGGCCCACGAGCGTCGCCTTGCGCTCGACCTCGGCCTTTTTTAGAACGTGACACAGTTGACGCTGATTGTCTGTTCTGGGGTGGTTGATCCAGCGGCTATAGGTCTCACGAGCGACACCGAGATATGCGGCGATGTCCCTGTCGGTCATTCCGGCACGGCACAGGCGGACGGCATCCTCGATGCCCTCCTTGGTCAGTTTTTCACGCCCTTTTCCCGCCACAAAATCACATTTCCGCTGGTAGATAGCCATATGGAAACGCGAACGTTCCCACCTTTTTACGCACGTGGACAAGCGCGTGCGTTTGCCCACGAGCGTAAAAAGGGGGTAACGTTTAAAGAAAAGGCCCCGGTTTCCCGGGGCCTTTCGGCTACTCGACCTTTGTCGGCTTGATTCCGATTGCCTCGGCCAGCCTCTCAAGCGTCTCCGTCCGGCTTCTGACGTCTGTGCGCGGCCTGACGTATGCGGTTGCTCTCCGCCTCCTCCTCGAGCCGCCTCTTCCGCTCCGCCAGATAGCATCCCTTGCACAGCCTCCACTTCTTCGCCTGAGCCGACGTGTCGAACACGGGCCGCGCGTCGCACACGATGCACAGCCCATCCGTTCCGGTCGAGAAGCGCCCGTACCGCTGCCGCGCGTGCCTCACGGCGCTCGGCGTCACCCTGAGGTCTGCCGCGATCTCCGCCGCCGTCCGCTCCGGGTGCGCCTGCATCCGCCTTATCATCTCGTCCGTCCAAAGGACGTAAGAGGAGCGCCCCTTCCGGAGCGCCCACTCGTCCCTCAGCGGATGTGTTGACTTTGTGGATGGGCCAAAAGGCCCATCTCCCGCCGGCGTCCTGCCCGCCATTCGCATACCCCCTAGAGCTCGCCCGCCACGGCAGAACCTTATCAAACGCCGGGGACCAACTCACCTAGGACGCTCGATTATCGAACCGCAATCAGGACAGTACATTGCATCCAGTAGGCATAGCGCAGTGCCACCGCACTCTGAACAGGCTGTGCGCCCGTCCTCGTCCTCGACGAGATGGCACGTCGGTCGGTCGATTAGGTCGGCGAGCTTCTCGACGTCGTATGCGCTAGACACCCCGTCGGTATCTCCGCAATGAATGTCGAGCGCGTTCAGAACGTCTGAATCTAAGACGCCGGTGCTGTGGCACATCTCGGCACAATACCGAAGGTTGCCGGCTATCTCTCGGCGCTTCTCATCATTGACCATCTGCATCCTCCGTTTCCTTTATGCGTTGCTCTACATTCTCCGCGATGTTCTTCTCCCAGACGGCTAGCTCGTTCATCGTCCGCTTGTGTCCGTTCTTGACGGCCTCCTTGAACTGGATGATGTGCAAGAGCTGAGCTAGCGACGGGTCGTCACCTATGCCGTGTACCTCCGCTCGTTTTTCCAATTCGACATAATCGGAGAAGTCCATCAGTCCTCACCCCTCAGCTTGCGGATACGGTCTGCAATGTCGCGCATGGCAGCTGAGTCGCAGGAGCCTATGTCGCCAATGGCACACGTGTCGCAATCAGTGGGGTTCTTGCCAAAATAGGTGCAGGTACCGGAGTACGTTTTGCTTGCCGCCTTGTCCAAGTCATCAAGCAGCTTCTCCCAGCTGTCTGACGGGGTGAGGTACATGAGCTCGGGGTCGTGGGCGCGGTGATTCTCGTCTATCGCGCGCCACATGTTCGACTCCGTCCAGGTCTCGAAGTCCGTGGTGTATATCCAGCGCACGATGTTGTATGCCTCTCCGCTGCGACTAAACAGCACGACGGTATCCAGCGGAATCTCGCGCCCCTCGGCATCTCTCGGCAATTCGACACTCATCACTCAACCTCCTCGTAGTCGCAGCACTCGCCGCACTCGTCCTCGCAGTACAGCAGGTTCCCCGTGAGCCACGCCGCGACCCACTTCGCCAGACACCGGCGCCCCTCTTTGCGCTCAGGCGCCTCCGCGTCGTAGGCGCGCTCGAACTCGAGGTGGCAGTAGCCGTAGTCGACATGGATGTCGCTGCCGCAGAAGTGCCTGCAGTTCCCGCACATCCTAGACTCGCAGGCCCCGCCGAAGTGGCGCTCGATGGCGGAATCCGTCACCCCAATCGGGTAGCCGCCTACCCTCGAGTCACTCATCGCGCTCCACCGCCCCCGTGCTCTCGTCGAGCAGGTCGATGGCATCCCCGACGGTCGCCTCGATGCTCGTCAGATGGCGGCGCAGGTTCTGCACGAGGTTCGCGCCGGCGACCTCCGCCCTTCCCGCCTCGTAGGCACGCTCGATCATGTCGGTCACCGCGACCTGCATCGCAGTGTCGTTGTAGCCGCGCCTGACGCGGTACTTCCCCAGATAGGCGTGCGCCCTGTCCTGCGGCCTGCACTCGCGGTCGAAATGGAACACCTCGACCGCGTCGGCCTTGATCTGCTCCAAAGTCTCCATCACAGACGTCCTCTCTCACGATTCCTCTCGTTGCAGCGCCCGATGGCGGCGTCCACGTCCTCCTGCGTGAACTCCTCGGCATCGAGCAGGTTGACGACCGCCTGGACCACGTCCATGCACTCGTCGATAAGGTTCTGGCGGTACGCCCTGCGCGCCGTCATGATCGTGCTGAGGCGCATGTCGTCGCAATCCTGCCAGGCGCCGAATACCTCGGCTGCCTCCTCGAGCGGCTTGAGCGCCTGCGCCTTGGGCGCATCCGGCTTGTCGAACGCGCCAAACACGAGCCTGTAACTGCCCCGCATCAGATGCGCCTCCCTTCCGCCATCGCCGCGCGCATGGCGTTGACCTCGCGGCCCGCCTCGTTCCTCGTCCCGAGGTACACGTCCACGGGCCGCTTGCTCGCGTTCCTGTGCGCCACGTTCTCGCACCAACCGCAGCAGTACCGCTGGCGGGCGCCCCTCGCGCGGAACCGCCTGCCGCACTGCTGGCACACGAGCACGTTGCCCTCTCGCATGTCCCACGACTCAGCCCTCATGGCGCGCCTCCCAGTAGTTGCACCTCGCGAGCCCCTGCGTGGCGTGCACGAAGTCGGGGCAGCGCATGCACGTGTACCGCTTGCGGCCCTCGCCGGATTCCGTCATGACCGCCTCGCTCACGGCGCAGAACCCGCACGTCTCGCAGCGGGCGCTGCGCGGCCCGTCGTCGTAGATGCTCGCGGACCCCTTCGGTCTGCCCATGTTCTCGCTCCTCTCGGCGTCCAAGCTCATGACGCCCTCCTCTCGCATGCGGCCCTCGCATCCAGCAGACGCCGCGCGTCCTGGTACGCCTTGAGCGCCACCGGGTCTGCGGTCGTCCCCCTCGGGGCCTTCACCTTCGCCGGGTCGATTCCCGGGTAGTCCTCGCGCCACCTGCGCTCGAGCTCCGCCCTCGTCTGCTCGGGCGTCCTCGTCGGCTTGAACGTGGCGGCCTCGACCTCCGAGGCGGTGGGCTTGCCCCTCGCCCGGTCGTCGGCGTCGATGCGCTTCTGGCGCCTGGACCAGTCGAGCGCAAGGGCGCCCCAGTTGCTCACCGGCTGGCCGTTGCCCTTGACCCATCCCTGAGACTCGAAGTAGGCCCAGAAGGCGTCCGGGTCGCCGTTCAGGCAGTTGGCGCCGAAATACCCGCGGGCCTCCTCAAGAGACGGCGGCTCGAACTCGGGCGGCGCGGCGGGGGCATCGCCCCCATCACAGGACAGCTCAGCACAATCCAGTTCAGAACAGGACAGGACAGGACAGGTTAGGTTAGGGTTTTCACTTTCAGAAACCTGCGTTTCGGGTTTGTCGGAAACTGGTTTCCCGTTTGAAAAACCTAGGTTTTCACTTTCAGAAACCTGCGTTTCGGGTTTGTCGGAAACTGGTTTCTTGCGCGGGCGGCCGCCCTTGCCGCCCCTGCCGCGCGCGTCCTTGGAGTTGTCGATGGCGTTCTTCATCGCCTTGAAAACGCGGCGGAGGTGCTTCGGAAGGTCGGCCTCGACGCCGTGCAGCCCGTACATCATGATCGCGTCGGCGAGCATCGCGCGGTCGCGCAGGTCCTCGGGGTCGCTCGCGTCGAAGTCGTCGTAGACCTCGGCGAAGCTGTCGAACACGGTGAAGGCCATCAGAACCACCCCCATAGAAGCGAAGAGAAGAACAGGAAACCCACGGAGAAGGAGGCGGCGAACAGGGCCGCCTCCCAGTGGTCGCGGATGATGTCGGTTACGTGCCTCATCAGAACGGCACGTCCTCGTCGTAGAACTCGGACTGCGGGACCGCGGCGTAGGCCTGCTGGGCGCTCCACTGCGGCGCGGCCTGCGCCTGTGGCTGCACGGGCACCGTGTTCGCGAGGCTCTGCTGCGGCTGGGCCTGCGTCTGCCCCTCACGGCGCACCATGACCTCGATCTCGTCGACGATAACCTCGAGCTTCGAGCGCTTCTGGCCGTCGCGCTCCCAAGAGCTGTAGCGCAGCTTGCCCTCGATCGCGACCTTCATCCCCTTGGCGAGGAAACGGCCAACGGCCTCGGCGCGGTTGCCGAACATGGTGCAGTCGACGAAGTTGGGATAGTCCTCCCACTCGCCCGTCTGCGCGTTGCGGCGGCGGTCGTTTACCGCCACGCCAAAGGACAGGACCTGCGTGCCGCCGGCGGTGGCGCGAAGCTCGGGGTCGCGGGTGAGGTTGCCGCTGATGTTCACTCGGTTGATGCTCACTGCCCGTCCTCCTTCGCGGTCATGTTGTTCTTGATAAACGCGACAAGGCGCGGCCCCTGCATGTAGCCCAGGCCGCTCACGCGGCGACCATCGGGGATGTCAAGCGCCTTGACGATCACCTTCGCCTTGACCGTGCCGATGCCCGGGAACGAGCGGACGAACTCCTCGACCTTGAGCCTCTGCGCGATGGGCGCCTCGATGGCCGCCTCTGGCGGGATGTTCCCCGCCTTGCACGCCGCCTTGAACGCGGCGCGCTCGCGGCGCGTGTGGATGGCCTTCGCCATCGCATCCTTTCGCTGCTCCGGCGTTCGGAGCGGCGGCAGGTTCTTCTCCTCCATGTCCTACATCCTCTCTACGTATCCGTGAATGCCGTTCTCGACCATGACGGCCTTCACGCGGCGCAGCTCGTCCGCCGTGGCGCACTCGATGACCACGCGGTAGCCCCTCTGCGGCGCCGGTGCCGCATCCTCGGCCACTTCCGGCTCGGGGCGCGACGGCACCACCCGCACACACCTCGGCACGCCCAAGGGCGGCTCAGGTTCCTCGGCGGGCACCGGCTCGGGGTCGGGCGGCAGCGGCTCTGGTTCCAGCTCGGGCGCCGGTGCGGGCGCCGTCGCCTGCTCGTAGGTCGATACGAGCGCGGCGGCCTTGGCAACCTCCTCGCGGTGCGCGGCGACAGCCGCCGCCACCTCGCCCGAGTCAATCGGCAGCGTCCTCGTCCACCACGCGACGGCCCACGCCTTCTCGGACTCGTCCGCGTAGTCCAGCCCGTTGACGAACTTGAACTGGTGCAGCAGCTCGCCCACGCGGCGCTCGATGATGTTTTTGGCCTTGACCTCGCCGAAGCTCGCGTTGAGCCACCTGTCGTCGGCGATGCGCTCGTAGGGCACCAGCGGACCCATCTCCCCCGCGAGGTCGTAGTAGTGGCCCTTGAGCGCGGTGAGGCGGCGTTTCCTGCACTCGCCGTCGTATCGGTCGATCTCGGCCTTGTACTCATCGGATAGCTTGTCGATGGGCGCCGTTATCTCGCCGATGGTCTTGTCGAACGTCTTGAGCAGGTCGCTGTACTTCTTCTTCGCGGCCTTGCGCTGCGCCTCGATGGGCTTCTTAACGTCGTTGACCGCCGCGCGGTACTTCTTCGCCGCCTTGAAGTCCTCGTCCTTCTCGATGTGCTTGACGTCCACGTAGTCCGCCAGCTTCTCATCGACGTTCTTCTTGAGCTTCGCCAGCTTGTCCTCGAGTGTGTCGTCGATGGCGAGCGACGCCACCAGCGTGTCGAAGTCCTCCTCGAGCGGCACGGCCTCGACTGCCAAAACCTCGTCTGCCATTAGAAGCCTCCCAGCAGGTCGTCGTCGGTCGCATACTCGGCGGGCGCGGGCTCATAGACGGGCGCGGGCTCCGGCTCGGGGGTTGCGGGCTCGGGCTGCGCCTTGCGGGCCGCGATCTCCTCCTCCATCCACGAGGCCGCGCGGCGCGCCTGCATGAGCGTCATGTCGTGCATGTTGCCCGACGAGCAGCCCACGGCGGCGCAGATGGCGGCCATGGCCCCGGCGCTGTCGAGCGCGGTCGCCGCCATGAACGGCTTGAACAGGTCGCGCACGGGCTGCAGGTCGGCCACGGGCTCGACGCTCTCGGCCTCAACAGCCTGAGTGCCGGCGCGCATGTCCTGCGCGACCTTCTGGTCCATCTCCTCGCCCGTGTACATCCCGCCGAACTCGTCGGGGTAGGCCAGACGCCACGCGCCGGCCTTGGCGCACTTCTCGATCATGACGCCCGGCATCTTCGCCCAGTTGCTCTTGCCGGTGCTGTAGTCGGTGAGCGCCAGCTCCACGTAGGCCGGCTCCTTGCCGTCCTTGAACTGGACCTCGGCCCATCCGCCGAGCAGCTGCTCGCCCACCTGCTTGTAGACGGCGCTGCCGCGCTTCTTGACGATCTGCCCCTCGCGCATCACCACGACGCCGCTCTTGATGCCGCCGTAGCTCTCCTGGCGGTTGGCTCGGCGGTTGAACACCTGATAGCTCGTGATGATGCTCGCCGGCGCGTTGCCGTACTTGACGAGGTAGACCTCCTTGGTGAAGGGATTCAGGTGCTGGCGGTTGCAGAGCTCCACGCAAAGCGCAAGCTCGCTGTCGGTCGCGTCGGGGCACAGACGCTCGCGGATGTCCTGCGAGGTGAACTTGACGGGCATGCCCGCATCATCCTTGAACTCGATAATCTCGTTACCCATTGATGGTCACCTCATCGAACTCGTAGGGCGTGACTGTGTAGTTGTCCTCGTCGAGGAGAGCGTCGTCGTCCATCATGAGGGCGAGCACGCCGGCCGCGCCCTTGCTCTTGAATTCCTCCTCGCAGCGCATCGCGTACGAGATCACGGCGTTGAGCTCCTCGGGCGTGAAGTCGCGAGGCTCGTCGAACGCGCTCTGCGCGATGCCCGCGCAGTAGCCGATGCCGCGCAGCACGGCGGGGTCGACGCCGGTCGCCGACGTCTCTGACTCGGCATTGAACAGCGCGTTGACGCCGAGGTAGCCCATGTAGCCGATGAACGTGTCCGACCGGAACGGCTCCGGCTTCTTCTTGCAATCCATTACATTTCCTCCGTTTCGTCCCTGCGCCCGGACCACCCGGGCGCTATCGATATGTCCATGCGCTCGGCCTGCCCGCGCACCCTGGGGTGCTTTACCACGTGCAGGTCGACCACCTGCGCGTCGTCCGCCCAGACGAGCCCGTTCAGCGCGTCCATGACCAGCTTGGCCTCGTTGTCGGCGTCCGGCTTGTAGGTGTCCGGCTCAGAGCGCACGCGCCTCGGCCGGCTCTCCGGCAGCGGCCGGTAGGCGTCGACGGTGAGGATCACCGGCACGTGCTGGCCGAAGGCCGGTGGCTGGATGCCCGCCTCGGCCATCGCCTCCCGGCACGCCGCCGCGATGGCCCGCTCGGCCCTCAGCGTCTCGGTCGGCGTGTACATCCTTGCGTGCCTGCGGTCGAGCCTGTGGCGCTGCTTGCCCGCCGCGAACGGGACGGTGAACGCGAATCGCCTGCCGATCACAGTACCGACCCCATCCCGAGCGCCACGCGGATGCCATCCGCCGCGAGCAGCATCGCCCGCAGGACGTACGGCATGAGCGCGTACACCGCGAACAGGAGCGCGACGAACCCCGCGCACCTAAGCAGCCTCGATGCCATGCGTTCCCTCCTCGATCCACTGCTCCACCCATTCCGGGCGCACCATGCGACCCACCTTGCGCCCCTCGGGCAGCTGCGAGCGCAGGCGGCCCGCCTTGCACTCGATGCGCAGCGTGTCGTATGGCACCCCCGTCACCCTCGACGCCTCGCGCAGCGTGTACATCAGCTTGTGCCTGATGCCAAGCTCGTCGGCCATCTGCTGGAACGTTTTGGCTCTGCTAGAATCCATGAGTGACCTCCTTTCAGGTCAGGGAGCCGTCCCCGCTTTCCACACTGGGCGGCTCCTTTTTTGTCTTTCCGGGGCCTCGCCCCCGGCACGGCACCGGTAGGGAACGTCCCCGCGGATGGTTATTGGAGAGCCGCGGGGCAACGGTGCCGCCCCGGGAGCGGGGCCTATCGCCGCTATGCGGACAGAGTTCTGAGGATTGAGATGCCGAGCCTCGTCAACGCCCCGGAAACCATCCTCAAGAGGCACTCGACCAGCGCGAGCGCCGCGACGACCAGAACGAGCGGCGTGGTGACGACGATGGCGACCACGAGGCGAACCGCCTGACAGAACTTGCTCATCGCCCATCGCCGCCCAGGTAGACTTCCTCCAGGCCGGGCATGTAGAAGAGCGTGTCGCCCAGCGTGTAGTAGACGCGCCCGTACAGGGCGAACGTCACGGGCGAGGCGATGTAGTACTCGGTCCCGTCGAGCTCGCCCAGCTTCTTGGTGCCCTTCTCCAAAATCTTGATGTGCTGCTCGTTGGTGAAGCCAAACGTCTCCGAGATACGGAACGCGGCACTCTTGTCGGTCTCGACATAGGAGCCGTCGACGGCCTCGAAGACGTATCTGACCTTCTTCCCCATGACGCCCTCCCTAGCGCTCGTCAAATGCCTCGTCGCGTACCAGGTCCTCGAAGTCCGTCGACCAGCCGATGCCGTTGACGGTGAAGCGCACGGCGGTGTAGACGTAGTAGCGCGTGCCGGCGATCTCGGCGCTGTCGAGGTCGCCTTCCTGCATGCTCACGGACCACGGCGTGAAGCCGAACAGGGTGCAGATGCGGTTCCTCACCGATTCAGACGTCTCGGACATGGCGCCGTCGAGGTCATCGTTCGGCGCGAAGGTGACGGAGCAGTTCTTCCTGGTGCTCATGTTGTCCTCCTTAGAGCTCGAAGTCGGAAAAGTCGCGGGCCTCGACGGGCTCGGCCTCGACCGTGATGGCCTCGGGGATGTTCCAGCCGCCCAGCTCGATGTCGATGTAGTTCTCGTTCATGGTTCTCTCCGTTTCGTTTGCACCCTAATTTATTTAGGGTCGATACCCAAAAAAATATTGCCGTCAATGCCGAAGTGCTTGCCCAGCTTGTCCGCCATCGTGGCCGTGAGCTTATCCGCTTGAGCGTCCTCGATGGCTGTAAGCGTGGGCTCGGTAATTCCCAGAGCTGCGGCGATTTCCTTTTTCTGGAATCGCTTGGCCCCAGCTTCTCGAAACTCCTTAAGGTTCTGCATCCGTTCCTCCTTTCGTTGTCCTAATCATAATCTAATTTGGGTCAAACCACAATTACTTTTTGCTTTAAACCAAAATTATTTTTGCTTAGGATGAAAGTAACCCAGTTAGGAGGCACTATGGAATTTGGTGAGAAGCTCCGGTCGCTACGCACGAAAGCAGGATTGACCCAGCTAGACATTGCCGAAAAGCTCGACGTGTCAGCGGCGGCCATCGGAGCATGGGAAAACGGCCGGGCGAAACCTCGCCTAACCAAGTTAGGGCAGCTTGCCGAACTTCTCGGGACGAGTGCAGCCGACCTCATGGGAGAGGACGCCACCGAGGCCGCGATCAGCGGCACCTCGCGCATGGTGCCCCTGCTGGGCTTCGCCCACATGGGCGAGCCGTGCGACGAGGGGAACCTCGCCGACGAGGTAGAGGTCCCCGCCTCCATCGCCGAGGCGCACCCGCGCGGGTTCATGGTCCACGCCCAGGGCGGCTGCATGGACAACAGGTTCCCCCACGACGCCCTCCTGCTGGTCGACCCCGACATGGAGCCGGTCAACGGCCAGCCCGTGCTCGCCGAGACTGCCGACTACGGCGCCGTGGTGCGCAACTACACCCGGGGCCGCTCGACGGTGATGCTCACGGCCGACAGCCACAGCGGCGAGTACGACGACATCCTCGCCGGGCCGGACGACGAGCCGGTGGTCTGCAAGGGCCGTGTCGTCTGGTACATGGGCGAGCGGGACGAGAGGGGCTAGAGCGTGGAGCGCGCGACCTACAACGTCTACTGCGACGAGAGCTGCGTCACCTCCTCGGCCTCGGACGACTTCATGGCCATAGGCGGGATAATGTGCCCCCTTGACCGGAAGCGGGAGATCGTGAGGAAGGTGGACCTGCTCAGGGCCTACTACAACGTGCAGGGGGAGTTCGGGTGGAAGACGGTATGCCCGTCGAGGCTCCCCTTCTTCCAGGCACTGGTCGACCTCTTCTTCTCGGACCCCGGGCTCAGGTTCCGCGCGGTCGTCGTCAGCAGGCGCGAGACGAACTTCGAGGACACCGAGGAGATGTTCCAGAAGGTCTACTACCAGGTGTTCAACAACTGGCTCGACCGGAGGGACTCGTACCGCCTGTTCATCGACCGCCGAATCGACGAGCGCGACAGGGTCGACACGCTGAGGAGGTGCCTGATAGACACCTTCCAGTTCGGCGATGCGGTCCGCTTCGTCGAGGAGGTCGAGTCTCACGAGAACGACCTGATTCAGCTGGCGGACCTGTTCATCGGGGCGCTTGCGGCTTCGAGAAACGGGCATCTGCAGGTCGAGGGGGCGAGCGGCGCCAAGCTTCAGGTATGCCGCGACATTTGCCGCAACCTGGGCACGAGCACCCTCGCGAGCTATGAGACGTGGCCCTCCGAGCAGAAATTCAACGTATTCCATTTTCGCGGCCGCAGGAACATGTGATGGCTATGGGGTACTCCATCGACCAGAACGGTCATCTCGACCTATCGCGATATTTTTTAGGTTTTGGCTATGACATGTTTCAAGTGCGAGACGTCTCACACGACTATTTCTTTGCCGAACTCACAAGGCCGCTATATTGGAACGGGTTGCCGGTGATAGGGCTGAACAGCGAAGCGAAGTGGCGGCATCTGATTTGCGTCCACGGACGCGACGGGCTCCCCTTGAACCCGATAACGGACATCGAGCTTGAAAGAGTGAAGCGACTTCCCCTCATTCCAAAGGTTCTAGATAGACGAATCGACCTCGATATTTTCAGCCAGACGAACAAGCGCGGCAAGGAGGACAGCATAAGCGTGGTGGCAACCGGTCCAGACATTAACTACCTCGTCACCCTCGGCGCTCTTCCCGGAAAGTACATTTTCCGAAGCGCTTACCCCGCTGGAAGCAAGTACGTAGGAAAAATATGGGACAGGGTGAATCGCCCGGAGAAATACCGGAAAGACGGAATCACCCAGCTAGTCGAAAGATATAGGAAATGAAAAAAGGAAAACCCCGGATTTCGGGCCCCGAGGTGCGGCCAGGTCCTGAGCTTTAAGCAAAGGGCTCGGCCCTATTATGCCTCAGCGGCAGTAAAAGTAAACCGAACAAGTTATGGAGATTGGAAACAGCGATGGAAAAAGCAGGAGGCGCTGTTTGGGCGCCTCCAGAGGACTCCTTCACACACACGGTGGATGAGCTATCCCGATTATCGCCCCATCGCGGCGAAATTCCAAGCGTCTACATCTAGGGAGGTGATGCCCATGAAAGCAAAAAATCTCGGGACCGCAGGCTGACGCCGCTGCCCCGAGACTAAGGAGACGGCCCTTGCACTTTGGAACGTGAGACGGGGCCGGAGTCAGAACCGGGCGAAACGGAGAATAAGCCCGCAATCTGAACGGATCTGATTATATGACAAAGAAGCAGCGCCGCCGCGTCTGGGGCTCCGTGACCGAGATGAGGCGCGGCAAGAAGTACGTCCTGCGCTGGATGCAGAACACGCCGCAGGGCCGCAGGCGCAAGACCAAGACCGTGTACGGCACCTACCGCGAGGCGTGCGCGGAACTCGACCGCATCCACGTCGAGCACGCCGACGACGCCCCCGTGCCCACCATAGCCAAGGCCTACGAGACGTGGCTCGTCCCCAAGATGGCCGCACAGGTCGAGGCGGCAACGCTCGCCCCCAACACCCGCGACCTCGTGCTGCGCTCTTGGAAGAACTACGTCGGCCCGCGCTGGGGGCAGACGCCCGTCGACCAGCTCCGCGCCGTCGAGCTGCAGGGGTGGCTGCTGACGCTGCCCGCCGCCACCGCCGACACGGCCCTGCTCACCCTCCGCAAGGTCTACGCCTGCGTCTCGACCTTCATCCGCCTGCCGCTCGACCCGTTCGCCGCCAGCGTCAGGTACACCATGCCCACCCGCAAGACCCGCGAGCGCTCAAAGCGCGTCTACACCCTCGACGAGGCCCTGGGCGTCCTCGGCGCGCTGCGCGGCAACCCCCTGGAGCCCGCGTTCATCCTCGCGTGCTTCGGCTCCTGCCGCTCAGGCGAGTCGCTGGGCGTGCGCACCGAGGAGGTGCTGCGCTGGGAGCGTAGCGGCACCGTCCTCGCCTCCGCTGACATCTGCCGCCAGATGCAGCAGTCCGGCACCGAGCCGGTGGGCGCCCTCAAGACCGCCAAGTCCGCCCGTACCGTCGTGATCCTGCCGCAGGCCGCCGACCGCCTTGTCGAGATAGCGGCCTCGCGCGCCGCCGAGGGCCGCGAGTGGATGTGCGACCGGGGCGACGGGCTGCCCATGAACCGGAGCATTTGCAACGACCGCTGGCGGAAACTCTGCGACGCCCGCGGCATCGAGCACATCCCGTGGTCGAACCTCCGCAACTCATGGCGTACGATAGCGGAGGTCGAGCTTCGCCTGCCGTGGGACCTCATCGAGATGCTGATGGGCCACGCCCTCCCCGGCGTGTCGGGACGGCACTATATCCGCCCCACCGCCGAGCAGGTCGTGCGCGCCGCCTTCGACGCGCTTGGGATAAGTTAGGATATTCCCCCGCAAAGCCGCAGGTAGATGGCACGCCATTAGTTGTGGCAGTATTAAGATTCGCAGCCCAAAACCACCGCAAAGGGGACAGGCACCTTTGCGGTGGTTCCCACAAACATCTCGATCTGTAACAGTTAGAATCCATTTTTCGGCCCGCCTGTTACAGATCGAGACATTCAAATTTAGCTGAGAAGATAATCTCGATCTGTAACAGTAACTCGGCAAAATCGACCCTAGATGTTACAGATCGAGACAAATGACCGATATCGACCTAAATAATCTCAATCTGTAACATCTAGCCCGTTTTCGGCCTTACAACTGTTACGGATCAAGACAAACAAACGAATCAAGCCACCGAAAGGGGAATTTTTACACTGCTTGGGGTCGCGCTACGCTCCGAGCATCTCTTTGAGCTTGGCTGCCACGGCGTGGCCCAAGCTCTCGTGACTTTCGGGCATCATGTGCAGATAATCGATATCGCCCGGCTCGGCAAAATCAGCGGCATTCAAAAAGTCGCAGCCAAACTGTTTGGCAGCATACGCATAGTATTCGGCAAAATGCTCCGAGGCCTCGACGGAGCGCTCGTCAAAGTCGGTCATGTACACATCGGCGATCTGCGGTTTAATCTTGATAGGCGCCATCAGCAGAATACGCGGGCAGGGCGCGGCTTCGGTCCAGGGAAACGCGCGGACGGTGCGAATCAGCGCCATGGCACCGTCAGCGATATCGGCAGCACCCACGCTAAAGACCGTCTTGCAGTCGTTGGTGCCCAGCATAATCACGATCGCGTCCAGCGGCTTATGGGCCTCGAGCAGCATCGGAAGTGCGCGGATGCCGTTAAGATTGGTGTCCAGATGGCACATGTCGTCGCGTACCGTCGTGCGGCCGTTGAGGCCTTCTTCAATTACATGCCAGCCCTCGCCTAAGTCACGTTGGGCCACGCCGCACCAGCGCGCATCCTGCGCATAGCGCACCGCGGTGCCGTCGCGCATGCCCGCCGGATCGTAACCATAGGTGTTGCTGTCGCCAAAGCATAGAACGTTTTTCATCGTAAGCCCCTCGCTCAGTAAAAAGCCGACGGAAGCAGCCTCTCCCGCCGGCTCGACCTATCTGTCAGCACGTACCGATTACAGGTACTTGCGCCAATCGTCCTCGTCCTCATCATCCTCGGTAGCAGCCTGGGTCTGCTCGGCGGCGCGAGCTGCCGCAGCGCGAGCGGCAACCTGGGCATAGGACTCCTCGTTGCGCTCGGGGAAGTTTGCCAGCACGTGCTCGAACTTGGCAAAATCCTCATCCCAGCGCGTAGAAGGCACGGCAAAGAAGACTTGCTTGACCTTAAAGTCGCCCGACGCGAGCTCCTTGCGGAAGAGCTCGGCCACGGCCTCTGCGTCAAAGCCGTTGTTGTCGCAGCCCCAAGCGCCCAGCACGAGCTTCTCGCGACCTAGCTCGTCGCAGATGGCAAGCACAAAGCGAATGCGGTCGCGCAGGGCGTCCAGCAGAGCATCGTCGCTCACGCGATACTCCTGGCGGGCGCGCTTAACGTTGGGCGCGGCGGCCACGATCACGTCGGCGTATGCATGCACGTGGTTGCGGTCGAAGCGCACCGCAGGCACCACCAGCGCACGGTTGCGGTAAAGCTCGCAGTTGATGTTGCGGCGACGGTTCTCGCCGTACCATTTGCGCTGCTTATCGAGAACGTTGTACAGATACGAATCGGCGCACAGCGTGGCCTCCTGGCCCAGATAGCCCTGGATGTAGCCACCGCCCGGGTTGGTGAACGAGGCAAAGGCGAGCACGGCCATGTCGCAGAACTGCGCATAGCCACGACCGTTGTCCAGGATGGCCTGCGTGGCGGAGGCATCGAGCACGGTGACCTCAGGCAGAACCGGAGCGGGCTCCTCAGCAGGCGCGGACTCAGCTTCGGCGATTTCCTCGGCAGGCTCAGGCGCTGCCTCGGTCTCGGGCGCCGTCTCGGTCTCGGCAGCCTCCGCGCCCTCGACGTCCTCGGCAACCTGTTCTTCGGCGGCCACAGCACTCTGAACCTTGGCCTTCATCGCCGAGACAAAGCCGGCAGGCATACCGTCAAACTCGCGAACACCGGCAAGCGAACGCTCGATATCCTTGGCGCACGCTTCGGACACAGTTGCCACGTGACGCTCGGCGGCCTTGGCACGGGCCTCGCGCTTGGGATTGGGCTGACCCGCTCGGTTGGACCTGCGGTTACGGTTCCTGTTGTCGACGTCTGCCATAAGTGGTCACCTTTCTCGGTCTCTGCCGCTATCGGCTTTTCCCATCCATGATACCCCGCCGCGTACAAAAAAGACGGCCCCGAAGGACCGCCTTTCGCATCGATTTGCACGCACGGCAAGCACCGCCGCAATTCGACACTAGTCGCGACGGCCGAGGATGTTCAGAATGCGCAGGAACACGTTGATAATATCCACGAACAGGTTAGAGGCCATAAGCACGGCGTTGGGCAGCGTAGGCGGCACCGTCGTGGCAACATAGGTGTCGTAGCCAATAAAGCCGGCGAACACCACGATCACGATCAGGTCGGTGATGGTCTGTGAGACGCCCATGAACATCAGCACGATCTCAACCAGAATAGTAGCGAGCAGAATGCCAAAACCGATGCCATATACGCGCTGGAAAAACTTGGGGAACGTCACGCCCAAGGCGCCAAAGACAAAGGTGATGGCGGCCGTGGCGATAAAGGCAGTGTTGATGGTGGGCAGGTCGTAGTTGGCAAGGCCAAACGACGCGGTCAGGCCAAAGGTGCTCGCAAAGATTACGTAGCCCACAAGGGACAGGCCCACGGACTGCTTGCTGGCGGCGGCCGACATCATGACCATGCCGACGATGGTCAAAATAAATGAGCCAAAGACCAGCGGCAAAGCGGCGCCGCTCATCATCATGCGCGCAAACGACATGGTGCTCGTAAAGTAAGCACCGACGCCCATGGCGCAAAAGCCCAAAAAGATCAGGGCAGACATGACAAGGTTGTACGCGCGCGGCGACATCTCCTTGGCACGGCTTGCACCGGTCTCGATGGGGCCGTTCTGATAGCCCTGGATATCGTTCATACTTCGTCCTTTCAAAAAGCGCACGACAGCGCCGTAGGTGACAAGATTCCTGCCATTGTACCCGAATGCCGCACGTCCTTACCTACGGCGCTCGCCCTCGAGCGTACGGTCGAATGCCCACACCCACCAACGCATCAGATGGGCCTGCGAACCATCTGGTCGTTCGCGCGTCTGGTCCTCCAGATACAACTCGGTCGCGTGCCCGCCAAAACGCACCTTATAGGTTGCCGTACGGATGCCGTGAACCGTCAGGCCAAACCCAGTGGTCGAGACAATCTCGTCAATCGTAAAGCAACGACCGTCGACCCAGCAGACGGTGACCGGCACGACCTGTCCGCCCGCGAGGATGCGAGCCACGACGTCCACATACTGCTTGTGCACGCGCCGAGTTTTGCCATCTGTCTGTCGATATTCCATGCCTCCTATTATCGAACGCATGTTTGCATGTTGTAAAGCGAACAGACTGTGGTTTTGGAGTGTCGTAGTAATCGCACGTGTCCGCATGGCGTGTTAGCAAAAAGAACACCCGCGGTCAACAGGGCTAATATTCAATTTTAGTGCCAAAAAGTTCACTTCTCCCATCAGAACTCGGTAAAGAGACCCGCAGGAGGTGATACGATTTATCATGTTTTTGTAACGTGTCTGCAAACTTCGAGAAAGCCCATATATGGACGTAACGTTCTCAACCTTCCTCGGCCAAATTGTGTCGAACCCAGTCCTTGCCGTCACCGTGATCCTCGCGTTGGGCGCCATCTTCGTCAATGGATGGACCGACGCGCCCAACGCCATCGCGACCTGCGTCACTACGCGTTGCATGCCCGCCCGCGCCGCCATTCTCATGAGCGCCGCATTCAACTTCCTCGGCGTGCTCATCATGACGCACTTTAACGCGAGCGTCGCCAACACCATCTCACATATCGTCGACTTTGGCGGAAACAGCACCATGGCGCTCGCCTGCCTATGCGCGGCGCTGTTCTCCATCGTCGTCTACGGCGCCACAGCGTCGCGTTTTGGCATCCCCACCTCGCAAAGCCACAGCCTTATCGCCGGCCTGACCGGTGCCGCCATCGCCCTCGGCGGTGCGAGCAGCGTCAACGTCCACGAGTGGATGAAGGTCATCTACGGTCTGGCGCTCTCCATCGGCCTGGGCTTTGTCATGGGCTGGGTCCTGTGCAAGCTCGTCTCGATTCTTTTCGCCGCCGCCAACAGGCGACGTGCCAATGTCTTCTTTAAATACGCTCAGATCGCGAGCGCTGCGGCCATGAGCTTTATGCACGGCGCGCAGGATGGACAGAAGTTCATCGGCGTGCTCTTTTTAGGCGTGGCCTTTGCCAGCGGCCAGACGAGCGTCGGCGATGCAGGCATCCCCATCTGGATTATGCTGCTGTGCTCGGCCACTATGGGTATCGGCACCAGCGTGGGCGGCGAGCGCATCATCAAGTCCGTCGGCCAGAGCATGGTCAAGCTCGAAAAGTATCAGGGCTTCTCCGCCGACCTCGCAGGCGCCGCAAACCTGCTGCTTGCCACCCTTACCGGCATCCCCGTGTCCTCCACACACATCAAGACCTGCGCCATCATGGGCGTCGGTGCCGTCAAGCGCCTCTCAGCCATCAACTTCGGCGTCGTCAAAGACATGATGTTCACCTGGTTCTTCACCTTCCCCGCCTGCGGACTCATCAGCTTTGTCATGGCCAAGCTGTTCATGATGTTCCTCTAGTCAAACCGAACGTCCATCCGGACTGCATTACCTCGCCCACCCGTCTTCGCCTCGAAAGGACCCACCCATGGCAAAGAAACCCGATTCGTTCTACTTTGATAACTACGTTGCCTGCGCCGACCTCGCCGTTCAGGCAGCCGAGCTGCTCACCAAGATTTTTGAGAACTTTGACCCCGCGCAGATCCACGACATGCTCGATAAGATGCATGCGATTGAGCATGCGGCCGACAAGAAGCACCATGAGCTCGAAGACGCCTTGCTCACCGCCTTTATCACCCCACTCGAGCGCGAGGATCTGGATCTGATGAGCTGCTCACTCGACACCGTACTCGACCGCATCGAGGGCGTCGTGCAGCGCGTCTACTTCACCAACATCCAGAGCATCCATCCCGACGCCATCGTCATCGCCCACAAGGTGACTGACGCCTGCCGCGCCATGAAAGACCTGATGGTCGAGCTGCCCAACTACCGCAAGTCCAAGACCCTGCGCGAACTCGTCATCCAGATCAACACCATCGAGTCCGAAGCCGACGAGCTCTATATCAACGCCATGCGCAACCTGCACGTTAACGGCAAGGACCCGCTCGAGGTCATCGCCTGGCGTGACGTGTACGCCTTCCTGGAGTACTGCGCTGACTGCTGTGAGAATGTGGCCGATGTTGTGGATTCGATTGTCATGAAGAACAGTTAATTGGGGGTACGTGTCCCGGCGGTCGCGGGCCCGACCACTAATAACCTTTTTCACTCCGGCTGCAAGCAGAGTCGTTCAAAAGGGTATTAGTGGTCGGGCCCGCTCCCTTACGTACCACCATTGGAAACTTTGGCTGATACTTTGAAAGCGATGGGGCTTTTGTTGGCAGGGCCTTGGGGCCCGATTGGAAACTTTGGGACCGCCTTAAACGTTTGGCTGAATGTTGCTTTGGGTACCCTTTTGCTTAGTTTTGGGTTGTTTTATTAGCTTTGGAGGCTCGTATGGGGTATTTGGATTTGGCTCGGACTCGGTATTCTTGTCGTTCTTTTGAGGATCGGCCTGTTGAGCAGTCGGTGGTGGACGCCATTGTTGAGGCGGGGCGTATTGCTCCTTCTGCTTGTAATAATCATCCAGCCCGTGTAATGGTGTTGGATACGCCTGAGCTTCTGGAGAAGGCTGCTGCTTGTCAGCCTCGGTTTGCTCGTGATGGGTCTATCTTTGGGGCTCCGCTTATCTTCCTTATCTGCAGCGTTACCGACGATGCTTGGGTGCGCCCGTATGACCAGATGAACTCCAGTGCCATCGACACCTCGATTGTTTGCGATCAGATGATGATGGAGGCCGAGGAGCAGGGCCTGGGTACGTGCTGGGTGTGCCATTTTAAGCCCGAAGTGGTCTGTGAGCAGTTCAGCCTGCCCGAGGGCATCTATCCCTATCATATGCTCGTCTGCGGCTATCCTGCCGACTATATCGCCGACCCCGAGCAACGCGAGGCCCGCACCATTCCCCTCCCCGACTTCCTCCTCAAGTAGATTTTTGGGACATGCCTTAAAATCCACCTTTGACCGCTCACCGGTTCGCCGAGTCCTGTGCCCTCAAACGCAGGACTCGGCGTTTTATTTTGCAGACTGCACACAGCCACAAAAAAGGACCCGCAAGCTGCGGGCCCTTTCTAGGCGCTAAATGATAGCTGGATATTAGTCCAGGTCGTCGGCGGCGAAGTTGTCGATCGGTGCGAAGGGATCGGCAACGGGGATAACCGGCTCGGCGACGGGCAGCGGCTCGGCAGCAGGAACGGTCACAGCCGGAGAAGCGGCGGAACCGACCGGCGTGGAAGCCATGAGATCGGACGGGAAGGAGTTCTGAGCATCGTCCATGAAGTGCTGGATGAGCTTGAGGTACTCGGCCTTAAACTCCTCACGGGAAGCCTTAAGACGGTCGATCTCCTCAAGCTCGGCCTGCTTCTCGGTCAGGGCCTGACGGATGACCTCGCGGGCCTTGGCGTCAGCCTCGTTGCGAATACGCTCAGCGTTCTCATTGGCATCGTTGACGATGGTCTCAGCGGTCTGCTGGGCAGCGATCAGGGCAGCGGAAATCTGGCGCTCCTGAGCGGAGAAGTCAGGGGCGGGAGCAGCCACGGGGGCGGCAGGAACGGCCTGGGCGGGGGCATCCTGAGCCTGGGCAAGCTGAGCCTGCGCATCGGCAAGCTGCTGCTCGGTAGCAGTCAGACGACCCTTAAGGTCGACGATCTTAGCGAGCATAGCGTCAACCTCAGAGGACAGCGTCTCCAAGAAGACGTCGACCTCAGCAGGATCGTAGCCACGCTTGGCCTCAGAGAAAGTCTGAGCCTGGATGTCTGCAGGGGTAATAGCCATAACAAGTCTCCTTTTTCATCGCCTCGGCGCTACACGCCCGACGTAAGTTACTAAGACAGTTCTACACGAGTATACCTATAAGAAGCTGCAGAACCAGCCTCTGCACCAACTGCAACGCAATAATCGCAACGACCGGCGAAAAATCGATACCGCCCATCGGCGGGATGAAACGACGGAACAGGTTGAGCCACGGACCGCACACGCTATCAAGCACCGCGGCAATATCCTGAAGCAAACCACCCTGCTTCATGGGAATCCACGTCATAAAGCAGTAGACGACAATGAGCGTGGAATAGAAGTTGAACAGCGTATTGACCAGCTGGACGATAGTGTAGATGTTGATGGGAATCTCCTCGTCTTGTCTTTACTTAAGGTAGCCGTCGGCACGAAGCTTCTTGAGATCGGAATCTTTGACCTCGCAACCGGCGGGCAGCACCATGAACACGCGGTCGCCCACCTCCTTGACCGTGGCACCCAGACCGCAGGCAAAGCCGTAAGAGAAGTCCAAGACGCGCTTGGCAACTTCGGTGCGTACGCCCACAAAAATCAGTGCGACAGGCTGCTTGGTGCGAACGCGGCGCACCACGGTCTCCACGTCGTCATAGCTCTCGGGGCGCAGGACATAGGCCGGCAGCTGCGGTGTGGCGTTGATGATATTGCTCGCATAGGCCGAGGCATCGCTCGGTGCAGGCGCAGGCGCAGCGGCGGCACGGGCGCGGGTGTTCTCGGCGTAGCTCGACGGCGTGTCATAGGCACCAGGACGATAACCGCTCGCAACACTGTCCTGCGAGCGCGAAGGCGGGTTATACGTCGTGGCATGGCGGGAGTCATCGCCGACCAGCTGCCCGGAGCGTGTATACACGGCAACCGACTCAGCTTCACCGCGGCGCGTCTGACCAAGCAGGCCGTTGCTCGGCTCGTCTTGGGTGTAGAAGCCCTCGCCCGAAGCACCGCTGTAGCCGTTGCCCTGATAGCCATCGTCATAGCCATCATCGTAGCCGTAGTCGTCGTCCTGGCCATAACCCTGGTCGTAACCCTGCTGGCCGCCCAGGTGCATCTTATTTTTAATCTCGTCAAGGAAGCCCATGGTTGTGTCCTCTCGCGGTTTAGTGCAGGCGCCCCGATAATCAGTGCGCACTTCAGAGCCTTATTTTACTGCAAACTCCGGGCTAAATACTACCCTGCCCAGGCGAACGAGCGTAGAGCCCTCCTCAAGGGCAGACTCAAAGTCTTCGCTCATACCGCAGGAAAGCTCAGGCAGGTTCAAATCGGGATGCGCCGCCTCCAGCTCATCCCTCAGCTCACGAAGCCCCGCAAAGGTGCGGCGTGCCACATCCTTATTCCCCCGGGGCGCCATAGTCATAAGCCCCTGTACGCAAATTCCCTCAAGTTCTGCAAGCTCACCCGCGGCGGCGCGAATCTCATCGGGCGAAAAGCCTCCCTTCGACTCCTCACCACTCACATTGACCTCAATGAGCACACGCTGGGGGCCGACGAGTTCGCCTGCCTCAATCTTGCGGGCAGCACGGCTCGAGATCGCCTGCGCCAGATGCAGCGAACCCACCGAGTGAATCAGCTCGGCTGAGCCCAGCACCGCATTGATCTTATTGGTCTGCAGGTTGCCGATCATATCGAAGCGCACCTCGGGCAGCTCCGGATGCTCCGCCAAACCTGTGAGCTTGCGAACCAGCTCCTGCGGGCGATTCTCGGCAAAATGGCGATACCCCGCCTGGATGGCGGCAACGGTCTCATCGACACCAACGGTCTTGGACACGGCAATGAGGCGCGCGGCGTCGTGGGGACGGCCCGCGCGATCGAGCGCCGCATAAAAACGTTCCAGAATCTGCTCGCGGCGAGCGCGCATCAAGTCCAAATAGTTATCCATTGCCAATCGCCTCCGCTGACAGCCAAACAAGTAGTCCCATGCTAACGCAAGAGCGCGGCCCCGCATGTGCAAGGCCGCGCTCACTTAGGTATTTACAATCTTTCGACGAACGGGGTTACTTACTCCTCGTCGTCCTCGCCATCGTCCTCATCCTCAAGATGATCGAGCAGGTAGCGAAGACCCTCGCTGACCTCGTTAACGGGCACCTTGGCAACGTAGCGTGCATCGACGGCGGGCCTCATGATAACACCCTCGCCCGAAGGCACACGCATGCTCTCGAGCTCATCCTCATCAGTGCAGGCGATATCACCGGCAGTCATACGCTGACCAGTCAACAGGAAGGTCAGACGGCAAGCGGCATCGATGGAAATCGAAGCGATGCGATCGAGGTAGCGCGAAACCATGATGGCGCGGCGCAGGTCGTCATAGTTGCTGTCGTCGTCCATAAAGTCGCCCGTATCCATGCGGTTAAAGGTGCGGAAGAACTTCTCGTAGGCGGCGTGCACTGGCTCGTCCTCGACGGCCAAGTTGCAGATGATGGACATGTCATTGGTGACGAGCGCAGAAAGCGAAGAGCCCAGCACCTGGTAAACGGCCTCAGCCTCGGCCTCAACCGTGCCGACAAGCTCCTTGGGCAGCGAGATGTCGGCCTTGATCATATGACGCGTGGCGCGGCAAATCTGGCGAACCTTATCGGTCATGCGCTGCAGGTTAAAGTCGACGTAGATAATCGTCTGCAGCAAGCGGAAGTCGGAGGCGACCGGTGACTGCGTGGCGATCAGGTTGTAGCACACGGCCTCCAAGTTAGCGCAGCGCGCGTCAATCGAAAGCGTGCGCTTCTTGGTCTTGGTGGCGAGCTTGCGGTCGTCGGTCACATAGGCCTTCACGGCATCGTGGAGGGCCAGATCGACGGCCTCGTAGATGCTCAGCATCTCGTGGCGGGCCTCGATGAGCTGACGGGAAAACAGTTTGCGCATGGTTCACTCCAATCAGTTGGGTGCGGTCATGCCGCCCGCACAGTGAATACGCACCGGACCAGGTCCGATCGACTTGGGACTAGTCGCATCGATCAGCCAAAGCGGCCGGTGATATAGTCTTCCGTCCGCGAGTCCACCGGGCTGGTAAAGATCGCGTCGGTTTGACCATACTCGATAAGCGTGGCGGGCTCGCCGGCAACTTCCTGCAAGAAGAACGCGGTGTAGTCACTGATACGAGCTGCCTGCTGCATTGAATGCGTGACGATGATAATCGTCATCTCGGGCGTCAGCTCGGCCATCAGATCCTCGACCTTAGAGACGGAAGTGGGGTCGATGGCGGAGCAGGGCTCGTCCATCAGGAGGACATCGGGTTGCACCGCAAGCACGCGCGCGATGCACAGACGCTGCTGCTGACCGCCCGAGAGCGCCAAACCATCCTTGTTGAGCTGATTGGATACCTCTTTCCAGAGGTTGGCGCGCTTGAGCGATTCTTCCACGATGTCATCGAGGTCGCTTTTGCTAGTCACGCCCTGCAGACGAGGGCCAAAGGCGACATTCTCGTAGATGGATTTGGGAAACGGGTTGGGCTGCTGAAAGATCATGCCCACGCGACGACGGAGATCGACCGGATCGACACCCTCGGCATAGATATCGTTGCCGTCGAGCGTCATGGTGCCCTCGACGCGCGTGCCCTCGATCAGGTCATTCATGCGGTTGATGCAGCGCAAAAACGTCGACTTGCCGCAGCCCGAAGGGCCAATGAAGGAGGTGATGGCGTTTTTGGCGATGTTGAGGTCAAGCCCCGTCAGCGCATGAAAGTCACCGTACCAAAAGTTGAAATCCTTGGCCGTAATGGCCGCTTGCTCCAACGCGGGAGCGGACTGATAAACGGACATGGGACTCCTTAACTAGCGACGCTTGCGCGACAGGAAGCGCGCAAACAGGTTGAAGGCCAAAATGATCACCATCAGCAAGAGCGCGGTGCCGTAGGCTGCGTTCATGTTGATGCCGTCGTTGGCAAGCAGGTACAGGTGAACGGTCATGGGACGACCGGAATCGAGCGGCGAAATAGGTAGATTGATGGCCTGGCCCATGGTGTAGAGCACCACGGCGGTCTCGCCGATGGCACGGCCGATGGCAAGGACGATGCCCGTGGCAATGCGGCCAAAGGCCGAAGGAAGCACGATCTTGGAGACGACCTGCCACTTGGTAGCGCCCAGGCCGTACGCGCCCCAACGGATATAGCGCGGAACGGCGCGGATTGCCTCCTCGGTGGTGCGCATGACGATGGGCAGCATCAGAAGTGCCAGCGCCAGGGCGGCCGAGACCATCGAAAGGCCCAGGCCCATGGCCTCGACAAACAAGGCGTAGCCAAACAGGCCCATAACGATGGAGGGCACCGAGGCCAAAGCGTCAGCAGCGTAGCGAATGAGCTCGACGACCTTGCCCTGCTTGGCGTACTCGGCCAGATAGACGGCTGCCAGCACAGCGATCGGCGTGCAGATAAGCATGGCGAGCGCCGTCACGTAGACGGTCGAGACGATCGTGGGCCAAATACCGCCCTCGGCGTTGACGCCCTGGGGCCAACCGAAGATAAAGTCGAGCGAGATGTGTGGCAGGCCGTTGATGACCACGTAGGCGATGATAGCGACCAGCACCAGCGTGGTGATGTAGGCAGCGGCACGGAACACGCCAAGCATGATCTTGTTGGACAGGTCCTTGTTGATGCGGCCCTTCTTGCCGTGGGAAAGGGCACGCTTGATGCGCTCGCGCGACGAGGTCGTATCGACCGTCGTGTCAACGGAATCGGACATAGCCTACCCCCTCTTCTTCTTGGAAATCAGACGGACGATACCCACCAGCGTGGCGGAGATGATAAACAGGACCACACCCATGCCGAACAGCGCCGAGCGGTGCAGACCCGAGGAATAGCTCATGTCGAGCGCAATCTGGCTCGTGAGCGTCGAGATGGGGCTCGCAATGCTGTCGGGAATAACCGGGGCGTTACCTACGACCATGAGCACGGCCATGGTCTCGCCGATGGCACGGCCCATACCCAGCACGATGGCATCAACGATACCCAGCTTCGCGGCAGGTAGCACGACCTTATAGATGGTCTGCCACTTTGTGGCGCCCATGGCATACGATGCCTCGCGAATGCCCATGGGAATGGAATTGAGAGCATCGATGGTGAGCGTGGTGATGGTAGGGACAATCATGATGGCGAGCACAAACCACGCCGTCAGCGCACCAAAACCAAGGCCGCCGGTCAGTTGCGCGATAAACGGGCGGATGATGATCATGCCAAAGAAGCCGTAGATGATGGAGGGTATGCCCGCCAGCAGGTCAACGGCGGGGCTGATGAGCTTGCGCACGCGCTTGCTGGCAATCTCGACCAGGTAAACGGCCGTACCCACGCCCAGCGGCACGCCCATGGCGAGCGCACCGACGGTCACCAGACCCGAGCCGGCAAGCAGCGACAAGATGCCGTAGTGGCCCTCGGAAGGCGCCCACGTAAAGCTAAAGAAGTCAGCCAGACCGATGTCAGTAAAGACGGGCAGCGCCGAGTACGTGGTAAAGACAAAAATCAGGATGACGGTAACGACCGCCAAGAACGCGCAGGCAAAGAAGATCCACTGCAGCGCCTTCTCCTTGATATAGGTACTGCGCGATACGAGCGCCAGCTCGCGCTTCTTGGGCGTCTGAACATTCTGCTCAGTCTGGGAGTTTTCCTGTGCTTCCATGCTACTCACTCCCCTTCTCGTCGTTGGTGACGGGAATAAAGCCCGCCTCGCGAATCTGCTTGTCCATCTTTTCGGACGTCACATAGTCGATGTAATCCTGCGCCTGCTGCGAAGGCACACCCTTCACAAAGAAGTAAAGGTCGCGCGAGATGGGATAGCCGCCACTCGCGACCGTCTTCTCGGACGCCTCAACATGATTGACCGAGACGGCCTTGACCGAGGTCTTGGCGTTGAGGCTATCGACGAAGCCCAGCGAAATGTAGCCGATGGCCCCACGCGAACGAGATACCACGTCGCGCACCTGGCCCGTACCCGAAAGAACAGCCGAGCGGCGATCGAACGGCGTGCCATCCATCACGATGGTACGGAAGGCCTCGCGCGTACCGGACGCCTCGTCTCGGTTGATGACCTGAATCCTCAGGTCCTCGCCACCGACCTCTTTCCAATTGGTAATCTTGCCGGCGTAGATATCGCGGAGCTGCTCGGTCGAGAGGTTATCGACGGGGTTGTCGTCGTTCACGATGACCGCAATACCGTCGTGGGCAATGACGATGGGAGTCAGGCCCAGATCCTGTTCGTCGGCATTGAGTCCACGGGAGGAGCTGGCGATATCGGCCGTGCCGGCGCTGACGGCCTCGATCCCAGCGGAAGAACCCAAACCGGAAACGAGCACGTCGATGCCGGTCTCCTCCTTAAAGCCCTCGGCCGCAATCTCGGCGATAGGAAGGCAGGTCGTGGAGCCGGCCACGGTAATGGAAGAGGTCGAAGATCCCGAAGAACAGGCGCACAGCGTAAGCGTAAGCACAGCGGCGCTCAGAACCGATACGATCTTTCTCATAGCATCACGCCGATCGCAGCATGGCGCCCACAGGTGCCGTCCTCGTTACGGTAGGAATAAAAGCGGTCGTTCTGACGCACGGTCGAAAGCTGGGTATCCACGATATTATCCGCGTCGACACCGACATCTACCAGCGCCTCGCGAATGGCAGCGGAAAGATCAAGCATGCGAGAGGTATTCGCATCGATGCAAGAGAACTCGGCGGCAAAGCGATCCATGAGTTCCTGGGATACCTCATATTCGTCACCCAAGATATGGGGGCCGATATAGGCGGAAACGTCGCTCGCATCGCAACCGGCAGCATCGCAAAGCGCCTGGCACGCCTTGGCGGAAATACGTGCAATCGTGCCCTTCCAACCGGAGTGCACCACGGCAAATCCGCCGGGGGCCACCAGCACCACGGGAACGCAGTCGGCAAAGCAGAGCAGCACGGGCACGTTATGCGCCGTGCAGACGATGGCATCACAGCCCTCGGCAATCTGCTCGCGAACGTCCTCAAGGTCATCGGCGCCGTTCGAGGTCACCGCAACGATATGATCACCATGGACCTGATTGGGAACGAGCAGGTTGTGCTCGCACTCGGCGGCACCCATAGCCTCGAGCGCACGACGACGATTTTCTTGAACAGCAAAGGGGTCATCGCCAACATGCGAGCCCAAGTTGAGTGAGGAGTACGCATCTTCGGAAACGCCACCGGCGCGCTCGGTGAAGGCAAAGCGAACATCGGATGTCGCGCCCTCCACCAACGTAACTCCATCATGGTCGACACGCGAAACGTTGTCCGCACGTGCTGCCATACTAAAGCCTCCTAATAACACAAGTACCGCGGCATCGCCGCTACAGCCCGCGTTTATACGGCTGTCATACTTCTCTAAAAGGATACCTGCTGCGCTGGAGGCAATCGTAAAGGGAACGTAAAGAGATTGGAGGTTCTAGTTTACAAAGTCGAAATAAAAAGGGCGCGTCCATACGGACACGCCCCTGCGCACAACAATGCAAAGAACGACTTAGAAGCTACCGCGCTTCAGGAAGTCGGGAAGCTCGAACTGATCGTTGCCGAAGTTAGGAAGCTCGGTGCCACCGACGTTGCGGGTCGGAGCGGCCTGAGCCGGGCTCGTGGCAGGAGCGGTGCGCTGCGGCTCAGCGGAGGCAGCGGCCTTGCTCTGAGACTGCTGAGCAGCAAAGAGCTCGTCCTGACGGTTGACGTTGGAGTCGGAGAAGCCCGTAGCGATGACGGTGATACGCACCTGATCGCCCAGGGACTCGTCGACAACGGTACCGAAGATGATGTTGGCCTCGGGGTCGACGGCGTTGGCGACAACGTCGGCGGCGTCGCTGATCTCCTGGATGCCCAGGTCCTTGGAACCGGCGATGGAGAGCAGCACGCGCGTGGCACCATCGATGGAGCTCTCGAGCAGCGGGCTGGAGATGGCCTGCTGGGCAGCGTCGACGGCACGGGTGTCCCCAGAAGAGGTACCGATACCCATCATGGCGGTACCGGCCTGCTTCATGATGGTCTTAACATCGGCGAAGTCCAGGTTGATGATACCGGGGACGGTGATGAGGTCGGTGATGCCCTGGGTGCCCTGGGAAAGGACGCCATCGGCAATCGCGAAGGCCTCGAGCATGGTGGTCTTCTTCTCGGCGATGTCGAGCAGCTTATCGTTAGGGATGACGATCATGGTGTCGACGCAATCGGAGAGGGTCTTAATGCCCTCCTCGGCGCTCTTCTTGCGCTTGCGGCCCTCGAAGGTGAAGGGCTTGGTCACGACGGCGACGGTCAGCGCACCGACCTCGTTCATCGCGATATCGGCAACGATGGGAGCAGCGCCGGTACCGGTGCCACCGCCCTCGCCGCAGGTGATGAACACCATGTCGGCACCAGCGAGCGCCTCGGCAATGTCGTCGCGGGACTCATCGGCAGCCTTGCGGCCAACCTCGGGGTTGGCGCCGGCGCCCAGGCCGCGGGTAAGGTCGGTGCCGATGTGCACCTTGATATCGGCATCAGAGATCGCGAGTGCCTGAGCATCGGTGTTGATGGCAACAAACTCGACGCCGCGGATGCCCTCTTCGATCATTCGATTGACCGCGTTGGTACCGCCGCCGCCGACGCCGACCACCTTAATGACGGCAAGGTAGTTGTTGATCTCTGTCTCGTGCATGTCGGTCCTCCGAACAAAGGTTATAGCCATAGCATGGGTCGACCCCTGCGCACATTACCCTTCAGGTTGAAAGTAAATGCAAAGGTAAACCGTATTATGTTTGCACATTATGAACGTATCAGTCAAATAATTGACCGTGAAAACCAAACAAACCAGATAAACGGCGTGGTATGGCCCCTCAACAAAGCATCAACCAGCGCTACGAGGTCGGAGCATTCCTAAATGTGTAGTTACCCGGAGAGCGCACATTGATATACGTTACGCCCTCTACCTGCGAAAGCAACTTGGTGACTACGCGTTCCTTCTTGACGATATCGTCCGAATCGCCCAGCGACACTTCAATGCCGTTATTGAGGTTTGCCGAGATGGCTTCGACCGAAGGCGTGGAAATATCCTTGACTTGTCCCAAGAACTCGCTCGAAAAACCACGCACATAATCCAACCCAGCCTTAACGGCCTTGGAGCTCACTGCCTGGCCGGAAACCGGAGCGACATCCGCCGAGACATCAGTCAACAACACCGCGCCATAGTGCTTAGCGAGCGCCAGTGCGGCATCAATGCCGGTCAGGGTATTTGAGCCCTGCCCTGTCGTGATGACGTTGCCCTGGTCGTCAACTTCGACCGACGTCGACAGCGGGGCGATCCAGGTGTCATCATCCCCGATGGCCCAGGCAAGGTCATCGGAGCTGATATAGGCAATTGCAATGACCTTGCGCTCCATCGGCGTAATGATGAGCGTATGCGGGAACTGACGCTGGACATCCACGCCCGAGACCCACGGGTTCTGCTTGAGATCCTCGGTAATCTGGTCGGGATCGACGTTAAAAAGCGACGTTCCCTCGGGCAAATCGATCAGCTGGATAGCATCGTGCTTCGTCACATGCTCGCTGCCTTGAATCTGAATATCAGTGGCAGTAAACAATCCAGAGTTAATCACCACGATGGCAACGACGACGAGCACGGCCAAGGCGGCCAGAACCCCGCCCACGATTTTGCCTTTGCCTGCAACGACAGAAGCGGCGTCTGATGTTTTATTTGCCATCGCCCCAAGTGAAGACAACGGGTTTACGCCTTTTTTACCCGAAGGCTTCTTGGCGGTAGCCGGCACCGATGTCAGCGAGCGCGGTTTCGATGCGCCCAGTGTGCGACCTGGACGCGCCGCTTTAGTTCCCGTCGAGGGCTTAGGAGTTGCCATGGGACGGGCAGGCTTGGCGCCCATAACAGACTTTGACGTCACCGAGGGACGCGAGGACTTTTTTGCAGCCGGACGATTACCGAGCTGCGAGCCGACGACCGGACGACTGGTCTGTCGAGCATGCCCGACAGGCTTAGAGTGCGCGACGGTATTGCGTTGAGGTTTGGCAGGCGCGCCGGAACGCCCTCCGGCGCGGCGGAAGGTGGGTTTCGATGCTCTAGAAGCCGAGGAATTTAACTTCCGGTCTGAGCTCGATGCCATACGCCTCCCTCACCTTTCCGTGCACATGTCTGATAACCGCGGCAACGTCATCGGCCGAGGCAGTTCCGTTATTAACGATAAAATTAGCGTGAACGGGCGAAACTTCCGCGCCGCCAATCGAAAAACCCTTTAATCCACAATCCTCGATAAGCTTGCCCACACTCGCATCGGGCGGGTTGCGAAAGACCGACCCGCAGGATGCGCGACCCATGGGCTGTGTACGCTTGCGCCTCGTCAGGCACCGCTCCATGCGCTCGCGAATGTCGGCCTTGGGCGCCGGTTTAAGTTTGAGCACGCACTCGAGGATGATCTCATTGCGGGGAAGGCTACATTCGCGGTAGCCCCAAGTGATCTCGGACCCCGCATAATGCTTGATACCGGATACCGGGTCAAACGTTACGACATCCTCAACCAGCGAGCCAATCCATTCGGTCCGTGTGCCGGCATTCATAGATATCGCACCGCCGACCGACCCGGGGATGCCAACGGCAAACTCAAGGCCCGAGAGGCTACGCGACAGGGCATCGTTGACCAGGCGCGCAAACATCACGCCCGCACCGACCGTCAGCGTACAACCGTCATCGGCAACAACCGTGCGCTGAAACTCACGTCCGAGCGAAATGACGGCACCGCGATAACCGCCATCGGCAACCAGCAGATTGGAGCCCTTGCCGACGATGACCCACGGCACCTGCTCGCGATCGAGCACCGCCACGGCGCGGCGGAGGGCATGATAGCTATGGCACGTCACAAAGAGGTCGGCCTTGCCGCCGATACGATAGCTCGTATGACGCGCAAGGCGCTCGTCCTCGATCACATCCGTGTCGATCATGCCCGAGAGCGCCATGACGGCGTTAAACAGACCCATTAGACTTAAGCGTCTTTCTTGGCAGTCAGATACTCGATAAACTCGGGACCGACGGTCGTAACGTCACCGGCACCCATTGTGAGCAGCAGGTCGCCCTCGCCCACCATCTGCTCGAGCTCCTGATTAAGCTCAAGACGGCTGGAGCAATACACGACCTCCTTACCAGGATGCTTGGCGCGCACGGTATCGGCGAGCATCTTAGAGGTGACACCCGGAATGGGCATCTCGCCAGCCGAGAACACATCAATCAGCAGCAGTTTATCGGCATTGGCAAATGCATCGGCAAAGTCGTCGCACAGGGCCTGCAGGCGCGAATAGCGGTGCGGCTGGAACACGACGTCGACGTGCTTGTAGCCCAGCGACGAAGCGGCAGCAAGCGTCGCCTTGATCTCGGTGGGGTGATGGCCGTAATCATCGACCACGGTGATGCCATCGATATCGCCCACGTGGGTAAAGCGACGACGGACGCCCTCAAAGCTCGAAAGCGCCTTGGCGGCGGCGTCGATGTCAAGGCCCAGGACATGGGCGACGGTGAGTACCGCCGTGGCGTTGAGCATGTTGTGGCGACCGGGATTGCTCTTGATCTCCACGGCATGCTCAGTGCCGTCCTCAAAGCGAACGATAAAGTCGCTCTGGATGCCCTTGACATCCGGGTGCATGCAGACGATGTCGTTGCCCTCGGCAAAGCCGTAGGAAAGCACGTGACGACCCGTCGACTTGGCGAGCTCGACCAGATGCGGGTCCTCACCGCAGACGATGACGGTGCCGTCCTCGCCCACCAGGCTCATGAATTTGGCGAAAGTTGCCTCGATCTCCTCGATACCCGAGTAGTGATCGAGGTGGTCGGCCTCGACGTTGGTCACAATGACCACGTTGGGGTTCAGGAACAGGAAGGAGCTGTCGGACTCGTCGGCCTCGGCGACAAAGTAGTCGCCCGAGCCGTTCTTGCCGTTCGTGTCATAGCCCTCGACGATGCCACCGATCAAGAAGCTCGGATCCAGACCCATGCGGTCGAGCATGGTAGCGCACATCGAAGACGTGGTGGTCTTGCCATGCGTGCCGGCAACAGCGACGGTGGTGTAGCCGTGGCCCAAAGCAGAGAGCATCTTAGCACGGGGCCACACGGGAATACCAAGCTCGCGAGCGCGCACGAGTTCAGGGTTGGACTCCGGAATAGCGGTGGAGACAACAACCACGTCGGGCTTGACCTCGTCGATCGTGGCGGCCTCATGGCCCACATGCACCTTCACACCAGCGCGGGTAAGCTGGCGGATATAACGTGACGTCTTAAGGTCGGAGCCGGTAACGGCATAACCGCGCTCGTGCAGAACGAGGGCGATGCCGCTCATGCCGGCGCCGCCGATACCGATAAAGTGGGCGCTCTTAAACTCGGGCGCGGAGGTTGCAGTCTGGGAATCAGCCATGTGCTCGTGTACTCCTTGCGTAAACACTGCCTGTAACCCGTTAACTGTACCGCACCTACCGCATCAGCGCGAGGGCGACCGACGATATCCCGTCTAACTAACGCAAACCCTCTACCGCATCCGCCAGAAGAGCGGCGGCCCTATCCTGGGCCAGACCACGCGCCGCCTGACGCATGGCATCGCGCGCCGCCGCGTCATCGACCAGGTGCAGCAGTTCATCGGCAAAGGCAGAACCGTCGATATCGGCATCGGCGCAGAGCACGCCGGCCCCAGCGTCGACCAGATAACGGGCATTGGTGGTTTGGTGGTCGGCCGTCGCATGCGGGTACGGCACGAGCACCGAAGGCACGGCGAGTGCAGCGATCTCGGCCACGCTCGATGCGCCCGAACGCGAGAGCACCAAATCGGCAGCAGCCAGCATATCGCCCATGTTGTCGATGTAAGGCTGGACGCGGTAACGCTTCGCCTCCTCGGGCGTCAGCGCCAAAGCGCGCTCGGTCTCCTCAAAGCCGTCGGCACCCGTCGAATGCAACACATAGAGGTTCTTGCGCGAAAGCAGCTCGTTTTTGAGCGAAGCCACACGCTCGTTGAGGTGCTGGGCGCCAAGTGAACCGCCAAAGACGAGCAGCAGCGTAGCGTCCTCGGGAACGCCAAGTGCCTTGCGGCCGCGAGCGCGATCGCCCTCGATCACCGAGCGACGTACGGGGTTGCCGGTCATGAGCACGTGGTCAGGGTCACCTTCGCGCTCAAAGACCGAACGCGCTGCCGGCACCGAGATGCACACGCGGGCGGCGTGGGAGTTCATCATCTTGTTGGCCAGGCCCGGAACAGAGTTCTGCTCATGCAGCAGATACGGAACGCCCGCGCCCTTGCACCACCCCAGCAGCGGAACCTCGACATAGGCACCAAAACCAATGGCGGCATCGGGCTTGCCGACCTTTGAGAAATGACTGGCGAGCGCACGCTTGGCTTTGTTGACACGCCACAGCGAGGTCAGCGCCGTCCAGGGACGGGAGCGATCGAAGCCCGTGACCGTGATGGGCACAAAATCGAATCCGGCCTCGGGAACCAGACGGCCCTCGAGTTTGCGCGATTGGCCCACGAACACAACGTGATGACCGCGGTCACGCAGCTCCTCGGCCAAGGCGAGCGCGGGGTTGATATGTCCTGCCGTGCCGCCAGCTGCAATAGCAACGGTCATCTTATCGGTCATGGTAATCCCTTCGTACACGCGGCCCCTGGTCATCGGTGCGCAAACGCGCCGACGGGTCCGAATTCAAATCGATTCGATTATATCCGCCGCCCGCATTGCGAGGAGTGGGACGCTGCGGACGACCTTGCGGCGCCGTTCGCTGACGCGGACGGGCTGCCGACTCGGTCGCAGAGCCATCCAGGACGGTAAAGCCGTTACGCGAAGATCGCTCACCGCGCACGTGGGGCACGCCGGCGGTACTCTCATCCATAACGGCAAAGCTCTCGCGGCGACGGTCGTATTCATCGCGACGGGCGCTCTCATACGAAACGCGCAGGATCAGACCGGCGAGCATAAGCGACACGATAATCGATGAGCCGCCGTAGCTAATAAACGGCAGCGGCTTGCCCGTCATGGGAAACACATTGAGAATGCCCAGCGCGTTGATCAAAAACTGCACCGCAAGGATGACCGCGGAACCCGATGCCATAAGTGCTCCACGACGGTCGGTCGCCTGCTCGGCAATGCGAAACGCCGAGTAGACCAGCATCGCAAACACCAAGAAGAACAGCACGGTTCCGATAAAGCCAACTTCCTCGCCGATAATAGCCAAGATGTAGTCGTTATGCGCCTCGGGCAAATACGAGTACTTCATGGTGGAGTTGCCGATACCGCGACCAAACAGGCCGCCCGAGGCAAACGCCATGATGGCAAGCGTGGCCTGATAGCCGTCACCATATTCGTCTGCCCAAGGATTCCAAGCAACCTCGACACGCGTCATACGATACGGCTCGGTGATAAGGGCGATCGCAATGACGGCGATGCCGGCAACGACCGTCCAAACGATATATTTGGGGTCCAATCCCGCAAACAACGCCATGCACATGAGGGTCAACAAGATGATCAGAACGGTGCCAAAATCGGGCTGAACAAAAATCAGAAAGAGCGAAATGCCCAGGTAGACGCCCATCTTGCGAAGAAACTCGTTGATGTTGCCGCCGGGCGAAAAGATGCGGTCGAGCATGATGGCCGAATAGGCGATGGCGAACGGCTTTAAAAACTCAGACGGCTGGAACTGAATACCGGCGATGTTGAGCCAACGCGTGGCGCCACGACTGCCGCTACCCATAAAGAACACCAGAACCAGTAGCCCTATCATGCCCATGAGGAAGATCCTGAGCACGTCTTCCCCAAACCAACTGTCCGGCAAGACGCGCACGATGGCAACCATGGCCAGCACGCCAACTCCGGCAAACGCGGCCTGTCGAAACAGGAAAAACGTCGCCGTACCATTCTCGTGCAGCGCCTCGACCGAAGATGCCGAGTACACCATCAGCAAGCCGAAGCAAACCAAGCTAAACAGGCAAGCCATAAATATCAAACGGGGGCGCATGATGCGGGCGGGGACGCCGGCAATATAGCGCTCACCGAACGTCTGCCCGCCGCGTCCGGAACGCGGCGTGCTACGCAGCGAGGAAGCACGGTCCGAGTCGGGCCTCCTCATATCACTTCGGGGGCTCTCCTCTCTCACCGGCAACCCCTATTCCGTTTGCGATTTCGCTGCCGCGGCAAGCTGGGCCACGTAGTCCTTAAACACGCGGCCGCGCTCCTCGTAGCCCGAGAACTCGTCGAACGAAGAGCAAGCGGGCGAAAGCAGGATCACGTCGCCGCGGCTCGAGAGTGAGCGGGCAACGTCAACGGCATCGCGCAGATCATCGGCCTGGGCGATATCCACGTCACCATCGACATCGGCCTCGTCCATAGCGGCGGTAAAGCGCTCGCGCGCATCGCCAAAGCAAACGACCGAGCGCACGTTGTCCATAACGACGCGGGCAAAGTCCGCAAGCGGCGTACCCTTATCGTGGCCGCCGAGCAGCAAAATCACATCGTCGTCGGGAAACGCCGTCAGGGCCTTTTCGACTGCATCGGTGTTCGTTGCCTTGGAATCGTTGACGTAGCGCACGCCATCGATCTCGCCACAGGGTTCCACGCGGTGTTCGAGTGGCTGGAACGATGTCAAACCGCGGCAAATGCCCTCGGGATCGGCACCGACGGCCAGAGCAGCCGTGGCGGCACATAGGGCATTGATGACATTGTGATGGCCCGAGATCTTGAGCTCGGACGTGGCGACAAGCTGAGTCTCGACACCCCTCAGGCGCACGACCATCTTACCGTCGCGCACAAAGGCGGCGTCTGCACCCTCGGGCTCGTCAAAAGCGACCTTGCAGATACGGCGACCCGGTGTGTAGATGTACTCATCGAACTCATGGATGCCGGCATCCTCGACGTCGATAACCACGAGGTCGTCGTCGACCATATTCTCGAACAACTTGATCTTGGCAAGCGCATAGTTCTTGTGGCTCTTGTGCCAGCCCAGGTGGTCGGGCGTGATGTTGAGCAGCACCGCCACGCGAGGATGAAGCTCGGCTGTCGTAGCAATCTGATAACTCGACAGCTCGGCCACAAACCACTCATTGTGTGCGCGGCCGTCGATCTCGTTCACCGGCGGCTCGCCGATGTTGCCGACAGCTACGCTGGCCTCGCCGGCAGCCTTGAGCAGATAGTCAGTCAGCGACGTGGTGGTCGTCTTGCCGTTGGTGCCCGTGATGGCAATCCAGTTATCGGGCGACAGGCGATAGGCAAACTCGGGCTCGCCCATAATCTGAGCGGCATGCTCACGACCGGCCTTAAAGAAGGCCGAAAACTCCGAGATACCCGGGCATGTCACGCACACGTCATAGGCACCCTCGACCTGCTCGGTGCCGTAGACAAACGACGCGCCCTGCGCCTCGAGCGCACGTGTGGCGTCATTGGGCTCGGAGGTACCGCCGCCATACACGGTCGTGGCGCTCACGCGCTCGGGGTGAGCCAACGCCCAACGGGCGACATCGAGACCGGATTTACCCTGCCCCAAAACAAGCAGGCTAAAGACATCAGCAAGAGACATGAAAGACCACTATCCCAACTGGAAGAACAGGGCGAGGCCAACGGCGCCAAAGGCCGCGGCGATAATCCAAAAACGGATAACGACCTTGGTCTCGGCCCAGCCCTTCTTTTCGAAATGATGATGAATGGGCGCCATAAGGAAGACGCGCTTGTGCGTAAAGTGGAAATAGACGACCTGGATCATGACCGACAGGGTCTCGACGATAAACAGACCGCCGATGATGAGGGAAACGACCTCGGTGTTGGTCATGATGGAGGTGCAGGCAAAAGCGGCACCCAGGGCAAGCGAGCCGGTATCGCCCATAAAGATGCTCGCCGGGTAGCAATTGAACCACAAAAAGCCCAGGCAGGCACCGGCGCACGCCGTGCAGAAGATGGACAGGTTCACGTCACCGTGCAAAAACGCCATGGCGGCCATGGCGAGCATGGCGATCATGGAAGTGCCGCCGGCAAGGCCGTCCAGACCATCGGTCAGGTTCACGGCATTGGAAAGACCGGCGATCATCAGCCAGCAAAATACAATGTAGAGCCACGGAAACGAAAGGCCGCAGATGGTGGTCGAAAGAACACCGAGGTCAATCGTCAGGCCGCCGGGAAAACGAATCTCGGGGGCGACGCCGCACCAATTGACGGCGAGCACGGTAAAGGTGACGCAGATGATGGTCAGACCGATCATCTTGGCGTGAGGCGTCAGGCCGAGCGAGCGACCATGCGTGACGGAGGTCAGATCGTCGATGAGACCCAGAACGCCGGTGGCCAGCGTTGCAAGCAGCACGAGCACAAGCTCGGTGGTGAGCTTGCCCATCAGCAGGCAGGTCAGCGAGATCGCGACAAGGATGATGACGCCGCCCATGGTAGGCGTACCCTGTTTAATCAAATGACGCTTGGGGCCGTCGGCTCGAACCTGCTGGCCGATACCCTCGACCTTGAGCAGCTTGATCCACCACGGCATAAGCAGCAACGCAATGGCGGCAGCGATGCCAAGTCCCAAAAAGGCCTGATACGTAGGATACGAGGGATTGCCGAACATGGGCTAGCACACACCTTCCACAAAGCGGTCGAGCTCAACAAAACGGGAACCCTTGACCAGTACAACATCATGATTTTCAAGCGCGCCGCCCATGCGGTCGAGCACCTGCTGATAATCGGAGAACACCTGGATGCGGTCCTCATCCATACCCATCATGCGTGCGGCATCGGCCATGAGCTGAGCCAGCTCGCCGCCGACGCACGCGAGCATGTCGAGCTTCTTGGCGGCGGCATAGGCGCCCACGAGCTCATGCATGCGAGGAGCCTCATCGCCCATCTCGCCCATCTCGCCCAGGATCGCCATGCGCGAACCGTCACAGATGAGTGAGCACAGCAAATCGAGGCCGGCAGCCATAGACTCGGCACTGGCGTTATAGGAGTCGTCGATGATGCGTGCTCCGCTCTTGGCGCGCTTGATCTCCTGACGGTGACCGGTGATCGTAAGACCCCTAAAGGCAGCATCGATCTGCTCGGGCGTCACGCCCAGACGATAGGCGACCGCGGCGGCCTTGACGGCATTGGGCACGGACTGCACGCCGGGAATGGCCAGCATGGTATCGACCGTGTCGCCCTGACCAAAGTCGAGCGTAAAGACCGGATGGCCCTCGTCGTCGACGCGAATGTCGCGTGCGCGGACCTCGTCGTCGTCCGAGACGCCGGCCAGCATCACGTCAATACCTGCAGGCTGGGCGAACGTATCGCGAATGAACGGCGTAAAGTCGTCCTCGCCGCCCAAAACCAGCAACGGCGAGAAGTCGCCGGCGGCGCACATGCCCCGGACAATCTCGGACTTGGCGCGGGCGATGTTCTCGCGGCTGCCCAGGATACCGATGTGGGAGGTTCCGATCTTGCTCACGATGGCAAGATTGGGGTTGGCAGACTGGGACAGGCGCTCAATCTCATGAAAATGGTTCATGCCCATCTCGAGCACCAGGACCTCGGTATCGGCCGGAGCGGAAAGCACCGTGAGCGGCATGCCGATCAAGTTGTTGAAATTGCCCTTCGTGGCCCAGACGCGATAACGCTTGGCGAGCACGGCGGCGAGCACGTCCTTGGTCGTCGTCTTGCCAATCGAACCGGTAATGCCGACGACCAGGCAGCCAAGCTCCAAGCGATATACGTGCGCCAGGCGCAGCAAGAACTCCACGGGGTCGTCGGTCAGCAAGATGGCGCATCCCTTATCCTGCGCCAACGAAACCAGCTCGGCATCGGGCTCGCGCGTCATCACGACGGCACCGGCACCCGACTCGATGGCACGGGAGGCAAAATCATTGCCGTCGACCTTTTCGCCGGGGAAGGCGACAAAGATCGTCCCCTCCTCGACCTGACGCGAGTCGATAACGCACCCGCGGCATACCCGGTCGACTTCTTCCGTCACGGTTCGGGCCCCCGTTGAGGCCGCGAGGTTGTTGACGGCGATCTCTATCATTGCAGCTCCCCTGTAAACCTAATAATGCTATCGGCGTATTGTATCCCAGTGCCATGCGCGCGTGGTGCAGGGCATGTGAACGCCCTTCAGATCAAACGGCAGGCCACGCTCAAGATTGTAACCCCCCTACTTCGTGCGCGGGATACCCAGCACGTCGAGCGCGTTGGCCATAATGGACTGGAATGGCACCGCGGCGGCATCCGAGCCGCTCGGCGTTCCATCGAGTGTGATATAGCACAGCACCTTGGGCGACTGTGCCGGCGCAAAGCCCATAAAGGACGACATGTAGTTCTCCTTGAGGTAACCGCCGTTCTCGTCAGCACGCTCGGCCGTACCGGTCTTGCCCGCCACGTCATAGCCATCGACCGCACCGCCAACGCCCGTGCCTTCGGACACGACCGTCTGCATGCACGATGTCACCTGGGCGGCAGCGTCCTCCGAAATCGCACGCTCGCCTTCGCCCCAGTCCTTCTCATCGCCCTTGCTGGACTTATAGAAGTGCGGCGTCATCATCACGCCGCCGTTCGCGATGCCGCCCACGGCACGTGCGACCTCGATCGGCGAGACGGACAGCGCCTGGCCAAAGCTCATCGAGCCCAGCGTGGCGCCGTCGTACTGGTCGCGCTCCTTGACGATGCCCAGACTCTCACCCGGAAAATCGACACCGGAGCTATGGCCGATACCCCACTTGTCCACATAAGTGGCAAAATCATCGGCACCGATCTTGCGTCCCACCAGGACAAAGCCCACATTGGACGAACGGCGCATCATCTCGCGCACGTCCATGGTCATGGTGTAGTCGCGCTTGTCGGCGTCGGTAACGGTGTCGTCGCCAACCTTGATGCTCGCCGGCACCTCAAACGACGTGCTCGAACGCACGGCGCCCAAGTCGAAGCCGGCACCGGCCACGAGCGTCTTAAAGACCGAGCCGGGCTCGTAGGCATCGGTAACCAGGCGCAAGTTCATGTCCTCGGTCTTGGCGTTTTCCAGATCGGTCTGGTCATATGTCGGATACGAGCATGCCGCCAGAATCTCGCCCGTCGTGGGATCGGTGACCAGGGCCGAGCCATTCTTGGCCTTGGTCTTTTCGACCGCCTCGGCCAGGGCGTCCTCGGCGGCACGCTGGATATTGACATCGAGCGTCGTCACGATGTCCACGCCGTCCACCGCGGCAACCTTCTTATAGGCGCCGCCCGCAATATAGCTACCGTCCCTCGCCCGCTCGCGCACCAGCGAACCGTTCGTTCCGGTCAAAAGCTTGTTGTACTGTTTTTCGAGGCCCGTCAGACCGTCGTTGTCCACGTTTACCACGCCAAGCACCTGCGATGCCAGGTTGCCGTAGGGGTACACGCGCTTCATGGCCTGTTCAAAGAGCACGCCTGGCAGGTTCTTCTTCTCCAGCGCCGCGACATCGTCCTCGTCCACCTGACGTTTGATATACACCCAGGTGCCATCCGACTCAACGAGCTCGCGACAGGTCTTTTTATCGATTCCCGTAGCTTTGACCAGCGCCGATACCGTCTTGTCAACGTCCTCGATAAGCTGAGGATTCACGGCGATGTTGCGGCATTCGACCGACGACGTCAGCACGTTGCCGTTACGGTCGTAGATGGTACCGCGCTTGGCATACAGCGTCTGCGCAAGCAAGCGACGTGCATCGGCGCGGTCGCGCAACTTATCGGCTTCCACGATTTGATAGTCAGCAAGGCGAAGGACGCCCAAACCCAAGCCAAACCCGATAAAGCCCATGACGGCCTTGCGGCGGGGCAGCGGCGTGCCCGTGAGCCATTCGGTCGAAGAGCTCTTGCGCGGTCTGGTGTTATGCATTTGAGGACCATTCGAGCCACGGAGACGCGACGCGGGGTCGTTGCCATAGGACGGCCTCGCGTTGTAAGATGGCCGACCCGTTCCTTGATAACCAGAACGTCCCCGCGATGAGGGACGTCCAGAACCGCGACCCCCGTCGGAGCCGCGGCGATAGTCATTTGTCATACTCAGCTACCGTCTTGTTACTGAGCGGTCGCGGTCGAGCTAGCGCCCGCGGCTGCATCCTGCGAAAAATCAAGTGTAACGCTCTCGCTGGGCTCCACCATGCCATAAGCGCCCGCAAGGTCGCGAATGCGCGTGTCGGCACCATAGACCGAATGCATGACCTCCAGGTCGGAGCTCTCGTCGGTCGCCTTCTCGAGCGTGTTGGTAAGCGCGGCGTTGCTGTTGAGCACCTGGGCCGTAACGCCGGCGAGCGCCACACGGGCGACGCCGATCGTCATGAAGATGGCCGCAATGATGCAAAACGTTTTAAGAACGCTCATGAAAACCGGGCTTACCGCCTGGTTTGCCTGACGGCCCGCGCCCGTGTAGACATCAAAGCGCGGCGTGCGCTGCTCGCGGGGAGCAACGGGGGCCTGCGGTGCCTCACGATAGGCGGGCATGGCGTTCATATCATAGGCGAGTGCTGCGTTTGAGGTGTTGTAGCCCATGATATGCCGCCTCCCATCCCGAGTACGTTGGTAGTGTGTTTAAGCTTCGTTTGTGGTACGAGCGGGAGGTCCAATATCGCGCGGTCGCGTCTACAGACGCTGCGCCACGCGGATCTTGGCTGATCTCGCCCGAGGGTTGCGCGCAACCTCATCGGGTTGGGCAACCAGGGGTTTGCGGGTGATGACCTTGAGTATCGGCACGTTGCCGCACACGCACACCGGAATCTCCGGCGGACACGTGCACCCCTGGCTCATCTCCTTAAAGTGGTTCTTTACGATACGGTCCTCGAGCGAGTGATACGAGATGACGCAGATGCGTCCGCCCGGGTTGAGCCACCTTGTGGCGGCGTCAAGCCCTCGCTCGAGCACATCGAGTTCGTGATTGACCTCGATGCGAATGGCCTGGAAACTTTTCTTGGCTGGGTGCCCGCCATGCCGACGAGCGGCAGCGGGGATACCAGCCTTGATGATCTCGACAAACTGGCCGGTGGTTTCGATCGGCTCATGCTCGCGGCGGCGCACGATCTCACGCGCGATCTGTGAGGCGAACTTCTCTTCGCCATAGACGCGTAGAATCCGGGCGAGGTCGTGTTCGTTATAGGTGTTGATGACCTCAGCTGCGTTTAAGGTGTTGTTACCCGGATCCATCCGCATGTCCAATGGGGCGTCCTCGTTGTACGAAAAGCCCCTGCCAGGGATATCGAGTTGCGGCGACGAAACGCCCAAGTCGAACAGGAAGCCATCGACCCCGGGCACCTCGGCCGAGCAAAGCAGCTCGTCCAAGTCGCCGAAGTTTCCCTTCAGCAGCTGGTGCGGTACGCCGGGAACCTCGCGGTCCAGACGGGCGCCAGCGGCCTCGAGGGCCATGTCGTCCTGATCGACGCCGAGCAAAAGGCCGGTCTCCCCCACCTGTGCGGCCATCTTTACCGAATGGCCGGCACCGCCAAGGGTGCAGTCGCAGACGACGGAACCGCTCTTTAGCTGCAGCGACTCAAGCACTTCGCCGAGCATGACAGGTTCATGCCGATATTCTTGTGTCAAGATCCCACGCTCCATCCGTCACTCGTGCCTTGCCCTTACGAGAAGAAGAGGTCCAGCAGGGCCTCGTCATCATCGTCCTCATCGGCCGTAGCGCGGTCCCAAACCTCAAGGTGGTCGTAGTTGCCCACAACCGTGACCTCGCGGTCGAGGTTCGCCTGCTTGCGGAGAGACTCAGAAAGACCGATACGACCTGCGCTGTCCACATCCATCGACGTGGTGCGCTTGTTGATCGCCCTCATGAGCTTCTGGTCGTTGATGTCACGCGGGTTAAAACCCTCGTGGCCCTCACGACCCGCGAAGAGTCCTTCGACCCACTTATCGAAGGCCTCGGCAGAGAACACGTACAGAGCATCGACATCCAGGGCTTTGAACACGCGAACGTGCTCTCCAAGCTCCTCACGAAGGGGTGCAGGCAGGGATAGACGACCTTTTGCATCGAGATTGCGCTCGTATGCACCCGTCATTCCCATGTGCGCCCTCCCCTCGGTTACTCAGATGACACGTACGCGGGGAACCACCCCGCCTGTCGACGTCATCAATAATATGGGGAACCGCCCCATTTTTCAACACCTTTCCCCACCCCTTCCCCCACCCCACCCCACCACTCCACCCCCAATATGTTGTAAAACACCCCCGAGCATATGTTCGAAAACACAATATGTTGTGTTTACAGCAAAGGCGGGATGCCACCTGTAGAACCACGTCCGTGAACCTCAACCTTCAAGTTGACCTTGAGGTGATTTTTACGTCCCTTTACACGCCGTTCACATCGCCCCCAAACTCCCCCACCCACGGCACACACGGCCCACCACCGCGTCGATGTCTGGCGAAAAATGGGACGGGCCCCAGATTGCCCATGCGCGCAAAAGTGCGTCTCGGCAATCTGGGGCCCGTCCCCTTTAATATTTATAAATATGCAGGTCAGCGAGGTGCTAGCGATGTGCCAGCGGATGCGCCGCCAGATAGACCTCGGTCAGTTGCGTGCGGTCGACATGCGTGTAGACCTGCGTGGTCGAAATATCGGCATGGCCCAAAATCTCCTGCAGCACACGCAGGTCGGCACCGCCCGCGAGCATATGGGTGGCAAAGGAGTGGCGCAAGGTATGGGGATGGAGCCCCACCAGCCCCACCTGGCGCCCATACCGCTCGCATATCGCATGCACGGCCTGACGCGACAGGCGACGTCCGTTCTTATTTAAAAAGACCGCCGAGGTCTCCGTCCCGTGAGCATGGGCGGCCAGGAGAGTGCGCCCGTCACCTAGATAGTGTGTCAGGGCACGCGCCGCGCTTCCCACCAACGGGGCCAGACGCTCCTTGGAGCCCTTACCGCGCACCAGGACAAACCCGTCATCGATATGGATATCGCCCACATCGAGCCCAACCAGTTCACTCACGCGCAAGCCGCAACCGTAAAGCACTTCCAAGATGGCGTGATCGCGCAGTCCCATCTCGCCCTCGGGAAAGTCTTGATCCAGCAGTGCCGAGACGTCCTCCACCGAAAGGTATTCCGGCAGGCGATCTGCCTTTTTGGGCAGGCGCAACGCCGCCGTCGGGTTTTGGGCCACGGCCCCATCGCGCACCAAAAAGGCATGCAGGCCCTTCACGGCAGCAAGCGCGCGCTCCACCGAGGCGTCGGAATAGCCTCCGTCGCGGCGATCGGCAACAAAGCCCTCCACGACCTGACGGGTCACCTCTTCAAAAGACGCAATGTCAGCCCGCTCCAGATAGGCGCAGTACGTCGTCAGGTCACGACGATAGGCCGCAATCGTGTTGCGCGCCAAGCCACGCTCGACCGCGAGGTAATCGAGATACTCCCCCGCCGCCACGGCGAGCGACGAGGGAGTAGCTTCGGTATGTTCCTTATTCGCCGGCACCCTTAGTCCGTAGCGAGGTTCTTGGGCGTCACCTGCAGACGGTCGACACCCTCGTGCTGGCCGATCGAGGCGCGCACGAACTCGCGGAACAGCGGCTGCGGGTTGGTCGGACGGCTCTTGAACTCGGGATGAGCCTGGGTGGCCACATACCACGGATGTACGTCGCGCGGCAGCTCGACCATCTCGACCAGACGCTCGTCGGGCGAAAGACCCGAGATAACCAGACCGGCGTCCTCGAGCTGGTCACGGAAGGCGTTGTTGAACTCAAAACGGTGACGGTGACGCTCGTAGACGAGCTCCTCGCCGTATGCCTCGCGCGCGAGGGTATCGGCGGCGAGCTTGCACGGATAGGCGCCCAGGCGCATGGTGCCGCCCTTCTCGGTCACGTCCTCCTGCGAGCTCATCAGGTCGATGACACTATACGGGCCGTCCGGATCGAACTCGGAAGAGCTGGCGCCGGCAAGGCCGACCACGTTGCGGGCGAACTCGCACACGGCTACCTGCATACCCAGGCAAATGCCCAGATACGGAATCTTGTGCTCGCGGGCGAACTCGGCCGCGAGGATCTTGCCCTCCAGGGCGCGCTTGCCAAAGCCGCCAGGGACCAAGATGCCCGAGGCGTCACCCAGGACCTCGGAGACGTTCTGCTCGTCGAGGCTCTCGCCATCGACCAGCTGCACGTCAACGTGGCGATCGTAGAACACGCCCGCGTGGTGCAGGGCCTCGATAACCGACAGGTAGGCATCGGGCAGCTGCGTGTACTTGCCCACGACGGCGATCTTCACCTTGTCGGCGTGATGGTTGGCATGGTTCTGCTTGCGCAGGAACTCGTTCCACTCGCTCATGTCGCGCTCACGCGGGTCCAGACCCAGGCGCTCGCAAATGCGCAGGTCAAAGTCCTGCTCGGCAAGCAACTGCGGAACATCGTAGATGCTCGCGCAGTCCTCGTTGGTAAAGACACAGTCGGTGTCGACGTCGCAGAAGCTTGCGATCTTGCCGCGGATGGCATCGTCGATATGGTGGTCGGAGCGCAGAACGATAATATCGGGCTGGATACCAAAGCTGCGGAGCTCCTTAACGGAGTGCTGCGTCGGCTTGGTCTTGACCTCGTGGGCGGCGGCGATATAGGGAACGAGCGACACGTGGATGTAGCAGACGTTCTCGGGGCCGGCCTCCTTGCGATACTGGCGAATGGCCTCGACAAACGGCTGCGACTCAATGTCGCCGATCGTGCCGCCCAGCTCAGTGATGACCACGTCGGAGCCGGTCTGCTCCTCAATACGACGGAACTTTTCCTTAATGGCGTTCGTGACGTGCGGAATCACCTGTACGGTGCCGCCCAAAAAGTCACCGCGACGTTCACGGGCGATCAGGCTCTTATAGATGGCACCAGTCGTAAAGTTGGAATCGCGGGTTAGGTTCTCGTCAATAAAGCGCTCGTAGTGGCCCAGGTCCAGATCGGACTCGTAGCCGTCCTCGGTCACAAAGACCTCGCCATGCTGGAACGGGCTCATGGTGCCGGGGTCGACGTTCAGATACGGGTCGGCCTTTTGCATCGTTACCTTGTACCCGCGCGACTTGAGCAGACGGCCCAGCGAGGCCGCGGTAATACCCTTGCCCAGAGACGAAACCACGCCGCCGGTCACGAACACATGCTTGGTCATATTGAGTTACCTGCGCTTCCCGTAGAAGTTGTCCATACACATCTTACGGGTCTTCATTGTAATACTCGCGACGCGCGCCGCACGCATTTTTTCTTACGCGCAATCGCATTTCTCCATCTCCTTGATTATCGACTTTATCCGAACACTTCCCACATTCATCCGCACATGTACGGATGAATGTGGGAACCCGATACCCTGAGGGACGGGCCGGCCGGCCCCGGGAGATCGGAGGACGGCATGTCCGGAAAGAAGAAAAGTGGCTCCGCAAAGGCGGTCCCGAGGGCCTACGGCAGGCTCACGAGGCACGAGCGGGACACGGTCCAGAGGATGCTGGAGCGCAGGGCATCGTGCAGGGAGATCGCGAGGGAGCTGGGCAGGTCGCCCTCGACG
>JAXJJM010000039.1:0-2082 GCA_036298225.1 Collinsella sp.
CAACGACGTGCTGTACAAGGAGGGCCTGGACCTTCTCGTCGTGCCCTCCGCCGAGCTCTCCCGCGGCCGCGGCGGCCCGCGCTGCATGAGCATGCCCTTCTGGCGCGAGGACCTCTAAGGTCTTCAAGGACCCGTACGGGTCATAATACATACATCTAGCTGCCATTAGATGTCTCTCATTGGGGCGGTGCGGGTTTTCGCACCGCCCCAATCTTGTATGAGGAACGTTAACACGATTGGATGACTGCTTTTGTAAGGAGCTTGGCCGTGGACATCAAGACGATTGGCGTTGAGGAATGGCTCAACGTTTGGGAGAAGAGCGCCACGTGGGACATCGCCCAGTCGACGATCTCGTCGCTCACCATGGGCGAGCTACGTGCGCTTGACGAGCAGGACGGTGCCACGTTCTACGAGCGCCTGGACCGCGAGAAGATGAACTACGGCTGGATCGAGGGTTCGCCGGAGTTTAAGGCCGAGGTCGCCAAGCTCTATCGTCGTGAGGTCAATCCCGATCACATTCTGCAGACCAACGGCTGCACGGGCGCTAACCTCAACGCCATCATGGCTGTTGTCGAGCCCGGTGACCACGTTATCGCCGAGTGGCCCACCTACGCGCCGCTCTACGAGATTCCGCGCACGCTGGGCGCCGAGGTCGAGTATTGGGAGCTTCGCGAGGAACTCGGCTGGAAGCCCGATATCGAGGAACTCAAGCGCTTGGTGCGCCCCAACACCAAGCTTATCTGCATCAACAACGCATCGAACCCCATCGGTTCGGTGCTCGATGCCGATATGCTCGGCCAGATTGCCGAGATCGCCCGTTCGGTGGGCGCCTACGTGCTGTGCGACGAGGTGTATCTGCCGCTCGAAAACACTGAGTCCTTTATGTCGATGGTCGACGTGTACGAGAGGGCCATTGTCACCAACTCGTTGTCGAAGACCTATTCGACGCCTGCGGCCCGCGTGGGCTGGGTCGTGGCCGACGAAGAGGTGTCCAACCGCATCCGTACCTATCGCGATTACACCATGATCTGCGGCGGCGTGTTCAACGATGACCTGGCGACCTATGTGCTTGAGCACAAGGATAAGATTCTCGAGCGCAATCGCAAGATCGTGTTTGGCAACCGCGATATCGCGCAGGCTTGGATCGATACGCAGCATCGCGTTTCCTGGACGGCCCCACAGGGCGTGTCTACCTCGTTTATCCAGCTGGATATTCCCGAGGACGACGAGGAGTTCTGCAAGCGCCTGCTGTCCGAGAGGGGAGTGCTGCTGGTACCCGGCAGCCGCTTTGAGCTTCCCTGTGGCGCACGCCTGGGCTACTGCGCGAGCGAGGACGTTCTGCGCGAGGGCCTGAGGCTTTTGGGCGAGGCGCTGGCGGAGTTTGATCGCTAGGATTCCGATGATCTTCGAGGGCGTTATCTAAATTGGCCGAAGATAATCGAAAACGGACCCGTTTCCCTAGTGAAGCGGGTCCGTTTTTCTATACCGAGAAATCAAGTTGTTACAAATGGGGCCGTAAAGCGAGCCGGTATCCGCTGGGCCTTATACTGAGTTTCCGGTGAACGGTATCAAGCGTCTGGTAAACGGTAATTTATTTACCAGAAATGAATAGGACAAACTTTTTTCTGAATAAAAATGAAAATGGTTGAGACGCGGTATGAACCGCTAATTCTATTCATAGCTTTAGTGGAAATATGCAATTTGAGGATGGTTTAACAAAGTTAAGTTCCATTTGATTTTAGGATTGAAAACGCGTTTAAGCACGTAAATACGCTTTATTAAGATGAAGTGTGCCATGCGTGAAGTATATGTGTATGCCGTTCACCCCCTATAAAAAACCGTTCGGGGGCAAGGTGGAAGTATGGGCTGATTTTGGATATAAATATGTCGTCAGCAATAACGCCTCACACGGAGGGGCGCTAACGAATCGGCCCTGACAAGGGCCCGAAAGAAAGGTAGGAGGCCATGACGAAAGGTCTGCACGTGCCTTCCGAGATCGGCAAGCTCAGGAAGGTCTGCCTGCACCGTCCCGGCGACGAGCTCCTCAACCTGCCGCCCGACGAGCTCGAGCGACTCCTGTTC
>JAXJJM010000040.1:0-43808 GCA_036298225.1 Collinsella sp.
CCAGCACGTGGAGAAGTTCATCCCCAGGCAGATCACGAACATCGTCGACGGCGTCCGCCCCAAGCTCTACGGCCGCGGCGAGAACGTCCGCGACTGGATCCACACCGAGGACCACTCCTCGGCCGTCTGGGACATCCTCACGAAGGGCCGCATGGGGGAGACCTACCTCATCGGAGCCGACGGGGAGAAGGACAACATCACGGTCCTGCGCATGATCCTGGAGGCTATGGGGCGCGACCCCGAGGACTTCGACTGGGTCGCCGACCGCCCCGGCCACGACCGCCGCTACGCCATCGACTCGACCAAGCTCCAGCGCGAGCTGGGCTGGAGGCCGGCCCACACCGACTTCGCCGAGGGGCTCAAGGCCACCATCGACTGGTACGTGGAGAACGAGTCCTGGTGGCGCCCCGCCAAGGAGGCCACCGAGGCACGCTATCGCGCCCAGGGGCAGTAAGACCGCATCCCGGCGAACCGCACCGCGGGGCGCCCGCGCGGGGCCGCAGGGCATGGGGATGATCCTGCGTCCCCGCGCGGGCGCCCCCGGTTATCCAACCTCTTCGATAGGAGCTTTTCCCACATGGCAGACATCGCATTCGAGAAGGACCTCTCCGTCGCCGAGACCGGCATCGGGGGCCTCAAGGTCGTCGACCTCGCCGTCCACGGCGACTCGCGCGGCTGGTTCAAGGAGAACTGGCAGCGCGCCAAGATGTGCGCCCTGGGCATCCCGGACCTAAAGGTCGTCCAGAACAACATCTCCTACAACGACAGCCGCGGCGTCACCCGCGGCATCCACGCCGAGCCCTGGGACAAGTTCATCTCCGTGGCCCGCGGCAGCGTCTTCGGCGCCTGGGTGGACCTGCGCGAGGGCAGCGCCACCTACGGCAAGGTCTACACGACCGTGCTGGACCCCTCCAAGGCCATCTACGTCCCGCGCGGCGTGGGCAACTCCTTCCAGGCCCTGGAGGACGGCACCGCCTACACCTACCTGGTGGACGCCCACTGGTCCCTCGAGCTCAAGAGGACCTACACCTTCGTGAACCTCGCCGACCCCGAGCTCGCCATCGAGTGGCCGATCCCGCTCGACCAAGCTGTCGTCTCCGAGGCCGACCTCAACCACCCGATGCTGAAGGACGTCGTCCCCATGGCGCCCAAGAGGACGCTCGTCACCGGCTGCAACGGCCAGCTGGGCCATGCGGTGCGCGCGCTCGCCGAGGAGCGCGGCGTGGCCAAGGACTTCGACTTCTGCGACATCGACACCTTCGACATGTCCGACCCGGAGGCCTATTCGCAGTACGACTGGTCGCTCTACGGCACCGTGATCAACTGCGGCGCCTACACGGCGGTAGATAAGGCGGAGACCCCCGAGGGCCGCGTGACCGCCTGGAAGGCCAACGCGACCGGGCCCGCCCTGCTCGCCCGCACCTGCGCCGGGCACGGTATCACGCTCGTCCACGTGTCCTCCGACTACGTCTTCGACGGCACCGCGGAGGTGCACACCGAAGACGAGCCCCTCAGCCCGCTGTCCGTCTACGGCCAGACCAAGGCCGCCGGCGACATCGCCGTGGCCGGGTGCCCGCGCCACTACATCATGCGCTCTAGCTGGGTCATCGGCGAGGGCCACAACTTCGTGAAGACGATGAAGAATCTCTCCGACCGCGTCGCCGACCCCGAGGACGGGCTCGAGCAGGTCACGGTCGTGGACGACCAGCTGGGCCGCCTGACCTTCACGCGCGACATGGCCGGGGCCATCTTCCACGTGCTGGGGACGCACACCCCCTACGGCACCTACGACTGCACCGGCTCGGGTGCGGTCAAGTCCTGGGCGGACATCGCCCGCGCCGTCTTCGAGGCCGCCAACGGCAACGGGGACAAGGTCGTGCCGGTATCGACCGCCGACTACTACGCGAGCGCCGAGGGCCCCATCGCCCCGCGCCCGGTCCACTCCGCGCTCGACCTGTCCAAGCTCGAGTCTGTCGGCTTCCACATGCCCGACTGGGAGGAAGAGCTGGGGGAGTATCTCAAGACGCTCTAGCCGCCGCTATTGAATTGACGAGAGTAAAAAGCCGCCGTTCTTTAACGGCGGCTTTTCTTGTTGGTGTCTATTTGCGCAGTGGTGTCAATGGTATTTTGCGAAAGATCTACCTCTCGCTTGGCGCGGTGGCGGACTTGCCGGGCTGGTCTTCGTAGGCATATTTGCTGTACACGCTGACCTCCCACTGCTTTTTTTCGACCTTTGCCACGGAATCCAGGATGAATCCGGTTGCGAGGCTCAGGCCGCACAGGAACATAAACGACGCGGCGAGCATGGCGGTGGGAAAGCGCGGAACGAGGCCGGTCTGGAGATACTCGACAACGATGGGCATGCCCAGGGCCAGGCCGATCACCGCAAACAGAAGCGCGACGAGGCTGAAGAACTTCAGCGGGCGGTAGTCCTTGAACAGCGTGCCGATCATGGCGATGACTTTAATACCGTCGCTCACGGTATTGAGCTTGGACTCGGAACCTTCCGGACGGTCGCGGTACTCGATGGGCACATCTTTGATGCGCCAGCGGTGGTCGACGGCGTGGATCGAGAGCTCGGTTTCGATCTGGAAGCCCTCGGAAAGCACAGGGAAGGTTTTAACGAACGGGCGGCTCATGGCGCGGTAGCCGGTCATGACGTCATCGAAGCTGTAGCCATAGATCCACTTGATCATGGCGCGGACCAGATTGTTGCCAAAGCCGTGGAAGGCACGCTTGTTCTCCTCGGCGTAGGTGCCGTTGGAAAGGCGGTCGCCTACGGTCATATCGGCCGTACCGTTGAGGATAGGCTCGCAGAGGGCTTTGGCCGCCTCGGCGGGATAGGTGTCGTCGCCGTCGACCATCAGATAGCAATCGGCGTCGATGTCGCGAAACATCTGGCGGCAGACGTTGCCCTTTCCCTGACGGGGCTCAAAGCGGACCGTGGCGCCGTGCTCGGTGGCGATGTGTGAGGTATCGTCCGACGAGTTGTTGTCATAGACATAGACCGTCGCTTGCGGAAGCTCGCGGTGAAAGTCGTCGATGACCTTACCAATCGTGAGCGCTTCGTTGTAGCAGGGGATGATGACGGCGATGGATTTAGAATACATTCAATGCTCCTTATTCATTCAATCTTTGAAAGTATAGCCGTTTGGGCTTGGCATCCTAAGATGTGGGTTAGTTCTCCAGTTTTGTTCCGCGAATCGTTTGCATGGCCGTCGGGTCTATACTGTTCGTTTGTCAACGATTACGAGTAAAGGAGTTGCATCCGTGTCGGATCAGACAAAGCAACAAGAAACTCGCAGTCTGCCTGCGACGTTTGCTAAGAATGAATTTGAGAAGGATGCGTTTATCCTTCGTCAGCTGGTTACCAAGGATTTTAAGATCAAGTATCGTCGTAGCGTTCTGGGCGTCGCATGGTCGGTGCTCAATCCGCTGCTGATGATGATCGTCATGGCCATCGTGTTCTCGACGATTTTTGCCCAGGGCCGCAATGGCTCAATTACGCCCGAGATGTACCCGCTGTACTTGATTGTGGGTAACGTGACCTTTGCCGTCATGTCCGAGTCTACGAACCAGGCACTGACGTCCATCGTGGGTGCTGCCCCGCTGCTCAAGAAGGTTAAGGTGCACCGCTGGGTCTTCCCGGTGCAGAAGGTGCTTTTCTCACTCGTGAACTTTGGCTTCTCGCTGGTCGCCGTAGCTATCGTTATGCTGTGGTTCCGTGTTATGCCTTCTTGGCACCTTATTCTGCTGCCTGTCTGCCTACTGCTGCTTATGTGTTTCTGTATGGGCTTGGGCATGATGCTCTCTGCCCTTACGGTTTTCTTCCGCGATGTCATGCATCTGTGGAGTGTTGTCATCACGGCTTGGACCTATATCACGCCTATTTTCTGGACGACCGACTTCATTGCTCAGATGCCGCATATCGTTCGGATCTTGGTGTATGCGAACCCCATGTACAACTACCTGCAGTTTATGCGTGATATCTTCCTGTTCCAGACTACGCCCTCGCTTTTGACGTTTGGTATGTGCGTCGCTTGGGCGGTCCTTGCGCTTGTTATTGGCTACACCGTGTTCCATAAATCCGAGCGCAAATTTATCCTCTACATCTAAGGAGTGCTGTGATGACTGAATCTGTTGTTGATTACAGCGAGCAGCCTCTGGCTGTCGAGGTCGACGACGTCACCATGATCTTTAACATGGCGTCCGAGTCGTTGACCAACCTCAAGGAGTACTTCATTAAGCTTGCCAAGCACGAGCTGTTCTTTGAGGAGTTTAGGGCGCTTAAGCACATCTCGTTCGATATTCATCGTGGCGAGGTCGTGGGTCTGGTCGGCACCAATGGTTCCGGTAAGTCTACGATGCTCAAGATCATCGCCGGCGTGCTTGAGCCTAGCGAGGGCAGCGTTAAGGTGCACGGTAACATCGCGCCGCTGATTGAGCTTGGTGCCGGTTTTGATCCCGAGCTGACTGCCCGCGAGAACATCTATCTGAACGGCGCCCTGCTCGGCTATACCAAGGAGTTCATCGACGCCAACTTTGACGGCATTATCGAGTTCGCTGAGCTGCAGAACTTTGTCGATATGCCGCTTAAGAACTTCTCCTCGGGTATGGTGGCGCGTATTGCCTTTGCAATCGCGACGATTACCGAGCCCGATATTCTGATCGTTGACGAGACGCTGTCCGTCGGCGATGTGTTCTTCCAGCAGAAGTGCGAGGACCGTATCCAGCACTTTATCCAGAGCGGCGACGTGACGGTTCTGTTCGTTTCGCACTCCATGGAGCAGGTTGAACGCATCTGCCAGCGTGCCGTTTGGATTGAGAAGGGTGACCTTCGCATGGACGGCCCTGTCGATGAGGTCTGCAAGGCGTACCGCGAGCAGTTCAACTAGGTTATAATTACTTGCGCCTGACAGGTTTGCGCTTGCTTGGGTGTGCGGTTATTTGCTCCATTAGCTCAGTTGGATAGAGCAGGGGACTTCTAATCCCAAGGTCGACGGTTCGAATCCGCCATGGAGCACCATCGTTTATTAAGCCCGGACCGCTTGTGGTCCGGGCTTTTTCACATGCCGGTGTTCTTTGTTCTTGCCGGGTATACGTTTAGGCCGAAGCCGTGGCGTGAGCTGCTATTGTGCTGCTGATGTGGATTGGTTATACGGCGCGCCAAAGGGGGCTGGAGCCGAGCGTGAGCAAGCCTCTGCTTATGACGCTGCCAGCATCGTGGTTCTTCGCGTCAATCGTACGCTGTGCCTGCGATATTGGATTGGCGTACGTGATCAAGAAGGCGTAACAAAAGCGGGGAGGACCAACTTGGCCCTCCCCGCTGTATCTAGTCTGCCTTCAGGCACTCGGGCAAGACGTTTGCAACTGCATTCATCGCCTGCGGCCTCAGGTACTGCTCATTGAGCTTTACCTTTCTGTAGGCGTAGCGAGTGTCTGCCGAGTATTTGATCAACACATCGGTGAAGAACCGCTCCCAGCTCAGGTAGTCGCGGCTTTCGATATAGCTTGAGGGATCCTCGAGGATTTTTAAGATATCGTTACTGGGAATGAGGCCAGATTGCAGGAGTGTCCACTCGAATGATTCGGGGAGGAACAAGCGTACGTTCTTGTAAACGCGCTGTCCGAGCACCTTTTCGATGTAGGGACCAAATGCTGCTCCGTCTCCAATAGCAAGGATGTTTTGCTCGGGACATTCGTGAATCGTACGTTTTAGATTCGCAACGCCGGTGGCGGTATAGCAGGGGATCCCGAGTCGGTTGCAAAGAGCGTCGTAGAATTGATAGCCAGATTTGCTATCCTCGACAACTACAGCGTCGGGTACCTCGAATCCAACATTTAGATCCTGATACAGCATACTTGCCGTGTGGTCATATAGCGGCTTGGTCACCGAGTAGAAGCGCCTGTCGCTCTTGCGGCCATTGATTGTTTTACTTGTCGTGTTGACTAGCTTCAGGATCTCATCAACGCTGTAGGGGAGCTCGTTGGCATCGCGACGAGATATCAGAACAAAATAGTTGGACGAGCCGTTGACGGCTTTGGCGAAGTCCTTTGAGTAGATAAACTCGTTACCCTCATCTAGAAAGACGATTGAATCTTCGATGATCGATAGCTCGCGCTCCCAGCGTCTGCCGGAAAGCGTTTCGCAAGGCACGTCGCAACTGAGTGCAACGCCGCTTTCCGGTCCTCGGTCGTTGTAGTCGCGAATCATCGAGATGAGTGTCGTTTTGCCCGTGCCGCTGTTGCCGCGTATAAAGGAAATATTGCGTTTAAAGGTGAGCGTGTATTTGACTTTTGCGCGCTCCACGACAACGGTGTGTGTTCCCTTCATTACTCATCAACATCCAAAAAGTCATTCGTGGCGCCGACAAACTCCTGTATGTTTCTAACGATGCGGCCATCGTTTTCAATGCGGATTTCAAAGCTCTTCCAGGGGAATTTCATGATGTGGTAAAGGGTTACCAGTACATCCTGCTCTTTGCCAATTTTGAGCAGCCAGCGGGCGCAGTTATCTCCGCAAGTGGATGCATTGAACACCATGTTTGGGAGATTGCGCACCAGCAGCAGCGTCTTGACGCCGCCCGACAGTTCGAGTGGGGTGATCGAGCCCAGCTGTTTGCTTACGATGTTGTGGGGACCGATGAGCTCTGATCCGTCCACGCTTTTAATAATCTGTGCGGCCATAGGGTCTTCGAACCATGAGTCCAAGTATGAGTTCCTAAAATAGGTTTCGGTATCGTAGATGGAACCGGGGTAATCCCCCAGGTGAATGCTCAGCATGTGGGTCTCCAGACGTAGTGTGACTGCAACGATTATATGCCAGTAACAAAATGCCGGCAGCAGCGAGGTGCTGCTGCCGGCGCTGGAGTTTTGTTCGTGTGAATCGGTGCTAATGTATTGATCCGCGAGGCTACTTTTCGAGATGCTCTTTCAGCAGCTCCAGAGCATGCGCGTAGCCCTGCAGGCCTTCGCCGGTGATGGTGGCGAAGCAGGTCAGGCGTGCATAGCTCACCTGGCGGAAGTCCTCGCGCGTCTCGACGGCGCTGATGTGGACCTCGACGGCAGGGATGGCGACGGCCTTGAGGGCGTCGAGAATCGCCACGCTCGTGTGCGTGTAGGCTGCCGGGTTGATGACGATGCCGTCGACCTTGCCGTAGGCCTCCTGGATCTTGTCGACGATGCTGCCCTCGTGGTTGGACTGGAAGACCTCGACCTCGTCAAAGCCCTGGGCGGCGCCGGCTTCCTGGCAGATCTGGACCAGGCGGTCGTAGTTGTCGCTTCCGTAGATGCCCGGCTCACGAATGCCGAGCATGTTGAGGTTGGGACCGTTGATGACGAGTGCTTTCATGGTTGCTTCCTTTGCGGTTGGAAAACCACCACAAAGGTGCCTGTCCCCTTTGTGGTGGTTTTGGTTAGAGAGCGGGTGGGAGGGTGTCGAGGAGGGCTTGGGCGGTGTTGGCGGCGCAGTCGCGCGAGTCGATGATGTAGTCGGCCCAGGCGCGGTAGCGGGGCATGCGCTGCTCGGCCAGCTTATCGATGCCGTCACGCGCGGTGATGGGGCGGCCCTTGTGGGCGAGCTCGTCGAGCTTGCGGTTGAGCATCACGATCTGGCTGTTCTGGTGCAGCAGCGGGTAGTTCTCGTCGCGCGTGACCACACCGCCGCCGGTGGAGAGCACCAGGCCGCTGCGCTTGGAGATTTCGGACAGCGCCTCCGTCTCCTGCTCGCGGAAGGCCGGCTCGCCGCGCTCGACGATAAAGTCGGCGCAAGGCATGCCTAAGCGCTCCTCGAGGGCGCGGTCGAGGTCGATGTACTCACGCCCCGTGAGCAGGGCAATCTGCTCGCCCACGCGGGTCTTGCCCGAGCCCGGCATGCCGATCAGAGCAATGTTTTGCTCGCGGCGAGACAGACGCTCCGTTGCGTCCAAGATGCGCTCGCGCGGGGTGACCTGGCCGGTGTAGCGCTCGACGGCTTGTGCCGCCTGGGCCACGAGCATCAGCAGGCCGCCGATGCAGGGGATGCCACGGCGCTCGGCCTCGAGCATGAGTCCCGTACGGGCGGGATTGTAGACGATGTCGATGACGCCCTCGAGCGCATCGAGCCCTTCGAGCGTGCAAGGCGCGTCGGGACAATGGGGGAACATGCCGGCGGGCGTGCAGTTGACGAGCAGCGCGGCGTCGGACTGTTGCGCGATGTTGTCGTAGTTGACCTTGCTCGTGCGACCCACGGGCACCACGTTGGCACCCAGGTCGCCGAGCACCATGCTTGCCGTGGTGCCGGCACCGCCGGTGGCGCCGAGCACGAGGACCTTCTTGCCGGCAACCTCGACGCCTAGCTCCTCGACCAGGCACTGAAAACCGAAGTAGTCGGTGTTGTCGCCGCGAAGGCGTCCGTCAGGCAGGCGCGTGATGGTGTTGACGTTGCCCATGCGTTCAGCGAGCGGGCTCAGCTCGTCCAGGTACTCCATGACGGCGCGCTTGTAGGGGATGGTCACGTTGGTGCCCTCCCACTCGTCGCCGGTCATAAAGGCGACGAGGTCCTCGGGCTCTCGCTCAAAGCGCACGTACTCCAGGCACGCAAGCTCCTTGTAGATGGTCGGGGTGTAGCTGTGGCCCAGTACACGGCCCAGCACGCCGTAGGGGCGAGTTGCGGCGGTATCGGTCATCTAGAGTACCTCCGTGTAGCTGCCAAAGTAGGTAAAGCTCTCACACACGTCGTCGATGGAATCGAGCAGGTCATCGAGGGCCTTGCTGCCAAAGGGGCAGTCCAGGTCAAAGTAGAACATAAACTCAAAATCGCGCCCGGGGATGGGACGGCTCTCGAGCTTGATGAGGTTGATGTTGAGCGCGTAGAAGCGCTCGAGCACGCGGTAGAGGGCGCCCGGCTCATTGGTCGTGGTGATCATGAGCGAGGTGCGGTTGGCGCCGGGGTAGACGCGCGGCTCGCGGCTGATGACGACGAAGCGCGTGTAGTTGTTGTCCGAGTCCTGGATGTTGGGCTCCAGCACCTCCAGGCCGTAGAGTGCCGCGCAACTGCGCGAGGCGATGGCAGCGACGTCGGTGCGCTCGGAGTTGGCGACCATTTCGGCCGACATGGCCGTGTTGGGATACTTGGTGGCGTGCAGATCGTGCGCCTCGATAAAGCCGGCACACTGGGCGATGGCCTGGCCGTGGCTATAGACCTCACGAACATCCTGCAGCTTGGTGCCGGACTTGACGAGCAGGTTATGGTCGATCTTGAGGCGCAGCGAGCGCACAATGTGGAAGTCGAACTGGGCGAGCAGATCGTAGACAGCGTTGACCGAGCCGGCTGTGGAGTTCTCGATGGGCAGCACGCCAAACTCGCAGAAGCCGTCGCGCACGGCGCGCATAACGCCTTCGAAGGTCTCAAAAAACGCGATGTCGGGCACGTCGAAGAGCTTGCACGCGGCAATCTGGCTGTAGGCGCCTTCCACGCCCTGGCAGGCGACGCTAGCCGTCTGGGGGAAGGGCGTGTCGAAGGCCTCGGCAGTGGCGCGGGCCTTCTGCGAGACCGTGATGCCCTTGAGCTCGTTGATGTAGCGCTGCTGCTCGGCCTTGCTCATGCTCATGAGGAGGCGGAACAGCGTGATGGTCTGCGCCTCGTAGCGCTCGGGCGCACGGCCGGCAAGGTTGTTGAGCTTGGAGCGCTCGCGAGCGGGGTCGAAGACGGCCTTGCCCATCTCGATTTTTGATTTGGCAACCTCGGTGGCAATGTCCATGCGTTCGACAAAACTGTTGAGGAGCGTGGTGTCGATGCCATCGATGGTCTGGCGAATATCGGCAAGGTCCATGGAGATCCCTTTCCCAAATTAACTACCCTTGGGGTTGGTGGACTAGCGCTGGGCGGCGTCTTCTAGGAGGGCGTCCCAGATAGCCAGCGCTGCGGCTGCTTCGGCTACGGGGACGGCGCGTGGGACGATGCAGGGATCGTGGCGGCCATGGACCGAGAGCTCGGCATTTTCCATGGCGTCCATGTCTACGGTCTGCTGCTCGCGGCCAATTGAGGGCGTCGGCTTTACGGCCATGCGCCACATGACGGGCGCGCCGGTCGAAATACCGCCCAGGATGCCGCCGGCGTTATTGGACTCGACCTTGATCTCGCCGGTCTCGGCATCGATGCGATACGGATCGTTGTTCTCGCTGCCGCGCATGGCGGCCACGGCAAAGCCCATGCCAAACTCCACGCCCTTTACGGCGGGAATGCCAAACGCGATTTGCGCGATGCGGTTCTCGATGCCGTCGAACATGGGGTCTCCGATGCCCGTAGGCAGTCCGTAGATGCCGCACTCCACGATGCCGCCGATGCTGTCGAGTTCGTCGCGCGCGGCCAGGATCTCCTCGCGCATGCGGCCGGCTGCGGCGGCGTCAATGCACGGCAGATCGTTCGTAAGGATCGCCTTGCGGTCGGCCTTGCGATAGACCATATCGTCCATCGGCAGGTCGGAGATGCCGCCGATCTGCGCGACGTGCGCCATGACCTGAATGCCGCGGGCCTCGAGCGCCTGCAGCGCGATCCCGCCGGCGATGCATAGAGGGGCCGTCAGACGGCCGGAGAAGTGCCCGCCGCCGGCGACGTCGTGCATGTTGTGGTACTTCACACGCGCCGGAAAGTCTGCGTGCCCAGGGCGGGGCTTGCGGCGCAGCTCGGAGTAATCCTTGGAGCGCGTGTTGGTGTTCTCGATAATCGCGGCGATGGGCGCGCCGGTGGTATGTCCATCGACAACACCGGCGATGATGTGGGCGGCGTCGGCCTCGCGGCGTTTGGTCGCGGTCTCGTCGCGACCGGGAGCGCGACGGTCGAGGAAGGCCTGCAGCTTCTCCTGGTCCACGGCGATGCCCGCCGGAATGCCATCGAGCGAGCAGCCGATAGCGGGGGAGTGCGACTGGCCGAAGATGCTTAAGTGCAAGACGTTGCCAAAGGTCGAGGACATGCTATTCCTCCTCGAGTGTGACCTTGCCGCCCAGCAGGCGGTAGTGGTCAAAGAAATCGGGATAGGACTTGTTGACGGCCTCGGCGCCGTGGATCACGACCTCGCCGGTGGCACGGCTTGCGGCGATGGCGGCCATCATGGCGATGCGATGGTCGTTGTGCGAATCGACCTCGCCGCCGGTAAAGGCATCGACACCCTTGATGATGAGGTCATCGCCGGCAATGCGCACCTGCGCGCCCAGCGCGGTGAGCTCGCGGGTGGTGGTGACCAGGCGGTCGGATTCTTTGATACGCAGACGGGCGCAATCGCGGATAAAGGTGCGGCCCTGTGCCAGCGAGGCCACGGCCGAGATAACGGGTACCAGGTCGGGAATGTCGTGGGCACTCATCTCAAAGCCGGCGAGCTTGTCGGACTGCACGGTGGCGGCGTTGGTGGAGCGCACGATGCGGGCGCCAAAGCGCGAAAGCGCAGCGAGCACGTTGCGGTCGCCCTGTGCGGAGCTCAGCGACACACCCTCCACGGTGATGGAGTCGGAGCCGATGGCGCCGGCGCACAGCCAAAAGGCGGCGTTGGACCAGTCGCCCTCGACGGCTACGCTGCCGGGCGTGCGGTACGAGCCGCTGCTTACGCGGAAGTTCGTGACCTCGGGCTGGCCGTCCTTGGCCGGAATACGCTCGACGTTGACCTCGACGTCAAAGGCCTTCATTGCCTGGATCGTCAGGTTGATGTAGGGGCGGCTCTCGATGAGGCCGGTCACCTGCACGCAGGAGGGCTGGGCGAGCAACGGGGCTGCCAGCAGCAGACCCGAGATGTACTGCGAGCTTACGTTGCCCGGCAGCACAAAGGTGCCCGGGCGCATGCGTCCGCTCGTCTTGAGCGGAAAACCGCCCAGGCCCTGCAGGTCGCAACCGGCGGCGATGATCTCATTCGAGAGCGGGGAGAGCGGGCGGGCGCCCAGGCGGCCCTGGCCCACGAAGGTGGCCTCGGCACCCAGCGCGCAGGCGACAGGCAGCATAAAGCGCAGCGTGGAGCCGCTCTCGCCGCAGTCGAGTGTGCCGCCGGCAAGGGCCTTGAGCAGGCCAAACTCGACACTCTTCATGGTGGGGTGAACCTGGAAGCCGTCCTCGACGGTCTCGATGCGGGCGCCCAGGGCCGTAAGGCAACGCACCGTGGCCTCGATGTCGGCGCAGGTGGTGTTGCAGGTGACGTGCGTCTCGCCGTTGGCAAGCGCAGCGCAGATGATCAGGCGATGTGCCATCGACTTGGACGCGATGGCGGGAACGGTGCCCTTGAGCGGGGACGGGGTGATGCGGGCTAGCATGCGGAAGCGTCTCCCTTCTGGCCGAGGCCCTCGGCAATGAGTTCGTGGAAAGTGGAAAGCGGCGTGCGGTCGATGCTGCAGCGGCCAATGCCGTGCGGAATCACCAGGTCGATGGTGTCGCCCGCGCGCTTCTTGTCGTGGAGCGCCTCGGCAAAGACGGCATCGGCATCTAGGTCGCAGCGGGTCTTGAGGCCATGGCGGGCGCAGAGCTCCTCAATACGACCGGGCAGTGCAGCATCGCAAACGCCATGTAGGGCTGCGGCGTGCGTGATGATGCCCATGCCGATCGACACGCAGTTGCCGTGGCCGAGCTCAAAGTGCTCGCAGGCCTCGACGGCGTGTCCGGCGCTGTGTCCAAAGTTGAGGAGCTTGCGCTGGTTGGTCTCGCGCTCATCGGCGACGACCACGGCGCGCTTAATGTCGATATTTCGGGCGATGATGAGCGCCACGCGAGCCACGTCTTTATTCAGCAGCTCGAGCGTGAGCGGGGTCTTCTCCAGCTCGGCGAACAGCTCGGGATCGGCGATCACGGCGTGCTTGACGACCTCGCCGCAGCCGTCGGCGAACTGCTCGGGCGTGAGGGTGGCCAGGCACCCCACGTCGGCGATAACCACGCTCGGCTGCCAAAAGGCGCCGGCCAGGTTCTTGCCGGCGGCCAGGTCGATGGCGGTCTTGCCGCCCACCGACGAATCCACCATGGCAAGCAGGCTCGTCGGGATCTGCACAAACTTGCAGCCGCGCATGTAGGTAGCGGCCACAAAGCCGGCCACGTCTCCCACGACGCCACCGCCGAGCGCCACGATCACGTCGGAGCGCGAAAGCTCGTGCTCGGCCACAAACTCCAAAATGGCAACGTAGGTCTCGGCACGCTTATGGGCCTCGCCGGCCTCGAAGGTGCAGATGCTCACCTCGTAGTCCGCGGCCTCCAGGCTCTGCTTAACGGGCATCTGGTAGAGCGGGCCCACGTTGGTGTCCGTCACGATGACGGCCTTGGTGCCGCCGGCAGTGGTGCGCACGAGCGGCCCCGCCTGCTCCAACAAAAACGTGCCAACATGCACCTGGTAGGGGCGTGCGGTGTCGATATCGATGGTAATCGCCATAAGCTTCGGTCCTTTCGACCTGGCGTGATGGGTGGTCTAGTGCGCTGCCTCGTCGTCGAGCGCGCGCTTAATGCGGTCGCCCTCGGCAAGGAGATTCTCCAGATAGCGCTGGTCGCGGTCCTTGAGCGCACGGCTGTAGGCGCCGAGCGACTCGATCAGATGGTCGATCTCGAAGGCGAGCGCGTCGGCGTCGTCAATCATGAGCTCGGACCACATTTGCGGGTTGAGGTGCGCCACGCGGGTGAGGTCACGGTAGCTGCCGGCCGAAAAGCCGTGGTGGACCTGGGCGGTGGGGCTTTTGACGTAGGCGTTGGATACCACGTGCGCGAGCTGGCTCGTAAAGGCGATGACGCGGTCGTGCTCATCGGCGCTCGTCACGCTGAACTTGCCAAAGCCCAGGGGGCGCACCATCTCGCGCACCTGGCCCAAAAGCTCCAGCTTGAGCGCGTCGTCCACCGCAGGCGGTACGAGCACGAGCGGGGCGCCCTGGAACAGGTCGGCGTGGGAGTGCGCGTAGCCCGAGTACTGCGTGCCCGCCATGGGGTGCGCACCTACAAAGTAAAAGCCGTGCTCGTGTGCGAGCTCAAAGGCGCGCTCACACACGATGCCCTTGACGCCCACCGTGTCGATCACCACGGGGCCCATGATGGCTTCGGTATCGGTGGCGTCGGCGAGTGCCTGGGCGTGTGCCTCGAGCCACTCGATGCAGGCCTCGGGGTAGCAGGCCAGGACGATGATGTCGCACTCGCCGAGCGTCTCGTCGTTGAGCTCGCCGGCGACGGTGCCCATACTGGCGGCCGTCATGACGTCGTCATCGGGGTCCCAGGCCAGCACGCGGACGCCCGCCTGCGCATAGCCGCGGGCAAAGCTGCCGCCGATAAGACCCAGGCCCACGATGCCGGCGCACTTGGGGCCGCCCTGGTTAACGCGCGCGTTTCTCACCGTACCCATGGGCTACTCCATGGTCTCTTGGCAGACAACCTCGCGGATGGCTCGGATGCGGCGCATGGTGTCGTCGAACTGATCGGGGGTGAGGGCCTGGGCGCCGTCGGACCAGGCGCGGCTCGGCTCGTCGTGGACCTCGATCTCCAGGCCGTTGGCACCGCAGGCGGTCGCAGCGAGCGCCATGGGCTCAACGTAGCGGGTGTAGCCGGTGGCGTGGCTGGGGTCGGCGACGACGGGCAGGTGCGACAGGTGGTGCAGCACCGGCACGGCGTTGAGGTCGAAGGTGTTGCGGGTGCGGGTTTCGAAGGTGCGGATGCCGCGCTCGCACAGGATAACGTTGTCGTTGCCCTCGCTCATGATGTACTCGGCAGCCATGAGCAGCTCGTCGATCGTGCCGGACATGCCGCGCTTGAGCAGAATGGGGGTCTGAGTCTTGCCGACCTCTTTGAGCAGGGGGAAGTTCTGGGCGTTGCGGGCGCCGATCTGCATGACGTCGATCTTCTTGTCCAGGAACACCTGCACGTCGCGCGGGTCCATGATCTCGGTGACGATCGGCATGTCGAGCTCGGCCGAGGCCTCGCACAGCAGATCGAGGCCGGCGGGGCCCATGCCCTGGTAGGCGTAGGGGGAGGTGCGGGGCTTGTAGGCGCCGCCGCGCAGCATCGTGGCGCCGGCAGCCTTCACGCGACGGGCGATGCGGATGAGGTTCTCGCCCTCGACGGAGCACGGGCCGGCGATGACCTGGAACTGGTCGCCGCCGATCTTGACGCCGTGACCGCAGTCGATGACGGAGTCCTCGGGGTGGAACTTACGGTTGGCGCGCTTAAACGGCTCGGAGACGCGCTGTACGCGCTCGACGACGTCCATGGACTCGAGCAGGAACGGGTCGATCTTGGTGGTATCGCCCACCAGGCCGATGATCGTTTCGTTCTCGCCGCGCGAGACGTCGGTCTTGAGACCCTTCTTCTCAATCCAGCTGACGATATGGCTTACGGCCTCGTCGCTGGCGCTTTGCTTTAGAATTGCAATCATGGTGTGCCTCTCACCTCGATGGATAACCCTTGCAAAAACGGCCCGCATCGCGAGCCGTATATATGGTGCATGTGAGTTTATACTATCTGACTCGCTTTTACCTTCTAAAGTGAGCCGTTGCGCCGCGTCTTCCTCGGAATTGCAAAGCTTTTTCTTTTATTTTGATAGCCCGTGGTGCACTTGGGTATAATGCCTTTCGTTCGCCCTATTAGCTCAGGGGATTAGAGCGTCTGCCTCCGGAGCAGAAGGCCGTTGGTTCGAATCCAACATGGGGCACCATCGAACGTAAGACCGTCCGAACCTCGCATGGTCCGGGCGGTTTTTCTTATACCGACGCGACGTGATGGGACGTGGTATGGCAGCAACGGATATCGAGCGCGGACTTTCGACCGCCGAGGTCGAGGAGCGCATCGCCGCCGGTAAGATCAACCGCAACATGGAGCTCAAGACTAAGTCGGTCAAAGAGCTCATCATCGAAAATCTCTGCACGCTGTTCAATTTGATCAACGTGATCTTGGCGTTCCTGGTCATCTTGACCGGTTCGTTTAAGAACCTGACGTTCCTGTTCGTGGTGTTCCTCAATACCGCTATCGGCGTCGTTCAGTCCATGCGCTCCAAGAAGATGGTCGATAAGCTCACGCTGCTGACCTCCAAGAAGGCCATCGCGGTGCGTGACGGTGCCGAGGTGGAGCTCGACCTGGACCAGATCGTGCTCGATGACATCATTCGCCTGGGGCGCGGCGACCAGATCCCCGCCGACGCCGTGGTGGTTTCGGGCGAGGCGCTCGTGAACGAGAGCCTGCTGACGGGCGAGAGTGACCTTATTAAAAAGCAGCCCGGCTCCGAGCTAATGAGCGGTAGCTTTATCGACTCGGGCCTGCTGCGCGCCCGCGTGATCCATGTTGGCGCCGACAACTATGTGGCCAAAATTAATAACGAGGCCAAGTACGTTAAAAAGGTCAATTCCGAGATCATGAACGCGCTCAACGCCATCGTGCGTTTTGCGAGCATCATCATGATCCCGCTCGGTTTGGCGCTGTTTGCCTCGAGCGTGAGCGAGCTGTGGGATGCCGCGGGAACCCCGGACGATAGCGCGATTTCGTGGTGCTTCTCCGAGCTGTTGGCTGGTCATGTGCCTTCGTCGGCGCTGCTGTCCACGGTGGGCGCCCTGCTGGGCATGATCCCGCAGGGCCTGGTGCTGCTGACCTCGTCGGTGCTCGCTATCGCCACGGTGCGCCTGGCGCGCCGCAAGGTGCTGGCACAGCAGCTCTACTGCATCGAGACGCTCGCTCGCGTCGACGTGCTGTGCCTGGACAAGACGGGCACCATCACGTCGGGCCGCATGGAGGTCGAGGGAACCTATCCGTTGCCGATCGAGGGCATGGGCGTGGGGGAGAGCGACGCTGCCGTTCCCGTCGATACCACGGTGCTCGACTTCGCACTCGCCAACGTGGCACGTGCGACTTCGGCCGATGCCAACGAGACCTGCCAGGCGCTGCTCAACTATTACGTCGACCGCCCGGTCGAGGTGTCCGAGCCGCTGTCGGTTATTCCGTTCTCGTCGTCCAAAAAGTGGAGCGGCGCCTCGTTTGCGCAGGGCTCCTATGTGATGGGCGCGGCGCAGTTTGTGCTGTCGGACCGTGCCTTTGCGCGGGTCGAGAACCGTGTGGCCGAGCTTGCCGACACCTGCCGTGTGCTCGTGGTGGCGCGCGTGGACGGCTTTACGCCCGACGGCGATATGGTGGGCGAGGCCGAGCCCGTGGGCTTTGTGACCATCCGCGACGAGATCCGTACCTCGGCTGCCGAGACCATCGGCTACTTTAACGAGCAGGGCGTGACCCTCAACGTGATCAGTGGCGACGACCCGCGTACGGTGTCGTCGATTGCGCGCGTGGTGGGCGTGCCGGGGGCGGACGCTTATGTGGACGCCATGACGCTCGATACGCCGGCCAAGCTCGATGCCGCAGTGGACCGCTATCATGTCTTTGGTCGTGTGACCCCGCAGCAGAAGCGCGAGCTCGTGCAGGCGCTTAAGCGCCGCGGGCACACCGTGGCCATGACGGGCGACGGCGTCAATGACGTGCTGGCGCTCAAGGAGGCCGACTGCTCCGTCGCCATGGCGGCCGGCTCCGATGCCGCGCGCAACGTGGCCGAGATCGTGCTGGTCGATAACGACTTTGCCTCGATGCCCGCCGTGGTGGCCGAGGGTCGTCGCTCCATCAACAACCTGCAGCGTTCGGCTTCGCTGTTCCTGACCAAGACGCTGTTCTCGATGGGCCTGGCGGCGCTGTGCATCGCGCTGCCGCCGTACCCCTTCGAGCCCATCCAGATGACGCTCATCAACTTCTTCTGCATCGGCGCGCCGGGCTTTGTGCTGGGCCTGGAGCCTAACAACGCTCGCGTGAAAGGATCGTTCCTGACGAATGTGCTCAAGCGTGCGCTGCCGGCGTCGATTGCGGTCATTTTGGCCGCGGCGCTCGATATCTTTGTGGCGCGCGTGTTTGGCTTTAGCCAGCTCACTCTGTCTACGATGTGCCTGCTTACGTCGTGCGCGGCGAGCGTCAGTCTGATCTGGCGCATCTCGCAGCCTCTCACACCCCTGCGCGTGGTGCTCTTTGTGTTTGTAGTCGCCGGCATCCTGGTGGGTGTTATCGGGTTCCCTGAACTGCTGTCTATCGCCAACCTGTCCATCAGCCAGATGGTTATTTTGTCGGTCATCATAGTCTTTACCTGCTCGGTGTTCTTTAAGCTCGCCACGATGATGGATTCGCTTAAGCCGCGTCGCCGTCATGCGGCTACCGGCTTTGGTCGCGGTGTATGCGTGCGTCTGGGTCGCGGTGGCGGCAAGGTGAGCTCGACGGGTTCGACTGCCGGGCGTTTTGCCAAGCGCGTTGCCGCCGATATGGCGCAGCGCCGCGAAGATCGTACTGCGCGAGAGGCCGAGGCCCGCGCGCTCGAAGGCGTGGCCCAGGCCCAGCCCAAGAAAAAGAAGAGTGCCGGAGCCAAGCGCTCTCGCGTGACCAAGTCCGCCCAAGGCATCAAAGTCTCGATGCCCAAGAAAAAGAAGAAGTAGTCCACGGCCTTCGGGGATGTTGAATTGATGCCTTGCCCCTGTTGGGCCGTGGCGATGTTATGCTCTAACCTCGATTGTTTGAATTGCTTCGAAAAGAGGATGCCGTGATCTGCCCGCATTGCCTTAAGAACATAGAGGACGGCGCCTCGTTTTGCCCCTACTGCAACGCCTATGTGGGTCCGGGCGATGGTCCCGAGCACACCGAGTTCGTGTTCTGTGAGGGCTGCGGTGCCCGTCTTTCGCCGCACGATCGCACCTGCCCCAAATGCGGACGCCCCGCCCCGGGTATCCTCTCCGAGGACGCGGCCGCATCCGACCTGGCAGCGGGCCGCACGGCAGGCTTTCCGCGCCTGACGCAAGAGCAGATCGATACCGAGGTGCCCCATGCGCCGGCGTCTGCCGCCGCAGTGCTTTCGGACGCCGCCGACCCCAACGAGACCTGCGTGCTGCCGGCTTTCGATAAGGATTTCGGTATCCCTAAGGTCGATATCCCCATACCGGCTTCTCTGCACGACGATCCTCAAAAACCCAAGCGCAAGGTGCACCCCGACGAGGACGCCTATCACAAGCACAAGCGTCATATCCCCAAGCCGCTTATCGTCATCGCGGTTCTTGCTATCGTGTGCGGCGGTGCCTATTGGTTCGTGACGGCCGATCCCATGGGCGTCATGCCTGGCTTTTACGACCAGTTTGGCCAAGCAGCGCGATCCACGTTCCCCACGCGCCAAAAGGGCGAGGCGAGCGAGGACGATACCAAGCAGGACGATTCTGCCGAGGTGGTCCAGGAAGAAACCGTGCTCAACGACGATCAGCTCTATACCAGGCTCGACGGTCTGTATCAGACCATCGTGTCCTACAGTGACGAGGATCAGATCGGCGAGGTCATCGATTCCTTTAACAACGGCTATCTCCGCACGCCGCTGTCCACCCGTCAGGAGCTGTCGCAGAGTGCCTACGCCCTGCGCGACCAGATCAAAAAGACCCAAGACGAGCTCAACAACCTTAAGTACCAGGACGATACAGTCTATGCGGATGACATCGCCCACTTAAAGCAGCTTGCCGAGTGGATGTATGAGCGTGTCGACGTGATCTGCCAGAGCTGGGACATCTCGCTGGCCATTCCCGATGGCGAGTCGATGAGTTCCCACCAAAGCGAGATCCTGGCGCCCATCGCACAGGGCGGCAACAGCGCGCTGAACCAGTACGATGCCAATGTGGGTTCCTGGAAGCCGCAGCAGCGTTCCTAAAATTAGTTCGCCATAGTCGGCATAACCTACGTGCGCAATTGATGTAAGCCCATGCTTATTGCTACAATTCGTACAAATATGCTTTAAACGCACGAGGAAGGAACCACATGTTTGGTTTTAAGAAAGAGCTCTACACGCCCGAGTATCAGCTTGCCGGTGACGAGTGCGCGGTGATCGAGACGTCCAAGGGTACCATCAAGGTCAAGTTTGACGGCGAGGGCGCCCCCATTCATGTCGCGAACTTCTGCGAGCTTTCCACGATGGGCTTCTATGATGGCCTTAAGTTCCATCGCTATGTGCCCGGCTTTGTCATTCAGGGCGGCGACCCCAATACCCGCGATATGACCGGCGCCGACGTCGCTGCCGGCCTTGAGGGCCCCGACGGCATGCCCGGTACCGGTGGCCCCGGCTACTGCATCAAGGGCGAGTTTGCCACCAATCCGCGCAACAGCCATATCGACGGTGCGCTTGCCATGGCACGCTCCATGGATCCCGATTCCGCGGGTTCGCAGTTCTACTTCTGCCTGGGTGCCCAGCATAACCTCGATTCCGGTTACACCGTCTTTGGTACCACGGTCGAGGGTCTCGATGTGATTTCGCAGCTGCGTGCCGGCGACGAGATCGTCCACGTCGAGATTGTTCACGAGTAAAGGGGACTTCCTTGAATAGCCAGCTGATCCAACAGGGCCGCGCCGCTTATCGCGCGGGTGATTTTTCCGCTGCAGCCCAGATGCTTGGGGCGGCAAAGACTCCCGATGAGATTATGGGCGAGGCCGACCACCTTCGTGGCAACGCCCTGATGCACCTGGGCATGTATGCCGAGGCCGCCGAGGCCTATGCCGCCGCTCTCAACGACGGCACCTACGGCAAGCGCGGCGCGCTACTCACCAACCGCGGCAAGGCGCTTGCCGCCGTGGGCGACTACACGACGGCTGCCCAGGCGTTCTCTGCTGCTACGCAGGATGCCTCCTATGCCACGCCGTTCAAGGCCTATCTGGGCTTGGGTAACGCGCTGTTCCAGTCGGGCGACTATGCCAACGCGGGTACCGCCTTCCGTCAGGCCGCCATCGACGGCGCCAATCCGGCTCCTGCCGCCGCACTCGGCGAGCTCGGGTGTTGCTTCATTAAGCTCGGCCGTCCGGCGGATGCCGTGGAGACCTACCGCACGGCCATCGACTTTGCCGGCCCCCGCGACGACACGCGCGCGCTCAACGCCGGCATGGGTCAGGCGCTTTCTGCCGCCGGTCGTCCCTCCGACGCGCTCGACGCCTTTAACGCCGCTACTGCCGATGGCATCTACCAGCTCACCTCCGAGCAGGCCGACGAGCTTGCCCGCGTGCACGATTCGCTTGCCGCGCTGTCTGCCCAGACGGCTATGGCCACGGCTCCGGCGCCCGCGATGGACGCTCCTGCCGTCGATCCGCTCGATCCTACGGGCGCGACCGGTCAGTTTATGCCCGACCCCTCGGACACCGGCTTCTTTACGCTGTCCGAGTCCGAGATGGTCCAGCAGGACCGTCAGGATCGTAAGCAGGCCAAGGTCCGTCGTCGCCATCGCCACACGGGTCTCAAAGTCTTCATCGTGCTGCTTCTGCTCATTTTGATCGCCGCGGGCGGTCTGGGCTTCGCCTACACGCGCGGCTTTGGCTTCCCGTCTCAGGAGTCCGTCGTTACCGACCTGTTCCAGGCTGCCGGCGATGGTGACACCGCAAAGGCCGAGTCTTGCCTGGCCTCGAGCCTGTCCGAGGACGCCAAGTCGATGATTATCTCCTCGATTCCGCAGGGTGCCACCGTGTCCGTCGAGGGCATGGATCAGTCCATGACCGAGACGACCGCCAAGGTGAAGGCGTCGCTGTCCAAGGGCGGCGAGCAGGAGTACATCGTCAAATTCGTGCGCTCCGACAACCATATTGGCTGGGCCGTTTCCTCGCTCGATATGGATTTCTCGGCTGCTGACAACCAGTAGTGACCTTATGGGATTTAGCTTTGCCCGGCGCTTCACCGCAAGTGAGGTGCCGGGCTTGCGCTAGTATGATGAGCTAGTAGTTTTCCAGCAATCATCCAACACATCAGGAGTTGCGTTGTTTTCTTTGATGGATATGTTCTTCGGTAGCTATGCGGGCGATCTTGCCATCGACCTCGGCACCGCAAATACGCTTGTCTCCGTGCGCGGCAAGGGCATCGTCATCCGCGAGCCCTCCGTCGTCGCCATCGACAAGAACGACGAGCGCATCCTGGCGGTCGGTATCGAGGCAAAGCGCATGCTCGGCCGTACGCCCGGCAACATCGTGGCCGTTCGTCCCTTGAAGGACGGCGTCATCGCCGACTTCGACGTTACCGAGGCCATGCTTCGCTACTTTATCGACAAGGCGTCCGAGAAGCGCTATCCGTGGACCCCGCGGCCGCGCGTCGTCGTCTGCGTTCCCTCCGGCGTCACGTCGGTCGAGAAGCGCGCCGTCTTTGAGGCCACGATCCAGGCCGGCGCTCGCCAGGCGTACCTGATCGAGGAGCCCATGGCTGCCGCTATCGGCGCCGACCTGCCCGTCGAGGAGCCTACCGGCTCCATGGTCATCGACATCGGTGGCGGTACCACCGAGGTTGCCGTCATCGCCATGGGCGGCATCGTCGTCTCGCAGTCCATCCGTATTGCCGGCGACGAGTTCGATCAGGCCATCCTCACGCACGTTCGCGATGCCTACAACCTGGCCATCGGCGAGCGTACGGCAGAGGACATTAAGATCAAGGTCGGCTCCGCCGTGCCGCTCAAGGACGAGCTCGACGTCGAGGTCAACGGCCGCGACGTCATCACAGGCCTGCCCAAGACCGTGCGCATCGAGAGCGAGGAGATCCGTCGCGCGCTCAACAAGCCGCTCGACGAGATGGCCAAGGCTGTCAAGGACGCCCTCGACGCCACGCCGCCCGATCTTGCCTCGGACCTTATGTACTACGGCATTTTGCTGACCGGCGGCGGTGCGCTACTGCGCGGTCTCGACGTGCGTTTGCGCGATGAGACCGGCGTTTCGGTCAACGTCAGCCCCACGGCGCTCGATAACGTCGTGAACGGCTGTGCCCGCGTGCTCGAGGCCAATGCGTTTGATGGCGGCTTTGTCCAGACCAATGCTTAATTTCCAAAAGGTGGATTCCATTTGGCACGATCTTCGGGTTTCTCCACAAATCTGAATACCAAGCGTCAATCAACGGGTATGCGCCCGTTGATTGTTTTCAGCGTGATTTCGGTGTTGCTGCTCACGTTTTACATTCGTGAGGGCGAGGCTGGGCCGATTCATGCCGTGCGTTCGGGTGTGACGACGATTACCTCGCCGGTGCGCTTTGTGGGCTCGGCTGTGGCGGCTCCCTTCAATGCGATCGGCAACGTGTTCTCTAACCTTACGGCGTCGCAGGACACGCTTGACGAGCTTAAGAAGCAAAACGAGGAACTGACCTCTAAGGTTGCCGAGCTCTCCGAGGCTCAAAAGACCGCTGAGCGTCTGGAGGGATTGGTCGGCCTGCAGTCGACCTACAACCTCAAATCGACCGCAGCTCGTATTGTCGGTGCCTCCGGCGATGCCTGGACCTCGACCGTAACCATCGACAAGGGTTCCGCTGATGGGCTTTCCATCAACATGCCCGTAACGAGCTCGGCAGGTGTTATCGGCCAGATCATCGAAGTCTCGGCCAAGACGTCTACCGTGCGCCTGATTGGCGACGAGAACTCGGGCGTGTCCGCCATGGTGCAGGACACGCGCGCCCAGGGCATGCTGCAGGGTCAGGCTGACGGCACGCTGCGTCTCGAGTATGTGAGCGTCGACTCCGACGTTAAGGTTGGCGACATCATCGTGACCTCGGGCATTGGCGGCGTATTCCCCAAGGGCCTTCCGCTCGGCACCGTCTCGTCGGTTGAGAAATCGGCAAACGATGTGTACTACACCATTGTGGTGCGCGCCCAGGCGACGGCCGAGAACAACGAGGAAGTGCTGGTCATCACCTCGCTGACCGACGAGCAGTCGGCCTCGGATGAGGACGTGAGCACGGCCAACAGCACGCCGCAGGGAACGTCGCGCGACGCTGCGGCCAAGACTAAGGACGAGAGCTCGGATGGCAGTTCCGACACGTCCGAGACGACCGATTCCGGCTCGAGCGAATAGGGGGCATGTCCATGGATCTACACGAGCAGGGGATGAGCTCCCGTACGTTTGTGATCGCCGCCATTGTGTGCTTGCTGCTGCAGGCAGGCCTGGCGCCGCAGATCTCCATTGCGGGCGGTCGCGTCAACTTCATGATTATCCTGGTGTGCCTGAGCGTGTTCTCGGGCGACCCGACCCGTGCCGTCGTGTGCGGTTTTTGCAGCGGCTTGTTCTATGACCTCTCCGCTGCCGTGCCGGTGGGCGTTATGTCGCTCCTGCTGACCGTGGGTTCTTTTGCCCTGGTGCACAGTGCCGTCGGACAGACGGGCGGTACCCCGAGTGCGCGCGGCGTCACTGTGGGCGCCTTCGCGCTCGTCATTAATGTGATCTACAGCATCATCTTGCTGTTTATGGGTTTGGAGACGAGCTTTGTCGTGGCGATCTTCGGTCATTCGCTGCCGTCCTCGATCCTGACGGGTCTGGTTGCCATTCCGTTTTTGATGTCCGGCGTCGTGCCGCAGTCCGGCTATGGATTCTCCGCACGTGGCGGACGCCAGACGGGCATGCGCTTTAAGCCCAAGACCCGTAAGCTCAAATAGGGGAGGCCCGTAGATGTCTTCCCAGATGACGGTTATTATCGCCGGTATCGTGCTGGTTGTGGCCATCGTGGTCGCGCTGGTCATCATGCGTCGCGGCGATTCCCGTTTTACCTACGATACGCAGCATGGAACGGCCCCGCGCGCCACCGAGGGCGAGGGCAATACCGCGGCGACCGCCTTTAAGGGCCGCTTCTCCATCCTCACCACCGGCGTGGGCGCGATGTTTGCGGCGCTTGCCGTCAAGCTGTGGGGCATGCAGATGGTCTCGTCGGACTATTACGAGAAGCAGGCTAATAGCAATCAGACTCGCACCGTTACCACACCCGCTGTGCGCGGCCGCATCCTCGACCGCAATGGCGTGGCGCTTGTCCAGAACCGTCCCTCACTTGCCGTCGTGGCCTACCGCGACCTTGCCGAGGATGCGGTTTTGGTTCGCCATCTTGCCAACGTGCTCGGTATGCCCTACGTGGCGGTTCTGCGCAATATCCAGGACAATTCCGAGGGCGCTCAGAGCCTGCATACCATCGCGACGGACGTTCGTCGCTCAACGGTTGCCTATATTCAGGAGCACGCCGGCGAGTTCCCGGGTGTCAAGATTGCCGAGCGCACCGAGCGTCAGTATCCCTACGGCGAGACGGCATGCCATATCTTGGGCTACACCGGCACCATTACCTCCGAGCAGCTTGAGGCCCAGAATAGGAAAACCTCTGGCGATGATGATGCTTCTGCTGGCCAGATTGCGTACCAGTCTGGCGATATCGTGGGCCAGGCGGGCGTTGAGAGCTACTACGAAAACTTGCTGCAGGGTATTCGTGGCGAGCAGACCGTCAAGGTCGATGCCTCGGGCAATGTGACCGGTCAGGCCGGCGCCGTGCCCGCGAAGGCCGGCTCCGACATTAAGCTCACGCTCGACCTTAAGATCCAACAGGCCTGTGAGACGGCGCTGGCGAGCGCTATCGAGCTTGCCAAGACCACTGGCTACAGCAATGCCGGCAACGGGGCCGTGGTGTGTCTCGATCCCAACAATGGCGAGATCCTGGGCATGGCGAGCCAGCCCAAGTTCGATCCCTCCGTCTTTATCGGCGGCGTCTCAAACGACGTGTGGACCGAGCTCAATGATGACGAGGGTTCGCACCCGCTGCTCAACCGCGCCATTAGCGGACAGTACATGTCGGCCTCGACCATCAAGCCACTCTCGGCACTGGCCGGTCTTGAGTTTGGAACCTACACTTCAACACAGACAACCAACTGCACGGGCTATTGGACGGGATTGGGCAAGGCTTGGGGCAAGCGCTGCTGGCTTACGTCTGGTCACGGCACCATGACGCTGCAGTCGGGTATCGCTAACTCGTGCGATCCCGTCTTTTACGACATGGGCAAGGCTTTCTTTTATGACGAGCAACATCCCGAGGGCCTGCAGGAGGTCTTTCGTCGCTGGGGCCTAGGCAAGACCTGCGGTATCGATCTGCCGAGTGAGGGCGCGGGTCGTATTCCCGATGCCGAGTGGAAAGAGTCGTACTTCACCGATGCCTCTGCCGAGGACCGCAAGTGGAATGCTGGCGATATGACCAACATCGCCATCGGTCAGGGTGACATCCTGGTGACGCCTCTGCAGATGGCGTGCGCCTATATGGGTCTTGCCAACGGCGGCAAACAGTACGTGCCTCACGTGTTTTTGTCCGCCGTGTCGCGCGATGGCGACGGCGATGCCTATAAGTACAACGGCAAGGGCAAGAAGAAGCGCCTGGAGGCCAAGATCAACAGCGATTCGGATCTGGCCCTTGTTCGCAACGGCATGCACGACGTGATTTACACGGCATCGACGTCGCTGGCGGCGCACTTTGGCACCCTGACGCCGCAGGTATATGGCAAGTCGGGCACGGGCGAGAAAAGCGGCGAGGACGAATATGCGTGGTTCTGCGCCTATGCACCGGCCGATGATCCCAAGTATGTCATCGCTACCGTCCTGGAGCAGGGCGGCGGCGGCTCAGATACCGCGATGCATGTCGTGCGCGACGTGCTCGGCGTGATTTATGACGAGCCCGATACCTCTTCGGCCTCGGGCGATTCTTCGGTTCGATAGGAGGTTGCGATGGATTTTTCTCCGGCGGAGCTGTTCCGCTCAACCAAGACCGGCTCTCGCAGCAGCCTGGACCGCGTCAACAAGCAGCTTTCGGCCTCGCGCGGCACGTTCCGTCAGAAGGTGCACATCGGCGTGCTCGTGGCAACTGTGGCCCTCGTCGTCTACGGTGCCATCATCATTTGGTCGGCTTCCCAGTTTAAGGCCGATGCCTCGTTCTCGCGTCACCTGCTGGGAATCGGCATCGGTGCGGTGCTGGCGGTGCTCGTCTGGCGTACCGACCTGCGCGGTATTTCCAATTTCTCGACGGCGTTGCTCGTCATCGACCTGATCGTGATCTTCTCGCCCAAGATTCCGGGTCTGTCCTATACGGGCGGTCTGGGCATGACGGGCTGGATCAAGATTCCCGGTATCGGTTTGACGTTTCAGCCTGTTGAGCTTGCCAAGCTCATCACCATCTTCTTTATCGCTACGCTTGGCTCGCAGTACAACGGGCGTATCGATACCGTTCGCGACTACGTCAAGCTCTGCGGCATGCTGTCCATCCCGTTTTTGGCCGTCGTCGCGATGGGCGACCTGGGCTCAGGCCTGGTCGTGCTGGTTTCGGGCGCTATCGTTATCTGCATGAGCGGTGCGCGCCGCGAATGGGTGCTATCGACCCTGGCCCTGCTCGTGGGCCTGGTGGCGCTCGTCCTAGCGCTCGATTCGGTTTTCGATTCGCTGCTCGGCCACGATGTGCTCATTAAGCAGTACCAGATGAACCGTCTGACGGTCTTTATCGATCCCGATAATGCCGATTCGGACGATGCCTACAACCTGCAGCAGTCGCTTATCGCCGTTGGCTCGGGCGGCTTCTTTGGCAAGGGGCTGGGCCATGCGACGCAATCTGCCGGTGGCTTTCTGCCCGAGTTCCATACCGACTTCGTCTTCGCCTTCCTGTCCGAGACGTTCGGCTTCTGCGGCTCCTTTTTGCTCCTGTGCCTCTACGTGCTGCTGATCTTTTCGACGATTCGCGTCGCATTAAAGTGTGAATCGCTTTTTTTGCGTCTTTCGTGCGTGGGCATCGTTGGCATGTGGGCGTTCCAGACCTTCGAGAACATCGGCATGTGCATCGGCATGATGCCGATTACCGGTATTCCGTTGCCGTTCATTAGCTTTGGTTCGTCGTCGATGATGATTCAGTTGCTGACGGTGGGTATCGTACAATCCATATGGCGGCATCGTTCGGGCGCCGTGTAACCGCTGGAGGGGTTTGCTGTGAAAATTCCCGTAGATAAGCTGACCCGCACTTTTAAGATGGGCGCGTCCGTTAAGAAAGATTCCGATACGCCGGTGCGCGTCTCGGTCTACCTGGATTCGTCCGCCTCGCGCTTTTTGGTCGAGACAGTGCGTGACGCCTTTGTGCCGCAGACGACCTCGGGCATTGTGCGCGTCGAGCGCCTGGGGGAGGAGCGAATCGCTCCCAAGACCGATACCGATGTGGTGCTGGTGCTCTCGTGCGGATCCGACCGCCTGGAGAGTGCCGTTCAGGAGCTCGTGATTGCCGGTGCGCCCGTGTGCGTGCTCGCCGAGTCCGCCGTCGAGGTGCCGTTTATCGAGGAGTCCACGCCCATGCTCGGCGTGGTGGCTGCGACCGATAAGACGTATCTGCTCGAGACACTCGCTCGCTGGATTCTCGATCGCACCGACAAGGAAACGGCCTTTGCTGCGAACTTTGCCTTTATGCGCATTGCGGCGGCCAATCGCATCATCACCTCGTGCGCGCTCACCAATATGGCGACCGGGGCTTTGGTGTTTTTGCCGGGTGCCGACTATCCCGTTATGGCGCTGGCGCAGGTGGGCATGCTCTTTGAGCTCGCTGCCGTCTTTGGACGCGGCATTAAGCCCGAGCGCGGCTACGAGGTCGCGGGCGTGCTTGCCGGCGGTCTTGTGATCCGCGCGGTCACCCGCGCACTGGTCAAGCAGACGCCGCATATCGGGTTTGCCGTCAAGGCGCTCACTGCTGCCGCGGGCACCTATGGCATGGGCCGTGCCCTCGTTTCGCTCTACGAGCGCGATGTCGACTACGGCCGTGCCAACGAGGTGGTCACTGCCACGTTCTCCCGCCTTCGCGATCTGGTGACCACGGTCGCGGGCGCTACCCGTCCCATGGCGTCCTATCAGGATGCATCCGATCTCGCTGCTTAGGGGTTTTCCGTTGCGCGTTGCATACCAAGACTGTTTTCACTTAATTGAGCCGCTGCTCGCCAAGGTCGAGAAACCGAGCCGCTATATCGATCACGAGTGGGGCACGCTTTCCAAGACCGATGCCGACTACCGTTGCTGCCTGATCTATCCGGATGTTTACGAGGTCGGTCTGCCCAACCAGGGCATCGCCATCCTCTACAACATCCTTAACCAGGCCGAGGGCATCTCCTGTGAGCGCGGCTATGTGCCGTGGCCCGATATGGGTGACGCCATGCGCGAGGCGGGCATTCCGCTGCTGTCGCTCGAGGGTGCGGCACCGGTCGCTTCGTTTGATATCGTCGGCCTGCACGTGCCGCACGAGATGGCGGTGACGAACTTTCTCGAGGCGCTTGACCTTGCCGGCATCCCGCTGTTAGCGGCCGACCGAGGCGAAGACGACCCCATCATCATTGCCGGCGGCCCCTCGGTGTACAACCCCGAGCCGTATGCGGCTTTCTTTGACGTTATCCTCATTGGCGAGGGCGAAGAATCGTTGCTCGAGACCTGCCAGCTGCATCGCCGCCTGCGTGACGAAGGAGTCCCGCGCGCGCAGATCGTTGAGGAGCTTGCAGCCATTGCCGGCAACTACGTGCCGTCGCTCTATGAGGTCCGTCACGACGAGCCCTGCTCACCGCATGGCTACACCGTGCCGCGCGAGGGCAAGGATGCGCCGACCGTGGTCCACAAGCGCGTCGTCGAGGACTTCGGTGCCACCAATCCGTTGTCGCAGTCGTGCGTGCCCTATGCGCAGCTGGTCCACGACCGCCTGTCTATCGAGATCCTGCGCGGCTGCGCCCGCGGCTGTCGTTTTTGCCAGGCCGGCATGACGTATCGCCCGGTACGCGAGCGCTCGGCCGACCAGATCGTCTCGTCGGTGATCCAGGGTCTGGAAAAGACCGGCTATGATGAGGTATCGCTCACCTCACTCTCCACGACCGACCACTCCTGCATTCGCGACGTGCTTGGCAGGCTCAATCGCCGCCTAGAGGACACGGGCATTCGCGTGTCCATTCCATCGCAGCGTCTGGATTCGTTTGGCGTCGATATGGCCGAGTCGGTCGCCGGCGAAAAGAAGGGCGGCCTGACGTTTGCCCCCGAGGCCGGCAGCCAGCGCATGCGCGACATCATCAACAAGAACGTGACCGAGGAGGACTTGGACCGTGCGGCCAAGGCTGCCTTCGAGGCCGGCTGGAACCGCATGAAGCTCTATTTTATGATGGGCCTTCCCGGCGAGCGCGACGAGGACATCGTGGCTATCGCCAACCTGGCCGACCACGTGCTGGAGCTCGGCCGTTCCGTGGTGCCCAAGGCGCGTCGCGGCTCGATCTCGGTGTCCATCTCGGTTTCGGTCTTTATCCCCAAGGCTGCCACGCCGTTCCAGTGGTGCCCGCAGCTCGACTATGACGACGTCAAGCGTCGCCAGAAGCTGCTTGTCACGAGTGTTCGCAACCGTGCCGTCCGCGTTCATTACCACGATGCCGAGACCTCGCTCATCGAGGCAGCGCTGTCCCGTGCCGGTCGCGATATGACGCCCGTCATCATCGATGCCTGGCGCGCGGGCTCTCGCTTTGACGCCTGGGTGGAGCATTTCTCGCTCGACAACTGGAAGGAGGCCGCGGCCAAAAACGGCATCGACCTTAACGAGCTCGTGCACCTGCCCTACGAGTTGGACTGGCGCCTGCCGTGGGAGCACGTGAGCCCCGGCTGCACGCGCGGCTTCCTCGAGCGCGAGTACCGTCGCTCGCTCGAGGGCGTCACGACGCCCGATTGCACCCGCACGTCGTGCACCGGCTGCGGAATCTGCCCCACGCTCCACGCCAAGAACGTATTGATGGGTGATCGCGCATGAGTGAGCGCTTGACCGACAATTCCACGCTCTTTAGGCTGCGCGTTCGCTACGGCAAGCGTGATCGCCTTAAGTATCTGGGCCATCTGGAACTAATCCATACCATTGAGCGTATCGTGCGCCGTGCAGGCCTGCCCTATGCCGTCACGCAGGGCTTCTCACCGCACATGCGCGTGGGCTTTTCGTCGGCGCTACCGGTGGGTACGTCGTCGACCTGCGAGTGGTATGACCTGTTTATGACCGAGTTCGTGGCGCTCGATGAGGCGTTTGGGCGTCTGGCTGCGGCGTCTCCGGCCGATCTGGCGCCCATCGAGGCTGCCTACATCGACGTGCGCACGCCGGCGCTGACGGCGCAGCTTACGCGCCTGTCGTATCGTATCGATCTGCACCTGGATCCCGAGGCGCCCGTAAGCGCCGACGAGGTGCGCGCTGCGATCGACGCACTGCGCGCGGACCATGGCATCGACTACGCGCGCGGCAAAAAGAGCAAGCGCCTTGATCTGGACCACACGCTTGTAGGCTATGAGCTCGCGGCGGGGGAGCGCCCGGACCATCTGGTCCTCACGCTCGACACCCATGCCGACAACGAGGGCTCCATGCGTCCGGAAATTTTGCTTTCTGCTGCTGATGTTTTGTTGCAGGGCTTGACCCCGGGCGTCGATGCACCTATTGTTTCCACCGGTATGCAAGACCTCGTGACCATCTGCTCCTACGATGTCGAGCGTCAGAATCAAGCATGCGAGGACGACGAGGGCCGACTCGTCAGCCCCATACCTGTGCGAACTTGTGGATTTGCTCCACATACTCGTTGACGGGGGTATTTTCGCCTGCTACTATATTCGGCTGTTGCACTAACTGATGCATGAAGGGCAAGTAAACATGTACGCAATCGTTAACACGGGCGGCAAGCAGTACAAGGTCGCCACCGACGATGTCATCACCGTCGAGAAGATCGAGGGCAATGAGGGCGACAAGGTCACCCTGCCGGTCATCTTCCTCAACGATGGTAAGAAGATCGTCACCGATCCCGACAAGCTGGCCAAGGCCAAGGTTACCGCTCAGATCGTTGAGCAGTTCAAGGGCGAGAAGCAGCTGGTCTTCAAGTTCCACAAGCGTAAGCGCTATCGTCGTCTGAAGGGTCACCGTCAGCAGCTCACCAAGCTGAAGATCGTGAAGGTCCAGGCTACGTCCCGCGCCAAGAAGGCTGTCAAGGCAGAGGCCGAGGCTGTTGCCGAGGCTCCCGTCGCCGAGTAGATTACACTCGTAACGAAAGAGTAGGTATACACAATGGCACACAAAAAAGGACTCGGTTCCTCCCGTAATGGCCGTGACTCCCGCGGTCAGCGCCTTGGCACGAAGCGCTTCGCCGGCCAGACGGTAACCACGGGCACGATTCTCGTCCGTCAGCACGGCACGCACATCCACCCGGGTGAGAACGTTGGCCGTGGCAAGGACGACACGCTGTTCGCGCTGGTCGACGGTACCGTTGAGTTCCACAAGGGTATCAAGCACAGGGTCAGCGTACGCCCGCTCGCGAACGCGTAATTCACCCTTCATAGAGCACATATGTGGGAGGCACTTGAGTTTTAGGATTCAAGGGTCTCCCTCTTTTTTGTAGGAGGCGATTCTGTTGTCACAGTTCACCGATATCAGCCGCATCAATGTGTGCGGCGGCGACGGCGGAGCCGGATGCATGTCGTTTAGGCGCGAGGCATTTGTTCCCAAGGGCGGCCCTGATGGCGGCGACGGCGGTCGTGGCGGCAATGTCGTCATCCAGGCCGATGCTCAGCTGTCTTCGCTGATCGACTACCGCTTTAAGCACCACTTCCGTGCCGAGCGCGGTACGCACGGCCAGGGTGCCCGCCGCAACGGCAAGAGCGGCGAGGACCTGATCCTGAAGGTCCCTATGGGCACCGTGGTGCGCGAGCTCGACCCCGAGACGCAGACCCCGATGTTCGAGATTGCCGACCTGGTGCACGATGGCGAGCGCGTTGTCGTGGCGCCCGGCGGTGCCGGTGGCCTGGGCAACACCCACTTTGTGACCTCGGTGCGCCGCGCGCCTGCGTTCGCTCAGCTGGGTGAGCCGGCCGAGGAGCACTGGATTGAGCTCGAGATGAAGCTTATGGCCGATGCCGCACTCGTGGGCTTCCCCTCGGTGGGCAAGTCCTCGCTCATCGCGCGCATGAGCGCCGCCCGTCCCAAGATTGCTGACTACCCGTTTACCACGCTCGTGCCTAACCTGGGCATGGTGCGTGCCGGCGAGTACTCCTATGTCGTCGCCGATGTTCCTGGCCTGATCGAGGGCGCGAGCGAGGGCAAGGGCCTGGGCCACCAGTTCCTGCGCCACATTGAGCGCACCGCTTTGATCATGCACGTCGTCGACATGACGGGCGGCTTTGAGGATCGCGACCCGATCGAGGACTATCGCATCATCAACCGCGAGCTTGAGCAGTATGGCGCCGAGCTTTCGGAGCGTCCGCAGATCGTTGTCGCCAACAAGTGCGATGCTCCGGGGACGGCCGACAAGATTGCCGACCTTAAGCGTGCCGCGCTCGACGATGGGCATATGTTCTTTGCCGTGTCTGCCGTGACGGGTGCCGGACTCAATACGCTGATGCTTGCCGTGGGCGAGCAGGTGGCCAAGCTCCGCGCCGAGCTGGCCGTCTCCGATGAGCCGGTTGACTTGCGCGATGACGAGTGGGAGCGCCGCCGCCTGCAGCGCGAGAAGCGTTTCCACATTGTCCAGGAAGAGCCCGGTGCCTTCCGCGTGGTCGGTCGCGCCATCGAGCGCATGGTCATTCAGACCGACTGGGAAAACGAGGAAGCCGTCATTTACCTGCAGCATAAGTTTGCTCGTATGGGCGTTGACGACGCGCTCGAGAAGGCCGGTTGCCGTGCGGGCGACGAGGTCCGTATTTGCCAGCGCGCCTTTGACTTTGAGGGTGCCGAGGACTTCTCGGAGTACGAGGAGGAGCTCGAGAGTGCCGGCGAGGACGTTGCCGTTGAGGTCGTTGACGTAGCCGATACCGCGGACGAGCGCGTCGAGGTTATCGATGCGGCGGATGTCGCGGACGATGCCGTGACCCCGGAGGGCGAGTAAGCCATGTCGCTGCGCGGTGGAATCGGTTTGCCCGAGCTGCCCATAAAAGAGGGCAAAGAGTTTCGGCTTGGCATTATGGGCGGCACATTCGACCCGATCCATTACGGGCACTTGGTGACCGCCGAGCAGGCGCGCGAGTCGCTCGACTTGGATGCCGTGCTCTTTATGCCGGCAGGCTCGCCCGCCTTTAAGCTCGACAAGCCGGTGACGCCTGCCGAGGACCGTTATGCCATGACGGTCCTCGCCACCGCCGCGAATCCGGCCTTTTTGGCGAGCCGGTTCGAGATCGACCGTCCGGGCGTAACCTATACGGCCGATACGCTTCATGCCCTTCGAGACTTTTACCCGTCGCAGGTAAAGCTTTACTTTATTACGGGCGCCGATGCGATTATCGATATTGTGACCTGGCATGATGCCGAACGAATCGCTGAGCTTGCCACGTTTATTGCGGCGACGCGACCGGGCTTTGATATCGATACGGCGCGTTCCCGAATCAAAGAGTCGGGGCTGCCGTTCGACGTGCGCTATATTCAGATTCCGGCGCTTGCGATCAGCTCGACGAACATTCGTAAGCGAGTTGCCCGCGGCATGAGCGTGCGCTATCTTACGAGCGAGTCTGTGCTCGGCTACATTCGCAAGCGCGGTTTGTACGCCGATCTGGGTCAAGAAGATTTTGAGTGATGGGGGAGAACGTTGTCGGTAGAGGATCAGTTTGAGGGCGATGAGCGCGCGCTGCTCAAGCGCATTCAAGAGCTGCTCGATGTGCGTATGAAGGATAAGCGCAAGCGCTATGTACATTCGCTGGGCGTTGCCGAGACCGCGCTTCACTTGGCCGAGGTGTACGGCGTCGACCGCTTTGATGCCGCCGCCGCCGGCCTGATCCATGACTGGGACAAGGTGCTCTCCGACGACGAGCTCGTGGCCCGCGCGCTGCATTACGGCATCAAGGTCGCCGGTTCTCCTTTCGCCGCAACGCCGCTGCTGCATGGTCCGGTTGCCGCCTATGAGCTTCCGCAGCTTTTTCCCGAGCTGTCGCCGGCTGTTTTTCAGGCTGTCGACCGTCACACCGTGGGCGCCTGCGACATGACGCCGCTCGATATGGTCGTCTTTGTGGCCGATGCCATTGAGCCTAACCGACACGGCGATTATGCCCATGCGCTGCGCAAGATGGTGGGGAAGTCCTCGCTCGACGAGTTGTTCTTCTCCTGTTTTGCGCAGGGTCTGGTCTATGTGATTCAGTCCGGACGCTATCTTTATCCCACGGCTATTACGATTTACAACCATTACGCCCAGCTACGTTAGCTCGGGCTGTCTAGAAAGAGGTATTCCATGGCCGACGAGACCATGACCGACGAGCAGATTCTTGAGAGCGTGGAGCACAAGAGCTTCGCCGCCACGTCCGATCGCACCGCTGCCTCGCTGTCTGCGAGCGGCGTTGCCGCCGAGGATGTCGCCCGCGCCGCCGTGCAGGCCGCCTACGACAAGAAGGGCGAGGACGTTCAAGTGCTCGATCTGACCGAGCTTTCCGACGTGTGCGACTACTTTGTGCTCGCCACCGGTACCAACAACCGTCAGGTCGATTCGATCGTCGACGAGATCGAGGAGAAGGTCGCCGAGTCTTGCGGCGAGCATCCGTTCTCCATCGAGGGCCGCGAGCAGAAGACCTGGATGCTCATGGACTACGGCTCGGTCGTCGTCCACGTTTTCACCCCCGAGGCACGCGAGTTCTACCGTCTCGAAAAGCTCTGGGGCGACGCCCCCCAGCTCTCCCTCGACCTTCTCTAGCGGCTCATTTGGGTCAGGGTTTTTTAGCTACCCTCAATCGCTTACCGGACAGTTGCACTACCTGCAACTGTCCGGTTTTCTTTTTGACCAAAAAGGCCTATGAGTGGGAGGAGAAGCGGGATTGGCGGCCGAAGGATAGGGCGGTGTCGCCGAATTTGTCTCGGACGGCGTCGATGGCGACGGAGAGGTCGCGGCGGTCGCTGGATTGGGCTCCGCGGTCATCCACCTCGCAGAACAGGTCGGTCTGGATGCCGCCCTGATGGTCAAAGTCGCTCATGCCGATGCCAGCAAGGCGCACGTGCATACCTTCTTGCCAGATATTGTCGAGCAGCTCGAGCGCTACGGCCACAAAGATATTCTCGTCGTCGGTAGGGTGGGGCAAGCGTCGCTGTGCCGTGCGACCGCTGCCATATGAGTATTTAAGTTTGAGCGTCACCGTGGCGCCCGTCAGCCCCTGACGGCGCAGGCGGCGTCCAACCGACTCACCCAGCAGCGCAATCGCCGCTTCGATGTCTCCGCGCTCGGTCAAGTCCCTCGCAAAGGTGCGCTCGTTGCTAACCGACTTGACCTCGCGCTCCTCGTCCAGGCTTGTGACTTCGGAAACCTCGAGTCCTAGCGCACGTTGGCGCATGCGCTCGCCGTTCACGCCAAAAATCGAGGCAAGTGTGGACTCCGGCGCCCGCGAAAGGTCTCCAAGCGTATAGATGCGCATGCGGCGCAGCCGCTCCTCGGCCGAACGCCCGATGCCGCTCATGGCGGACACCGGCAGCGCGGCCAAAAAACGTTGCTCGGTGCCGGGGCGCACGATAGTCAATCCAAATGGCTTGTCGCGCTCGCTCGCGATCTTGGCCACTGTCTTGTTGCAGCCGACGCCGATGGAGCAAGTCACTCCCAACGCCGCCACGCGATCGCTGATACGCCGTGCAACCAGCAGCGGGTCCTCGGGCGCAAAGCGCCCCGGTGTGATATCGATAAATGCCTCGTCGATGGACACGCGCTCCACGCGCGGCGTCTCGTCGGCAAGAATCGCCATGACTTGCGCGCTGACCTCGCGATAGCGATCAAAATGCCCGTGTGTCCAAATGGCTTGTGGGCATAGGCGCTGCGCCTCGGCCGAGGCCATGGCGGAATGCACGCCAAAGCGGCGCGCCTCGTAGGAACAGGTGGACACGACACCGCGCGAATCGGCATCGCCGCCAACAATAAGCGGCTTGCCACGCCACTCGGGGTGGTCGAGCATCTCCACGCTCGCAAAAAACGCATCGAGGTCCATGAGTCCCACCGCCGGCCCCGTCCAGGGCGGCGGCGTGAAACCCGCAGCATCCTCATAACCGTATGTATGTTCGCGTCTTTCCATGTCATGAGTATACCGCGCAGCTCATGTGGGGTGCGTGTATGTGCTTGCAAATCGCGAATTCTTGTCTAAGATATGGATTTGCCTTCGACTACACCGAAGAAGTTGGTCTCACGGACTTCACCTGCCCGCGTCGATGGCGTATTATGTTCAACTGTTTGTTTGTAGTTGCAGCCTAAAGCTGCTTGGTTGGAGGAGTTTCCTTTGGCAGTCAAGATTCGCCTTGCTCGTCACGGCGCTAAGAAGCGTCCGTACTACCGTGTCGTCGTCGCCGATTCCCGCGCCCCGCGTGACGGTCGTATCATCGAGGAGGTTGGCCGCTACAACCCGATGACCGCCCCCAAGACCATCAACCTCGACCTCGAGAAGATCGCCGACTGGCAGTCCAAGGGTGCTCAGCTCACCGAGGCCGTCGCCGCTCTGGTCAAGGCCGCCAACGAGGGCGAGAAGACCGAGGCCGTCGTCAAGAAGTCCAAGAAGCAGCTCGCCAAGGAGGCCGAGGCCGCTAAGGCTGCCGCTGAGGCCGCTGAGGGCGCCGAGGAGTAAATCGTGCCTGAGGTTGACGCTGCACAGCTCGAGGGTGAGGCAATGCTCTCAGATCGCATCGCCGATCTCGTCGAATATCTCGTTGTTCAGATCGTCGACGACCCGGATTCCGTGAGCCTTGAGGTCATCGATGGTGACGACGCCTCTACGATTGAGGTTTCGGTCGCCGAGGATGACGTCGCTAAGGTCATCGGCCGTCGTGGCCGTACCATTAAGGCCATTCGCACGCTCGCCCGTGCACTGGCCGCTCGCCTCGACACTGCTGTCGAGGTAGAGGTTCTGGGCTAGGACCTTGAGGTCCCAGTACAAAAACATCGCCCGTGTGGTCAAGCCGCACGGAAGGAAGGGGGAGGTCCTCGCGCAGCCGCTGCGGGGGCTTCCTTCTGTATTAGAGCCGGGTATGCGCGTCGCCCTGACGCCGCCGGCGCTCAAGCGCGACCGCTTTTGCACGGTCGTGTCCGTCACCGATACGGGCGATGGCGATCTGGTCTCGTTTGAGGGCATTGACGACTTGACAGCCGCCGAGGGCATCACGGGATGCTACGTGCTGGCAAATCGTGACGACTTTGAGCTCGATTCGCTCGACGCTGCCTATACCGACCTGATGGGTCGCGAGGTGGTCGACGAGCGCTTCGGTTTACTCGGCACGATCGTCGAGATCATGTCGACGCCCGCTAACGATGTTTGGGTTGTTGAGGGCGATCGGTATGGCGAGGTACTGATTCCCGTGATCGAGCAGGTCGTGCTCGATCTTCCCGACACAGGAACAATTTCCGTCCACGTTATGGACGGCCTGATCGATATGGACAAGTAGGGAGGACAACATGCTGATCGAGACCCTTTCGGTCTTTCCCGAGATGTTTGAGCCCGTCATGTCCACATCGATCTTGGGCCGCGCCCGCAAGGCCGGCCTTTTTGATTTTAAGGCGTATAACCTGCGCGACTGGACGCACGACCGCCATCGTACCGTCGATGACGAGCCGTACGGCGGCGGGCAGGGCATGCTCATGAAGGTCGAGCCTATTGTCGAGGCCATCGAGGCCATCAGCTCCGAGGGTCCCAAGCCCACCGTAGTGTTCTTCACCCCCTGTGGCGAGCCTTTTACGCAGCGTGTGGCCGAGCGCCTGCTCAAAAGTGAGCGCCTGCTGTTTGTGTGCAGTCGCTACGAGGGCGTCGACGAGCGCGCGTATGCGTATGCCGATGAGCGTCTGTCGATCGGCGACTACGTGCTCACGGGCGGCGAGCTTCCCGCTATGGTCGTTGCCGATGCCGTCGTACGCCTGATTCCCGGCGCCCTGGGCGACGAGATGAGCAACGTGGACGAGTCGTTCTCGACCGCCGAGGATGGAGGCCTGCTCGAGTACGCGCAGTATACCCGTCCTGCCGAGTTCAACGGCGAGGGCGTGCCTCCGGTGCTTGTGAGCGGCGATCACGCCAAGGTCGATGCCTGGCGTCGCAAGAACGCCATCGAGCGCACCTGCCGCTGGCGTCCCGACTTGATCGAGACGGCGCGGCTCACGCCCGAGGAGCGCGCTTACGCGCAGGAGATTCTTGACGCTTCGTATTCGCAGAGCGAGGAGTGAGTATGGTTCCTACGCAACATTCCGCGTTGAGGGGCGCTTTTGAGTGGATCGCGGTCATCGCGATCGCGCTCGTGGCCACGTTCCTGATCCGCACTTTTGTGGTCGAGCCCTTTGTGGTGCCCACCGGTTCTATGGAGGACACGATCGAGATTGGCGACCAGATCCTGGCGCAAAAGGTGAGCCTCGAGCTCGGTCAGCCCGTCAAGCAGGGCGATATCGTGGTTTTTCACAACCCCGATGGCACCTCCGAGCATGATGTGCTCGTAAAGCGTGTTATTGCCACAGCCGGCCAGACGGTTGACCTGCAGGATGGCAAGGTGGTCGTTGACGGCCAAGCGCTCGACGAGGACTATACGACGGGCATGAGCTGGCCACTTTCGGTCCAATCGCCCGGCGCTCAGGTAAGCTATCCCTACACCGTTCCCGACGGGTGCGTGTGGGTGATGGGCGACAACCGCGAAAACTCTGCCGACTCACGCTACTTTGGTCCCGTCGACCGTTCGGACCTGATCGCCGTGGCGCTCGTGCGTTACTGGCCGCTCAACCGTCTGGGCGCTATCGACTAAAAACCGCTATAGTACAGTACCTAACCGTGTAATCGTTTCGACGAGGGGATATTAGAGGCATGAACGCTTCATCGCTTTCCTTCCAAGACATCATCCTGCGCCTCCAGCAGTACTGGGGCGAGCAGGGCTGCGTTATTATGCAGCCCTACGACTCCGAGGTCGGTGCCGGTACCTTCCATACCGCGACCACGCTGCGCTCGCTCGGTCCCGCCGAGTGGCGCACCTGCTATGCGCAGCCCTGCCGCCGTCCCGCCGACGGCCGCTACGGCGAGAACCCCAACCGCATGCAGCACTACTATCAGTTCCAGGTGCTTATCAAGCCCTCGCCGGTCAACGCCCAGGAGCTCTACCTGGGGTCTCTTGCCGCCATTGGCTTGGACCCCAACGACCATGACGTCCGCTTTGTCGAGGACGACTGGGAGAGCCCGACGCTCGGCGCCTGGGGCCTTGGCTGGGAGGTCTGGCTCAATGGCATGGAGGTCACGCAGTTTACGTACTTCCAGCAGGTGGGCGGCATCGAGGTCGACCCCGTGCCCGTCGAGATCACCTACGGCCTGGAGCGTATCGCCATGTACGCCCAGGGCGTTAACTCGGTCTACGACCTGGTGTGGAGCTACCTGCCCGACGGCACGCCCATGACCTATGGCGACGTGTTCCTCGAGAACGAGCGCGAGTTCAGTGCCTATAACTTTGAGGTCGCCAACGTCGAGATGATGCGTCAGAAGTTTGACGACTACGAGGCCGAGTGCCATTCCTGCCTGGAGCGCAAGCTGCCGCTGCCGGCATATGACTGCGTCATGAAGTGCAGCCACGCTTTCAACCTGCTCGATGCTCGCGGCGCCCTGTCCGCGGTCGAGCGTGCCAACTACATCCTGCGCGTCCGCGCCGTCGCCAAGGCGTGCTGCGAGGCTTACATGGCCGAGGTCGCCGGAGTCAACGAGAATGCCGATCAGGAAGGCGAGGTGGCGTAAGCCATGGCAGACGCTAAGGATTTCCTGTTTGAGATCGGTACGGAAGAAATGCCCTCCGCACCGCTGAACAATGCCGTCAAGCAGCTTGGCACCATGATCGCCAAGGGTCTCGACGAGGCCGGTCTGGCCCACGGCGAGGTCCGTGTGATCTCGAGCCCGCGCCGCCTGGCTGCGCTCGTTGCCGACGTCGCCACCGCGACCGACGAGGTTCACGAGGTCAAGCGCGGCCCCGCGGCCAACATCGCCTTCGATGCCGACGGTAACGCCACCAAGGCCGCCCAGGGCTTCGCCCGCAAGTGCGGTGTGGCTGCCGAGGATCTGGTCCGTCGCGAGGACACCGACGGCCGTGAGTACGTCTTTGCCGAGAAGAACATCCCTTCCGCCCCGGCCACCCCGATCCTGACGGCCCTGTGCGAGAAGACTATCGCTGGCCTGCAGTGGCCCAACTACCGCTCTCAGCGCTGGGGTCACGAGCATGCGACCTTTGTTCGTCCGGTCCGCTGGATCTGCTGCCTTCTGGGCGAGGACGTTGTGCCCGTGTCGTTTGCCGACGTGACGAGCGGCAACACCACGCGCGGTCATCGCGTGCTTGGCCCCGGTGACCATGTGGTCGCCAGCCCCGCTGTTTACGAGCAGGTGCTCGAGGACGCCGGTGTGCTTTCTGCCGAGCGCCGTCGCGAGGCCATCCTTGCCGGTATCGCCGAGGTCGAGGCTGCCCGTCCCGGCTGCCATGTCGATACGCCCAAGAAGGTCTTTGAGGAGGTCATCAACCTCTGCGAGTGGCCGACGGTGCTCGTCGGTACCTTCGATGAGGAGTTCCTCAAGGTTCCGCACGAGATCATCTGCGAGTCCATGCTCACCAACCAGCGCTACTTCCCGATCTATGACGGCGAGGGCAAGCTGACGCGTGAGTTCGTGGTCGTCTCGAACAGCAAGCCCGAGAACGCCGAGCGCGTAATCGACGGCAACGAGCGCGTTGTGCGCGCTCGCTTGGACGACGCCAAGTTTTTCTACGAGGAGGACCTGAAGATCTCCCTCGACGAGTTCCGTGAGCGTCTGGCCAAGGTTGCCTTCCAGGAGAAGCTCGGCAGCGTGCTCGCTAAGTCCGAGCGTATTGAGCAGCTTGCGCTCGCTATTGCCCGCGAGGCTCATCTGGGCGCCCATCTTGCCGCCGATGCCGCTCGCGCCGCACATCTGTGCAAGGCCGACCTGGTGTCCAACGCCGTCGTCGAGTTCACGAGCCAGCAGGGCGTGATGGGCGGTTACTACGCCTGCGCGATGGGGGAGAACGACGAGGTCGCCCACGCCATTCGCGATCATTATCGTCCTCGCTTTGCCGGTGACGAGTTGCCCGAGGGCACCGCTGGCTGCATCGTGGCCTGCGCCGACAAGCTCGATACCATCGCCGGTATCTTTGCCATTGGCGAGCCCCCGACCGGCTCCTCCGACCCCTACGCGCTGCGTCGTGCCGCTATCGGCATCATCAACATTCTGCGCGACCGTCTGCCGATCGACCCCACGTCGCTCATCGACTTCGCCCTCGAGCTTTACAGTGAGCAGGGCATTGAGTTCGACGCCGCCGAGGTCGCCCAGCAGGTTCGCGAATTCTTCCATGGCCGCCTGGTGAGCATGGCCCGCGACGAAAAGATCCCGGCCGATACCGTTGCCGCCGTCTCCGCGGTGCACATCATCGCCCCGTCCGTCTTCTTCGCCCGCTGCGCCGCCCTCGACGAGGCTCGCAAGAACGACGCTGAGACGTTCGACAACCTGGCTACCGCCTACGCCCGCGCGGCGCATATCTCCAAGCCCGAGCTGGGCGCGGAGTACGACCGCGCCCTGATGGGCGAGGTCGAGCTTGCGCTTGCCGACGCCTCCGAGGCCGCCCAGACCGCCGTCGATGCCGCCCTTGCTACCGAGGATTACCCGGCCGCATTTGCCGCCCTTGCCGCCCTGCGTGCCCCCATCGACCGTTTCTTTGACGAGGTTATGGTCATGGACAAGGACGAGCAGCTCCGCGATAATCGCCTTAAGCTGCTCAACCGTTTCGAGGCCGTTTTCTCCGGCATCGCCAACATCGGTGAGCTTGCCCGCAAAAAGTAAGCTAGCCTGCGCATAAGCGCAAAAGGAGCCCCGCATGGATTGCCCGGTCGCCGCTCGTCCCACCGTTATCGTTATCTCCGACTCGCTCGGTGATACCGCTTGTGAGGTGGTGCTTGCGGCGTCCGGGCAATTTGATGAAGGGGCTTTTCGTGTTTTACGTCTGCCTAAGGTGACCTCGGTGGAGCAGGTCAAGTCGTTTGTGGGCCCGCGAGTCGATGCCGACCATCGTGATATCGCCGTATTCCACACAATTGTCGATCCGGCGCTTCGTGCTCGCGTGCTCGACTACTTGGGCATGCTGCACATTCGCTCGGTCGACCTGATCGGCCCGACGCTTGCCGTGCTGTCGTCGCTTATCGGCGTGCCGCCAAAAGGAGTGGCGGGTGTGATCCATAAGACCGATGACCGGTATTTCCACCGCATCGAGGCCATGGAGTACTTTGTCGAGCACGATGACGGACGTGGTTGCGACGATCTGTCGGGTGCCGATATCGTGCTGCTGGGCGTGTCGCGCACATCCAAGACGCCGCTGTCGATGTATTTGGCCTATCAGGGCTACAAGGTCGCCAACGTTCCGTTGGCGCACGGTATGGAGCCGCCCAAGTCGATTTACGAGGTAGACCCGATGCGGTTGTTGGGCCTGATTTCGACCGTCGACGTTATTTCTGAGATTCGCGATAGCCGCTTGGGCGACGACTATGCCCGTGCCGTCGCCGGCTCCTATGCCGAGCCCGAGAGCGTGCGAAGCGAGCTCGAGGAGGCTCGTGCTCTCATGAAGCGCCTGGGTTGCTTTGTAGTGCGTACCGACGGCAAGGCGATCGAGGAGAGCGCCTCCGAGATCATCGCTCACCTCGATGAGATCCAGGAAGCAAGGGCCCGCCGAGCCGCCCGCCGCGCCCAGCAGCAGTAACTACTGAGTAGCTAATTTGGGACGTGTCTCTATAGTATTGTCAAATCTCCTGGGACGAGCCCGCCCTCCTCGAGTCGCTCGGGAGGCTCGGCGTTGCAGAGACGGCGAGGCCGGACGGGGATTACCTCTTCGTGATGGAGGGGAACCCCGGCGCTGGAGGGCGACGGGGAGGCGCCTCGGGTGCAGCTACACAAGGGGGCCTGTCCAGGTACCGTCAAGATTCTTTCGCAAATTGATTTAGCCGTCTCCGGCCCCGTCCTCTTCTAGCCCTCCGCCTTTCCCCTCAGCTCGTCCATCTCCTCCAGCTTCGACATGTCCAAGTACCTCCTCTTGCCCCACTCGTGCTCC
>JAXJJM010000041.1:0-14070 GCA_036298225.1 Collinsella sp.
CCTGCCAAAAAGGGACAGGTTTATTTTGGTAGGTTTTACCTCTCAAATAGCAGGTAAGCGGGCAGCCGAGCAGACGGCAAGGTAGCCACGATTCAAATGCGGAGGGCGGCCCCGAAAGACCGCCCTCCGCTCTCCCGCCACGAGTTGGGATTTAGCTAATGGATAAGCTTAAAGTCCAAGTGCCCACGCGTGGTATTGACGCGCGAGACCTCGATAATCACGCGCTGGCCCAGTTCATAGCGAGTCCCCGTGTCGGCGCCCGTCAGCGTAAGCGCATCCTCGTCGAACTCGAACCACTCGTTGCCCAGGCTCTTGATCGAAACCAAGCCTTCGACCTGCGTCAGGTCCAAGCGCACAAAGAGGCCCATGCTGCTAACCCACGAGACGGTTCCGGCATAGCGCTCGCCCAGACGGTCCTCATAGTACTGGGCAATCTTGATCTTTTGCGTCGCATGGCTAGCGGCATCTGCCGCGCGCTCGGCATCGCTGCATGCGCGGCAGATCTGCGGCAGAATGCGCGGCAGCGACTCGCGCCCCTTGCCGATCAGCCGCGGCGTACGGACCAGGGCGTCCTTGCCGCCGAGCTGCTCATAGGCCAGCTGCAGCTTGAGCACGCGGTGCACCACCAAATCGGGATAGCGGCGGATAGGACTCGTAAAGTGGCAGTAGCACGGAGCGGCAAGCGCAAAGTGACCCTCGTTGCGCGGCTTGTACAGTGCGCGCTGCATGCTGCGCAGAAGCAGCGTGTTGACGAGCGGTGCGTTTGCCGTACCGGCGGCAGCATCAACTGCAGCCTGCAGCTCATCGGGACTCCCCAGGGCAATACCGGCAGCACGGCGATCGTTGATGATGCCCAGCTGCGCCAGCGCAACGGCGGCACCGTGCAGGCTATCGGGGCTCGGATCCTCATGCACGCGATAGCAGGCCTCGATATCACGGTCTGCCAGCCACTCTGCAACGCACTCGTTGGCGAGCAGCATGGCTTCCTCGATAAGCGACGTGGCACACGAACGCTCACGCGCCACAATCTGCACGGGCGCTCCGTCCTCATCCAATAGAGCGCGAATCTCGGCCGTGTCAAAATCGACTGAGCCGCGGGCGCGACGAATACGACGGCGAAGTTCGGCGAGTTCGTTAGCGGCGACAAGGAAATTGCCGAGGTCGACGTTGCAGCCGCGGGCGGTCTCCTCGCACGCAAGACCGCGCTCAAGCGCTTCCTCGCGCGAGGTCTCAGCAGCCGCAACATCCTCGGCGGCACCCTCCAGCACCGAATACTCCACCGCACCGGCACGTACCAGCAGCGCCTCGGCGCCGTCGTAGTCCATGCGCACGCGCGAGCAGATCACGCTGGGATAGGGATCGTAATGGCGCACGCGACCCTGCGCGTCGAGCTCAATGTCGACGGTAAACGCCAAGCGGTCCTCGTCGGGACGCAGCGAGCACAAATCGTTCGACAGGCGCCCGGGCAACATGGGTAGCACGCGATCGGCAAGATACACCGATGTCGTGCGATGGCGGGCTTCCAGATCGATATGTCCGTCCCAGGCAACATAGTGCGAAACGTCGGCAATATGGACACCCAGCTTGTAGCCACCCTCGGGCGTGCGCTCCAGCGAGATGGCGTCGTCAAAGTCGCGCGCGTCGACCGGGTCAATCGTAATGACAAAGCGGTCGCGCAGGTCTCGGCGGAGCGGGTCCTTGAGTGCCGAGGCCACATCGAGCGAAAGTGCCTCGGCCTCGGCTAGCGCGGCCTCGGGATACGTATCGGTATAGCCATAGCGCGCCATCACATACTGAACGCCCAAATCGGGCTCATCGTCGCCGCCAATACGGCGCTCGATCGTCACGGTGCCCGATTCCAGGCGCGTCGGATATGTCAGAATGCGTGCGACGACCGCATCACCCGGATGAACGCCCAAGCGCTCCGCCGAGGTGTCCTCCGGCAGAATAAAGAAATCGGCCTTAAGGCGAGAATCAAGCGGCTCGATCACCCCGAGCGGGCCGGCGGTCTGGTACGTGCCCACAACACTAATGGCTGCACGCTCGACGACGCCCTCGATTACGGCGCGTCGCTCGCCATGCGGGCTGTTCTTAATGCTCACGGCAACGGTATCGCCGTCCATAATCTCGCGCTTGCCGCGGCCCATGACCTTGTAGTCGCCGTTTTCGGTTACAACGTAGGCGCTATGCTCATGGAGCTGCACGCGTCCGGTCAGACTCGGGCGACGCTCGCTGCGCACCGGCCCGCGCTTATTGCGAGCTCCACGCTTATGCTTGTTATTGCGCCCCATGGCGCCTCCTTACTATCGATGGCCGTTTACACCCCAAGAGTCTACCCAAATGATCCCTAGGGGACGGCAGGATTGCGGATCACATAGCTAGACCAGCGCCGCGATGATCCGCAATCCTGCCGTCCCCTAGGGATCAAAAAACGGGCCGCCCCAAAAGAGACGACCCGTTGAAGGAACGAATTCCGGCCACGCCTACACGCGCAGATAGCGGCGCATGGCGATGGCGGAACCAAAGAGACCGATAATGACGCCGACCAAAATCAGCGCGGCGTAGGTCACCAGGTAGTACTGCATCGGCAGCGCAAACGACATCCAGCCGATGCTCTCCTGCAGACGCGGAACCATCAGGTTACGCAGTAGCTCCAGCACGCCGATGGAAAGCAGCGAGCCCAAAATGGCCTGCAGCACGCCCTCGGTAATGAACGGCCCGCGAATGAAGCCGTTGCTTGCGCCCACCAGACGCATGATCGCGATCTCACGACGACGCGCCGTAATGGACAGGCGAATCGTGTTGTTAATGAAAATGAACGCGATAAAGGTCAGCAGGCCGACGAGCACCACAGCGGCGAGGCGGACGTAGTTCGTCACCTGGAACAGGCGGCTCACTTCCTCCTGGCCGTACAGAACGCTCGCGTTGACGTCGCCGTCGTCCGCAATCTTCTGAAAATCGGCGTTCTTCTTGAGCTTCTGGGCCGTGCTCTCGACCTTGGACGGATCGTCCATCTCGATGGCAAACGAAGCCGGCAGCGGATTCTGACCGTCGAGCGCGCTCATGGTAGCGTCGGCGTTACCCGACATCTTGCTCGTGTACTCGGCCAGCGCGTCGTCCTTGTCCTTGTACGTCACGGACTTGACGTTGCTCCACGTCTTGAGCTCGGCCTCAAAGGCCCGAACATCTGCCTGGTCGGCGTCATCGCTAATAAAGGCGTTGATGACGACCTGATCCTCGACGGTGCCGATCACGGAGTTCAGCATCGCGGAACCCATAATGAACAGGCCGATGATAAACAGCGAAAGGAAAATCGTGATAACGGCGCCGAGCGAGGTGGTCCAGTTACGGAAGAAGTGGCTGATTGCCTCTTTGAAGGAGTAGCCCACGTTAGTTGGTGCCATAGTTACCGTAACCTCCCCTCTCCTGGTCGCGGATAACGTGGCCGCCCTCGAGGGCGATCACGCGACGGTGCATGCTATCGACCATCTCGCGGTCGTGCGTGGCGACGATCACGGTGGTGCCGGTGCGGTTAATACGCTCGAGCAGCTTCATGATACCCAGCGAGATCGCCGGGTCGAGGTTACCCGTGGGCTCGTCGCAGATCAGCAGCGGCGGACGGTTGACCATAGCGCGGGCGACGGCAACGCGCTGCTGCTCGCCACCGGAAAGCTGGTCGGGCAGCGAGTCCATCTGATCGGCCAGGCCGACCAGACGCAGCACCTCGGGCACCTGGCTGCGAATGACGCCCTTGGGCTTGCCGATGCACTGCAGGGCAAACGCCACGTTTTCGTAGGCGGTCTTTTGCGGCAGAAGCTTAAAGTCCTGGAACACGGCGCCAATCTGGCGGCGCAGGAACGGAACCTTGCGGTTCTTGATCTTCATGAGGTCCTGACCGGCAACCAGGATGCGGCCGCTCGTCGGCTTGACGTCGCGGTTGAGCGTCGACAGCAGCGTGGTCTTACCCGAGCCGGAGTGACCGACCAGGAAGACGAACTCGCCCGGATAGATCTCGATGTTGATGTCGTCGAGTGCGGGCTTGTTGGGCTGTGCCGGATAGATCTTGGTGACATGCTCCATAAGGATGACGGGCTCGACACCGGCCTGCTTGGCCATCTTCTTGCGGCTAGCCTGCGGATCGATAGGCGCAAACACCGACGTAAAATCGGGGTTGTTGAGCGCGTTATCGAGGCTTGCGACCTCGGCGGCCTGATCGCTCTCGACCACCGGGGCAGCAGGCTGTGTGGGGTCGGGAATTGCGGCAAAGAGACCTGACTGCGCAGGCTGAGGAACCGGCGTCGCAGGGGCCAAGGGGTCGGGAATGCCGGCCATGGTAGGCTGCGGCGTGGCGGCACCAGCCTGAGGCTGCTCCACACGAGCGGTCACGACCTGAACGGGCTCAAAACCCGCCGTGCCGGAAGGCGCGACATCGCTGTTGGGATTGTAGGCAAAGGGATCGGATGCCGGCTGTGCCTGATCTGCCGGCTGAACGGGGGCCTGAGCAACAGGCTGGCCCTCTGAATCCGGAGTGGCGAAACGACTGCCCTGGACGCCTGTCTGCGTCTTGGGGGCATCATCGCCCGCACCGGAGGTACGGAAGTGGTTACCCACTGGTGCTCCTTATCGTCGTGCGTTTAAACTACATGAGCGCTTTGTATTTTAGCAGCATTAGCTTTGCTGCACATAAGAAGCATGGCGTGCTTAGGGATCCCGTCGGCCGGACACAGGGTTACTCTCCAAATCGTCCTCGGACATGTCGGAGCCCCCGCTGCGCGCTTCGCGCGGCGGGGGCTCCTCCGTCCTGCGGAAAGATTTGGAGAGTAACCCTGTACCCGGCCTGCGGTAACTAAGGGGTCGCTGCGTTTATCTTGAAGTGCTGCATATACAAAGTTGGAAGGGTCTGAATTGCACTTTGCCGATATATGCCCTTTTCCCTGATGGGACCGTGCTTGAGGGGCGTCTTCATAAGTTGCGGTGAAATAGGGACTGTTGAGCCTTTAAGCTAGCAAAACAGTCCTTATTTCACCGCAACTGAAACAGGGGCGCACTCCTAGAGAGCGCCCCTGCCGGGTTTCCATAGTACTGGCGAAACAGTTTTATAGTTCTGGCGAAGCAGTCCTTGAAATCCGTCTTGCTTTAGCCCAAGAACTCTTTGGTGGTCGCCACGATGTTGGCGGCGTCCAGGCCATACTTGTGCAAGAGCTCGGCACCCGGGCCAGACTCACCGAAGGTGTCGTTGACGCCGATCTTCTTGAGCGGCGTCGGGCACTGCTCGCACAGGACGTCGGCAACGGCGCTGCCCAGGCCACCGATCACGGAGTGCTCCTCGACGGTCACGACGTGGCCGGTCTTGGTGGCGCTCTTGACGATCAGGTCGGCGTCGATGGGCTTGATGGTGTGCATGTTGATGACCTCGGCATCGATGCCCTCGGCAGCAAGCTGCTCAGCAGCCTCGAGCGCCTCGCCGACCATCAGGCCGCAGGCGATGATGGTGACGTCGGTGCCCTCGCGCATGACGATGCCCTTGCCCACCTCGAACTTGTAGGTCTCGGGGTCGTTGATAACCGGCGAGGCCAGACGGGCGAAGCGCATGTACACGGGGCCGTCGCACTCGTAGGCGGCGCGCGTCACGGCACGGGCCTCGATGTCGTCGGCGGGAACGATCACGGTCATGCCGGGGATGACGCGCATGAGGGCGATATCCTCGCAGCACTGGTGCGTGGCGCCATCCTCGCCCACCGAGATACCGGCGTGCGTGGCACCGATCTTAACGTTAAGGTGCGGATAGCCGATGGAGTTGCGGACCTGCTCAAAGGCGCGGCCGGCGGCAAACATGGCAAAGCTGCTCGCGAAGGCGACGCGGCCGGTGGTTGCGATACCGGCGGCAACACCCATCAGGTTGCTCTCGGCGATGCCCACATCGAAGAAGCGGTCGGGGCAGGCGGCCTTAAACTTGCCGGTCTGCGTGGCGGCGGCCAGGTCGGCGTCGAGGACCACAAAGTCATCGTGCTCGTTGGCGAGCTCGACGAGGGCCTCGCCGTAGCTTACGCGCGTGGCGATTTTCTTGACGTCTGCCATCCTAGAGCTCCTCTCCGGCGGCCGTGAGCTCTGCCATGGCCTGCTCAAACTGTTCATCGTTGGGGGCCTTACCGTGCCAACCCACCTGGTTCTCCATAAAGGAGACGCCCTTGCCCTTCGTGGTCTCAGCGATAATGGCGGTCGGCTGACCCTTGGTGGCGCGGGCCTCGGCAAAGGCGGCGCGGATCTGGTCGAAGTCGTTGCCGTCGGCGAGCTCCACCACATGGAACTTGAAGGCGCGGAACTTGTCGGCGAGCGGCATGGGGTCGTTGACCTCCTCGACGGGGCCATCGATCTGCAGGCCGTTATGGTCGACGATCACGCAGAGGTTGTCGAGCTGCTGGTTGCCGGCAAACATGGCGGCCTCCCAGACCTGGCCCTCCTCGCTCTCGCCATCGCCCAGCAGGGCGTACGTGCGGTAAGTATCGCCCCAGTGCTTGGCGGCAACCGCCATGCCCACGGCGGCGGAGATGCCCTGGCCCAGCGAGCCGGTGGACATATCGACGCCCGGAGTGTCGTTCATGTTGGGATGGCCCTGCAGGTGACTGCCGATGTGGCGCAGCGTCTCGAGATCCTCCTTGGGGAAGAATCCGCGCTCGGCGAGCACGGCGTACAGACCAGGCGCGCAGTGACCCTTGGAAAGCACGAAGCGATCGCGGTCGGCCTTGCGGGGGTCGGCAGGGTCGACGTTCATTTCCTCAAAGTACAGATAGGTCATGATGTCGGCAGCGCCGAGCGAACCGCCCGGATGGCCGGACTTGGCAGCGTGCACGCCGGTGACGATGCCCTTCCTTACCTCGTTGGCAACCTTTTTGAGCTCTTCGTCGCTCATTGTGCCTTCCTTTCATCCTCATTAGACAAAATGCGCACGGCACCGAAGGTAATCCCAACACAGCCGCAATGCACGTACGTCATTCATTATGCTGGAAACTGATGGCTTTACCAGAGTTTTTATCATTATTTGAACAATTTAGCAGGCAGAACCGCTGATGAAACGGTTTATCAATGTGAACGTCTTTTGGATGGAACGCGATCGACCCTACGCGCTAATGTCCTTGAATCCCTCGCCGAAGGCTTCCGTAACGTCGGCAACCGTCACGATGGCATGAGGATCGCGCTCGCGCACGATCGTCTTGAGGGTATTGAGCTCTCGACGGCTCACGATGACCATAATCACTGGCTTCTCGGCACCCGAATACATGCCAGTCGCCTTAAACTTGGTACAACCACGACCCAGGCCATACATGATATCGGCAGCGATATCAGGGAACTTGTCCGAGATGATGAGTACCATACGGCGTTTGTTGCCACCATCGACCACGGCATCGATCACGTAGCCGCTAATGACCATCGAAAGGCCTGCATACAGTGCGTTTTCGATTGAAAAGATCGGAGCCGATAGCGCGCATACGGCAACATCGATCGCCATGACGGTCGAGCCCACCGGCAGCGAGGTGTTACGCGAGATGATTTGGCCAATCGTGTCCGAGCCGCCGGTGTTGGCGCCGGCGCGCAACACCATGCCGTAACCGATGCCCGTAATAATGCCGCCCCACATGGCAGGGAGCATCAGGTCCGCATCCGCCAGAGGTGCTACAAACGGGGCGAACAGATCGGTAAAGAAGCCCAGCAGCACAAAGCCCGTCGCGGTCTGCACCACGTAGAACATGCCGCCCTCGCGCATAACGACCAACAACAGCAAGGCGTTCATCACGATCGTCTGAATACCAACGGGAAGCGATAGGCCGCGCGCCGCGCCGACCGCCTGGATAATGGTGGCAAGGCCCGTAACGCCACCGGCGGCAAGACCGTTGGGAATCAAAAACAAGTCGGTCGCGATGGCGGCCAAGGCACACCCCAACATGATCTGGGGCAGGTCGTGAAAGAAGTTCATCGAAAGAATGCGCTTGATGTCCAGACGATATGCCATGCTGCCTCCCTCAAAAAAGCGCACCCAAACGGATGCGCTTTGAACTTCTTCTTGTATTCGATTCTACCGATTCGCCGGACAAAAACCACCCCTGCGCAGGGTTTATTCTGGATACAAACCCGTCCAACCGTTGGGCTTGGCATCGGCTTGAAGCCACCCGATGTTTTAGACCTCCGAGCCTTCTGCATCGGCGTTGCCGGTAGCCCAGCGATGGTAGCCAATAACAAACGGGTCCAGGTCGCCATCGTCAAGGACGGCCTCGACATTGCTGGTCTCCACGCCCGTGCGTAAGTCCTTGACCATCTGGTACGGGTAGAGCACGTAGCTGCGAATCTGGTTGCCAAAACCAATCGTGGTCTTGGGTCCGCGGATCTCATCGAGCGCCTCGGCGCGCTTCTCGAGCTCAATCTCGTACAGGCGAGCCTTGAGGATCTGCATGCACGCGGCCTTGTTCTGAATCTGGCTGCGCTCGTTTTGGCAGGTGACCACAATGCCGCTGGGAAAATGCGTCACGCGCACGGCGGAGTCGGTGGTGTTGACGCCCTGACCGCCCGGGCCGCTCGCGTGGTACACGTCCACGCGGATGTCATCGGGACTGATCTCGATGTCGATATCATCGGGTAGCACGGGGATGACCTCGACGCCGGCAAACGTGGTCTGGCGGCGCTTCTTGTCGTCGGTGGGGCTAATGCGAACCAAGCGGTGGACGCCGGCCTCGGCGCGCAGCATGCCAAATGCGTCCTTGCCCTCGACGGTAAAGGTCGCACGGTCAATGCCGATGACCTCGGCCGCGGGACAGTCGTTGATGGTGACCTTCCAGCCGCGACGCTGGCAGTACTTCATGTACATCTTAAAGAGCATGAAGGTCCAGTCCTGGGCCTCCAGACCACCCTGTCCGGGCTTGATGGTCACAATGGCATCGCCGTGATCGAACTCACCGGTAAACCAGCTCGAAAGCTCAAGCTCATCGATGGCACGGGCCAGGCGCTCAGCCGTGGCTGCAGCCTCCTCGCGAAGGGCGGCGGCGTCGGGGTCATCCCCCATCTCCTCGGCAAGCTCCAGCGCGGCGCGGGCATCGGAAAGCTCGCCGCGCGCGGTGTCCACGGCAGCGATATCTTCCTTGGTACGCGCGATCTCCTCCATGGTGGCACGGGCGGCGTCGGCGTCATCCCAAAAGCCAGGGGCAACACTTTTGGCCTCGAGCTCGGTCACGCGCGTGCGCTTTTCGTCCAAATGGAGATACGACTCGACCTCGCCGAGCCGGTCCGCGAACGCGTCCAGCTCGGCGGGCGTTACCTCTAAAGCCTCAGCCATTAACGATTCCTGCCGTGGCAGTACTTAAACTTCTTGCCGCTACCGCAGGGGCACGGGTCGTTGCGGCCCACGTTGACGTACGGATCGTCGCTCTCGGACTTGCGATAGGTGGTCACCTTGCCACCGTTGTTGACGGCAGCCGGTCCGCCTTGGACAGCCGTGCGGGCCTGCACCTGCGCCTGCTTGCGCAGCACCGAGTCGCCGTTGTCACCATCGACCTCGGCAGGACCGGAGAAGCGCGCGCCCTCGAGCGCGGGCTCCTCCTTGTGCTCCACGGCACGCGGGGCAGCCTTGATCTCGATGCGCAGAACCGTGCGCAGGTAATCCTCATACATGGTATCGACGAGTATCTGGAACGCGCCGTAGGCCTCGGTCTTGTACTCGACCAGCGGGTCGCGCTGGCCAAAGCCGCGCAGGCCGATGCCGGTCTTGAGGTAGTCCATCTCCTGCAGGTAGTTCATCCAGCGGGTATCGATGACGCGCAGCATGACCTGGGTGTTGAGCTCACGCATCAGGTCCTCGCCCAGGCGCTCGGCCTTCATGTTGTAGCACTTCTCAACGTAGGCCAGGACATCGGCAGCCAGGGCCTCAAAGTCCTCGTCGGGGAACTTCGGCGTATCGATATGCCCGGTGAGCTCCACGACCCACTTGCGCAGGCCCTCAAGATCGCGCTCGCCATCGTGGCTGTCCTTGGTGCAGAACTCCTGGACGCAGCGGTACACCGTGTCGTGCATGACCTCGGTGATGTGGTCGGTCAGGTCCTTGCCATCCAGAATCTTGTTACGCTCGGCGTAGATGACCTGACGCTGTTTGTTCATGACGTCATCGTACTCAAGGACGCTCTTACGCATGGAGAAGTTGATGCTCTCGACCTTGTGCTGGGCGTTCTCGACGGCCTTGGAGATGATCTTGTGCTGGATAGGCATGTCGTCGCCCATGTCAGCCGTGACCATCATCTTGGAGACGCGGTCCATCTTGTCGCCGCCGAACAGGCGCATGAGGTCGTCCTCGAGCGACAGGTAGAACTGAGTCTCGCCCGGATCGCCCTGACGACCGGAGCGGCCGCGCAGCTGGTTGTCGATACGACGGGACTCATGGCGCTCGGTGCCGATGACGGTCAGGCCGCCGGCGGCAAGCACGCGCTCGCGCTCGGCCTTGCAGGTCTCCTTGGCCTCGGCGTTAAACTGCTCGAGCTGCTCGGGCGTCACGTCCTCCATGGTCAGGCCCTCGTACTCAAGGCGCTCGCGCACCAGCTCGTCGGGGTTGCCGCCCAGCAGGATGTCGGTACCACGACCGGCCATGTTAGTAGCGATGGTCACGGCGCCGTAGCGTCCGGCCTGGGCAACGATATGAGCCTCGCGCTCGTGATGCTTAGCGTTGAGGACCTCGTGCGCGATGCCGCGCTTGGTAAGGGCGGCCGACAGCTTCTCGGAGCTTTCGATGGAGACGGTGCCCACCAGGACCGGCTGGCCCTTGGCGTGACGTCGCTCGACGTCGTCGGCAACGGCGTTGTACTTGGCCTGGATGGTGCGGTACACCAGGTCCTCGTGATCAACACGCTGAACGGGCTTGTTGGAGGGGATGACCTCGACGGGCAGCTTGTAGATCTCGCGGAACTCGGCATCCTCGGTGAGTGCCGTACCGGTCATGCCGGAGAGCTTGTCATACAGACGGAAGTAGTTCTGCAGGGTGATGGTGGCCAGCGTCTGGTTCTCCTCGCGCACGAGCACGCCCTCTTTGGCCTCGATGGCCTGGTGCAAGCCCTCGGAATAGCGGCGGCCTTCCATGATGCGGCCGGTGAACTCGTCGACGATCTTAACCTCGCCGTTGGTGACCACGTACTGCTTGTCGCGGTGGAACATGTACTGGGCCTTCAGCGCCTGCTGCAGGTGGTTGACCAGCTGGCCGGAGAGATCGGCATAGATGTCATCGATACCCAGGCGGCGCTCGATCTTCTTAAGGCCGCGCTCGGTGGCGGCGATGGTGTGCTTGGCCTCGTCCATGACGTAGTCGCCCGTGGGCTCGACGTCCTCGGTGGCGGTGAGCATGTCGTGCGAGACGTCCTCGCCGCGCTCCAGGCCGCGCACGGCACGCGCGAAGTCCTTGTAGGTGCTGGCGGACTTGGTGCCGGCACCCGAGATGATGAGCGGCGTTCTGGCCTCGTCGATCAGGATGGAGTCGACCTCGTCGACGATGGCGTAATGGTGGCCGCGCTGTACGCGCTGCTCGGGGCGGGTGACCATGTTGTCGCGCAGGTAGTCGAAACCGAACTCGGAGTTGGTGCCGTAGGTGACGTCTGCCTGGTAGGCCGGACGCTTGAGCTCGAGGGGCATGTTGTTCTGGAGCAGACCGACGGTCATTCCCAGGTACTTGTAGATGCGGCCCATCCACTCGGAGTCGCGCTTTGCCAGGTAATCGTTGACGGTAACGACATGCACGCCCTTGCCGGCGATAGCGTTGAGGTAGCCGGCCAAGGTGGAGACGAGCGTCTTGCCCTCGCCGGTCTTCATCTCGGCAATATGACCCTCATGAAGCGCCATGGCGCCGATGAGCTGTACGTCAAAGTGACGCATGCCCGTGATGCGCTTGGAAGCCTCGCGCACGGTGGCAAAAGCCTCGGGGAGCATGTCGTCGAGGGACTCGCCGTTGGCGTAGCGCTCACGGAACTTATCGGTCTGGGCGCGGAGTTCCTCCTCGGTCATCTTCTCAAACTGGGGCTCAAGACCGTTGATCTGGTCGACGATCTTGTAGTAGCGCTTAAGGTCCTTATCGGATCCAAAGGACAGCAGCTTTGACATGAATCCCATGTGGTTTTCCTTTTTTGGCCATCGCCCACGCCATGCAGCTGCGGGCGAGTTAAACACAGATGATTGTACTTTAGCCAAACAAGGCGCGGCCTATACGGTCGACCTCGACCGCCACGTAATAACTACGACCAACCTGCCAAAAAGGGGCTGGTTTAATTTGGCAGCTTTTATCTGGGAAAACGCTGTCTCTCTGCCATTTGGCGCAAACCAATCCGTCCCCTTCGTACCAATCTGGTGCCATGGAGACAGGTTCGTTTGCACCAATAAAGGAAAAGGGCCGCGCACCCAAATGGATACGCGGCCCTTTAGCCATGAATGCGAGCGTTTGCTCAGCGAGCTATTTACTCAGCAGCCTCGGTGGTCTCGGCCTCGGCAGCGGCCTCCTCGACGGGAGCTTCGGCGGCCTGCTTAGCAGCCTCCTCGGCGAACTTAGCGGCACGCTTAGCCTTCTCGGCAGCCTTAGCCTCAGCGGCGGCCTTGCGAGCGGCCTCGGCCTCAGCAGCCTTGGCGGCCTTGGCGGCCTTGGCGGCCTCAGCCTTCTTGAGCTGGGCGGCAGCGGCGCCACCGAACTTGTCGGCGAAGCGCTGGACGCGTCCACCGGTGTCGACGAACTTCTGCTGGCCGGTGTAGAACGGGTGGCACTCGTTGCAAAGCTCGACCTTCATCTCGGACACGGTAGCGTGCGTCTTGAAGGTGTTGCCGCAGGAGCACGTCACCGTGCACTCGACATACTGGGGATGGATACCCTGCTTCATGGTAGGACTCCTTATTAGTCAGGCGCTGGTTACCGATCAGCGCATAAGGCGTCTTGGTTTCCGACCAAGACAACAAACTCGGCTATGGTACCACGGCGCCGCGCGTCCCACAAAAGGTTCACGGTCTTTTCGGAACGACACGAATCTGACCCATCGAAACACATCTCCACCGTTCCTTCAACTGGGAAAATGCCGTCCCCGGGGCCTGAGAAGGGCCCCGGGGACGTTCGACTGACTGCGGGAACGGCCTTTCCGCTCAATGTGTTCGGCTGAGATCGGAAATCAACCAAACTGAACTAGGTTCAGTTGACATGGTTAAAAACGGGGGCGACGCTTTTGCGTCGCCCCTCGTCCCAGCCGGTTGCTTTAGTTGTACACACGGTAGTTACACTTGAACTGGGTTATGTGTCCATAGCTGGAGCGGTACCAACCCGACGTATAGCTGATTGCCTCTGCGCCTAGATAGTCGTAGCCCTTGTTGTAGCGAAGCTGACGGTAGGTCGTGTCGTACTCTGCTACGTAAAACGTGTCTCCAGAGAAGGCTTTGTACCGGTCCTTAACCGTCGAAGCCATGTACGCGGGTTCGACATCGCCTTTCTCTCCGTTGAGCGCATAGACGGGTGCCGCGATTCCGCATAAAGCCGTTGCCACGAGGATGGCGTAGACAGCCATGCGCGACGCATTGGACTTCAGCTGTTCAAATAGTTTCATGTCATTCACCTCGCTCGTATGTATCGAGGTATTCCTGCTTGAGCGTCTGCGAGGACGACTTGATCTTTTCCACGAGCGTGCCGGCCTCGATGAAGTAGAACGAGTCGGTGAGGTCTGCCAGGTCGTCGAGCAGATGGCTTGAAATGAGCACGCTGCGTCCCCGCGCCACCTCGCTGCGCATCGCGTCGCAGGAGGCTTTCCGCTGTCCCGGATCGAGGCCGTTCAGCGGTTCATCGAGGATAAGGTACGGGCAACCGGTCGATATCGCCATGGCAAGCTTTACCTGCTGCTTCATTCCTGTCGAGAGTTTACGGGTCGGCTTGTCGAGATATGGGGAGATTCCGAGGGAGCTGCAGAGCGAGTCGATGTCGGCGGCCGATTTCCACGCCTCCCTAACGAAAGCAAGGTGCTCGATGGCCGATAGCGTGGGATAGAGATCCGCGCCGCCCGAAGAGCTCAGGTAGACGAGTTCTGC
>JAXJJM010000042.1:0-111913 GCA_036298225.1 Collinsella sp.
GTCGAGGATGGTCTCGCAGCGCTCGGCCAGGTCGCCGTGGTCGGCCGGCACAAAGGGCGCGCGCGGGAAAACGCGGTCGATATCGCAGGCATCGCGCAAGACAGGTTCTTCGGCCAGCACGCCCTCAAACGAAAACTCAATGGTCGTGGCCTCCGGCGCATCGTCCGCGCGCGTCCACGTCGTCGAGCGACGGCGCTCGGCAACCAGGCGGTCAAGGTCAACGTCGGCGATGGCCATATCGCAGGTAAGCAGTTTGGTCGCGGCGAGCTTGGAGCCGTTTTCGTAGACGAGGTTCTCGCCCGCAAAGACCATGTCGGTCGTGGACTCGCCCTCGCTCGCGTCCGCGTAGGCATAGGCGCAGTACAGGCGCGCGCTCTGGTTGGAAATGAGGCTGCGGCGGTAATCCGCCTTACCGATAATCTCGTCCGAAGCCGACGGGTTGAGGATCACCGTCGCACCGGCAAGCGCCATCTCGGTCGAAGGGGGCGCCGGCACCCACAGGTCCTCGCAGACCTCAACGCCCAGCACCATATCCTCGGCACCCTCATCACAGCAGCGGTAGACAAGTCCCGAACCCAGCGGAACCGGACCCTGACCGGCAAACTCGACCCACACGGGATCTGCGGGTGCCGGAGCAAACCAGCGGCGCTCGTAGAACTCGCCATAGTTGGGCAGATACTTCTTGGCCGTAAGACCCAAAAGCTCGCCCGCGCAGCACACGGCGGCGCAGTTGTAGATATTCTCGGCAACTGCAACGGGAAGACCAATGGTAAAGACAATCGGAAGCTCGCGAGTCTCGTCGAGGATATGCACCAGAGCAGCCTCGCAGGCATGCAGCAGCGTGCGATTATGGAACAGATCAGCCGCGGTATAGCCAGTCAGATTAAGCTCGGGCAAAACCAGAGCACGAACGCCGCGCTCGGTAGCCTCGCGAACAGCCGCCAGCGCAACCTCGGCATTGCCCTCGACATCGGCAACGCGAATCCGCGGCGACGCCGCCGCCACACGTAAAAAGCCGTCAGACTGAGAAAGGTGAAGATTCATAAGAATGCTCCCGTGCGTAGACGCCATTCACAACAATTAGCAAGTCCTATTGTAGTTCAACCGCCGGGTGTAACCGCATCCCACCAACTTGGTGAGCAATTGATGAGTTGATGGTATCTATTAAATGTCACGTACGATTCACATCTGGTGGGTACCCTGATGGCTACACGAAACGAAGCAGATTTACACCGGGAGGACCCCGTATGACAACCAAGTACACCGACGCGCCGCGCACGCGCGTCATGACGCCGGCATCGCTCAACAACGGCGTGCACGAGAACCATTCCATCGGACAGACCATGGCCATCGCGCCCAAAAAGGGCCTGTTCGACGACATTTCCATTCCCCAGATCATCGCCGGCGCCGCAGCTGCCGCCACGAGCGTCGCGCTTGCCTCCAAGATTGGTATCGCTGGTTCAGTAATTGGCGCCGCCGTGAGCTCGGTCATCACCGTTGTGTCCTCGCAGGTCTACCGCCACTTTATCTCTGCCAGCGCCGAAGCAATCAAGGGCACGCATGCCGCTGTCGACTACCCTGCCGGCGCCTACGAGCCCGTTGAGCCCAATGTCGAGGAGCACCTAGGTGGCGCCGCGACCACGCAGGAGATGCGTCAGGTTGCGGGACGCGCGACCACGACGCGCGTCGCCCCTAACAGCCTGCGCGCCAAGGCCGCGGCAGAGCGCAGCCAGACGCAAAAGAAGGTCATCGTCTTCTCGATCGCCATCGCCATCGTCGCGGTCATCGCCTGCACCGGCGCCATCCTTATAACCACCGCCGGTGAGGGTCTGGGCGAGCGCCCCGAGCCAATCCTTTCGTCGCGCACGACCGAGAGCGATGCAAATGGCAACACCCAGTCGCAAGATCAGCAGGCACAGGCGGACGGCACGCAAGACAGTTCTACCTCTACCGATTCGTCCTCGAACACCCAAAGCCAATCGCAGGGCACCGATTCCTCTACGGCCAACAGTGGCGCGCCGTCCGGCACGACCGACTCAAGCCAAACGACTGACGGTTCGCAGCCGAGCACGGGCGGCCAGACGAGCGACACCGCTTCGGGAACGGGCACAGCAGACAGCAGCAACACCAACAGCTCGAACAGCTCGAGCGGAACCGCGTCCGGCACGGCATCTGACAACTCGAGCCAAGGCACGGCATCGGGCAACTAAGCACATTTGCCTCTCATAGATAACCGACCTGTACAACGGGCGCGAATCGAAAGCGGTTCGCGCCCGTTTGCCTTGGGCGCCGCCATGGCGAACGCTATGCGATGGTAAGATGCTTTACATGTGTAAAGAGGAGATTTGCCATGAGCAAGACAATAGTTAGGCCCACGCTTTCGCTGGGCAACCACATCTATCTGTATCGCCTGCTGCGCGACGCGATTGGGTGCGGCAAGCAAACGTTTATGACACAGGTCGAGGAGGCGCTCGCCGCCGGCGACATGACCGCTTATGACCTGGGCTTCGAGTCCACGCGCGAGCTGCTCGAGGAGCTCAACGACTGCATTAAGCTGACCGTCTTTAAGGGCGGCCGCCTGTATGCCACCGTCATCGCCAACGATGCCTGGGATGCCGCCCTTGCCAAGGGCGAGGACAAGCCCAAGGCTGCCAAAGGCGCCAAGCAGTCCTACAAAAAGAAGAAACGCGGTGAGAAGGACCTCAAGGCCGTGCGCCCCAAGCACGTTAAGCGTCCCGAGCCCGAAGCCATGGTTGAAGCCGCGCCGGAACCCGAGCCCGAGACAGAGATCGAAGTCGCTATTGAGGTAACAGCAGGAACCGAAATCGCCGCCACGACCGATTCCGAAGTCATATCCGAGCAGGACGCCACTGCGGAGCTCAACGAGGCTCCCAAGTCGACAACCGAAGAAGCTGCTGACCAACCCGAGACGTCTGCGTTCCAAAACAGCGATGTCTTTGGCAACGAGGCCGAGGACGACCAGTCCGACGAGCCCGCCGATCAAGGCGTTACCGAGTCGGCGCCGGAGCCCGAGACGCCGCAGCCCGCCATCTCGCTCACGGTCGTCTATGACCCCGAGAACGTCAACGCCGGCATCACCACCATGGCTTCCACGCCCATCGAGGCAAAGTCGAGCGTCGAGAACGAGAACGCTCCGCAAGTTGAGCTCGACACCGCGACCGCAGACGCACCCGCTATCGTCGAGACTGCAGATTCCGCGGCGATGCCGAAAGTGGGCATCGAATCAGTGCTCGGCACCGAACCCGTGCCCGTCGTCGAGGTGACGCCCGTCAATGAGCAGGCCTTCGCACCGGCAATGGTATCGGCCCCCGCACCTGCAGCGCCCGCCATCCCCGAGGACTTCCCCGTCGATTTCGCAACCGAAGTCTTCTGCCCCGGTCCGCTTCTGCACCAGCTGTCGACCTATCTCCCCTACGGCGCCGACACGCTCGGCATCGTCGGCGAGTACTACTGGATCGCCCGTGAGCGCGGTACCATCGAGGCCGCGCGAAACCGTGCAAGCTTCCCCCTGCGCTACACGCAGGCCGGCGAGCGCCGCGAGGTTGCCGTGCGCATCCGCCGCAACACCACCGGCGGTCTCGGAGCCGCCTGGACCATCGATAAAGTCGAGCCTTCTACCAAGTAACAAAAAGGGACGATAACCCCAAGGTTATCGTCCCTTTCTCGTTAGGTCACCTGAGCTCGACTAATCGCGCGTCAGCTTGCGGTGGATACGATGCGGCTGGGCCGCGTCCTCGCCCAGGCGCTCGATGCGATTGGCCTGATAGGCCTCGAAGTTGCCCTCGAACCAATACCAGCTGCCCGGATTCTCGTCGGTGCCCTCCCACGCCAGAATGTGTGTGGCGACGCGGTCCAGGAACATACGGTCGTGGCTAATGACCACCGAGCAGCCCGGGAACTCGAGCAGCGCCGCTTCGAGTGAGGACAGCGTCTCGACGTCGAGATCGTTCGTGGGCTCGTCGAGGAGCAGCAGGTTGCCGCCCTGCTTGAGCGTGAGCGCCAGGTTCAGACGATTGCGCTCACCACCAGAGAGTACGCCAGCGCGCTTCTGCTGGTCCTGGCCCTTAAAGCCAAAGCTCGCCACGTACGCGCGGCTGGGGACCTCGGTCTCGCCGACCATCATGTGGTCCAGGCCATCCGAGACGACCTCCCACAGGTTCTTATCGGGATCGATGCCAGAACGGTTCTGGTCGACATAGGAGATCTTGACGGTCTCGCCCACCTCGAGCTCGCCCGAAGTCAGCGGCTCCAGGCCCACGATGGTCTTGAAGAGCGTAGTCTTGCCCACACCGTTGGGGCCGATGACGCCCACGATGCCGTTACGCGGCAGGGTGAACGAAAGGTCGTCGATGAGCACGCGGCCATCGAACTCCTTGTGCAGATGATGGGCCTCGAGCACCTTGTTGCCCAAACGCGGGCCCACAGGGATGCGGATGTCGGTCCAGTCGAGCTTCTGGCTTGCGCGGGCCTCGGCCTCCATCTCCTCGTAGCGAGCCAGACGGGCCTTGTTCTTTGCCTGGCGAGCCTTGGGCGAGCTGCGCACCCACTCGAGCTCGGCCTCCATGCGCTTGGCGAGCTTGGCGTCACGATTGCCCTGTGCCTCGATACGGGCGGCCTTGGTCTCCAGATACGTGGAGTAGTTGCCCTTGTAGGGATAAAGGTGACCGCGGTCGACCTCGCAGATCCACTCGGCAACGTTATCCAGGAAGTAGCGATCGTGCGTGACGGCAAGCACCGCGCCCTGGTAGTTGTGCAGGAAGTGCTCGAGCCACAGGATCGACTCGGCGTCCAGGTGGTTCGTGGGCTCGTCGAGCAGCAGCAGGTCGGGAGCCTCGAGCAGCAGCTTGCACAGGGCCACGCGACGGCGCTCGCCGCCGGAAAGCACGTTGACCGGCATGTCGGAATCGGGCAGCTGCAGGGCGTCCATGGCCTGGCCGAGCTTGGAATCGATATCCCAGCCATCGGCGGCATCGATCTCGTCCTGGAGCTTGCCCATCTCGGCCATGAGGGCATCCATGTCGCAATCCGGGTCGCACATCTCCTCGCCGATCTTGTTGAAGCGATCGACCTTGGCGATCATATCGCCAAACGCCATGCGCACGTTCTCGATGACGGTCTTGTCATCGTCGAGCGGCGGCTCCTGCTGCAGGATGCCCACGGTGTAGCCGGGGGTGAGCCTGGCATCGCCGTTGGAGACCTCCTCGATGCCGGCCATGATCTTGAGCAGGGTCGACTTGCCCATGCCGTTGGGACCCACGACGCCGATCTTGGCACCGGGGTAGAAGCTCAGGGTCACGTCGTCAAGGATCACCTTGTCGCCATGGGCCTTGCGAGCCTGATACATCTGGTAGATAAACTCCGCCATATGTCTGTTCTATCCTTTCTACCTGCTGTTTCCCTATTCTTGATTCGCTTTAGTGGAAACGAAATGAGGGAACCAGCTCTGAAACGTAACGAAAAAGGGGCATGGTTGCCCACACCCCCTAATACTACCTGGGAAAAGTCCCCCGGAACATACTATGAACTGCGTACGCTAGTTTTCCGCAACCTTAACGAGCGGCTCGCTGCGATTTGCGCCACAACAGATACGAGTAGACGTAGACGGCTCCAACCGAACCAAACGCCAGAACCGCAATCACCGCGGCGACGACTTCACTCGAAAGCACGCTGCCTGCCACGCCCATCACAATCAGGCCAATACCCAGCACCATAAAGCAGGCGCCGCCAAAACGCTGCGTACGGCGCCAGTTCTCGGGATCGGCAAGCGCCCAGGGTGTCTTGATACCGAGCGTATAGTTCTGCTTCACACGCGGCAAGTAGTTGCCTACGCCGATGAACAGCAAACCGACAACACCGGAAATCAGCACGTTGACCGAACCGACCGCCGGCACCACGCCCCAGACCGTAAGCTCTCCCAGCCAGCTTATGGCGCACATGAACAAGGTGAAGGCGATTACGAAGCCCTGGTAGAACTTGCCCGAGGTTCGATATGCCTCACCTTTGGGGTCGATGCGCGGCACCACGCAGAACATTGCGAGAAGCGCCAGAGGCAGCACGCCGAGCGCGGAGGCCATCCAGCTAGGACCCCAACCGTCGACGGCGCCGTTCGCGCCCCAGTGCGTGGGAATCTGTGCAGGCAAGCTCGGCATCACCATGAGGTGCGCTACGACATTGGCGACGCACAGAACAACCAGCGCAATCCACACGCGCAACGATACCCCCGTGGGGTGAATGCCCTTGTTTTCGTTATTCATCCTTATCACCTTCCGTGTTTGTAAAGCCCATAAACCAACCGATCAAGTCCTGCATGACGGTGGTATTTAAGCTGTATACGATGTTTTGGCCATGACGTTCGTCGGTCACCAGCCCGGCATTTTTAAGCGTCGCCAAATGGTGGCTCAGCGAAGGCTTGCTGATGTCAAAATGCTCGGCAAGCTCCCCCGCCGTGCAATTGCCCTCGCGCAGCAGCTCCAAAATACGCCGCCGCGTCGGATCGGCCAGTGCCTTAAAACCCTCTCCCGGCATAGAACCTCCTCTCACCAGTTCGTTCGACGCGCACACTATACTCGATATTTAGATGTTTGTCTAACTGTCTAATCGCAATGCTTCAAACCACATCAAAGCAAACGCCATCGCAACCTATGGGCGATTACCTATAATGGCGATAGCTAAAACACGACCTGCTTCCCCATCGGAGGATATTTATGACCGAAACCGCAGCCCCCATCGAGACACGCGACACCAAGCTCGAGATCATCATGGGCCGCGAGGCACTCGATAAGCTCGCCAACGCCACGGTGCTGGTGCTCGGCTGCGGAGGCGTGGGCTCCAACTGCTGCGAGGCACTCGCCCGCGGCGGCATCGGTCACTTCGTCATTCTGGACAAGGACATCATCGCGCCCAGCAATATCAATCGCCAGGCCATCGCATTTCACAGCACCATCGGCAAGCGCAAGGTCGACGTTATGGAGGCCATGATCAAAGACATCAATCCTGCCGCCACCGTCATCAAGCGTACCGAATACCTGCTAAGCGACAACATCGACGAATTCTTCGCAAGCGTTTTGGAGCAGACAGGCGGCAAGCTCGATTACGTCATCGACGCCATCGACACCATCTCGGCCAAGCTCACCATTGCCAAATATGCTCAGGACCACGACATTCGTTTGGTTAGCTCCATGGGCGGGGCCAACAAGCTCCATCCCGAGTGCCTCCGCTTTGCCGACATTTTCGATACGGTACGTGACCCCATGAGCCGCATCATGCGCAAAGAATGCAAGAAGCGCGGAATCAAGAGCCTGCACGTGCTGTTTAGCTGCGAGGAGTCGGTTAAGACCCAGCCCCGCGACCCTTCCAACATCCACGAGCGCACCGAGCTCGGAACAGCCAGCTTTATGCCCCCTATCATGGGCCAAATGATTGCCGGCGAGGTCATTCGCCAGATCAGCGGCCGCGGCACTGAGCGCGTACGCTCCGATGGCCAACGTCTGGACTAGCGGAGCGCACCGAGATGGAGCCCCGGTTATTTGATGCACACTGCCATCTTGATTTAATGGCTCACCCGGACGCCGTTGCCGATGAGGCGACGGCGCTGGGCTTGGGTCTATTTGACTGCGGCGTCAATCCGCGCGACTTTTCGGCCGCAAACGAGCGCGCCTGTCGCCAACCAGGCATCATCGCCGGCGTTGGGCTTCACCCCTGGTGGCTCGCCGATGGCCACTGCGGTTTTGTCGAAGTCAATCTGCTTTGCGAAGTTGCTGCCCAAGAACGCTACATCGGCGAAGTCGGACTCGACTTTTCCGCGCGCTTTGCTGGAAGTGAGCCGCTACAAATACAGGCACTTAACCGGCTCTGCGATGCGCTCGTGCAGCATCCTCTTACCGGGCGCGTGATATCAATTCACGCCGTTCGTTCGGCAGGAGCCGTACTGGACGTCCTCGAATCGCATGGACTACCCATCCCAAACCCCGACTCCCCCGTTATCATCTTCCACTGGTTTAGCGGTACTTCGGACGAACTCGTCCGCGCGCGTAATGCGGGCTGTTATTTTTCCGTCAACGAACGCATGCTCGCGACCAAGCGCGGTCGCGAATACGCACGACAGATTCCACTCGACCGCCTACTGCTCGAGACCGATGCGCCGGCCGAACCAAACACAGAAACAAGCGCGCAGTCGCTCATCAAATCGCTCACAAGGACCTCGATGCGCATTGCCTCACTCAAAAACTGTGACGCAAAGCGCATCGAGTCGGCAGTTTTAACAAATGCGCACTCTGTTTTTGACCTTCGCTAACCCCTGTGGGCAAAAAATGCCAAGGGACATGCGAATCGCACAACGCAGTCCCTATTGGTAGGCAGTACAATTCGGCAGCTTTACACCAATTCGTGCATGAGATCACGGTTGCGTGCATACAATTCGTCAAAGATATGACGACGCGACGCATATAACTCGTGGGCAGCCATATCGGGCTCGATTGTTTGCGCAACGCCAAGGACTTGGGCGAGTTCATCCCATGATGCGTAGGCGCCGCCTGCGAGAGCTGCCATGATGGCATCACCGAAGCATGCGCCCACCGTAACCTTGGCAACCGAGACCTCGCGCCCGCATACGTCGGCGATAGTCTGCATCCAAACTGGATTCTTGGTTCCGCCTCCGACAAGCATAATGCGCCCAATTGGCAGTCCATGCTCTCGCTCGATAATGTCGACATGGGATGCAACAGTATACGCGACGCCTTCCAAGGCGGCGCGAACCATATGGGCTCGCGTATGCCTTCCGGTCAGGCCAAAGAAGACGCCACGCGCCGCGGGATCATTGAGCGGAGTACGCTCCCCCGCAAAGTACGGCAGACACAGGAGCCCATCGGCACCCGGCGCCACGTCGGCGGCATCATGCGCCATAACCGAATATGCATCGGGGCCACCGTGGTCCTCGGCCTCCACGGCATCACGATACAGCTCTTGGCGCAGCCACGATGTGAGCGCACCCGCCGTATTGGTCCCCGCGCAGATCCCGTAAGTTCCGGGAATGATAAACGTCCCTGGCCACAGGCGGGCATCATCGATCATATGATCAGCTAGGTAGATGAAATACGCCGTACTCCCCAACTGAACCATCATATCGCCGGGACGGAATACACCCGTCGAAATGGCCTCGGCACCAGAGTCGCCCGTTCCCGCTAAGACAGGTGTCCCTGCCGCGAGCCCCGTCGCCTCTGCCGCACGCTGCGTAATCACCCCGGCAATATCGGTAGCCGACATTACCTCCGCCATCTGGTCAGGCCGGCAGAAACGAGCACATTCCCGAGCATCAACCTTCCAAGTGTAGCGGTCATATAGGGGAAGAAAATCCTCCGCCAAATAACGGTCCACCGTAAAACGCCCCGTCAACTTTGCGCATAGAAACGACGACGCCGTCAGGAACTTCGCGGCACGTTCGTGCACCTCGGGCATATTCTCCTTAAACCACAAGATCTTGGGAGCAATATCTGACGAACAGGGATCGTGCCCGAAAAGCTCGCGTGCGCGGTCTGACCCATATTCGGAAAGAAGCTCGTCAATCTGCGGCTTCGAACGTGCATCGACTCCATACAAAATCGCGGGTGCCAGCGCGTTGCACTCGGTATCGACCGGCACACAGTCGCAACCCAATGCGGAAAGGCCCACGCATCCGATCTGCGCCGCGTTAACCCCCGATCGCGCCACCAGCTCGCGCGACAAGCGGCAAAAATCGCCCCACCAAACTGCCTCCGCATCATGCTGGTACCATCCATCACACGGGTTGTCCGTCTCGTGTCCACAAGAGGCTTGGCAAACGATATTGCATCGATCATCGATTAAAACGCCTTTAGAGGCGCTTGTCCCAATATCAATACCCAGATAGAGCGCCATAGGTGCCTACTCCCCTCGCGCCGTACGAGCGGCAGCCATAAAACGAGCTACCCGCTCAACATCAACCGGGGCATCCAGCTTTCCGTCGCGCTTTAAGCAGGTGCCGACAAACGCGCCATCGTAGTGAGCAAATACGTCAGCCACGGTATTTTCGCGACAACCGGTGCCACATACCACAGGCACTTCGCCAACACGCTCGCGGACTTCATCGGCAAGCTCGTCCGAAGCGCCACGACCGGCAGCCGAACCGCCGATGACCATTGCATCCGGAAGGCAATTAAAGAGAAGTGAATCGGCAATGTCCGCAGTCGTGCGGTCGTTGAGATAAACCTCCCCCTCGCTCGTGATGAAGTGAAAAAGCTTGAGGTCGTCCAAGCGCAGCGCCGCCTTGCGACGCATGGTGTGAGCGAAATCTCGGTTAATCAGCCCAAGATCACCGGCCCAGGCACCGCAAAAATTGCAGCGTGTGAACTGCGCGTCGACGGCAGCGCACAGCTCGATTGTGGCATCACCATCGTAAATAGCCTCAGCTCCCCAAGGGGTCGACAGATCATGGGATAGAGCCCCGATTACATAGCCCATCGATGCAAGGGTTGAGGGAGAAACGTGCTGCTCATAGGGCATCGAGAGCTCATTGGTAATCAAAATGCCATCGACACCGCCCTGCTGCAACGCCTCGAGATCGCGCTTGGCGGCTTCCACGACCTGCGACACGCTTCCGCCCGGGTAATACAGTGGATCGCCCGGCAGAGGACGCAGGTGCAGCATTCCGATAACCGGCTTTTCGGTCTTGAACATCGAGGTTAGAAACGACATAACGTGCTCCTTCATAGAGTTATTGCAGGGACGTTACTCCCCCAGCACCTCGACGTACACTTTTCGCTTCTGCGGACCGTCAAACTCCGCAAGATAGATGTTCTGGGCACTTCCGCACACGATGTGGCCATCTTGGACGGGAAAGAAGCAACTGTTTCCACAAATCATGCTCTTGATATGCCCACAGGAGTTGTTGCCGGTGGCTCCATAGCTCGGCAGGAAGTGTGCATGCGCATAGGGGGCATCGAGTGGGGCGATGCGATCAAGCGTCTCCATAAGATCCGTCTCCACGCAGGGCAGCCCCTCGTTTACCACGATTCCACAGGTCGTATGCGACAAAATAATCGCTGCCAAGCCATTGGTCACCGAGCTGCGTTCGATGGCAGCGTGCACGTCTTCGGTAATATCGATGAACTGGTCCGGAGCAGTCGATAGATAGCTCAATGTCTCGAGCGTCACCATGTTTACTCATCCCCTTCAAGAAAACGCAGGGCATTACCCCAGTAGAGCCTTTCTCGCGCATCATCGCGCATGGGCACGGTATCGAGCGCCCGCTTGAGTTTGAATGCACGGAAGCGCGGCGTATTGCTGGCGAACATCACTTGGTGCGATAGCGCGCGCTCATACCACAGCGGCCCCATATCGACCGTGAAAAGACGCTGCATCATCTCCTCGGGCGAATCGATGTAAGTGATAGAGGTGTCCGTGTAGCAGTTGGGATACTTGAGCAGCATCGCCACGGTCTCGCGTACCCAGGGCCAGCCAAAGTGAGTCAAACTAAAGCGCACATTTGGATGCGTTGCGATTGTGTGCTCAAATGCAAGCGGGTTACTGCGCGAGAGCTCTGCGCCAGGCTCCCAAGACATACCGGCATGGAAAACCACCGGCTTGTTATAGCGCTCGCACAGCTCGTAAAGCGGCTCGGCCACAGCATCATCGGGGGCAAAACCCTGCTTTGCAGGATGCAGGCAAAGCCCCTTTGCCCCCAACTCGGTAAAGGCGCGCTCCAATTCGTCTGCGGCACCGCTCACCTGCGGGTCTACGCTCGCAAATCCCCACAGACGATCGGGATGCGCGGCAACCAGCATGGCAATCTGGTCGTTGGTGCCAAAGTGCCCTCCGCATGCCGTGGTTACATCGAGCGGCATGAGCAAGCTCTTCTGCACATCGCAGACGTCCATCTCAACTTGAAGCTCGTCCCAATCCATGGGACCCATATGCCCCATACCAAATTCTCGTGACCAAAAACCGAATCCATCAGGCTCATCACCCGGCGTACAGATCTCGCCGTAGAGCATGGGCTGAACCAACATGTCGATAACCATTTCGTACTCCTTTCCAGGCATTTGACCCTAGTACGGCTCAAACGAACCAATCACTCGGGACGACAGCTCAGCGCCCGCCTTCATACACGCCGGAATATCAAGGCCATCGATCACGCCCTTGGTAAACCCGGCAATATACGAGTCGCCGGCACCCACGGTATTAACGACCTTCTCCGCCGGTACGATCCCGCACTCATAGAAGCGCTCACCGTCATAGGCAATGCTTCCCTTCTCGCCAAGCGTGGCAACCGCAACGCGCGGTCCCAATTCCTGCACGTGGCGTACCCAGTCTCGCAGCTCCGGAGTGTCCTCTTCAAACGACATGAATGCATAGTCAACGTAAGGAAAATGATTCTCGCAGGCATATTCGGGATCCTGGCTGAACACCGAGAAGTCCATAACCACCGTCTTGCCCGCATCATGCCATTCGGGCAGGAGGTCCAAACAATTGCCAAACAGGTCGGTATGAATGATGTCATGCTCTAGGATAAACGCCCGGTCATCTTCATTCGGACGATATGTCTCCATTACGCCATCGATTGCCTCGAGATGCACGCGATCGACGCCGTCTTTCAATGCCATGAGCATCACCGAGGTGTCGCCATCCTCCACCCGCAGATGTGAGATATCGAGCCCCTCAGCGGCCAGCGCCTCTCTCATCTTGTCTCCGTACTCGTCCTTGCCGACAACCGACACGGCGGATACCGAAACGCCCATTCGTGCAAGATGGATACCCCAGTCAATGCCATTACCAGTCGGATAGAACACGCCGATGTTTTGATAGACGTCCGCACAGCAAAAACCAGCCGCGCACGCTTTAATACCCATGGTCTTCTCCAATGTTCAAAAGGGGACCCACCACATGGCGAGCCCCCCTTTTCGCGTTTCGCTTATTGTTTTGCATCGGCCGTCCAAGGCCTCATAGCCAGACCGCCGTACGCTTTCTTAAGCTATTCGACGATTGGTGCTCCGTGGCCCCAAGAACCTTCCATACCGCACACGGTCGAGGCAAACCCGGCAGCAAAGTCGAGCGCGCGCTCGATGGCCTCGGCGCCATCCTCACCGCGCTTGGCGGAATCGAGATAGCACATCAAAAACGAGGTGAGGAACGAGTCGCCCGCCCCCATGGTGTCCTTCATGTCCGTTACCGGTTTAGCCAGCTGGCGGTAATAACGCTCGCCGTCGTAAGCAATGCAGCCCTCGGCGCCCGCCGTAGCCGACACAAAACGCGGACCCAGGCCCTTCACCCATGCCAGACGCTCGCGAATCTCGTCCTCACTCGCAGCATCCGCCGCACTAAAGAATGCGAAATCGACGTAGGGCGCAATCTGCTCGTAGTACTCGTCGGTAGAGTCGTCCGAAAAGTCAAAAGAGACCGTGACGCCCGCAGCCTTCAACTTGGGCAGCTCGCGCTCGGTAAAGCAATAGTTGCCCGAATGAACCACATCGAACTGCTTCATGTACGCAAGGTCAAAGCGATCGAGGACATAGCGCGCATCGCCACGGATACCGCCCTCGTTGGAGCCGAGGAAGACACGGTCACCGTCGACGACGGTCACGCGAGCCGCTCCGTTCTCGCCAATCATCTGCTCGCACTTGTCAAGCTCGATACCCTCATCCTCGAGGCTTGCAATGACATGCTCGGCAGCGGCATCATTGCCAAAAATGCCCATGTATGCGGAGCGTGCGGCACCGCATTTCTTGGCATAAACGGCGAAGTTCACCGCATTGCCGCCGGGATACATGGTGTGGATATGCTCGTAGCGATCGACGACGTTGTCGCCAAATCCGAGCGCGTTAACGTTAAATGCCATGGCCTTTGCTCCTTCTAGTACTCGACAACACCCATATAGCGACGGAAATCGGGATCGTGATCAAACACCTTGCCGCGTGCGGCACGCAGCTCGCAGTTCATGGCGTAGAACAGCACCGGGTCCAGATAGGCACGGACGCTCGCCGGCACGGCTTCCATACCGTACTCCTTGGCATCGAGCACCATCAGTGTATCGGTATGCGTCTTAAGGAACGCCAGGGCGCGCTCGTCCATAGCACGGCACTCGCTGGAGCCCATCTGCAGGAAGTAAAAAACGCCATCCTGAGTAGCCTCGAAGGGGCCATGGAAGTACTCGGCAGAGTGGATGTAGCTGCAGTGCTGCCACTGCATCTCCATAAGAGAGCAGATAGCGAAACCGTAGGTCTGGCTAAAGTTGGGACCGCTGCCCAGAATATAGAAGAACTCGTGCTCCTGGCAAAGCTTGGCAAAGCGATCGCCCAGCTCGGCATTTACCTTCTCGCGTGCCGGGGGAAGAATCTTATCCATCTCGGCGATACCGGCATACATATCGGCAAGATCGGCGTAACCCTCCTGCTGATCGAGCAGCTCTGCCGCAAGCGACAGCGAAATGCCAGCGGGGACCTCGGCCTGCGGCACGCCCTCGCCCCACGGGTAGACCCACGTGGTCCATTTACCGGTGTCGATCTTAGATCCAGCGTTGTCGGTCTGGGCGATCACCGTAGCGCCGGCAGCAAGGGCAATCTCGCAGCCCTCGACGACCTCAGGGGTGTTGCCACTGTGGCTACAAGCGATGACCAGGGACTTCTCGCCCAGACGACGCGGACGCATGATATCGAACTCGCGAGCCGTATAGATATACGAAGTGAAGGTGGTTGCCTCGCGCTGCAGAAGCTCATGGGCCGGGATCAAATCGATCATGGAGCCACCGCAAGCAATCCAGTAGACGCTGTCGAACTTGCCCTTCTCGGCAATTGCCTCTTTGATCAGATCGTGTGCGTTCATATCCAGTTCCTTTCTTGTTTGGCCGCAATCAATGACGTTGGCTGCGTGGCCGATAGTTGTTTTAGTTAATCAGATATTTCTCGAATGCGGCCATGTTCTTGGCATCTGCCGCCGCCGGATCATCGTAGTAACGACCGTCCGTGATTTCCTGGCCCAGCATGCCGTCGAAACCATGGGCGTTGAGCGTGGCGACGAAGGCGTCCATATCGTGCTTGCCATCGCCCCACACCAGATGGCCATACGGGTCACCGTCGATAAAGTGCATCTCGTGAATTGCCCCATCACCAAAGGCGGCAAACCAGTCCTCGAGCGTCTCGCCTGCAACGCACATCGCGGTTGTATCAACCATGGGCTGTAAGTACGGGCTCGCGACCTCGTCAATCATGCGCTTCGCATCGGAAACCGTCGTCACAAGGTTGCTCTCCTCGGGACGCAGGCTTTCCATCGTAAGCACCAGACCGTGCTCGCCGGCATACTCCGCCAGAATGGACAAGTGCTCGCGGCTGCGCTTCCAGGCTTCCTCGCGGTCCTCGTCCCAGTCGCCCCAACCCGAGTTGACGGACATACGGTCGCACCCAAGTACCTCGGCAAGCTCAATGCCGTGCTTAAAGTACGCCAGGCTGCGCTGTTCATGCAGCGGTTTGCGTGCGCAGTACTGCCAAGGATAGACAACATTCTCGGGGCACAGAGTACGATACCTAAGCCCACGGTCTGCAGCCTTTTTCGCCAGGACCTCAGCCTCAAAGTAGCCCGTGTGGTCGAGCGTCACATGCGGCTCCGCACACCACAGCTCAATGGACTCAAAGCCCAAGCGCTGCTGCACATCAAGGAAGTAATCGAGCGACCACATGATGTAGTGAATATTCATGCCCGCAATCTGCTCGCGGCGCAGCGTCGGTTTGGATTCAGGCATCTTATGCCTCCTTATTTCGATCGAACACGATTTGTCCGTCCGACATCGTCATGTCAACCGCAAGATCACGTGCGTCGCGATAATCGAGGTCGAACACATCCCGATCGAGCACGCAGATATCGGCAAGCTTGCCAACCTCAAGCGTACCCAGCTCGTCTTCGCGCATCAGGTCGTACGCGCCCCCGGCAGTCCAAGCGCACAAGAGCTCGACAAGCGTCAGCGTGTTGACCTCATTCACGGGCAGTCCGTCGTCGAAGTATCCGCCGCACGCACTGTAGATTGACTCGCCCAAGCTCGGAATCAACAGCGGCAAATCCGTGCCACAGCACACTGTGCATCCGGAATCTTCCATGCCGCGGCGATTCCAGCTGTGCAAAAGTCGCGTCTCGCCAATTTGTCGACGCATCATCGACAGGCAATCCTCGCGCCGGTCCAGCGTCAGAATCTGCGGATAGACCTCGCAAATTCCACCTAACTTGCCAAACTTGACAAGATCGGTCGGGTCAGAGTTCTCGAGATCGGTAATCGCATGGCGACGAAGCATCCGTCCATGCTCGTCTCGAGGCAGCGAGGCATAGAGCGCCACGGTGCGACGAACGGCGCCATCGCCCTGGCAATGCAAGGAATATCGGAAGCCGTCAGCATCAATTGCACGCAGCTCGTTCTCAATCAGATCCCACTCTGGCTCCTCGACGACCGTCTTGCCGGCAGCGCCCGCATCGGCCGAGTCCTCATAGGGGTCTATCATCTCGGCAAGCCCCGCCCATACGCCGCGATCGGTCATACGGTTGAAGCCAGAAAAACGAACGAACGGTCCCCGGAAGCGCTCTCGCGCCTCGCGGGCATATGCCAGATTTGCACCGGCGCCCACCGGCTGCGACATCATAGAGACGCGAACCGTCAGCTCACCAGATTCCTCACGGCGAGCCATTTCGTCGGCAAAGCCGTAGTAGTCATCAAACGCCATTTCCTTGATGGCGGTAACGCCGCGCTCGTTAAGCATGCTCATGTAGTCCGAATACCCGGCACGCACCTCGGGCAGCGCGAGGAAATCGCTCATCATGCGCCAGATCTTCTCGGCATAGCACGCCTGGGGTGTAAAGCCGTATCGCGCACTGGCGGCAGCATTGAGAACGCAGGTCTCCGCACCCGATGTAAAGCAGACGACGGGGATATCGCCAAAACAATCGTCAAACACAGCTGCCGTATTTGCGTTCTCGGCATCCGATGCCAACGTTTCGGGTAGGTTGTGGCCAAAAGCCGCCGCGCAATCCGGATGATCTTCTTTCCATGTACGCAAGAGCGACACGGCCTCTTTGGCATCAGCGATGCCGGACAGATCAGACCCCAACGTCCGCAGCGCCCAGCCTGTATAGAAGGTATGTACATCGATCAGGCCAGGCATGACGGTGCGGTCGCCCAGGTCAACTACCTCGTCCGCCTGGGTCAAATACGAAGCTACCTCACACTTGGTGCCAACAGCCTCAATTCGATTGCCACGGACCGCTACGAAACCTTCAAACGGCAGGTCCCCCGTACCGGTAAAGACGCTCTTAGACGTCAGGACCGTCAAACGATCAGACATCACAACCACCTACACCGGAAGCATGCCAGAGATTGCCGTTACAATCACGCCAAAGACGACCATGAAAATGAAGAACTTCCAAATGGTCTTCCACCATTGGCCAAACGAAATCCTAGCCACGGCAAGACCGGCGACCGTCATGCCCGCCACGGGGCTGATGGTGTTGATGGTCTGGTTGGCAAACTGGAGCGCGGTGACGGCTGCCTCGGGATTGAGGCCCATGAGCTCGGTCAGGGGGCCCATAACGGGCATGGTGAGCGCCGCCAGGCCAGAACTCGAGGGAACCAGCAAAGAGAGCAGGCCAAGGACGATATACATAAACGTGGTGTAGACGGCGGCGGGTGCACCGGCGAGCGCGGTAGCGAGCGCCTGGAGGATGGTGTCGATGATCATGCCGCCCTCGGCGATGACCAGAATACCGCGAGCGATACCGATAACGATGGCAGCGTACGCAAAGTCGGCGAGACCCTTAACGAACTCCTCTGCGATTGTCTGCTGGTCAAGACCGCCCAGGATACCGGCAAGCAAGCCCATGCCAAGGAACACGGCGGAAATCTCATTCATGTACCAGCCCTGGGTAACAAGACCCCAGACGATAATGCCCATACCGCAAGCAAAATCGATGAGCACGAGCTTCTGACGGATAGTGAACTCTTCCTCGATGGAGGCATCGGTCACGGAAAACTCAATACGCTTGAGCTTATCGTCCTCGTACACAATGGACGACTCGGGGTTTTTCTTGACGCGCATGGCGTAGCGCATGGCCCATGCGATACCGACGGCAGTGAAGATAACCCAAGAAACGGCGCGCAGCCACAGTTGCGGATTACCCTCGATGCCAATGATGCCTTGGGCGATCAAAACATTAAACGGGTCGATGGTCGAAGCACAATATCCCAGGTTAGGACCAAGGAAGCAGATGATGAATGCCGTCATCGAGTCATAACCGATACCCATCATGATGGGAATGAAGATGGCATAGAACGGCAGGGCTTCCTCAGACATACCAAACGTAGTGCCGCAAATGGACAGCAATGTCATCGTGATGGGAATGATGAGGATGTCCTTGTTCTTAAGCTTTTTAATCACACGGCTCATGCCGGCATTCAAAGCGTTGGTCTTGGTGATGATCGCGAACGATCCGCCAATCAATAAGACGAACGCAACGACGTCGGCAGCCTCCTGGATGCCCTTGGTGGGCGCTTGCAGAACCGCGAAGATATCCTGGCCCAGATTGATGGTCTCGCCGGTCTCGGAATCGGTGTAGTTCTTATCGACCTGTTCATAGGTTCCAGCAACGGCGACTTCACGCTCGCCCGCCGCTGTCGAAATCGTCTTGCGCTGATACTGACCAGAGGGAACGATCCAAGTCAGGACCGCAAAGACAACGATCAGCAAGAACATGATCGTATAGACATGCGGTAATTTGAACTTAAAACGTCTGTTTGTCTTCTTCGCCTTCGTATCTGACATAGATACCTCCAAAGAACTCGAGACTGCATCGCATCTCGCTTCAACGTTTGCACAATGCAAACGTTCTATGACGTTCCATAGATTACCAGCAGCTTTTTCCTTCATCAAGATAATTTCAAACTGATTGCCGCAACGCGGTTGAACGGTTGCGTTTGCGCCGTGAACGGTATGGAAACGCCCGGTGAGATGATCCACCGGGCGTTTCCATTCGCAATGTCCTAGATGTCAAAAACGTAGCGAGACCCAACGATCCGCTGACGACCGATGATAAACGGCCGCCGCTGCTCATCGAAAAAGAAGGCTTCCATATAAAACAAGGGCTCGCCAACGGGAACTGCCAACAGTCGAGCGACCTCGGGCGACGCGCACGCGATCTCGAGCGTGCACGGGTCGGTAAACGCGGGCGTGCGGCCCGTCCGGTTGCGCACGAACTCAAAAATGGATTGGTTAGATAGAGGTGCCGTTGATAGATAGGCGTTGTCCTCGTAAACATATATGTTGTTCTCGAGCATGACAGGGACGCCATCGGCAGTGCGCACGCGCTCAACGCAAATCAAGTCAGTTCCAACGGGAACACCAAAGAACTGTGCTTCGGTGGAATCCGCCGGCAGTATCTTTCTCGAAATGACACACGCCCCCGGTTCCATTCCGTTAACGCGACATGCGTCCGAAAAACTCTGGACGTCATTCTTCTGGCGAATCTTGCGCTTAAGCTTGGGGGCATTGACAAACGTGCCTTTCCCCTGCCGCTTCGTTAGATAGCCCTGCTGGACGAGCTCCTCAATAGCGCGTCGCACGGTAACGCGGCCAACTTTATAGCTCTCAGCCAATTCGAATTCGTTGGGTATCCGCGCGCCCGCCTTGTAGGCGCCGGAGTTGATTTCGTTTTTGATGATATCAATAACCTGTTGGTACAGCGGTATCGCTGCTTTACCGTCAGTTGGCCCTTCAGTCGGTGGCATATACCCTCTCCCAGCACAATTAATTCTAAAACGGGCTTAAGGGCATTCAACAAGCCCTTAAGCCCGCATTAGCTTAAAGTATGCTAGGTGTCGCACCAAAATGTTGGCTATTTACTCATCAGACCCGAAAAACGCGCAACTACCGCGCTCCTAAGAAAGCGTGAGCAGCTCCGGCAGCTGGTCGATAATCTTGTCCGCGGCATCCTGGCTAAAGCCAAAGCGCTCCTCGCGCTTGGCAATAACCGTCAGGCCGGCTCGCTTACCCGCGGTAATGCCCGGAACGGAATCCTCAACGCAGCAGCAGCGATTCGCGGGCAGCCCCAGCAGGTCCAGCGCATGCAGGTAGATGTCGGGCTCGGGTTTGCTCTCCTTAAACTGCTCGCCGCTCACCACATACTCAAAGGCATCAGACAGCCCGCATGCGTTGAGCACTTCCTCGATGCTAACCATGGGAGACGAGCTGGCAAGCGCCACGCGAACGCCACGGCGCGGCAGCTCTCGAATCGTATCCACGGCGCCTGGGTTAATCAAAGCCTGATAGTCACGCGGACGCTTATGCGCCCACTCGTCCCAACGGGCCAACGCTTCCTCGCCAGTGAAGTGCCCCTTACCGGCGCGCTCAAACCAATCGACCAGCATATGCAGGAAGAACTGATGCGAGGTACCGACCTGCCCATTCAACTCCTCTTGAGTCAGATTAAGCCCAAGCTCCTTGGCAAACGCGGCAGTCTCGCCCAAGTAGTAATACTCGGTATCGACAATGACGCCGTCCATGTCAAAGATAACGGCGTCGAACGGAAATGCGGACACGGCACCCTCCCTAACAAAAGGACGCCCGCAAGCAGGCGCCCGAGCCATGCATTAATCGGCGATTCTAACCCAGCAGCTTATCCAGCGTCACCGCAATGCCATCTTCGTTGTTATCGGCGGTCACCATCTGGGCTACAGCCTTAACCTCTTCGACGGCGTTACCCATGGCAACACCGGTGCCGGCCCACTCAATCATGGACTTGTCGTTCTGGCCGTCGCCAAACGATACGACCTCACTGGCATCGATGCCGAGCTTGGGCAGGGCACCCTCGAGTGCGCGGGCCTTGTCGATACCGGGCGCCGTGTACTCAAAGTACCAGTCGGCCGTAAACATGCCCGAAAGCGTCTGCTTAAAGGGCGCATACATCTCCTCGTAATGCGCCTGCAGGTAGGCCGGATCGCCCGCCGTCAGCAGCTTGTCCACGGGATAAGCATCAGCGACCTCATGCAGGCTCTCCACCTCGCGAATCTTAAGATCGCACGCGTCGCGCTCATACTTGACGATATTCTTCTGCGAGCCGTCAGGCAGCGTGATCATGCAATGGTACGAGTCCTCGACGTGCAAATCGCGACCGAGCGAAATCATAGGGATCACGTCAAAATTACGCAGGTGATCAATCAGGCGATGCAATTCGTCGGCAGGCATAGCCTGATCGAACAGCACCTCGTCGGTCTGGGCATCGACGACGTGTGCGCCGTTAAAGGCCACCAGCAGACCGTCATGGTTTTGAAGGTCGAGCTCTTGCGCCAAGGCGTGCAGCCCCCATGCGGGACGGCCCGAAGCCAAAATGAGCTTAATGCCCGACTCCTGCGCCGCGAGCAGCTTCTCGCGCGTACGCGGGCTAATCACTTTCTGATCGTTGGTGAGCGTACCGTCGATATCCATCGCGATGGCTTTGATTGCCATATATGCCTCCCTGTCATTGAACAACCTTGTCTGAGCCATCATACAGAACACCCATCGCGACTCCGTTTACAACGGGAAAAATGTCATATTGTCCCGAACATGAACGGCGTGTGGTCGTGAAGCTTTATCGCTCAGGTCAAATACGTCTGCTAGCGACGCTCATCCGTCGGTGTGCCCTCGACGATCGCGATGCCCGCCGATGCACCTAACGCGCTGGCGCCGGCCTCGATGAATGCGCAAGCCTCTTCGTAATTATGGATACCGCCCGCCGCCTTGATTGCCACGGCATCGCCGAGCACCTCGTGCATCAGCCGCACGTCCTCGAGCTTAGCACCGCCAAAGCTTCTGCCAGTCGATGTCTTAAGGAATCCCGGCTTGGCCTCCAGCGCGATCTCGCATACACGGCGCTTGGCGGCGTCGTCGCCGTCCAGTTTGCACATCTCGACGATCACCTTGTCAGTGATGCCATGCGCGCGACAAAAATCAGCAATGGTAGTCATCTCGCGCTCGATGGCATCAAAATCGCGGTTCTCAACCGACTCCTGATTCAAAACGTAGTCAATCTCGGTAAAGCCACACGCAGCGTATTCCTCAAACCTCGCAAGCTTCTCCTCAAGCGTCATAGTGCCCTGGGGAAAGTCGATAGCGCCGGCAAGGATGATGTCAGAGCCCTCGAGCATGGCGCGGCCCGTCTCGTACTCCTGCAGGTTCGCAAATACGCAGCGAAAGTTGTACTTTAACGCCTTCTCGACATACTGCTCAAACGTGTCCTCGGGGGCATCGATATAGTCGATGTATTTATTGATGGGTTTGGCAAGCGTCATGCTGGGCCTCCTTGTTCGGAGCTGACAAGCGATTCGTGGTTTCACGCGAAAAACCACGTTCAATGTACGCCCGGCATGCAAGGACAGCGTCCGCATTCCGACAAGTGGTATGAAATTAGCCGTAAACGTATATTTACGGACAGCGAATGGCACCGCATGCGGATGCCGACAGCAAGGCATCCCCCCTCAATACACCCTCATGCCCATTTAAATAGCAAGGGGCCCGTATCTGTTGGGATGCGGGCCCCTTTCGGCCATGACCTATCTCAGCAGCAAAGACCACTTGCGGTGAGCGCGGTAGAACTCGATCGCACCATCTTATCCGAGCCGGGGCACGTTCGCATAGCGTGGCGCGTGACGGTTGCAAAACCACCCCATTTGAAACAAAGGCAAAAAGTACTTGCAAAGACGCGTTCCGACATATAAGTTGATAAAAGACCGCCGTTGCGGTTTTAAGTAGATCGAGCATATGAAGTTTGAGTTTTAGCGTGTAAGAGAAGGAAGATCGGCAAAGTACAACCCCAAACGCAATGACAACTTAATGAGGTAACTGCCACATGTGAGGCACCCAGGGCATTGCTGTCTCGATTTTGAGCACGATGCCTTCCGCCTTGCATGGGCCGTTCCATCCCGCCCCTGCAGCAACTGCCTCACGGGCTCATTGAAAACCGCATAGCACCCCAACGTCAGCACATCACCCACGGCAAGCACATCACTCACGACAACCAACACATCAACAAACAGCACGAACATCAACCGATTGGAGAAGCTATGACAAACCACCACGCTGAAGACGGCGATAAGAAAAGCATTCTGGATGCCCGCATTGAGCGAGCATATGCAAACGAATATGACGCCGCCTTTGCCGCCGCGACCATCAAGAACTACGCGTCGCTACCGCTCGCGACGATCTTGGCCGACCACCCTCAACTGCTGAAGCGCTGCACAAAGATCATGGGCGACCCCGACATTCGCAAGCTGACAGACCCCTATGCCCCAAAACGCGACAACGATTCGTACGTTCTTACCGTAGGCTGCCTAGCCCATATGCTTACGGCGCTCGACACGAAACTCAAGCTCGAATGGGAACCCGACGAGCGTCATGAACTCGAAAGCAAGCGGAACACCCTGCGCACCGCACTGTTCCTTCCGTTGGACGGCCTCAAGCGTTGCAACGTCGAGCTCAATACACAGGCGCGGCAAAAGCCCGGGACCACGGGGCAGAAAACTCCAAGACCCCATGCGGCCATCGTCGACCGCAACCGATATAACCGCATGACCGCGCATTTTTCTGCCGAGGGAGCAGCCATAAGGACGCTGATCGACCTGCTGTGCCTCCTGAGCATCAACGAGCTATTTGAGGGCTATCTCGCCCTTGTTCCCGCGACGGCACCCAAGTCGGTAGCAAAGATCATCGAGACCTGCAGACGCCAGTTTGAGCGCCATCGCAATGGCAGCGAGATGAACGCCAGCATCGCGCAGTACTACGCGGCTCATTACAAAAATGACGGATGTGCCCCTGTCGAGCATCAGCTGCGGCTCGCCTACACCACGCCCGCCGCAACGCTCTATCGCTTTGGAGCCCTTGGCGCTTGCGAGCCACACGAACAGGCAGCCTGCCCCACAACCGAGCTCGATCTCAGGCTCGGACGAACCCTGTAGCCCGCCAGCCCCTCCGCGGGCAACAATCCTATTCCACAACACAACCAACAGAAAGGAGTCCTCATGGACACCAATCATTCCCCCATCATCAGCCCCCTCACCATGCGTGAATCCGCCCGAGGTATCACGCTCACCAGCATTTACGATGAGATGCTCGCCCGTCGCGAGCTCTCCGTCATGGGAAACATCGAAACCCCGATGGCCCACGACCTATGCCAGCAGATCCGCCTGCTCGATGCCACCGACCCCAGCCGCCCCATCACCATATTTGTCGCCAGCGCCGGCGGAAGCGTGCGATCGGGTCTTGCGATCTATGACGCCATGCGCCTCGCATCGTGCCCCATCCGCACCGTCTGCCTGGAATTCGCCGCGTCCATGGGCGCCGTGATCTTTATGGGCGGCGACGATCGCCGTATGGCGCCCCATGCAGAGCTCATGATTCACGACCCGCTGATCCCCCAGGGGGCAGGTGGCTCGGCACTTGCGCTGCAGGAAACCAGCCGGCGTCTCATGCAGACCCGCAAGACCCTCACGCAAATCCTCTCGGACCGCAGCGGCCTCACGCCCAAGCGCATCCAGTCCCTCACTGCAAAAGACACCTACCTTTCGGCCGAGCGCGCCGTCGAGCTCGGCTTTGCCCACGAAATCCTCTCGACCACCAAGGAGGTCGCCCATGTCTAACCTCGCCAGCCGTCTCGCCGCATCTGAGTCCGCATCGTCCACCATCCTCGCCAAGGATCGAACGCTTTCCTGCGACACCCGCCAAACGGGACTCAACAACAATGCACTTGTGATCGGCCCCTCGGGAGCCGGCAAGACCCGAAACGTCCTCAAGCCCAACCTGCTGCAAATGAACGCAAGCTACATCGTGCTCGACACCAAAGGCACGCTTTGTCGCGAAGTGGGACCCGTGCTGGCAGCCCACGGTTACCGCGTGCAATGTCTCAACTTCGCCGACCTCAACACCGTCCCGGCCCTTGCGCCCGGCATCGAGCGCTGCGGCTACAACCCCCTAAGGCACATTCGCCGCAAGGCGGACGGCAGGCCCAACCAGCAGGACATCCTCTCGGTGGCAAAGGCCATCTGCCCCATCGAGGACAACAACCAGCCTTTTTGGGATCATGCGGCGGCAAACCTGCTGTCGTGGCTTATCGCCTACGTCACCGAACAGCTACCCGCCGACGAGCAGACGATCAGCTCGGTCATCAAGCTGATCGAGCACCTGCAGGACGGTGCCACGGGTCGATTGTTTGACGACCTGATCACGACCGACCCCCAAAGCTATGCCCTCTCGCTATGGCGGCGCTACGCCATTACGCAAAATGCCGAGCGCATGCACGCGAGCATCGTCGGCATCCTTGCCGAAAAGGTCATGTGTCTGGGATTCGACGGTGCGGCACAGCTCTATCGTGAGTGCCATCAGGTGGACTTCGCTTCCATGGGACACACCCCCTGCGCCCTGTTTGTAACCGTGAGCGATATTGACCGCAATCTCGATCCGCTGACCGGCCTCTTTATTTCGCAGGCGTTTATGGGCCTCATTCGTGAGGCCGATAGGCAGCCCGACGGCAGCCTGCCCGTGCCCGTGCGCTTTATGCTCGATGACTTCGCAAATCTGCAGATCCCCCAGATCGACAACGTGCTCTCGATTATCCGAAGCCGCAACATCTGGGCAACGCTGCTGCTGCAGTCGACCAACCAGCTCGATGCGCTCTATGGCGAGGCACGCGCACGCTCCATCATGGGCAACTGCGACACGCATCTGGTGCTGGCGTTCCAGGATCCCGAGAGTGCCCGGGTGTTTTCCGACCGCGCCGACGCGCTGCCCAGCACGCTCATGGCGACGCCGATCGATCGCTCGTGGCTCTTTGTACGCGGTCGCACTCCCGAACAGGTCGAGCGCTTTAGGCTCGAAGACCATCCGCTCTACGGGGAGCTGCCCGAGGTGCAGCGAGGCCATGCGGAGGCCGAGATCTAGGCGCAGGGTTCTCGCAGCGCGCGGCGCCCCGACAATGTTCCACAAAGGCCGTGCGCCCCGGGACCACGGCAAAGCAAAGGGGCCCGCATCCGATAGGATACGGGCCCCTGACTATAAGGCGCGATGCGTTAACAGCAGCGACTACTTGCGATGCGCGCGATAGAACTCGATAAGCGCTTGAGTCGAAGCGTCCTGCTCGGCCTTGGCGGCGTCGTCGTGGAAGGCCGGGGTGATCTGCTTGGCAAGCTGCTTGCCCAGCTCGACGCCCCACTGGTCGTAGGAGTCGATGCCCCAGACCGTGCCCTCGACAAACGTGATGTGCTCGTACAGGGCAATGAGCTCGCCGAGCGCAAACGGGGTCAGCGTGTCGCCGAAGATCGAGGTCGTCGGGCGGTTGCCCTCAAAGCAGCGGGCCGGGACGATCTGCTCGGGCGTGCCCTCGGCGCGCACCTCATCGGCCGTCTTACCAAAGGCGAGTGCCTTGGTCTGGGCCAGGAAGTTGCCCAAGAACAGCTCATGCACGTCCTGACCGCTATCGGTCGCAGGGTTGGCGGTATTGGCAAAGGCGATGAAATCGGCCGGAACCACCACGGTGCCCTGGTGCAGCAGCTGGTAGAAGGCATGCTGGCCGTTGGTGCCGGGCTCGCCCCAGAAGATCTCACCGGTGTCGGAGGTCACGGCGCTGCCGTCCCAGCGGACGTGCTTGCCGTTGGACTCCATGGTGAGCTGCTGCAGGTAGGCCGGGAAACGGTGCAGATACTGGCAGTACGGCAGCACGGCGTGGCTCTTGGAACCGAAGAAGTTGACGTACCAAACGTTGAGCAGGCCCATTAGCGCGACGGCGTTGTTCTCGAGCGGGGTGTTGCAGAAGTACTCGTCGATGGCGTGGAAGCCCTCGAGGAACTGTTGGAAGCGCTCGGGGCCGAGCACGACGATCAGCGACAGACCCACGGCAGAATCGACGGAGTAACGGCCACCGACCCAGTTCCAGAAACCGAAGGCGTTGGCCGGGTCGATACCGAAGGCCTCGACCTTGTCGAGCGCGGTGGAGACGGCGACGAAGTGCTTGGTCACGGCCTCGGCGTTCTGCTCATCGGAGCCATCGATGGCACCCTGGGCCTTGAGCTGCTCGAGCATCCAGGTCTTGACCTCGCGGGCGTTGGTGAGGGTCTCGAGCGTGGTGAAGGTCTTGGAGACGATGATCACGAGCGTGGTCTCGGGGTCCAGGCCCTTAAGCTTCTCGGCCTGGTCGTTGGGGTCGATGTTGGAGATGTAGCGGCAGTCGATACCGGCGTCGGCATAGGGGCGCAGGGCCTCGTAGGCCATGACCGGGCCCAGGTCGGAGCCGCCGATGCCGATGGACACCAGGTGCTCGATCTTCTTGCCGGTAACGCCCTTCCACTCACCGGAGCGCACGCGCTCGGCGAAGGCGTACATGCGGTCGAGAACCTCGTGCACGTCGGCGACGACATCCTGGCCGTCAACGATGAGCTGGCCCTTCTCGCTTGCCGGGCGGCGTAGCGCGGTGTGCAGGACGGCGCGGTCCTCGGTGGTGTTGATGTGCTCGCCGGAGAACATGGCGTCGCGGCGCTCCTCGAGCTTCACCTCGCGGGCAAGATCGCACAGCAGCTTGACGGTCTCATCGGTCACCAGGTTCTTGGACAGGTCGAAGTGCAGGTCACCGGCGTCAAAGCTCAGCTTGTTCACGCGGTCGGCGTCAGCGGCGAACCAGGCCTTGAGGTCGATGCCCTCGGCCTCGAGCTTCTCCTGATGGGCCTCGAGCGCCTTCCAAGCGGCAGTCGACGTAGCGTCGATGGGTGCGGCAACAGTTGCCATAAAGTCCTCCTCAGCATACGGGCGCACGCCTCCATGCGCCCGGACATTCAGATGCCACTATTCTAGCGCAGGTCAAGACCATAATCAGCGAGCGTTGCCAATCGGCCCCCAAACGGCGACCGGCCAAAAAGGGACAGGTTTGTTTTGGCAGGTCAAACGCTTTACCAATCAAATAGAACCTATCCCTTTATGGTAAATATTAGGCCGCGGCGCACACGCTGCCGAGCAACTCACGCAGAGGAGACCCAATGCCCTCCAGCAGTTCGGGCGCGATAATGGCGAAAACGGGAACCTCGCCGGCACCCACAACGGCGGGCACTTTTCCCTCGGAGACGATGCATCCATAAGGCACAAAGCCGTCCTCACCGGCATCGAGCGCCGCCATACGACGGGCGAGCTCGCGCGCAAAGCCGGCCGTATCGGCATCGCCGATCGCCAGGACAAAGTCCACGCCTTCGTCGGTCGCCAGGGCCACGGCTTCGTCGATCAGCTCGTCTCCCCCGTCGCCCCCGACCAAACCGCAGCGGAAAAGCACGCGCTCGAGCAGGGCGCGATCGAGCGAGCCCAGCGCCGCCGAAACGAGCTCATCACGCGTGTGCTTGTCGCCTCCCAGCACGACCAGTGCCTTGGTGCCGCCATAGTGGGCAACCAATCGCCCGCACCAGCGAGCCACATCCCCATCCGCAACCAAGCGCGTCGGCATACCAAACCCATAGTTGACCATTATCCCCACAACCCTTCCGTGCGTATAGGCGGTATCAATCGTTAGACTCATGCTACGAAGCGAGGTTTTCCGAGCTGTTTCGCGCTCTTTAGAGCTGCGTTAAAAAACCCGATGCAACCGCACGACCATACCCGCCAAAGAGGGACAGGTTTTGACGATGTCCGCGCAAGCAGGTATTATCGAACATGTATTCGATAAGAACATGTGTTTGATGGAGGGACACGGATGGCGCACGAGCAGCACACCTATATCTGCATCGACCTCAAGACGTTTTATGCCAGCGTCGAGTGCGTCGACCGTGGGCTCGATCCGCTCACCACCAACCTAGTCGTTGCCGACGAATCGCGCGGGCGCACAACCATCTGCCTCGCCATCACGCAGGCCATGAAGGACCTCGGAATCCATAACCGCTGCCGTCTGTTTGAGATTCCCGACGGCATCGATTACATCAAGGCCGTACCGCGCATGCAGCACTACATGGAGGTGTCGGCAAAAATCTACGGTATCTATCTGGAATACGTCAGCCCCCAGGACGTGCACGTCTACTCCATCGATGAGTGCTTTATCGACGTGACGCCCTATCTGGACCTCTATCACACAGATGCGGAAGGGCTCGCCTGCACGCTGCGCGACGAGGTCCTCGCGCGCACCGGCATCACGGCGACGGTCGGCATCGGCCCCAACCTATTCCAGGCCAAGGTAGCGCTCGACATTACCGCCAAACACGTGCCCAGCCGTATCGGGATACTTGACGACGAGACCTTTCGGCAAGAAATATGGCCGCATCGCCCCATCACCGACATCTGGGGCATTGGCCCTGGCGTGGCGGCGCGTCTCGAAAAGTACGGCGTCTACGACCTGATGGGCGTCGCGGCCCTCGACGAGAACCTGCTCTATGACGAGCTCGGCGTCAATGCCGAGTACCTGATCGACCACGCTTTTGGGCGCGAACCGACAACCATCGCCGACATCCAGGCCTATCGCCCCCAGGCAACCTCGACCACGACGGGACAGGTGCTCTCGAGGGGCTATGCCTACGAACAGGCCTATACGGTGTTGCGCGAGATGGTCGATGCAGCCGTACTGGACCTGGTCGACAAGCACGTGGTCTGCGACAGCATCTCGCTCTTTGTGGGCTATGCAAGCGAGCGCGCTGATATCCGCCGGCTCGATGCCAGCGGCACAGCGCAATACATCGATGGCTGTGGGCATCTACGCTCAAGCACCTCGGGGATCGAGCCGACCGCAAGCGATGGCCCCGAACTTGCACCCCGCGCGCCCAAGCCCGTCCAGCGCGACGACGAGCGCCGTCGCATGGTTCGCGAGGCACAGGCGATTGACGGCATCTTCGTGGGCGAGCACGGCGGTAAGCCGCGTGGCGGTTATGCCGCGCTCTTTGCCCATTCCAACGCGTCTCGAAAGCTACCCGAACGAACCAATTCGTTTAAGAAGATCATGGGCTTCTTCGATGAGCTCTGGGCGCAAACGGTCGACCCCAAGCGACCGGTCAAACGTATCAATCTGGGCTTCGGAAACCTTATGCCCGAAGAGTTTGCCACTATCGATTTATTTAGCGATGTCGAGGCCGACGGGCGCGAGCGCGACCTAGCCCGCGCCGTGCTGGCTGTAAAAGGCAAATACGGCAAGAACGCGCTGGTCAAAGGACTGAGCTTTACCGCCGGCGCCACCGCACGCGAACGCAACGACCAGGTAGGAGGACATCGTGCCTAAATCCAAACAACAGCCAATGCGCCCGCCGACTCCCTTCGAACGTCTAGCAGACCCCGAGGGAAGGCGTCGCACCGCCGACCCCAAACTCACCGCCAACGGTGCCGTCCGCGCCAACCGCGCCGCACAGTTTATGCCATTCGCCGCTCTCACGGGATACTACGAGCTCGTACGCAAGCAGGAGATAACCGTCGAACCAAAATGTGAGCTCACAGAAGAAAAGGCCCTCGAGCTTTCGAAAAAGCTCGAGGGCCTCAAACGCGGCGACTTACTTCGTGTCACCTATTACGATTCGTACGGCTATCGCAGCCGCACCGGCATTCTCGACGAGGTACTCCCCGCTTTCAAGCTGCTCAAGCTCAGAGATATTGTCATCGATTTCGACGACATCCAAGACATCGAGCTGCGCGGTCGTGCCTAGGTACCGGCGAACGTCCGACCCTATAGCTTCATGACGTAATAGCCTACGCCCTTCACGGCGCCCTCAAGCGCCTCGCGATCGATTGGGTTTTTAGAGCGCACGTTCGCCGTGTGATCGGCATACGTCACCGTGGCCCAAATGCCATCCAGCGCATTCAAAGCATTCGCGACGTTTTGAGCGCAGCCGTCGCAGCTCATACCACCAATGAGCAGCTCTGCGCTATAGGGGTAGTGAGACTCATCGGTATCCGACACAACGACCTTTTTGGCCTTCCTGCCGCTCGCGCCATCGCTGCAGCAGCTCTTTCCACGCGTCGAAGCTGCGATACGGCGCAAACCAAAGAACATGCCAAGCGCGATCACAGCCAACGCGATGAGATTCGCAGGGTTGAGCAAGTCGCTCATGCGCTCCCCTTTCCAAGTGTCTTATCTAGATACCCCCATGGGGTGTCCTCATCTTAGCGCAATCTCGTGTCAGTTCGGTCAAATAGTTTCCCTTTTCAAACTTTTTAGTTGACCAAGGCTTACTTTCTTGTATAAGTTTTCCTAGGCTAACAAATGAGGAACCGAAAGGGGCACCGTGACTCGAACCATCGACATTCCAACGTTTCAAACGACCGTCGTGCGCAACTGCTCCCCCACGCTCGCGGGCATCAAGCCCGCTTCGCTCTTTACCTATCCCGGTCTCTACGCAAACCAAAGCGGAATGCCTGGCAACCCTCATATCGAAGCGCGTCGCACGCGTCTGCTTGCCGTCATAGCCCAATGCAATCGCGAGCTCGAGCCACTCGGCATCCACATGAGCGTCCTCGTCTGGCGTCCCTGCGGAGCGCTGATCTACGTGTACCGCCCCGCCGCCCTCATGCGCTACTTATCCGACCCTCGAGCCGCAGCAGCCCTTGCTGCGCAAGGCTACGACGTTTGTAACCTGCCCGCATCCCTTGTGCATCTAGCCGCGCGCATCACGCTCGCGAGCAGCAATGTTGCGGAAAGCGCCTGCGACGGCGGGCTTTGCGTTCTCGCGCACAGCGATGCGTGCGATAAGAGCTGTGCATGCGAGTTTCCTCACGAAATTGGGTATTTTTTGGGCTACCCCTACGAAGACGTGCATCAGTTTATTGCCCAGCACGGCGAAAACTACAAGGTTTTTGGCGCCTGGAAGGTGTACTCAAACGTCGATGAGGCGCTTGCGACCTTTGACGCTTATCGCGCATGCACGCAATACCTTACCTACATCTATCAGCAGGGCTGCACCCTTAAACAGCTTGTTCAGGCAGCCCGATAGAACATACAAAACGCGGCTGCGTGCCGCACAACCGAAAGGACTCAACATGAGCAAGATCGCTGTCGTCTACTGGAGCGGAACGGGCAATACCGAGGCCATGGCAAACTTCGTCGTCGAGGGCGCGGTATCCGCCGGCGCCGATGCCGAGGTCGTCCCCTGCGCCGACTTCTCCGCAGACAAGGCCGCCAGCTATGACGCCATTGCCTTCGGCTGCCCCGCCATGGGCTCCGAGGAACTCGAGTACGACGAGTTCCAGCCGATGTGGGATGAGGTCAAGGAGAGCCTGGGCGACAAGAAGGTCGTCCTGTTTGGCTCCTATTCGTGGGCCGAGGGCGAGTGGATGGACAATTGGAAGGCCGACGCCGATGAGGCCGGCGTCAATGTCGTCGATTCCGTCATTTGCTACGATGCGCCCGATGATGAGGGCGAGACCGCTTGCAAGGCCCTCGGAGCCGAGCTCGCGTAACGAACCCAGGGCCTCCAAAAGAGCCTGCATCAAAGCGCATCCTCATCCCTACAAAAGAGCGGGGGCTGGATTCAAGTCCAGCCCCCGCTCTTTTATAACGGCAGTTACATCAACCGGCTACGAGATATTGCCCAAGAACGCCTTAGTGCGCTCGCTCTTGGGGTGGTCGAAGACCTCGCTCGGCGTACCCTCTTCCACAATGACGCCGCCGTCCATAAAGACGACGCGGTCGGCGACGTCGCGGGCAAAGCCCATCTCGTGCGTCACGACAATCATGGTCATGCCATCGCGTGCCAGGTCGCGCATGACACCCAGAACGTCGCGAACCAGCTCGGGATCGAGCGCCGACGTGGCCTCGTCAAAGAGCATAACGTGAGGGTTCATCGACAGGGCGCGGGCGATGGCAACGCGCTGCTGCTGGCCGCCCGAGAGCTGGCTCGGCATAAAGTCAATGCGCTCGGCAAGACCAACCTTGGTCAGCTCCTCGACGGCGATCTTCTCGGCCTCTTCCTTGCTGCGCTTGAGCACCTTTTGCTGCGCAAGCATGACGTTCTTTTTGACCGACAGGTGCGGGAACAGGTTGAACTGCTGAAACACCATGCCCAAGTGCGTACGCACCTTATTGAGGTCAACGCCCTTGGCGCACACATCCACGCCCTCGACGACAATCGAACCACTCGTAGGATGCTCCAGACGATTGATGCAGCGAAGCATCGTCGACTTGCCCGAGCCCGAAGGACCCAGAACTACGACGACCTCGCCCTTATGCACATCCAGATCGATATCGCGCAGGACCACGTTATCGCCAAAGGCCTTCTGGAGGTTCTTAATGCTGACGACGACCTCGTTCGAGTTATTGGTTTCGCTCATGATAGGACCTCCTTACAGACCGGCGATGTGATCGGCAGGCGTCGCGACAACCTGTCCGGCGCTCTTAGCGGGACGCTTCTTCTTGGTCTCGGTCGTACCCAAAAGCCTCGCCTCAAGACCGCTCACCAAGCGAGCGAGCGGCAGGGTGATGACCAGATAGAACAGGGCGGCAACCACGTACGGTGTAATGGAGCCCGTCGTGGCCACGATGGTACGGGCGTTCATGACGATTTCGACCACACCCACGGCGGCAAGCAGCGACGTATCCTTGTAAAGCAAGATAAACTCGCTGGTCAGCGTAGGCAAAACATTGCGGAACGTCTGCGGAATCATAACGTAGAGCAGCGTCTGGAAGGCATTCATGCCCAGAGAGCGAGCAGCCTCGTTTTGGCCCTTGGGGATCGATTGAATACCGGCACGGAAGATCTCGCACAGGTACGCAGACGAGTTCATGGCCATGACGATAACGCCCAAAACATAGTCGTCCACCTTGACGCCGGCCAACGGCAGACCGAAGAACGCGATATAGATCTGCAGGAACGCCGGCGTACCGCGAATGATATTCACGTAGATGCCGGCGAGGCAGCGCAGGATGCGCGACTTGGAGATGCGCATAAGCGACAGGGCAAAGCCAAAGGGAATTGCCAGCGGAAACGCCACGAGCACGATCGAAAGCGACATAAGGAAGCCCTTGAAGACGATCGGCAGGCTCTGGACCAAAATGACCGGGTTCAGGAACAGGCGCAGGAACATATTGGAGTTCCACGCCTCGACCCACGGCTGCTCCTTAAGGTCGGCCAGGAAGTTATCGAAGGCCGTCACGCCCTTGATCTCCACCGACGGAATCTTGGAGATCTTCTTGGTCGAACCGTCGGCGAGCGTATAGGTGCCGCTAAAGGCCTCATCGCCGCCCTCGACGGGAAACGTCACACCGTAAACCTCGACGCGGAAATAGCCGCCGGCAGGCGCCGTCTCGCCAAAGTCAATCTTGAGCGTCTGACCGTCAGCCTTGCACGTGGGCTTCATGGGCGTACGATCCATGAGGTCCTCGCCCGAGAGCATCGTCAATCGCGTGTCATCGGTACCAAACGTCGTGCCGTCGACAAACGTCAGCGAAAGACCGCTCAGCTCCTCGTCGGCATCGGCCTGGACTTCCCAAGTGATGCGCGTCTCGGTGCCGCCGACCACATCGCTACCCGAACCGGTATTGGGTCGGGCGGTAATCTTTGCGGTCTCAAGCGCCTGGGCGGTCGTGGGCACGCAGGCCCCCGCGCATACCAGGGCGAGCGCCACAGCCAGGGCACAGGCCAGCTTTTGGAGCATCGAGGGCAGTGGAAAACGCTGCTCCGCGGCCCCTTTGTTCAGTCGAGACAAGGTGGCTCCTATCGTAGAAGTTGCCGGCAAAACGAGACGGAAACGCTCTCCGTCAAGAGAAGCGCAAAGGCCCTCTCCGCCAAAACGGAAAGGGCCCGCGTGCAATCGAGTAGTTATTTTACTTGATGTTGTACTTAGCCATGAGGGCGTCAACGGTACCGTCATCGGTCAGGTCCTTGATGGCCTGGTTGATGTCGTCCTTGAGCTTGGTGTTGCCCTGGTTGATGGCAATGGCGTACTCCTCGCCGGTGCTGATCTGCTTGATGGTCTGGCAGGTGTTGAACTGCTCGGCGGTCAGCTGGCTGGCGACGGAGCGGTTGGTCACCACGGCGTCACCCTTATCGGACTGCAGGGCGCTGAAGCACTCGGTGGCATCCTTGTAGGGGACGATCTTGGCCTTGGGGAAGTTCTCCTGAGCAAAGGCCTCGGCGGTCGAGCCAGACTGGACGATGATGGTAGCGTCGGCGTTGTTGAGCTTCTCGCTGTAGTTATCGGCAGTGATGTCGGTGTTATCGACCTTGGTCACGATAGCCTGGTCATCCATGTAGTAGGAGTCGGAGAACGCGACCTCCTTCTCACGCTCGGGCGTGTCGGTGATAGCCGCGATGGAAACGTCATACTTGGCGCCCGAAGCGACGCCCGGAACCAGCGTGTCAAAGTCATTGTTGGCATACTCGACATCCAGGCCTAGCTTGTCGCCGATAGCCTTGATGAGCTCAAGGTCAAAGCCCTGATAATCGCCGTTGTCATCCTTGTACTCAAACGGCGCGTACTCGGCAGAGGTGCCGACGGTCAGCGTGCCGTCCTTGACGAGCGCGTACTCCTTGGAGCCGTCGACCTTCTCGACCTTAGCGTCGTCAGAACTGCTGGAACCGGCATCAGAACCAGAGGTGGCGTTGGACGAACCGCAGCCCGTCAGAGCAAGGGCGAGCGCCATAGCACCCGTGGCGGCAAATGCGCCAAGCTTCTTCAGCTTCATAATGAGTCTCCTTCCGGTGACCTCGTTTGATTCAGAGGTCTGCAAAAACTGTTGGCTATTATGCACCCGGAATTACGAATCTGCAATGAGAAAACTGATTGAAACAAACCCATAACGTGAATGGAATACTCTACTTTGTGACAGTCATTACTGCTGCAATGACCTTAATAGTCTAATTTCAGCTGCATAACCTGCAAGTTCGTTCGGAGTCTCCAAAATAAACGGCAGCGAACGCAAGTGGCCATTCGATACAATATTCTGCATAACCTGCATACCGCCACCAAATTCCCCGCTGCCAAGGTATCCCTTACCGATGCACTCGTGACGATCTTTATGGGCGCCACAAGGGTTCTTCGAATCGTTGATATGCACGGCATGCAAGCGATCGATACCCACCACGCGGTCGAACTCGTCGAGTACGCCGTCCAGATCATGGATGATGTCGTAGCCGGCATCGCTCACATGGCAGGCGTCCAAACAAACGCCCAGCTTATCGGACAGCTCTGGGCGCTTGGCGGCAACGCCCTCGATAATGCACGCCAGTTCTTCAAAGCTACGGCCCACCTCGGTGCCCTTTCCCGCCATGGTCTCGAGCAATACCGTCGTCTGCTGTCCCTCAAACATCACCTGGCACAGCGTGTCGACAATCATCTGAATGCCGACGTCGGAGCCCTGTCCCACATGCGCACCGGGATGGAAGTTGTAGTAGTTGCCGGGCAGTGCTTCCAGACGCTGCAAGTCCTCGGCCATTGCCTCCAAGGCAAACTCGCGTGCCCGCTCTTTGGCAGAACAGGGGTTGTAGGTATACGGGGCATGCGCCACCAGCGGTCCAAAGTCGTTTTGCGCCATAAGCTCGCGCAGAGCCGCCACGTCATCCATGTCAAGTTCTTTTGCCTTGCCACCGCGCGGGTTGCGCGTAAAGAACGCAAAGGTATTGGCGCCAATGGACAGCGCCGTCTCCCCCATTGCCCGATAGCCCTTCGTCGTCGAAAGATGACACCCGATCGTCAGCATCTCCAGCTCCCTCCTCATCAGTTGCGGTGAAATACGGTCTATTGGTGCCCTATTTTGGCGCAAACAGACCGTATTCCACCGCAAGTTATAAAAGGGGCATCAGGGGCAAAGGCCTCCAAGGCATTCCGGGCGCTGGCGCCATGCCCCCACGCACTAAAGTTTCAAGCGAATCGCATCGATAATGCGCGCGCAGCGCTGCGTGGCGGCAAGGGGCATGACGGGACTCTCGAGTTTCCCCGCCCGGATGAGCTGGGTCGCATGCTGGATTTCGCCGTAGAAATCATCGATCTCAAACGGGGCATTTATTTCGAGCGTTCGACCGTCGGAATACTTCACATGGGCGAGCTCGGGGCGATGGAGACGCTCGATTTCCAACGAGCCTCGCTCACAGACAATCGTTAAGCGGCTTTCATATGTTGCTTTGCCGTCGCACACCATATGAATGGGTATACCGCCGACGCTCATACGGATCTCGTCGGCCCAATCGACGCGGCCGCCTGATACGTCACGCCAGCGAACTTCACGGGATGAAACCTCGCACGCGCCCGCGAGCAAATCCTCAAACCAACCGACCGCATAGCAGCCCATGTCATATAGACAGCCGCCCTGCAACGAATCAAGCAGATAGCCCGAAGGAGGCTCGCCGTAATCGAGCTTTTGCACGCTTTCAATCGAGACAATACGGCCAAGCTCACCCGACGCAAGCAAGTCCTTCACGCGAGTGCGCATCGGGCAAAACCGATTCTTCATCGCCTCCATAAACAGCACGCCGCGCTCACGAGAGGTGGAGGCAATCGAGAGAGCCTCTTCCTCACTCAAAACGGCCGGCTTTTCGCACAGCACGGCCTTTCCCGCGCGCAGTGCCCGACAGACCCAATGCGCATGCATGCCATGTGGAAGAGCCAAGTAGATTGCGTCGACATCGGGGTCGGCAATCAGCGCATCATAAGCCACATCGCCGCTATCGTCAGCCGTGGCATAACTGTGCGCGGCATCAATCGAAAACGCCCTGCAAAACTCCTCAACATGCGAAGGAGTGCGGCCGGCGGCAGCCACAAGCCGTGCCCCGTCCACCTCCTTGAGCGACGATGCAAATCGATGCGAAATGTGTCCAGCGCCCAAAACGCCCCAACAAACCTCACGCAAATCATCACATGAATCCCGATGACCCACGACAGCCCCCTTCAGTTGCGGTGAAATAGTTCCTGTTTGGCCCCTATTCTGCCGCAAACAGGAACTATTCCACCGCAAGTTATAAAAGGGTCATGAGGAGCGCGTTTTGCCGAAGGCCTTAAGCACCGCCGTCACGGGACCAGGCTGGAAACGTCGGCGCACATCGTCGAGACGCTCGGGAATATCGATGTGCTGTGGGCAGTGGCGCGCGCATTTGCCGCACTTGACGCAATTGCTCACGAGCTTGGGCTCGCTCGTGCGCACCGCACTCGCCGTAAAGTATTGCGACAGCCCCGTAAACCAGCTGTGCGCATAGCTCGCGTTGTAGGCGGCAAAGCAGCCGGGAATGTTGATACCCTTGGGGCATGGCATGCAGTAGCCGCATCCCGTGCAGGGCACACGGTTCGATTTCTCAAACTCCATCAACACGCGCGCAATCGTGTCGAGCTGGTTGGCAGTCATCGAATTCGGCAACGCGAGGTCTGCCAGTGACGAATTCTCATCCACCTGCGCGATATCGGTCATACCCGAAAGCAGCATCGTCACCTGAGGATGATTCCACACCCACGAAAGACCCCAGGCGGCAGGAGTGCGCAAATGCGGGTCACGGGCACTATCGAGCACAGCCCGGGCCCGCGGCGACAGCTTGCCCGCCAGGCGTCCACCCAAAAGCGGTTCCATCACAAACACCGCGAGCCCGCGCTCCGCAGCCGCCATGAGTCCCGCCGTTCCCGCTTGGTAGCGCTCTCCAGCGTAGTTGTACTGGATCTGGCAAAAATCCCAGTCATACGCGTCAAGCATCGTGAGGAAGTCCGCGGCGCTGCCGTGGTACGAAAAACCAATCTGGCGAATGCGCCCCGCCGCCTTTTGACGCGCAATCCAGTCCTCGATACCCAACGCCACCACGCGCTCCCACTGGGCGGGCGAGGTGATGTTGTGCATGAGGTAATAGTCGATATGGTCGGTTCGCAGGCGGCGCAGTTGTTCGTCGAAAAACCGGTCGAAATCCTCCGCGCACTTGCACGAAGCATGCGGCAGTTTGGTCGCCAGCAACACCCGGTCGCGTAGCCCCAAGCGCTCAAGTGAGGCGCCCACGCACACCTCGTTACCGGGATAGAGATACGCAGTATCCAGATAATTAATCCCCTGCTCTACCGCACGGGAGATGATGGCATCGGCCGTCTTCGCATCGGGGTGTCCCGGCGCACCGGGAAACCTCATGCAGCCCAGACCCAGAGCGGATATTCGGTTACCACTTTTGGGGTCAACACGGTATTGCACGGCCCCTCCCTTCGCCATCAGCGCCCCGACAAGGCGAAACACAATGGTCACGCAGCCGAAACATCGTGGAATCGCAATCGAGAATGTATCGTAACGTAGCAGAAATCGAGCCGTCACGACACCGCTTTAACATCAGCAAAAAGCCCGATGAAAGGAGCCAACCATGCCCGCGCTCGACCTTTGGAACCTCACTTCCCAGCTCAAAAGCACCGATTATCGCTGGGTCGACCTCACCCACACGCTCTCGTGCGACACCCCGCACTGGTTTGGTTTTAAACCGTTCGAGTCCACCAAGCTTTTCGACTACCTGCCCGACACGCCCGAGGACATGCTCGCACCCATGCGCTGCTTTCAGTATTCGGTCGCCTCACAGTACGGCACCCACGTCGACGCGCCGCGCCACTTTCATGCAGACGGCCGCTCCCTCGGCGAGATCGAGCCCATTGAGTTTATGCATCCGCTCTGCGTGATTGACAAGCACGAGGAGTGCGCCGCAAACCCCGACTTTATCCTGACCGTCGAGGACCTTAAAGCCTGGGAGGACGAGCACGGCCGTATTCCCGAGGACGCCTTTGTCGCCTTCCGCTCCGATTGGTCCAAGCTGGCCGACCTCGAGAACAAGGACGAGGACGGTCAGCCCCACTACCCCGGTTGGAACCTCGACGCCATCAAGTGGCTTGTTGAAGAGCGCAACATCGGCGCTATCGGCCACGAGCCGGCAGACACCGACCCGGCGAGTGTGACCACGCGCGAGGACGCCTATCCCTACCCCGGCGAGCAATACATCCTCTCGGTCGACCGCTATCAGATCGAGGTCATGGACCATCTGGATGAGCTCCCCGCCACAGGCGCCGTCATCTTCTGTACCTTCCCCAAGGTTCGCGATGGCGTCGGATACCCCGCGCGCGTCTTTGCGGTCTGCCCCGCGGCGTAAGCGCACAGCGCATCCGTTCTTCTATATATTCGCCGTCCCGCATATGCAAGGCGCTCCGGCGGCTTACAATCCATCAGGCGCCCCTACGCGGGCGCCTTTTATATGGGGAGATGATTCACATGCAGATCAACAAGGTCGCCTTTATCGGCAAGGGCGGCGTCGGCCTGCTCTACGGCAGCGTGATCGCCCGGGCGCTCGGCAACGACGCCGTCGAATACGTCATGGATGATGCCCGTTTTGAGCGCCATGCGAACGACGCGCTCACCGTCAACGGCAAGCCCTGCGATCTCATGTCCGTCCGTGCCAGCGAGGCAGCGCCCGCCGATCTGGTCATCCTGACGGTCAAGACCACCGGTCTCGACCAAGCACTCAAGACTATGGAGCGTGTCGTGGGACCCAACACGCTCATCGCCTCGCTATGCAACGGCATTACGAGCGAGCAAAAGATTGCCGAACGCTTTGGCTGGGAGCATACCGTTCTTGGTATCTGCCAGGGCATGGACGCCGTGTTCCTCAACGGCGCGCTCACCTTTACCAATGCGGGCGAGATCCGCTTTGGCGCGGCGGCCGGCACGAACCCCGCAACCGTCGCCGCTATCGACGAGCTCTACACGCGCTGCGGCATCGCCCATACCGTCGAGAGCGACATTGCGCACCGCATGTGGGCCAAACTCATGCTCAACGACGGCATCAACCAGACCTGCATGGCCTACGGCGGGACCTACGGAAGCGCCACGGAGCCGGGCTCCGAGCAGCGCCGCTGTTTTGTCTCCGCCATGCGCGAGACGCTTGCGGTTGCCAACGCCGAGGGCGTTGAGCTGACCGAGGCAGACCTGACGCAAATGGTGCACCTCATCGAGGGAATCGACCCCGCCGGTATGCCCTCGATGGCGCAGGACCGCATCGCACAACGAAAAACCGAAGTCGAGGAGTTCGCGGGCACCATTTGCCGCCTGGCCGCCAAACACGATATCCAAGTGCCGCAAAACGATTGGCTCTACCAGAGGATTCGCGAAATAGAAAGCAGCTGGTAGTGCTCGGCATACTGCAGCCAACAGATCCAATGGCAAAGCCGCCGCAAGGGGCACTCCCCTCGCAGCGGCTTCCTTTTTCATCTTTGGCCAAAAATCAGCTTCACAACGGTTAGAGCTGCGACTCCGACGCCTGCCCCTCATCGTCGCGACAAAGGACTACACCCGCACTTCCCAGCAGCGCGGCCGCGATCAACGCGCCGACCACAATAGAGGCAGCCCCACAAGACCCCTGCACACCTGCGACGAGCGCGGCCGTAGGACCAAGGCAACCAAGCGTCAATGCGACGGCGGCAACGGCGATATCTCGAGCGTCCACAAGACCACTTCCTCCAAGAGAAAGACCTTAATTCTCAAGAACCAGTGTGCCCCGCGCCCATATGCGCGGCGTACTGCCACGGTAAGGGCTCTGTTAGCTCAAGCATGCACAAAAAACGGACGCCCTTACGTTGCCCAAAGGCTCGGTAAAGACGCCCGCCCGTCATGTCCTATTGGCTTATGGCAGATTACCAACCGGTGTAGTAGTCGGTGGTTCCGGCGGCGCAGCCGGAGTCATAGACCTTGCAATCACCCTTGGAGCCCGTAAAGGTCGAGCCCTGGGCCATATCGCCCGCGGCAACAACGTAATAGCCGTCGGAATCGCGCCAGAAGCCCTCAGAATCCTGAGTCCATTCGCCCGTGCGATAGTGATAAAGCACATTGCTGCTGTAATAGGTCTCGCGGCGCCCGTTGTAGTTATTGACACCCGCAGAGCGCGTCAGGCCCGATCCGTTCGCGTAGGACGCGACAGACGCGTAGGACGGAGTGTAGCCGGCGTTGTAGTACGAAGCCCGGGCGGCCTCGGCAGCCTCTGCCTCGGCGGCAGCGGCCTCGAGCGCTTCGCGCTTGGCATTCTCAAGCGCAGTGCGCAGCTCATCGAGCTCGGTCGACTTCGCGTCGACCTCCCCCATCGTCAAAAGGCTGCCCGCACCATCGATACAACCCTGCAGCACAGCGCGCTCGTCATCGGTGGCATAGTCACCATACATGTTTAGGATAATCTGAGCGCGCATCTCAAGGGAATCGCGCTTGGCCTCCATCGAGGCGTTCCACTCCTGCATGGAACCATAACCATCGCCGCGATAATCAACGGGCTGTACCAGCGTCGTCTCGGACAGCGTAGATCCAACCGTATCGGACAGTGTTGCCGCGTGGGCATCAGTTGCGCCGGCGCCCGCCAAAAGCGCCACGGTCAGAGCGGCGGAAAGGGCGGCGGCTTTCGGTTTTCGTGAATCGATCCTCATGTAGCTGGAAACCTCCGTAGTGCGTTTTTGCTGCGTTTGAGCTGCGTGTGATTCGATCGCGCTGCATAGTACCTCGAGCAAATCGCGACCTGCGGTTTTACTCAAAAGGCGCACGTCAATTGCGTAAAACTCACATCCTCTCAACAGGAGTTTTCCACAACTCGAATGCATAAAGCATGCCAAAAGCCCTGTAATAGCGCCCTTCCTATGCAAAAAGGGCGCCTGCGCAACCATTGCTTGCGCAGGCGCCTTGAGCAGGCATTTTATGCAGTTATACCTATCGAGTCGCAAGGGGTCCTTGCACAAGTCGCCTTACTCGTCCAGCGCGGCGAAGGCCTGCTTCAGATCCCAAATGATGTCCTCGGCGTTCTCGGTACCGATGGAAAGACGGATCGTGGAGGGCGTGATGTTCTGCTCGGCGAGCTCCTCGGCAGAGAGCTGGGAGTGCGTGGTGGTAGCCGGGTGCACGACGAGCGACTTGACGTCGGCCACGTTGGCGAGCAGCGAGAACACCTGCAGATGATCGATGAACTTCCAAGCTGCCTCCTGGCCACCCTTAATCTCAAAGGTGAAGATCGACGCGCCACCGTTGGGGAAGTACTTCTGATAGAGCTCGTGATCGGGGTGCTCAGGCAGGCTTGGGTGGTTCACCTTGGCGACATGGCCGTCACCAGCCAGGAACTCAACGACCTTCTTGGTGTTCTCAACATGACGGTCAACGCGCAGCGACAGAGTCTCGGTGCCCTGAAGCAGGACCCAGGCGTTGAACGGGCTGATGCAGGCGCCCTCGTCACGCAGCAGGATAGCGCGGACATAGGTTGCGAAGGCGGCGGGACCGGCAGCCTCGGCAAACGAAACGCCGTGGTAGGAGGGGTTGGGCTCGGCGATCTGGGCGTACTTTCCGCTCGCCTTCCAATCGAAGTTACCGCCGTCGACGATCACACCGCCCAGCGAGGTGCCGTGGCCGCCGATGAACTTGGTTGCGGAGTGGACGACGATGTTGGCACCATGCTCCAGCGGACGGAACAGATACGGGGTGCCGAAGGTGTTGTCGACGACAACCGGCAGACCGTGCTTCTTGGCGATCTCGGAGATGGCGTCGATGTTGGGGATGTCGGAGTTGGGGTTGCCGAGCGTCTCGAGATAGACGACCGTGGTGTTGTCCTTGATGGCGCCCTCGACCTCGTCCAGGTTGTGGGCATCGACGAAGGTGGTCTCGACGCCAAACTGGGAGAGTGTATGCTCCAGCAGGTTGTAGGAGCCACCGTAGATGGTCTTCTGAGCCACCACGTGGTCACCGGCCTGGGCAAGAGCCTGCAGAGTATAGGTGATGGCAGCAGCACCGGAGGCGACGGCGAGACCTGCCACGCCACCCTCGAGCGCGGCGATACGGTCCTCGAAGACGCCCTGGGTGGAGTTGGTCAGACGGCCGTAGATGTTACCAGCATCGGCAAGACCAAAGCGGTCGGCGGCGTGCTGGGAGTTGCGGAACACATAGCTCGTGGTCTGGTAGATAGGCACGGCGCGGGAGTCGGATGCGGGATCGGCGCTCTCCTGGCCAACGTGAAGCTGCAGGGTATCGAAACCAAAGGTGTGCTCGGGGTTGTTGATGAACTGGCTCATGATGATCTCCTTGATCGAACGAAAGTAAATAAAAAAAGAAGTAAGTCGCTGTCTCCTGATCACGCCGACGGGCGCAAACAGGAGCCCGGCATTCGTCTTGGTAAGCAGTTCATATGCGGTCCTCCTTTTGACATCCCGGTTCCGTGGTCGGCTTAATTACCTACCGCCTTTGTGTGTTTTGAATAGTACGGGCATTGTTTCGCTCGGTCAATCACTTAAAAGCGCTAACCTGTTATCGGTTTTTTAGATAGCTATCGAAAGGACGGGCACCGATGACCCTCCAGCAGCTTCGTTTTCTTATCGCCGTGGCAGAGTCCGGCTCAATCAACGCCGCAGCTCAGCGCCTCTATACCGCTCAGTCCAACATCTCAAACGCCGTCAAAAGCCTAGAACAAGAGCTCCATCTGGAGATCTTTACGCGCTCCAGCCGCGGCGTCACGCTCACCAACGACGGCACCGAGCTTTTGGGCTATGCGCGCCAGGTCGTAGAGCAGGCCGACATGCTCGAGGCACGCTACGAGGACGGTGGCACCCCGCAAGCCCGCCTCGCCATTTCCGCCCAGCACTACGCCTTTTCGGTCGAGGCCTTTGTCAACGTAGTCGAGCGCTGCCGCGACAGCAAGTTCGAGTTCATCATGCGCGAGACCACCACATCGCAGATCATCGATGACGTCCGTGCGTTTCGCAGCGATATCGGCATTCTGTATCTGGATGACTTTAACGCCCGCGTTCTGCAGAAGGCCTTCGCCGATGCCCGCGCAAGCTTCCATCCCCTATTCGACGCGACGGTCCACGTCTTCGTTAGCGAGCGCCACCCGCTCGCACGCCGCCCGCAGCTGTCCCTTGCCGACCTCACGCCCTATACGCGCTACAGCTTTGAGCAGGGAACCTCAAACTCCTTCTATTACGCCGAGGAACCTTTTAGCTATATCCCTTGCGACCGCAACATACGAATCTCGGACCGCGGAACACTTACTAACTTACTTATCACGTCGAACGGTTACACCCTGTCGACCGGTGTCCTCTCCAATGAAATGCAATGGGGCATGGCATCGATCCCGCTAGCAGACGCCCCAACGATGCACGTAGGCTATATCATGCACGATGAACGCAAGCCCTCTCCCCTGTTGCAGCAATACCTCGACGAGCTCGACCGCATCATCCAAGAAAACCAGCCATCTGAGGACAGGGTAGATATGGTAGATTGCTAGCCCTCGGCGAACGCGGCGCTACAATGGTCACTCACACGAAACGTACCCAACGAAAGGAACCATGTGAAGGTCATCATCTACACCGACGGCTCGGCCCGATCAAATCCGGGACGCGGCGGCTACGGCGCCGTGCTCAAATACACCAACCCCGCCGGCAAGACCTTCACCTCCGAGCTTTCGCGCGGCTACGCCAAGACCACCAACAACCGCATGGAGCTCATGGCGGTCATCGTGGCGCTCGAGGCACTTAACCGCCCCTGCGAGGTCGAGGTCCATTCCGATTCGCAGTACGTCGTCAACGCTTTCAATAAACACTGGATCGACGGCTGGAAAAAGCGCGGATGGAAAACCGCCAACAAGCAGCCCGTCAAGAACCGCGACCTGTGGGAGCGCCTACTCACCGCCAAAAGCAAGCACAAGGTTGAGTTCATCTGGGTTAAGGGTCACGCCGGCCACGAGCTCAACGAGCGCTGCGATGAGCTCGCCACCACGGCGGCCGACGGCAGTAACCTCGATATCGACACCGGCTTTAACGAGAGCGACCTGTAATAGCGTTTTCGCGCAGCTTTATATCCCCACGCGCTACACTCATCCTGTAGACCAAACAACGCAAGGGGGACGTATGCTGCGCATCGCGACCATCGGCACATCCATGATCACCGACGACTTTATCCAAGTCGTCAACGCCAACGACCAAGCCGCGTTTGTGGGCACGCTTTCACGCGACGCCAATCGCGGTACTGCCTTTACCGCCGAGCGCGGTGGTGAGCGAAACTTTACGTCACTCGATGAGCTTGCGGTAGCCGCCGACGTCGACGCCGTCTATATCGGCAGCCCTAACGCACTTCACTACGAGCAGGCCCTTGCCTGCATCGCCGGTGGCAAGCACGTCATCGTCGAGAAACCCTTCTGCGCCACCGAAGCGCAGGCGCTGGAAGTCTTCCGCGCTGCCGAGGCAGCAGGTGTCGTGGCCCTCGAGGCCATGCGTCCCCTCCACGATCCCGCCTTCCACGCCATCGAGGACGCCCTGGGCGAGATCGCCCCCATCCGCCGCGCCTCATTGCGCTTTGGCAAGTATTCCTCGCGCTACAACGAGATTCTCGCGGGACGCGCCACCAATATCTTCGACTGCAATATGGCATCGGGTTCCCTCATGGATATTGGCGTCTACACCGTCGAGCCCATGGTCGAGATTTTCGGCATGCCCTCCGGCCTTACGAGCATGGCTACTCTGCTCGACCCCACCACGCAACAGCTCACGCACGGCCCCATCGACGGCTGCGGTTCCATCCTCGCCAGCTACGGCGGTGGCCGTATCTCCGTCGAGCTCGCGCACTCCAAAATTACGAATGACCTGCTGCCCTCGCAGATCGAAGGCGAGCGTGGCACTATCCAGATCGACCATCTGTCAACGCCCCGCAACGTCCGCATCGACTATCGCGGCGACGTCGTACGCGGCTCGGCGACCGAGGCGCCGCGCGAACAGAACGACAACGGCCGTGTGCTCGACCTGCCCAAATCGAGCAACACCATGGAATACGAACTCACAGACTTTATCACCGCCATCGGCGGCATCGATAACGTCAAGGAAGAGATTTGGGAGACCCCGGCGGGACGCCACGAGCTTGGCCACTACCGCGATGTCACGCTCGTCTCACTACGCATCATGGATGCCGTGCGCCAGCAGGCCGGCATAACCTTCCCGGCCGACGCAGGCAAGCAGGCATAGCGATGGGCCTCTTCGATACGCTCTTCTCCAGCGTCACCGGCGGCAGTCGAGAGCCTCAAAAACCGTCAAACGTCGAGCTCGAGCTGCGCCGCAGGCTTACCGTGCTCGCAAGCGACGAGGCCACTCAAGACACTCCCCTGCGCTATTTCCTGCGCTGGGCGGGGCAAGTCCAAGGCGTTGGTTTTCGCTTTACCAACACCAACCTCGCGCAGGCACGCGCACTCACCGGCTGGGTGCGTAACATGGAAGACGGCTCAGTCGAGATGGAGATACAGGGAGCTCCGGCAAACATCCTATCTCATCTCGAGGCGCTTCATGCCGCCTACGAGCGCATGGGAACGCGTTTTCGCCTCGTAGATGCCCAGGTCCGAGCCCCACTTGCCAATGAAGACGGTTTCAGTCCTCATTATTAGTATTGTGTGCTAAATACGGTATCATTTACCTACGACCGTTGATAGAAAAGAGGCGAGGCGCATGGCGGTGCAAAGAAGGAATACCAAGCAGCGAAAGCTGGTTCTTGACGCCGTGCGCCAAAGCTATAACCATCCCACCGCCGACGAAATCTACAACGCCGTGCGCGAACAGGATGACAAGATCAGCCGCGGCACGGTCTACCGCAACCTCAATCTCTTGGCAGATGCCGGAGAAATCCTCTCGATTAAGACGCCGGGCGGGAGTCGCTTCGATCGCACCATCGAGCCGCATGCGCATATCATCTGCACCTCGTGCAGCCGCGTCATCGACGTACCGCTCCCCTTCGATGCCCAGCTCGACGCCAAGGCGTCCGAGCAAATCGGCTGGCACGTCACGTCGCACTACACCATCTTCGAGGGTCTCTGCCCCGACTGCCGGTAGATGTTTGGGACATGCCTTAAAATCCACCTTTCCGCACTCTGCAGCAAAAAGTAGATTTCTAGGCATACCCCAAATATCTACTCGGCGAGCAGGCGATGCAGCTCCTCTTCGACCGTGCGCGCGTAGCGGACACGGTCGTTGATGCCGCGCATGGTGGGGTTGCAGCTCTCCATCAGATAGGGATGGCCCACGACGTTGAGCATGTCGCGATCGTTCTCATTGTCGCCAAACGCCATCATCTCATCGGGCGAAATCCCCAGAGCGCGACCGTAATCGGCAAGCGCGGAGCCCTTGCCCGAATCAAAGCCGATAAAGTCCGTCCATTCGGTTCCCGATGTCATGACATCGACTCGATCACTAAAGTGGCGCTCGAAATACTCCAGCGCCGCCGGCTGCTCCGCCTCGGGCGTCTGGAAGGCGATCTTAATGACATCCTCGTCAATGTCTTCGGGACGGTCGACTACCGCCACATCACAATGGACCTCATAACGCAGGTGGTCAACAAACGCATCGTTGCCGCTCATGGTGTAGAGGTGTCCCTCGCACGAAAGGGTCACGTCGGCATGGGGGTAGGCGACCACGGCATTCGCGATATCCATGGCCAGGCCACGCTCCATAGAACGCTTGACCACGGCACGCCCCTCGCTCATGACCAGGGCTCCGTTTTCGCATACATAGGCGAGTTCATCGGCCACCGGGGCAAACAGATAGCGCAAGCTCGCATATTGACGGCCGCTCGCCGGCATAAACACAATACCGCGACGATGCAGCTCATCAATGAGCTCAAAGGCCTCGGAACGCGGCTCGCGCTCCCCCGGATGCAGCAACGTGCCGTCCAAATCGCATGCAATCAGCTTGATTCCCTCAAGACCCATATGCTTCCCCCAAAGCCTCCTATCAACAGCAAGACGGACCTTGATCGGTCACCCCTCAAAGCCCGTCTTGCGCATACGCGCGCTTAGTCGCGCGTCTTTTTAACGATGGTAAAGTCCGGAGCCATGCTCACGACAACATCGGCCGCGCTCGACGCAAAGCGTCGACCCGCATCGAGCTCGTGCGAAACAATCGAGATTCGAGCTCCCTCGACGCCGCGAAGCATACGGCCCAAAACCGGCTGCACCGGCGTATACATGCGCACGGTATGCTCATCCGAGTCACCCCGGAAGAGCGGCGCATGCATGTTGCCGATCTCCCAGCACGCATGCGCGAGCGCAATCGGATCCATGCGATCGACTTCGACCAAATAGACCTCGGCGCTGCGCAGGCGCACGACAACCACCAGGGGCACCACGCCCGAACGGTCAATGGCGAGCACGTCGCCGTCGACAAGACGACCGCCGTCGGCAGTATCCAGCCGAACATCAATCGTGCGCCCCAGCTCCGTCGCGCCCACAAACGCACATACATCGGCCTGGTCCCAATCGAGCAGTAGCTCATCGGCCTCAAAGACACCGCCCAGCTCCCGGCGAAGCAGGAGTTCATAGGACGGATCGTTGAGATTTCCCAAACATGTCGTCGAAACCAAGCGTTCAGGCATACTCTAACCCTCGACCTCGACGAGCTCGATATCAAAGTTGAGGTCCTTGCCGGCCAGCTCGTGGTTGGCGTCGAGCGTCACGGCCTCGGGCGTCACGTCAATGACGACGGCGGGGACGGGCATACCGCTCGGCGTGGACAGGAAGAGCTTCATGCCCTTCTCGATCTGCTCGATGCTGGGAACCTGCTCGGCCGGGAAGGTCAGAACCATCTCGGGATTGTGCTCGCCGTAGGCATCGGCAGCAGGAATGTGCACGGTCTTCTTCTCGCCCACCTGCATGTCGACAACAGCGGCGTCGAAGCCCTTGATCATCTGACCGGCACCGCAGGTGAACTCCAGCGGCTCGCCGCGATCGTAGGAGCTATCGAACTGCGTGCCGTCGTCGAGCGTGCCGCGATAATGGGTCTTGACCTTCTTGCCCTGGTTGGACATGGTAACCTCCGTGATAAGGGCGGCGCACAACGCAGGCCGCCGTGAACATATGGCGCTAACTATACCCTAGTCATACAATTCAATGACAGTTTGCAAAGAAACGCTGCAACCGGAGGAACCATGGCATATCCCGTATTTGACCTACACTGCGACACCGCCGACCGAATCGGCTGGGCCACGCTCGATCTCGACCTGCGCTTTACCGCCGGCACCGACGGTTATTTCCCCGGCGACGAAACGCATCCGCAAGATTTCGACCTCATCGAGGGCAACGCCTGCGCCATCTCGCTCGCAAAGATCGGCAACACGCCGTGGGCACAGTGCTTCGCCACGTTTGTCCCCGACGAGATTCCCACCGCCCACGCCGCGCGCTTCCAGGCGCAAATCATGGCGCACATGAGCGGCCAGGCAATGCTCAACCACGACCGCATGGTCAACGTACGCAGCGCCGCTGACATTCGCCCTGCGCTCAAAGACGGCAAGGTCGCCTGCATCCACACCATCGAAAACGCCACGTTCTTTGCCGAGGACCCCGCGCTGATCGAGGTACTCAAGAGCCTGGGCGTACTCATGTCATCACTCAGCTGGAACGCGCAGGGACCGCTCGCGAGCGGGCACGATACCCACGCCGGCCTCACCGCCGCCGGCATCGAGGCACTTACGCAGATGGAGCACGCCGGCATGGTACTCGACGTCTCCCACCTCAACGATGAGTGCTTTGACGAGGTTGTCGCCCACGCCACGCGCCCCTTCGTCGCCAGTCACTCCAACTCCCGTGCGGTTTGCGGCGTCAAGCGCAATCTCACCGACGACCAGTTCCGCACCATTCGCGATATGGGCGGTATCGTCGGCCTCAACTACTGCAGCGAGTTTCTCTCTAACGAAGCGACCAAAGAGACCGCCGCAGATGTCACCTTCGACCAGCTGGCAGCCCATATCGAACATTGGCTCGACCTGGGCGGCGAGGACGTCATCGCACTCGGCGGCGACTGGGACGGTGCCACAGTACCCGACTTCCTCTCCGATGCCAGCAAGATGCCCGAGTTCCAGAACATGCTTTCCAAGCATTTTGGCAAGACCGTGATGCAGAAGCTCTGCAGCGATAATGCCCTTGCCTTCTTCGAGCGTTATTAATTTCACATCCCTTGAGCGGGCCGGCATGCCGAACGGTCGACATGCCGGCCCGTCCCCAATCTGAAGGACCGCTTTTGACGCAGCAGTTTACGATTTCTGTATCCCAGCCGGATGGGACGCCCATCTCCGTCGTCGTTACCAAAAAGCGCGTCAAGAACTTCAACCTACGCGTCACATCAAGCGGTGAGGTCCACGCCAGCGCACCGCTCGGCGCCAGCCGCGAGCGCATCGAGGCATTTGTGAAGCGCAACAGCGCTTGGATTGTCAGCCGACTTGCCCAGCGCAAGCAACGTCAGGCGACGGTGCGAAAGCCGCTCAGCCCCTCGTCCATCATTGCACTTTGGGGCAAACCCATCACCGTTCAGGATGCACTCGATCACAACTTTGCATCACCCGCACCGCGACCCAAACAGGCCACCTTCGCAAGTTTTATGGGTACCGATGAATCGGACGAAGGCCCACAGGCCAAGCGGCACGCAATCCTCGACGGCCTAACGTCCGATGAGCTCCAAGCCCGTATCGACCAGCTCTATGCAACCGAGGTCACCACGGCGCTGTACGATATGGTGCACGCGTACGAAATCGCAATGGGCGTCACCGTGGCCCGCGTCTCCGTGCGCAGCATGAAAACGCGCTGGGGATCATGCACGCCCAAGACCGGCGCCATTCGCATCGCACGCGAACTTGCCGCCTATCCTGCCGAATGCCTCGACATGGTTGTCGCCCACGAGCTCGTCCACTTGCTCGAGCCAAGCCACAATCAGCGATTCCACGCCCTGCTCGACACGTACTGTCCCAACAATAAAGCTCTGTCGCAGCGGCTCAAGCAGCCACCCCTCAACAAGCTCTAGCGTCGACTAGCGCACGCGCTCGATCTCGACGCCGCAGCTTGCCAGAGGCAGGCCAACAGGAGCCCACGGCTTATCGAGCTTTATGCGCACACCAAGCAGCGAGGGATAACGGCGCAGCAGCATCTGGGCTGTCCCCTCGGCTGCCGCCTCGATGAGCTTAAACGTATGCTCGCGCAGATAGCCATCGACATCGTGGCACACCGAGCCGTAGTCAATCGAGGCATCCAGGTTATCGTGCTCCCCCGCCGCGCGCAGGTCGGCATAGAGCACCAGAGAAACGATGAACTTCTGACCCAGCGCATTCTCCTCGGGATACACGCCATGGTTGGCAAAAACCTCAAGGCCGTCAATGACAATGCGATCGGCATGGCGCAGATCGTCATAGCTCACGTGAGGCACCGCCGTTGCGGTGGATATTTCGCCCCTTCCACGGCGAGCGAGCTCGGCGCCTTCAGTCTTGGTTGCATTCTCGGGCAGTTTCTTGTTACTCAACGCGATCGTCTCCTTCGTTTAGAACCCCGACCGCGCAAACTAACTACACGCGAATCGACAGGTTCTTTTTATCATCGCTCCAGTTGCAAGCGTTGCGCGCGGGGCATGCAAAGCAGGCACGCGACGCTTTGTCGGCTGCATAGAGCAGACGCTCAAGCGGTTGGCTGTTCACGCGCAGCTTTCGATGGCCCAGAATGGCCGTCTTAATGGCTGCGGCATCGGCCGGCTCAAACGCCACGTCATCGGGCATGCCGCCGAGAATCGCATCAGCGACGCGTTCGCTTGTAACATCATGGGATATACCCGATTCATACTGTTCATCTTTGCCGATATCGTGAAGAAGTGCCGTGGCATAGATGACCTCGCGGTCAAATTCGAGCTGCTCCTCGAGATTCTTGATCCACATAATGCGAGCGACATCGAGCAGATGGTCAATACCGTGGCGGCAGAAGATGCGCCCCGATTCCAACTGTACGATGTTGCCCAGGTGCCGGCGGAACAGCCCGTTGGCACAAATGTAATCAATGCGAGGCATGGCACCAAAGGGGGCCAGGCCCGAAGTCATAAAGCCGCGACGCGACGTCCCCTCATCGGTCTTCGATGTAAAGTCGTTGACGACTCTCATGGTTAGCGGCCCAGCATCCTAAAGAAACGCTCCTCGAGCGCGGAATCGGTCTCAAAGACGCCGCGGCGAGCAAGCGTCACGGTCTTGGTGCCGGGCTTTTGCACGCCACGCATCGTCATGCACATATGCTCGGCCTCCATCAACACAATCGCTCCCTGGGGAGCGAGATAATCCATGAGGGCATCGGCAACCTGTGCGCACAGTTGCTCCTGCAGCTGAAGACGGCGGGCATAAACCTCAACCGTGCGGGCGAGCTTGGAAAGCCCAGCCACCCGACCGTTAGGGATATAACCAATGGCGGCCTTGCCATAAAACGGCAGCAGATGATGTTCGCACAGCGAGTAGAACGTAATGTCGCGCTCGATAACCAAATCGTTCGAAGCGACGGCAAAGGTTTTGGACAGGTGCTCCTCGGCACTCTGGTCCATGCCGCCGGCGATCTCACCATACATACGGGCAACGCGCGCCGGGGTCTCCAGCAGGCCCCCACGAGTTGGGTTCTCGCCTATGCCCTCAAGCAACAGCTTAATGGCGCCCTCGACTTTTTCCTGATCGACCATCTGGGCCTCACTTTTCCGATTTCACGTTCGCACTATGGTACCACGCCGGCGCACAGCCGCCGCCAGCTACATAGTATGGGTCGAATAGACAGGATCGTCCCGCCAAAGCTCCACAGCGTCGCAAAGCGCAACACCCTCACGCGCAGCACGGGCACGCGTGGCGTTCATATCGATCACGCGCTGATTGCTCGAGCCCCTAAAGCGCAGTGAGATATCGTACAGATCCTGAACAAACGGACCGTCCACCAACATATCGAGGCAGGCAAGGATACGGTCCGTCACCTCAGTATGGTGACGACCACCCGGCATAAGCTCCTCGAGCACGTCGCCGGTAAAGCACCAAATGGTCTTCCCCGACTCCACGGGATAAGCCTCACGAACACGCTCGACAAACTCAACGAGTCCCGCCTGATTCTCAGGTTCCATAGGCTCGCCGCCCAAAATCGTCAGACCATCGATAAAGGGATGGTCGAGGCTCTCAATAATCTTATCCTCGACGGCACGATCAAAGGGCTCGCCCGCAGCAAAGTCCCACGCAACGGAGTTAAAGCAATTCTTGCACCCACGACGGCACCCACTCACAAACAGAGAAGTACGAACGCCTTCCCCATCAGCAATGTCGAAATACTTAATGTTCGCGTAGTTCATAAGTAACCTTCCTGGGGGTCTGGAGTATATCATTCCGTCCTCAAACATTCTCGGCCTTTGGCCTGCGAAACTGCGGGCGGAACGATATACTCCAGACCCCTCGCGAGCGACACTCAATGAACGAAGCGAACATCGAGTATAGGGTTCGAGGTCCAATAAAAAATTTGTTGCAGCTCAATCGTTGCTGCAAGCAAACCGTTATTGCAAGTCGACTCATTTCCGCTAAGAACTTCGAGGAGTGAGCAGACTGCGCGCTGCATCTCAGCTACGTCAACTTGGCCGCCCCGTAGCGAGGCCCCGGACCTTTGCTCGATATGAGTTCCGCACGAACAGGAGGCGCCAGTGGCGCCTCCGTCGTGAGCCAGGACTGTCCGAAATAGCGAGTAAAGGTCCGGGGCCTCGCTACGGGGCGGCCTGGGATGATTATTAGAGATGCAGCACGCGGTCGCGGATCTCCTCGGTTCGGCCCTGGTTCCAGAATTGAGTACCGATGTAGCCGCACGTACGACGGGCGACGTTCATCTTCTCCTGATCGCGGTTGCCGCAATTGGGGCACTCCCACACCAGCTTGCCGTCATCCTCGACAATCTTGATCTCACCGTCGTAGCCGCACGCCTGGCAGTAGTCGCTCTTGGTGTTGAGCTCGGCGTACATGATGTTGTCGTAGATGTACTGCATCACGCGAATGACAGCCTTGAGGTTGTCCTGCATGTTGGGAACCTCGACGTAGGAGATGGCACCGCCCGGCGAAAGCTGCTGAAACATACCCTCGAACTTGAGCTTGTCGAATGCGTCGATCTCCTCGGACACGTGGACGTGGTAGCTGTTGGTGATGTAGCCCTTGTCCGTCACGCCCGGGATGATGCCAAAACGACGCTGCAGGCACTTGGCGAACTTGTAGGTCGTCGACTCAAGCGGGGTACCGTACAGCGAGAAGTCAATATCGCTTTCGGCCTTCCACTCGGCGCACTTGTCGTTCATACGCTGCATGACGGCCATGGCAAAGGGCGTGCCCTCCTTCTCGGTGTGGCTGTGGCCCGTCATGTACTTGACGCACTCATACAGGCCGGCATACCCCAGGCTGATGGTGGAATAGCCGCCCACGAGCAGCTTATCGATCGTCTCGCCCTTCTTCAGACGCGCCAGGGCACCGTACTGCCAAAGAATCGGTGCGGCATCCGAAAGCGTACCCATCAGACGCTCATGACGGCACAGCAGGGCGCGGTGGCACAGCTCAAGGCGCTCGTCGAAGATCTTCCAGAACTTGTCCATGTCCTGATGCGAGCTCAACGCGACATCGGGCAGGTTGATGGTCACAACACCCTGGTTAAAGCGACCGTAGTACTTGGGCTTGTTCGGGTCATAGTTCAGCGCGTTGGCGACATTGTTAAAGCCGTTGCCCGAGCGGTCGGGCGTCAGGAAACTGCGGCAACCCATGCAGGTGTAGCAATCGCCGTTGCCGGCGGTCTCGCCCTTCGATAGCTTGAGCTCGCGCATCTTTTTCTCGGAGATGTAATCGGGCACCATGCGCTTGGCAGTGCACTTGGCAGCCAGCTGGGTCAGGTAGAAGTACGGGGAATCCTCGTGAACGTTATCGTCCTCGAGTACATAGATAAGCTTGGGGAATGCCGGGGTGATCCATACGCCGGCCTCGTTCTTAACGCCCTCGTAGCGCTGGCGAAGCGTCTCCTCCACGATCATGGCAAGGTCGTGCTTCTCCTGAGGCGTACGGGCCTCGTTAAGATACATAAAGACCGTCACGAACGGCGCCTGGCCATTGGTGGTCATAAGGGTCACGACCTGATACTGAATCGTCTGGACGCCGCGACGGATCTCGTCACGCAGACGGTCCTCAACGACCTCACGGACCTTCTCGGCAGACGCAGAGACACCGAGCTCCTCGAGCTCGCGAGCGACCTCGCCGCGAATCTTTTGACGGCTCACCTCGACGAACGGGGCAAGATGGGTCAGCGAAATCGACTGGCCTCCGTACTGGGAGGAAGCAACCTGGGCGATGATCTGCGTCGCGATGTTGCAGGCGGTCGAGAAGCTGTGCGGCTTCTCGATCAGCGTACCCGAGATAACAGTACCGTTCTGGAGCATATCCTCCAGGTTCACCAGGTCGCAGTTATGCATGTGCTGGGCAAAGTAGTCCGAATCATGGAAGTGAATCAGGCCCTCATTGTGAGCATCCACAATCTCCTGGGGCAGCAGCACACGCTGAGTCAGGTCCTTGGAGATCTCGCCGGCCATGTAGTCACGCTGAACGGAATTGACGGTCGGGTTCTTGTTGGAGTTCTCCTGCTTGACCTCTTCGTTGTTGCACTCAATCAGCGACAGAATCTTGTCGTCGGTCGTGTTCTTCTGGCGCTTCAGGCTCTGAACATAGCGATAGATGATGTAATGGCGAGCGACCTCGTAGCAGTCGAGACGCATAATCTCGTCCTCGACCAGATCCTGGATCTCCTCGACCGACACGGTGTGACCCGCGTTCTCGCATGCCTCGGCGACGTTTTGTGCCGCGTAAACCACCTGGCGGTCGGTAAGACGAGAGCTCTCCTCGACCTCCAAGTTTGCGGCGCGGATGGCATTGACGATCTTATCGATGTCAAAGACAACCTCGGTGCCGCTGCGCTTGATGATCTTCATCCTCTTGCCTCTTTCGCATCGTAGCCTCATCGCGCTTCAGAGCCAAACGATACCCGGCAGGGCTTGCCCCTGTCTTGCGGCGCCGTCGCGCAATCTGTGTTCTCGATAAACCATAAGCCTCCATGCGGACATTCCCTGGAGCCGATCAAGCGGCTCAAGGACACGTTCAAAAGAGGCAGTTAAGGTCTTCGTTCTCTGTCCGCCATCTATCATACGACAAAGAGGCATCTATATCCTGTATTCTTTTTTTAGGTCAAACACAACATATAGTGTTTCAGCAGGTCAAAGCAATTGGTCATTTTGCAGACGCATTAAAAATGAGGGGTCATAGACATGCCAAACGAGCCTCATCAACGCAACTACCTGCACGGCAGTTTTGAAACCCCCTCAACCATACCGCCGACAAATCCTACCAAAACCAAACCGCTCACGCCAAAAGAATCCAAAAGTTTGTGCTTGACCAACATGTTGCGGTCGAATGCCGGCGGGCAGGGCGACAAGGAAAGGCCGGGACACGAGCCATTCACGTCCCGGCCTTTCAAGATCGACAAGATCGGCAGCTTTAGAAAGGCCCGATTCCTATAGCAGGCTCGGACACATCGTCATTAAGGCCGAAACCAGCAACCGTCCGTACTATACCATAACGTTCGTAATGCACTGTTTTTGCTGGTAGATTCGCTAAAGCTTACGTTCGTATCGTTCGTACAGTTAACCTGTGTCCGCGACGTTGGTGGACTGTTTGGTGGGCTACCAGACGGACGGGAGAAACGGACGAGCGATGTTCTACACGCCGGGCTCGGTCAGGGTCATAAACGAGAAAACGAACAAGTGGCAATCCCGCTACACCTACTACGAGGAGACGAATGGTCGCCGCCGCAAGCGTCAGGTCGCCCGTAACTACACCGCGACCTCGCTCCGCGAGGCCAAGCGCATCTCCGCGCAGATTCACATGGAGCTTGAGCGTGAGGCTCAGGCAATGCTTGATTTCAACCTCCACGCGCAACCAGACGTCCTCCTCTCGGAGTACGCGAGCGGCGTTCCCCGACGGCTACGGGGAGGCCGACCTCAGGTCGCTCGCCTTCATCGACGCGTGCCAGGACTTCATCTTCCACGGGAAGACGGGCAGGGGCAAGACCCACCTCGCCATCGCGATCGGCGCCTCCGCCGTCAGGGCCGGCAAGTCCGTGAGGTTCTTCACCGTCGCGCAGCTCGTGATGCACCTGGCCGACGCGCGCGACCGCGGCGGGCTGCGCAGGGAGATAGATGACCTGCCGTCGGCGGACCTGCTGGCGCTCAACGAGCTCGGCTACGTGCCGCTCGACGTCGAGGGGGCGAGGCTGCTCTTCCAGGTCATGTCGGCCCCCGAGGGCACCCAGAGCCTCATAGTCGCCACAAACATAGAGTCCAGCAGTGGGGCACGGTGTTCGGCGACGACAAGATGGCCGCTGCCGTCGTGGACAGGCTCGTCTACACGGGCAGGCTGGTGAAGTTCAACGGCGCCAGCTACAGGATGGAGAACGCGCTGATGCTCGGAAAGGGTGAGGCCGAATGAATTACGCCGCAGAGGACTGCCCGGTGAACAGGATGAGGGACCCGCGACGCCGGCGGCTGGGAGGCGCCGACGCTCTGCGGGCTCTTCCAGTGCCCGGGCTGCGAGCCGACGCCGAATCACCCGCTGATGACGGGCGAGGAGGACGGGATGGAGGAGGTGCCCCCGGAGGATTGGGAGATACCGTTCTAGGCAGCGGGCGGGCCGGCATGAGGGTGTCGAAATTCGACAGACGGATTTGTCGATTTTTACTTGACGGAATACACGATAGCGGGGGTCGGAGACCCCCGCTATCGTGTAGAACGGGGCCACGGCGTAGCGACCAACCCGCAGCTCAGGGGTACCGCCGCAGTCGGGTTGCGCCGGTCGTGCGCTAACCGCAGTCAGGTGGCTTCTTCGCGCTGCTGGCGGAGCTAACGGCGCGAACGGGCAGAAGGCTTGCCTGCCGCCTCGGCCACCGCAGTCGCTTCCCTTATCCTGCTCCGCCCGCTCGCGGGCGGAAAGACGCTGCAAACGGGCACATCCGTAAATCAGCTGTGACCACGCACACCGTCAAGGTTCAACGTCTCAAAATTTAACGATTGAAGCGAAGAGAGTGCCCGAACGGAGTCCTCTGTTGCCGCTTTTCCCGTTAGAATTCGACTGATGGAACCATACACCATGCCCTCAAGGGTTTCCTGCGCCGTGCGAAGAAATTGCATCTTTGCGCTTTTGGAGTAAAGATCACTCACCTTCTTTTCGTCTTTGATGACCCATCCGAGCATTTGCCTGATACCATCGTCCTCTGCCCAAATGACATTTAATCCTTCGGAAACGCAGTGGTCGTAGTAGATAAGGCATCTACAAGAAAAGGCACGAAGAGCAAAAAACTCAGTCCATAGCTCTTCGCCAAGATAAGGGCGCAGTTCCTCAAGATGGTCGTTTTTGCAGTATTCCAGTGCACGGTTCGTGCCATCACCGCACTCCATACCACCAATTTTAAGCAGGTTCTCCCTATGGCGCTCATGCGGAAGAAGAATGGAATCAATGCTAACGCATGGGCTGCTCAGCTCCCTAAGACGAAGCACTTCTTTCCATACCCGCTCAGCAGCTTGAGCCTGTCGCTCAATTGTATACAACTGACTTTTTTGCTGTTGAGACAAAACCGCGTTGATGATTCCGCTCTGGCGGGAAAGTACCTCCTTGTTTTGGTCTATGCTTTTCTGTAGTTTTGCGTTTTCTGCCTTGAGCCTATTCTCACGCGCATAGCCAACGAAAGTAGCTGCGAGAAATGAAATAGCCGGTAGAGCGAGTTCTAAACCATGCCCCGTTAAAAACCGCACAATCGCTGTGCTTATGTTATCCACCTGTATCCTCCGCTCAATCAGCCGCACGCTATCAGCAAACAACCGATAACGCAAGAATAAAACGATGCTTGTTGCGTCACTGCGCCTTCTCTTGTCGCTTGGAGCTTCTGAGTCCTATTGGGAGAAGCTGATCGCACTCTCCGACTTCAAATGATTGCTCGGAATCCCGTTTGAGCGCTATTTGGGCGAGGCGATAGGCCTTATCGTTCGTTCTCGGTGCAGACAAATAGGTCTGTTCAAGTCTATCCTGCAGCCCCTTCCTCGACTCCCGTATCTGTTGAGTGCCCAGGTCGTCGAAGTCCGTTAACAACGATAGGTAATCCTGAATAATTGGCCAAAGCCCATCCGCTGCGGCCCGATGCTCGGATACCTCTCGTGAATAGTCCCTTCCTCTTGAGTACAAATTAAGAGCAAGTGATAAGGCCGAGCAAAGCCCGGCAATCAAGCTGACAAGATATTGGGAAGCGATCAGCGAGCTGATGATGCCGACCGAGGAGATTGAGGTCAGCGTGATTTGAACTATAGATAGTATATTTCGGCTTCTCTCTTTCAGCCCCGCAGCCTTTTGCTGGGTCGTATATGTGTAAAGAGCCTTACCATATGCCTCTACGATTTGAGAATAAAGACGCTCTCTCCAAGCCTTATCGGTTTCATTCATGTTGGATACGACCTAAACCATGCAGCGAAGCACTTTGCCGAGGCAATCCATGCTTTTTGACGTGTCGACCATTTGTCTACTGCCCGGAGCCGAAAGCTGAAAGCTATAGCGCCCGCCGAAGGACATCGAATTGAATCTTTCGAGCAGCTTTGCTTCATACGTTCCCTCCGGTGAAGATGTCACCCCATTAGACCAGCGCCAATCACCAATGGCTTCGTACACAAAGCTGTCAATTACAATTCCGGATAACTTGTAGCTCGAATAGTGCTCAGAGTGAACCACGCGAATGTGCTTACAGGTATCGAATAAAAGGCCGTTGGATGTTGCGTTTTTCTCCCGCATAGCACGTTGCTCCGCTTTGGGATTCGTGGAGCGCCAGTTGCCACCCATGTTGCTATCGGGATAGGAAAAGGACAGGTCACCCATCCAATTGGTTTCTTCAAAAGCAGGGAGTACCTCTATTTTCATGCCGTCGCTAAAGTTCATCACAATCACTTGGCCATCCGCCCGAACATCCGTTAAGGGCAAGGTGGCCTTTATGGACTCTTTGACTGCTTGCAGCAAGCGGGATTGCCCGTTTCCTCTATACAGGTCATAGCGTTCGTATTCATCTTTTGGCAAAATCGCCAGCATATCGATATCGCTCGTATTCGTCGCTGTCCCTCTTCCATAGGAACCAACATATAGAGAGTGACTATTCTCGTTGTCGCTCTCCCAAAACTCCCGGTTAATTGCCTTGGTCACCCGCTTGTATCTTTGCGAGATGCGAGACCTAACTTCGCTATTGATGCTACCGGGGTTATGAATCACATGGCAGCTCATCGATACCTCCTTTGTTATTGAAATAACGGCGGGGCCGTAAAACCTCAGACGATTGGTCCCAGCATTAATACGGCCCAAGGAACTTCTCACCATCAAGGTGAATCATATGGTCAGGTGTATCGGCGCACCACGCCTCGGTTTCCCAAGCCAAGTCACCGAGATACCCCTGCATAACCTTTCTGTTTGGGAAGCATGAAACGAATATCAGCTCGTGCCCGCTTTCGCCAAACAGCTGAATAAGTTCCTGCTTTCGAGTCACATCAACTGGGCCATGACTCGAACACGCTTCCATGAGATAAAGCCAGTTCTTCTCTTCAAGCCATACAATCAAATCCGGTTCTTTGCCTCGGGGCGGCATTATCACGTTGATGTGTTTAAGCGTTTCGGCTTCGACCCTCTCATTCTCCTTGCTCGTGTCACCGATATAGAGAACCGATGCGCCGGGAGAAAACCTTGGGCAGAACTCCTCAACCATGCTTTTCACAAGGAGGTTCTGCCCACCAGCTGATAGCCGAATGCTTGAACCGTTCGGAAGAGTAACGGGGACTTTCGCGAGTTCGCGCTTCTCTTCGACCTTTTCAAGCCATGTTTCGATGCTCTCTTTGTACCGAACCAGCTCGTTACCGAAATCATCTTCGCCATAGTGTTTTAACAGCTCGGTTGCCTGTCCACTCAATCGGTAGTTCCATTTCGGAGAGTTGATTGGCCGAGCGGGGTTGTCGGCGTTCTCCTCCACAAGGCCCACCTGAACAAACTGATGCAACGTAAACCGCCGTATCATCTCCCGAGTATTCGGCTTGTACTTGACGCGGAATTCCTCCGCAATCCAATCCATAATGGCACGGGTGCCGAGCATCGAGTTGGTTGCGTTAGACCATCCGTCGCCCAGTCCAAGCCCGGCAAGCGCGAGCAAAACCATTGCCGAACGTTGGTTGCTCCTCTCCTCGTCCATGTCTAAGCACTTCAGAAAGAGCTGGGCACCTTCAATCGTGACGGTGTCACGAGCTACATCATAAGTGAGCGACACTGCGCATCAACCTCCTCTTGGCTGATTCCCTGGCGCCATTGCTCCCCCAAGAGGGACAATGACAACCTCGATGGCGTTGGCATGGCGTTGAGGTCGCTTGCATTGACCTGTGTGCTTCCAGATCGCGAGCGAAACCACTCTTCAATTTGGGTACTACGAAGCCACAAGGAAAGACCATTTGCCTCCAGCTCCGTCATCGGAACGGTTTTTCTTGGCGTCCCGGCATGGATAAAGTTTAGATGATTCTCCAATGCTTCCGCTTCCGGAAGGTTTAGGGGATAAGCCTTGACTCTGCGACGTTCCTCTTTCGAGGAAAAACGCTTGACCACGACGAAGCTGCCCGGGCCAATCAATTGCTTGCGCTGCTTTTCCGCGCTGCAATCAATCCACTGAGCCTTTCCTTCCTCAACTGGATGTTTAAAACCATCGTCTGAGAAGTTGCAGGAATAGATAAGTCGACGCAACCCTTCTTTGAAATCAAAACTCAATACATCGCGAGATCGAAAGTCAACCACTTTCCCTGTGCTCGCGCACAGCCCTTCCTCTTTGAGAGTTTTGAGCTTTCCCAACATGGCGGATTCAACGGGACGGACGCGAACCGTCTTGTCTCCCGCCTCATCAACAAGAGAGGAAAAGGGGTATGAGTTGACAATCTGTTCGTCGGTTTTGTCCTGTGATTCGGAGACGCGAACCTCCGCTTTCTGCCTGTCCTTTGATATGGCAAGAAGCATAGTCTCTTGAAGCACGTCAGTATCTGAGAAAATCTCAGTTCGCGAGCCATAAATATGAAGTGCGTCGATAGACACGCTATTGAGCATCCACTCGCGAAACGCTTGGAAATACTGCCCATTCATCCACGAGCGAGGAACGATGGCGACGCACTGTCCCCCCGGCTTCAACGCCTTAATGGCGAGCATCAAGAACGCTGAGTAAAGATTTGGCGAACGTACTGGCAAAGAAGATTGCCTCGGGTCGTCTGCCGGCATCTTCTTGTAAGGGGGATTCAAGATAACGCGGTCGTAATCATTTTCAATAAGCACAGACAACGCGTCGGCATTAATCGTTTTGTGTGCAATACCAAGTCGGTTCAACTCGGCATCGTAAATAGCGGCGAGACGGGGATCCATCTCAACTCCGTCAACAAACACGTTGTTGTCGTATCGTTCCGCCAACGCGACGGACAGGATGCCGGTACCGGCTCCCAAGTCAAGGCACTTGAAGCGGTCGGGGCCTATGCTGTCAGACATCATCGATGTAGCCAGCAACGCCGTCTGGTATGGAGTTAGATACTGGGAATAATCTTCCCGTATATCGACAGTTGTACTGGCAACCGTTGCCGTCCTTGTATCCTCTGCGCTCAATAGGGCAGCTGCCGTCATGCTTAATTCCTCTCATCCGGCGCAAAGCGCCTTCAAATCTATTAATTCAATCTTATCTCTCCGTGCGGACAAAAATGGATGCCGCCTCTTGAAAGACCTACGACAGCCTTGCCACGAACAAGCAATTCCTCAAGTTGTGGCAAAGAGTCGGTAGATAGTCCATATCGAAACATCGGCATATTGTTCACGGAGCCGTCATGACAATCTACCGTTCGCCGAAAAGACCCGGAATATTTGCAAGTTTGTGGACTACCCGGTGGACTGCTGGTGACCTAAAACAAAACAGCCCAGAGACAGAGCCTCTGAGCTGCGAACATTTGGTGGGCGTTAGAAGATTTGAACTTCTGACCTCTTCCGTGTCAGGGAAGCGCTCTCCCCCTGAGCTAAACGCCCAAATGGAGCGGACAACGGGGCTCGAACCCGCGACCCCAACCTTGGCAAGGTTGTGCTCTACCAACTGAGCCATGTCCGCTTACGAGGATTAATCTTACGTGATACCCGCATCCTATGCAAGAACTTTTTTTGAAAAGTTTTGCGACGCCCTCGCGAACCTCGCAAAGACATCAGCCACCACGGAAAGCGCAGGCAAACGCAAACTCGCCGCAAGAGGCCCCTACAACTCAGCGAGCATGATCCAGGCAGAACTGTCCTGCGCGAGCCTGCCGTCTACAAGCGGTGATGAGGTGAGCAGGACCCTGCCCGCCGGCAGCTCCACGGGTGCTGCACCGAAGTTCGTCACACACGCCCAGCCGTTGTCGCGGCGATAGGCGATGACGCCGCCCTCAGCGCCCTCGGCACCATCCGCAAGGCCGGTGCGCCCGTCAAGATCGAGCCACGCGAGATCGTTGGCGCACCCGCGCAGCTTGCGCCGCAGCCAGAGGGCGTCACAATAGAGCGCAAGCATCGATGCCGGGTCCGCTTCTTCCCTATCGGCAGCGTAATCGGAAAACCATGCAGGCTGCGGCAGATGGGGCACCGCATCGGCGTCCGCCGGTGAAAACCCAAACGATCCGCCCTGCGCGGGATCGTCCGCCGCCACCCACGGCAGGGGCACACGGCAGCCGTCGCGCCCCTTCTCGCGCTTCGGTCCGTGCGTATTGGTCGCAGTAGGATCTTCGAGTGCGGCCCACGGGATATCGGCCACCTCAAAAAGGCCGAGCTCCTCACCCTGATACACGTATGCCGAGCCCGGAAGCGCCAGCTCAAGCAAAAGGGCCGCCCGCGCGCGGCGCTCACCGAGTTCACGGTCCTCGTCATAAGACGACCCGTCGCGTAAGAGCCAGTCGAGCGCAATCTGGTGGTAGCGCGTCGCCTTGATTTGCGGCAGGGCATAGCGCGTCGCCACGCGCGGCACGTCGTGGTTGGAGAGTACCCAGGTCGAGGCAGAATTGGATTCGATAGCCGCCTTCAAGCCCTCCTCGATTGCAGCGTGCATGTCATCATAGGTCCAAGTGGCCTTGGCAAACTCAAAGTTGAATGTCTGGCCAAGCTCGCTGGGACGCGCGTAGAGATACTGGCGCTCGGGCAGCACCCATGCCTCGGCAACGGCGCTGCGCGGCGGATTATAGCGGTCGAACACGCGGCGCCACTCGCGATAGATCTCATGGACCTCGTTGCGGTCCCACAGCGGATGGGTGCCGTCGTCAACCATGTCATCGCCCTCGGCGAGATGCCACCGGTCGAGGTCATCGCGGTCGAGATCCTTGGCGAGACCGTGCGCCACATCAATGCGAAAGCCATCGACGCCTCGATCGCTCCAAAACGCCAGGACGTCGCAAAAGAACGCGTGAACCTCGGGGCATGACCAGTCAAAGTCCGGTTGCTCGGGCGTAAACATGTGCAGATACCACTGACCGTCCGCAACACGCGTCCAGGCGGGGCCGCCAAAGTTGGCATTCCAATTGGTGGGAGGCAGCTCGCCATGCTCGCCGCGGCCATCGCGGAAGATATAACGGGCGCGCTCGGGCGATCCGGGGCCGGCGGCAAGAGCGGCTTTGAACCAAGGGTGCTGGTTGGATGAATGGTTGGGCACGATGTCGACGATGACCTTGATGCCGTGCGCGTGAGCCGCAGCGATCATGTCATCGAAGTCATCAAGCGAGCCGAGACGTGGGTCGACATCGCAGTAGTCCGCCACATCATAGCCGCCATCGACAAGAGGCGATGGGTAAAACGGGCTCAGCCAGATGGCCTCGATACCCAGCCGCTCAAGATAGTCCATCTGCTGGGTAATGCCCGCGATATCGCCCAGACCCGAACCAGTCGAATCCTTAAACGAGCGCGGGTAGATCTGATAGATCGCGGCATCGGACATCCACGGGCGCGACGAGGACTTTTCTGTAGCCATGGGATGAGTCTCCCTTGCAACGAGGTTTTGCGAGATGCCCACGATGATACGCCCAAAGCGGACATTCGCGGCAAACAACGCCACAGACACGCCCCAAAACGCTCGCTCCCTCTCGGGTTCGAGCCCAAGCGATGGGTACGAAAAAGCCCGGCTACCGTAGTAGTCGGGCTGCTGCGTTTGGAGCGGACAACGGGGCTCGAACCCGCGACCCCAACCTTGGCAAGGTTGTGCTCTACCAACTGAGCCATGTCCGCATATGTAAAACAAAACGGGCGCCGGAGCGCCCGGATGTTGCTTGGAGGCGAAGCCCGGATTCGAACCGGGGGTAAAGGCTTTGCAGGCCTCTGCCTTACCACTTGGCCACTTCGCCGAAAAAGGACCGCCTAAACGGTCCGGAAATGCAATGGAGCGGACAACGGGGCTCGAACCCGCGACCCCAACCTTGGCAAGGTTGTGCTCTACCAACTGAGCCATGTCCGCTTGCGGGTTATTAATTTACGCGAGTTGTCCAAAAGACGCAAGTACTTTTTTCAAAAAACTTGTCTGCCGCATGTTCTTAGTAGCTAAACGCGCTAAAGCGATTGGCTAGGCACACGATTCCAGCGCTCCGCTAAACAGCTTCACCATCTGTACGCGCGTGCCGGCGCCGTCCGTACGACGAGCAACCTCCACGTTATCGACGAGCATACGCATAAGCTTGATGCCACGGCCGCGCTCCTCGGATGCGACCGGCTCGCTCGTTTCATCGATAGAATAGCCGGCACCTCGATCAAGCACCTCAACCACAACGCGATCGCCATAGGCCTGAACCGTCAGGACGCACCCGATACCGCCCGCATGGTCATAGGCATTACCCAGCGCCTCCCCCGATGCCAATGCGACATCGTAGCGCTCGTCACGGCGCAACGGAAGCGATTCAAGGAGTTCGGCGATGCGATGTCGGTAGTATGGAAGATTCTCGATACCCTGACGGACCTCGACACTCTTACTCCAGCGAGGCAGCTCCCCCACCGGAATAGCGGGAATAGACTCCCGTGCCGGCCCCGCGACATGAAGGATATCGACAAGACGAGCAATCTCCAAAAAGCGAACAACTTCACCTGATGCATTGACGAGCGAAAGCAGGCCTTCTCGCCTCATGAGCTCACGAGCGCGCGTAAGCAGGAATGCCAAGCCCGTCGAATCGATAAAGCTAACAGCCTGACAGTTGATGACGACACGACGCACGCCGCGGCCAATCAAGGCATCCAACCGCCGACGCAGCGCAGGCACCGTGGCGATGTCGATATCGCCTGGTGGCGTCAAAACCGCTATGTCATTCCACTCATTCATACGACCATGGTTCCCCAAAAAAGCCCACTCGATGCATTCGTTTCCCCAACCGTACGGATTCAGCCCGCCCAGCGTCGTCTATGAACGACCCCGTAAAAACTCAAGGGACACCAATGCAATGTCATCGTCCAGCGCCGATTCGGTAAATCTGTCAAGCTCGCCCAAGACCTTGCCGCAGATTCCCGATACGCCCTCACCCGAGACAGAGAGCAGAAGGTCACGAAGGCGCTGCTCGCCAAAGAAAGCACCCGAGCGGTCACGTGCTTCGATTGTTCCGTCGGTGTACATAAATAGCATGTCACCAGGAGCGAACGTAAACACGCCTGTCTCGTACACCATGCTCTCAAAGGCACCGATTACCCCCGATTGGCATCCAAGCAGCTCGACCTCTCCCCCACGAGCCTCGTCGCCACCCAGCGGCATCGACTCTGGCCTGATGACCATGGTCGGAGGATGGCCCGCCGAACAATACGTTGCGCGTCCGGCTTTAAGGTCAATCTTGGCGATAAAGGCCGTCACAAACGTCTCGACCCTCGAAAAGCCCATGAGCATGCTGTTAAGGGAGCGTGCCATGCGGGCCGGTCCAGCGCCCTCCCAGGCATATGCCGTCAGGGCCGTCTTGACGAGCGCGGACATCGATGCAGCCTCAATGCCTTTGCCAGACACATCGCCCAGAATCATGACGGCGCAATCGTCGGGAAGACGGATGAGCGTATAGAAATCGCCGCCGACCAACGCCGAGTTCGTGGCCGACAGGTACACCGAATCGGTTGCGATACCCGGAACATCCCCCAGTGAATTTCTCATGCCAATCTGGAGGGTCTGAGCGATATGGCGCTCCTCACGCTTTTGAGATTCGCCTTCATAGATCAGTTCAAAGTCATGAGCCAAGTGCACCAAGTAGTCATATTCAAGGTCATCAATCGGCTCTTGGCTACCATCACGAAGCAGCAGCGCGCGCGTCGTCGGGCCCTTCGCAACAGAAGCAGGAACAATCGCGTCGTTACTGTGCTTGCCATCACCCTCAGAGCGTGGGTGCCCCGCCTCGATGCCAGAGTCGACGTAGAGACCCTGGCAAGGCAGACCATGCGCCCTAAGCCAGCCTCCCATAGGCATCGATTCGTCAACGCGAGTTATACGGACGTGTTTAAGATCCTCGGCACTCGTGCCGCCCAAAACAGAGGCCTCAAAGCCATCAGGGCCAGCTCCCAGACGTGCCGCCGGCGCCGTCGTAGAAAAGAAAAGCTTCTCGGGATCGTCCGGCAAAGCAACGCGACTGCCGCCTTCAAAATCTATGACGTAGGCGTCCAGACTGGCGTCATACTCAACAGGGCAAAAATGGCAGTTGAGCATATTGCAGATCTCGGACGATACCACCTGGGTAGCCGCGGCGGAATCGTCTAGAAAGGTAAACAGCTCATCGCGCAAGACATTGAGCGAGCGGCCAAGCTCGGCCGTGCGACGAGAGCGAAGGCTCGATGCCATGCCGACCAGCTGGATAGACAGGTAATCGCAAATGACCTCGAGTACATTAACGTCATAGGCGAGCGGTGCCTGGGGGCGTTTCCAACCAACTTCCAGCACGCCAAGGATCTGCGTACCGTAAAAAACGGGAAGACAGATCTCACTGCGGTACGGAGGCATATCCTGCATGCGCAACAGATGCTTAGAACGATTGTCCAAATCCATAAACATGCCCGAGGCGACACGATCGCCCTCAAGATCCTGCTGAATCGACAAGCGGCAAGCGCGCGACTCGCGAAGCACATACGTCGGAATGCCCGCACCATACGGCAAAAACTCGGGCAGATAGCTATCCTCAAGCTCCTTAGAAACACCGCGGAGCTTAAAGCCGCCGCTCTCCGAAAAATAAATCGCAGCTCCAGAAGCATCGAGCGTTCCGACAAGCTGGTTTAAAACGGTATCAAGCAGGCTGGGTAACTCATCGGATCCCACAGTGCTCATAATGACCGAGAGCGTGCCAGAGAGACGCTTGTTCGCCACTCTAAGCTCCGATAACGCACGCTTGAGTTGACGGTCGTGAGAATACTGTTCCTCGATACTGTGAAGTGCCACCAGGACACGTGGCGCGCGGCGCCCAAAGATGCGCGGAGGCGTTACGGAGCCCGCACGAACCAAGACGGGAATAAAAGAGCCGTCGCTCAACTTGAGCATAAGTTCGCTCTCGGAGCCATCAGTTTCAAATGGCAGACGATGTTCCGTCGCACGTTCAAAAGCGGACGAGTACAGGACGTCTTTAACATCTCCACCGATGACATCGGCGCGTTCCTCGCACATCAACCCAAGTAAGCGATTATTCACATGCAGAATGGTTCCGTCGAGCTCGCAGATGATGACAGCATCGCTCGTGATCTCGACTAGTTGGGCAACGTCTGCCCACTCGTTGCGCTCAAGCGTTTCCATCGTGGACCTCACCGTCTATCGGTAACAAAAAAGCCTCCGAAGAGGCTTCTCAAATGCGATGGTGTCGGAGGCGGGACTTGAACCCGCATGACCAAAAAGCGGTCACTAGCACCTCAAGCTAGCGCGTCTGCCAATTCCGCCACTCCGACATGCTATGTTGTTGACTCGCGGTTCGTTTTGTTGGACCCGCGCGTTCAACGAAGAAGATAATAACCTATGATTCGAGAACTGTGCAAGCACTTTTTTGAAAAAAAGTTTACGAATTTGTAAATGCGCTGGTAGATGTGTATGTCCGGGTCGGAATGGGGGTAACTTCCCAACGCGTCCTCGGGCATGCGGTACATTTTGATTCGCGCTTCGCGCTACAAAATGTACCGCCCCCTGCGGAATGCGTTGGGAAGTTACCCCCATTCCGACCCTACGTCCACGTGCTCCGGACACAGTTCTCACCATATTCTGGGGGCTGATGCAACTTTTGTGGCTCGGCTTTGCCGAGCCCTTAAATGGGGAGGCCGGAGCCAAAGCTCCGGCCTCCCTCAATTTCTTATTAGATAAAGTGAGCGATCGAGGAATCGCACTCCCCCTGCCGAGTTACCGCAGGGCCCGCCCTGGCGTTGCTTTTCAGAACATCCCGCAGGACGCAAGAAACCCCCGCCGCACGAAGTGCGCAGCGGGGGTTTCTTGCATGTCCGAGGACGTTCTGAAAAGCAACGCCAGGGCGGGCCCGGACAAACAACCGGCTACAGGTCGATGTGCGATTCCTTGATCGGGAACGGCTCCGCGAAGTGGCAGGCACAGCAGTGACCCGGGGCAACTTCCTTAAACTCAGGCAGCTTCTCAGAGCAGATGCCCTGCGCGATCGGGCAGCGCGTGTGGAAACGGCAGCCGGTCGGCGGATCCAGCGGCGACGGCGGGTCGCCAGCGAGGATGATGCGCTTGCGGGTCTTCTGGATATCAGGATCGGGAACCGGCACGGCAGACAGCAGCGACTGCGTGTACGGATGGTGAGGCTCGCTGTAGAGCGTCTTCCAGTCCGAAACCTCGACGATCTTACCCAGATACATAACGGCAACGCGATCGGAGATGTGCTGCACGACGGACAAGTCGTGGGCGATAAACAGATATGCGGTACCGAACTTGTCCTGGAGCTCCTTCAGTAGGTTCAGAACCTGGGCCTGAATGGACACATCCAGAGCGGAAACCGGCTCGTCGCAGATAATCAGCTTGGGCTTCAGCGCAAAAGCGCGGGCAATGCCGACACGCTGACGCTGACCGCCGGAGAACTCATGCGGATAGCGGTTGATGTGCTCGGGGTTCAGTCCAACGACGTCGAGAAGCTCGCGGACGCGCTCAATGCGCTCCTCCTTGGTACCCACGCCATGAATGGTCATGGGCTCGGAGACGATCTCGCCGATGGTCATGCGGGGATTCAGCGAAGCATAGGGATCCTGGAAGATAAACTGCATCTCGCGACGCATGTCCTTGATCTCATGCTTGCTCATCTCGGCAACATCTTTACCCTGGAAGAACACCGTACCGGCGGTCGGCTTGGTCAGGCGCATGATGGTACGGCCCGTGGTGGACTTACCGCAACCAGACTCGCCGACTAGGCCAAAGGTCTCGCCAGGATAAATCTCAAAAGAGATGTCGTTTACAGCAGAGACGACGCGCTTGGAAAAACGCTTGGCGAACATGCCGGACTCAGCGGGGAACTCCTTAGAGAGGTGCTCGACCTTCAGCAGCGGAGTACGCTCGTTGGTATCTGCCATTACGCCTCGCCTCCCTTCTTGGAATCCATGCGCGTACGGGACGTCTCAGGAGCGTTCTTGAGGAACTCGGGGTCACCGGAATAGTGGCACGCAGAATAGTGACCGGACTCGGTGACAACACGCTCGGGGCGCTGCTTGCGGCACTTATCGGTTGCATAAGGGCAACGAGGCGAGAACACGCAGCCCTCGGGCAGGTTCATTAGCGAAGGCGGATTGCCGTGAATCGGCGTAAGCGGCTTCTTCTCATCGATGGCCTGCTCCGGGATGGAGCGGATAAGGCCCCAGGTGTAGGGGTGGCGGCTCTCGTAGAAGATTTCCTCGGCAGTACCGAACTCGACGGGACGGCCGGCGTACATAACCATGATCTTGTCGGCCATATCAGCGACAACACCCAGGTCATGGGTAATCATGATGATGGCGTTGCCGTTCTTCTCCTGCATTTCCTGCATAAGCTCAATAATCTGAGCCTGGATGGTAACGTCCAGGGCAGTCGTGGGCTCATCGGCAATCAGAATATCGGGATCGCAGGCAAGAGCCATGGCAATCATGACGCGCTGACGCATACCGCCAGAGAACTGGTGCGGATACTCATTGACGCGCTTCTCGGGTTCAGGAATGCCAACGAGGTCCAAAAGCTCGGTGGCGCGCTTGAGCGCCTCCTGCTTGGAGTAACCGCGATGCAGACGAAGGCCCTCGCCCACCTGCTTGCCGATCTTATAGACCGGGTTCAAGGAGGTCATAGGATCCTGGAAGATCATCGCGATATCGTTACCGCGAATGTGCTGCATCTCTTCCTCGGTCATCTCAAGGATAGAACGACCGCGATAGCGAACGTCGCCGCCCTCAATCTTTCCCGGAGGCATCGAGATAAGACCCATGATGGTCATGGCGGTCACGGACTTGCCAGAGCCGGACTCGCCGACGACGCCCAGGGTCTCGCCGCGATCGAGCGTGTAGGAGACACCGTCGACAGCGCGAACAATGCCATCCTCGGTGTGGAAATACATCTTAAGGTCATCGACCTCGAGCAGATGCTGGCCCTCGGGAACCGGCTGGTCCTTCAGGTCCACATAGTTCTTGTTCTTCTTCATCCTTATGCGTCCTTCATCTTGACGTCGAGGGCGTCGCGCAGACCGTCACCCAGCAGGGTGAAGGCGAGCACCGTCGAGAGAATTGCCAGACCGGGCATGATCATCATCCAGGGAGCGGTCAGAAGATACTGCTGACCGTCCTGAATCATGGAGCCCCACGAAGGCGTAGGCGGAATAACGCCCATGCCGAGGAAGGACAGAGCGGACTCGGTCAGAATGGCGCCACCAATGTTCATGGTCGCGTAGACCACGATGGAGGCGACGGAGTTCGGGAAGATGTGACGCACGACGATACGAGCATCGGATGCACCCATCGCGCGTGCAGCGTCAACATAGTCGTTTTCCTTGACCGTCAAGATTGCAGAGCGGAAGACGCGCGCAATCGAAGGCCAGCCGAGAATACCGATGGCGATAAAGACGTTCTGAAGACCACGGCCGATAACGGCGATCATGGCGACAACGAACAGCACGTACGGGAACGCCAGGAAGATGTCCGCACAGCGCATGATGATCGTATCCCAGATGCCGCCGTAGAAACCCGCCAGAGCACCCATGACCAGACCGATCAGCGTGGAGATCGCGGTGGCCATAATGCCGACGGACAGCGAAACACGTGCACCGTAGATAACGCGGACGAGAATGTCACGACCTAGGGCGTCGGTGCCAAACGGGTGCTCGGCACACGGAGCCAGCAGCGACGTCTGAGCCATGGTGGTCGAGTCGGAAGCCGTCGGCGAACCGAGCCAGGGCTTAGCCCACAGATCTGCGGTCAGGGCAACCACAACGACGATGATGATCCAGCAGACACCGATAACGGCGAGCTTGTTCTTACGGAGACGCTTAAAAGCGTCGCCCCACAGCGTGCGGGACTTGGCGGGAGCAGATGCGGCCTTGGTGGCGGTAGCCTGCTCCTGAGACTGAGAATCAGTTTCCTGCATGAGACGTACCTCCCTTAGGCCTTATCCGACGGACCGCCAAGGCGGATGCGCGGGTCGAGGAATGCATAGCTAATGTCGACGAGCAGGTTGATCACCATGACGACGACGACGATGAGCGTAACGCCGCCCATAACGATGGGCCAGTCACGCATGCTAATGGCGCGATAGACCTCATAGCCGATACCGGGCCAGTTAAAGACCGTCTCGGTCAGGATGGCGCCCGAAAGCATGCCGCCAAAGTCGACACCAATATAGGTAACGACGGGGATGAGTGCATTCTTAAGCGCATGCTTGATGATGATCGCGCGATTGGAGAGACCCTTGGCCTTTGCCGTACGGATGTAATCCTGGTTCATGACGTCAAGCAGCTGCGAACGCATAATGCGGGCGGCATAAGCGGTCGAAACCGAAGCCAGCGTAATGGTCGGAAGCACATAGTGCATCCAATCCTGATACTGAGAGCTGGAACCGCCGGCACCCGAGATCGGCATGGAGAATGCACCGCCCGTGGCGTCCTTGAGAATGACGCCAAAGAACAGCTGCAGCAACATACCGAGCCAGAAAGCCGGGACGGCAACGAGAATCGACGTGGTGAGCGTTACCAAAATATCCCAGAAGGAATAACGCTTAACCGCCGAAATGATACCCGCACCGATACCCATGATTGCCTCGAGCACGATGGCGCACGCGGCAAGTTTGACCGTATACGGATACTTCTGGGCAAAGATTTCCGTAACCGGCAGCTTGCGCTGATACGAATTGCCCAGATCGCCATGAAGCAGGCCGTTCATGTAATACAAGTAACGGTCCACGAGCGACGTTTGAACGGGGTCGCCGTTCTCGTCAAGGATCGCGTTGCCGTCCTCGTCCGACTGGACCAGGTGATAGCGGACGCGAAGCTGAAGCTCCACCTCGGGGGACAGAGCCTTGTCTCCACCGATCAGCTTGATCGGATCTCCCGGCACGATATTCTGGAGGGCGAACAGAATCAGCGTAACGCCCAAAAACACCGGGATGAACTGAAGCACACGTTTAACGATGTACTTACCCATACCACTCCCCTATCTAGGGATTAACCTAAATGGGATGCCGATCGCCAGACCGGCATCCCAAAATTACCATCAGCCAGTTTACCCCAGGTTAGGGAGAACTGTATGTTTCCCATGAGGTCTACGTAAATACTTGACCCTCACGGAAGCTGCAAACTCTTAGGCGAGCTCAGCGGTACCCAGCTCGGCATGCTTCTGCGGATCGACATAGAGGTGCTTGATGCGATCGGAGCCGACGATGGTGTGCGTGTAGAACATAATCGGGATGACCGGGCAGTCGGCAGCGACCATTGCGTCGGCCTCCTGCATCTTAGCGACGCGCTCCTCGTCGTCAACAATAGTACGAGCCTCGTCGACCTTGGCGTCGAACTCGGGGTTGTTGTAACCGGAGCGGTTATCGCCACCGAGGGAGTCGGAGTGGAACAGCGGATACAGGAAGTTGTCCATGATCGGGTAGTCGGCAATCCAACCCAGACGACCGAACTGATAGTTAAAGTTCTGATACTGCTCGAGCAGGGCGGACCACTCAGGGGTATCGGAGACAGCGGTAACGCCAACCTTGGCGAGGTCGCCGATGATGGACTCCATGATCTCCTTGTGACCGCCGTCCTGGTTGTAGGAAAGGGTCACGCTAATGCCACGATCCCCGTTAGCGCCAGCGGGAGCAACCTTGTCGAGGTACTCGTTAGCCTTGTCGACATCGTAGGCGCAGAACTCCCATGCGCCCTCCTTGTAGCCATCGATGCCCGGAGGAACAATGCCGTCGGCAGGGGTACGGGTACCCTTATAGATGGTCTTGCAGATGGCCTCACGGTTGATGGCCAGGGAGATGCCCCTGCGCAGGTCGGCGTTGTTGAACGGCTCGGCCGTGGTGTTGCAGGTCAGATAGTACGTGGAAGGCTCGGCGCCGAGCAGCATGCGCTCGCCGTCACCCATGGTGTAGCCGTCCTTGGACACGCCGCGATCCTTCTTGGCGGCATCGATCTGAGCGACGGGAACGTCGCAGACATCGAGGTTACCGGCCTGGAACTCCTTGTAAGCAGTCTCCATGTCCTTGATGACCTGGAAGTGGATGCCATCGATCTTGGCCTTGTCGCCATAGTAATCGTCGAACTTCTTGAGGTTGATCTCCTGACCATCCTCCCACTTGCCGTCCATCATGAACGGGCCGTTACCGACCGGTGCAAGATAGAAGCTCTTGACATCGGACTCGGCGCACTCGGGAACCGGGGCCAGAGCCGGGTGAGAGGCGACGAAGGGGAAGTCGGCGTAAGCGGAAGACAGCTTGACGACGAGGGTCTCATCGTCGGGGCAAGTAACACCGCTGAGCTCGGTAGCGTTACCGGCAAGCAGGTCGTCATAGCCCTCGACCATAGAAAGGTGATAGGAGACCTCGGAAGGGCCGTACTCGGTAGCGATGGCCGACTTGGTGTTGACCAGACGCTCCCAACCGAGCTTGAAGGACTTGGAGGTAACGTCGTCACCGTTGTGGAACTTGGCCTTCTTGATCTTGAAGGTGAACTCGGTGGCGTCGTCGTTGGCCTCAAAGGACTCGCAAGCCAGCGGAACGATCTCGCCCTTCTCGGCGTCATAAGAGGTCAGAGCATCAAAGAGCTGGTACTCGACCTGAGTGCCCTGGTCCTCCTGGACGTTATAGGGGTCGATGCAGACCGGGTTGTTGATGTAGAAGTTCAGCGTCGAACCGGACTCAGAACCGGAAGCGTCGCCGCCCTTCTTGCCGCATGCGGCAAGAAAAGCCATGGAGCTCGCAGCAAGGGTACCGCCGACAAAGGCGCGACGACCCATAACGGGCTGGTGGAACATAGAATCAGCCATGCCATCCTCCTTATGAGATAGGACAAAGTAAGTTCGGTCGGGCAACGTCAAGACAGCCCAATCGAACCATTCAAACGCGGTCCGCCGTTTTGGCTGGTTATACAAAGCGGACCAACGTATTGCAATACAGTAGCGCATTTTATGCACGATTTGGGGCTAATTCCGGTTAACGGTCGAGATTTTCTTTAGTTGGGCGAAGTATATGAGGATATTTTGACTCTGTTACAAATATGTAAACAAAATGGGTCCCGCACTTGCGGGACCCTTTTCAAGTATTTATGCGGTTCGTGATTAGTAGCCCACGATGCCCTGCGGGAAGAAGAACATGCACAGCACGACGCACACGGCAAACACGACAGCCATGATGACGGTCAGGCGGTCAAGGTTCTGCTCCATAACGCCCGTGGCAGAGCTGGAGTTATACAGCGAGCTGGCAATCATATCCGAAACGCCGGTACCCTTACCGGAATGCATCAGGACGAGAATCGTCAGCGCCACGGCAGAAACAGCCCAAACGACAAACAGAAGAATCTGGAACGGACCCATAGATAAGCTCCTTAATAGAACAGTTCAAACTCCAGTACTGTACCACAATCCCCCGCTCTCCCCTACCTGCCACTCAAGGACGGGGTGGAAATGGCAGAAATACCAAAAAGGGGGTTGTCCGGTTGTGGACAACCCCCTTGCTAGAAAACGGTATTTGTTTTCTATTAGGCCTCGGTAGCGAGCACGCGGCCCGTCATCTCGGCGGAAGGCTCAATACCAGCCATGGTGAGCATGGTCGGAGCGATATCGGAAAGACGGCCGTCCTCGATACCGGTGAGCTTGGCCTTCTCATCAACGATGATGAACGGCACGCGGTTGGTGGTGTGAGCCGTAAACGGATGCTTGGAGCCGTCGGAAGCAACGTCAAACATGTGATCGGCGTTGCCGTGGTCGGCGGTAATCAGTGCAAAGCCGCCCTTGGCGAGAATCGCCGGGACAACCTTGGACAGGGCATCGTCAACAGCCTCAACGGCCTTAACGGCAGCGTCGAAGACACCGGTGTGACCAACCATGTCGCAGTTCGCGAAGTTCACGATGTAGAAATCAGCGCGATCCTCGTTGATGGCGGCGACGAGCTTCTCGGTAACCTCGGGAGCGCTCATCTCGGGCTGCAGATCGTAGGTAGCAACCTTGGGGGAAGCGACGAGCACGCGCTCCTCGCCCTCCTTGGGCTCCTCGATGCCACCGTTGAGGAAGAACGTCACGTGGGCGTACTTCTCGGTCTCGGCAGTGTGCAGCTGCTTCAGGCCATTGGCGGCGATAACGTCGGCCAGGACGTTCTCGGGGAACGTCTTGGGGAAGGCGACCTCGACGTCAAACGTCGGATCATACTCGGTCATCGTCACAAAGTGCGAAAGCTTGATCTGCTCGCGCTCAAAGCCGTCGAACTCCTTGTCCGTGAACACGCGGGTCATCTGACGAGCACGGTCGGGACGGAAGTTGAAGAAGATGGCCGCGTCGCCCTCGTGAATGCCCTCGTTGTGGGCAGCGAAGGGCTCGACGAACTCGTCGCCGCGCGGGTCCTTCTCGTAGTAGGCCTTGATACCGGCAACGGGGTCGGTATCAGCATCGGACGCGTTGACCATGACGTCGTAGGCGCGCTGGATGCGCTCCCAACGATTATCGCGGTCCATGGCCCAATAACGGCCCGAGACGGTGGCAACGCGAGCGTCGCAACCGGTCTCCTCGGAGATCTTAGCCAGGAAAGCGCAGAACTCACTCATGTAACCGGCACCGGACTGCGGGTCAACGTCGCGACCATCCATGAAGGCGTGGACGCGAACGGTCTTGACACCGTGCTCGGCAGCCATCTTGACCAGAGCCTCGACGTGGTTCATGTGAGAATGAACACCGCCAGGGCTCATAAGGCCCATGAGGTGGAGAGTCTTACCGTCAGCCTTGACATCGTCCATAGCCTTGACGAAAACCTCGTTCTTGGCGATGGAACCGTCCTTGATGGCATTGTTGATGCGCGAAAGCTCCTGGAACACGATGCGGCCGGCACCGATGTTGAGGTGACCCACCTCGGAGTTACCCATCTGGCCGTCGGGAAGGCCCACGTCCTCGCCCGAAGCACCGAGCGTGGTGTGGGGGTACTTCTCGTACAGGCCATCAAGGAAGGGCGTCTTGGCAGCGGCGACGGCGTTCTCGCCATCGGCCGGAGCAAGGCCGCAGCCATCCATGATAATCAGGAGTGCAGGAAGATGACGTTGTGCCATATGTCCTACTCGCCTGCCTTGACGACCATAGAGGCGAAGTCGGCAGCCTTGAGCGAAGCGCCGCCCACGAGGGCGCCGTCAACGTCGGGCTTGGCGACGAGCTCGGCGATGTTGCCGGGCTTGGCGGAACCGCCATACAGCACGCGGATGCCGTTAGCGAGCTCCTCGCCGAACATCTCCTTGAGGGTCTCACGGATAGCACCGCAGACCTCCTGAGCGTCCTCGGCGGTAGCGGTCTTGCCGGTGCCGATGGCCCAGATGGGCTCGTAGGCGACGACGACCTGCTTGGGGCAGGTGATCTCAAGACCAGCAAGGCCAGCCTTGACCTGGTTCACGACGTGCTCGACATAGGTGCCAGCCTCGCGGACCTCGAGGGACTCGCCGCAGCAGAAGACGGGAACAAGGCCGGCGGCAACGAGAGCCTTAGCCTTCTTGTTCTGGTCCTCGTCGGTCTCGTGGAAGTAGTCGCGACGCTCGGAGTGACCGATGATGCAGTAGGTGCAGCCAGCGGACTTGAGCATGTCGCAAGAGGACTCACCGGTGAAGGCACCCTTGGCCTCCCAGTACACGTTCTGTGCACCGAGGGCAATGGGGGCAGCCTGAATACGGTCATGAACCGTGGTGATGTCGATGGTCGGAGGGCAGACGAGCACCTCGACGCCGGCCGGAACCTCGGGCAGAGCCTGAGCCAGCTCGTCGGCGAGCTTGGCGGCCTCGGCGACGTCGTTGTTCATCTTCCAGTTACCAGCGATAAGAAGGGTGCGATTAGGCATCGAGAAGCGCCTCCACTCCGGGCAGGGCCTTACCCTCGACGAGCTCCATGGAAGCGCCACCACCGGTGGAGATCCAGCTCATCTTGTCGGCCAGGTTGAACTTGTTGACAGCTGCGACAGAGTCGCCACCGCCGATGATCGAGGTGCAGTCGGCATCGGCGACAGCCTCGGCGATAGCCTGGGTGCCGTGAGCGAAGTTGTCGAACTCGAAGACGCCCATGGGACCATTCCAGAACACAGTCTTGGCGCCCTTGACGGCCTCGGCGTAAAGCTCCTCGGTCTTGGGGCCGATGTCCATACCCTCACGATCGTCGGGGATAGCGTCGGAAGCGACAACCTCGGGGACAGCGTCCTCGCCAAAGTGATCGGCAACGCGGTTGTCGATGGGGAGCAGGATCTTGACGCCCTTCTCCTCGGCCTTCTTGAGCATCTCGCCAGCGCGCTCGACCCAGTCCTCTTCCTTGAGGGACTGACCGACGGACAAGCCCTGAGCCAGGAAGAAGGTGTAGGCCATACCGCCACCGATGATCAGGGTGTCAGCAGAGTCGATGAGGTGATCGAGAACGCCGATCTTGGAGGAAACCTTGGAACCGCCGACGATGGCGACGAAGGGGCGCTCGGGCTCGGCGAAGATGCCGGTCAGCGTGTCGACCTCCTTCTCGAGCAGGAAGCCGGCGACGGCAGGCAGGTAAGCGGCGGGGCCCACGACGGAACCCTGGGCGCGGTGAGCGGTGCCGAAGGCATCGAGAACGAAGACGTCACCATAGGAAGCGAGCTTCTTGGCGATCTCGGGATCGTTCTTCTTCTCACGCTTATCGAAGCGGACGTTCTCGAGAACGAGGACCTTGCCCGGCTCGACGGCGGCAACAGCCTCAGCAGCCTTCTCGCCGTAGGTGTCGGCGACAAAGGCAACGTCGAGACCAGAGAGCTCGGCGAGCTTCTTGGCGACAGGCTCAAGGGAGAGCTCGGGCTGGAAGCCGGTGCCCTCGGGACGGCCGAGGTGGCTCATGAGGATGACGCGAGCGTTGTGCTCAACGAGATAGTTGATGGTGGGCAGGGCAGCCTTGATACGGGTGGTGTCGCCAACGACGCCATCCTTGATAGGCACGTTGAAGTCAACGCGGACGAGAACGCGCTTGCCGTCGACATCGATGTCGCGAACGGTCTTCTTGGTAAAGGCCATGTTTGCTTCTACCTTTCGTACGTGTCTGCCTCCCATTACGGCAGACGATTTCTTATAAAAAGGGCGCGACCCTAGGGTGTAAGCCCTATAAGGCCGCGCCCTTCTTTAGACGCTCAACGAGCTATTCGCTAAAAGCTAAATTAAGCAACGAACTTCTCGAAGTACTTGATGGTGCGGACCATCTGAGAGGTGTAGGAGTTCTCGTTGTCGTACCAAGAGGTGACCTGAACGAGGGTCTGACCGTTGCCGAGGTCAGAGCACATGGTCTGAGTGGCGTCGAAGATGGAGCCGTGGGTCTCGCCGATGATGTCGGTGGAGACGATGTCGTCCTCGTTGTAGCCGAAGGTCTCGGAGATGGTGGCAGCGTAGGCCTTCATAGCGGCGTTGACCTCGTCGACGGTGACCTTCTTGTCAACGACAGCGTAGAGGTTGGTGATGGAGCCGGTCGGCGTCGGGACGCGCTGGGCGGCACCGATGAGCTTACCGTTGAGCTCGGGGAGAACCAGGCCGATAGCCTTGGCAGCACCGGTGGTGTTGGGGACGATGTTAACGGCGCAGGCGCGGCTACGACGCTTGTTGCCCTTGCGCTGCGGGCCGTCGAGCGGCATCTGGTCGCCAGTCCAGGCGTGAATGGTGGTCATGATGCCGGACACGATGGGAGCGAAGTCGTTCAGACCCTTGGCCATCGGGGCGAGGCAGTTGGTGGTGCAGGAAGCAGCGGAGATGATGTTGTCCTCAGCGGTCAGCGTCTCATGGTTGACGTTGTACACGATGGTGGGCAGATCGCTGCCAGCCGGAGCGGAGATGACGACCTTCTTGGCGCCAGCGTTGATGTGGGCCTGAGCCTTAGCCTTGCTGGTGTAGAAGCCGGTGCACTCGAGAACGACGTCAACGTCGAGGTCGCCCCAAGGCAGGTTGTTGGCGTCGGCCTCCTTGTAGATCTTGATCTCCTTGCCGTCAACGGTGATGGAATCCTCGCCAGCAACGACCTCGTGATCGCGAGCGTAGTTGCCCTGCGTGGAGTCGTACTTCAGCAGGTAAGCGAGCATATCGGGAGAGGTGAGGTCGTTGATAGCGACGATCTCGGAGCCCTCATGACCGAACATCTGACGGAAAGCCAGACGACCGATGCGACCGAAGCCGTTAATAGCAACCTTTACTGCCATTGTGTCTCCTTTCGTAAGGCCCCCGCGAGCTACAGCGCCCGCCGTTGAGGCCCACAAACTAACCACTCGCCTAATATACCTTTTTTTTGACTTGAATTTCACGAGAATGCTCGAAATTGAAAATCAAATTTACGTTAAAACGTTTTAAAGACTAAAATAGCAGTTAAATCCATATATAAGTCGATACTTCAAACTACCTGTTTGCTTCAATGAGCTTTTCAAGCCGTAAAACACGATGGTAGAGGGCCGACTTCGACAAGGGAGGGTCAGCCATCTCCCCCAAATCACGCAGTGACAGATCGGGGTAGCGCTCGCGCAGGTCGCAAAAGACCGCCAAGGCATCCGGAAGCGCATCGCGAAGGCCACGCTGCTCGAGCTCATCGATCAACGCAAGCTGATGCTGGGCGGCACCGGCGCTTCTGGTCTGGTTGGCGAGCTCGGCGTTCACGCGACGGTTTACGTCGTTCTTAACCAATTTGACCGCGCGCGCTTCCTCGATCTCGGCAACGCTGCGCTTGGCGCCGACCAGCTTTAGGAGCTGCTCGATCTCCTCGGCGCTCTTAATGTACACGGCATATGACCCCCGCCGCGCATTAACACGAGCATGGACCCCAATCTGCTCCAACAGATCGCAAAGCCCCTTGGCATATTGCTCGCCCTGCACCGCGATCTCCAAATGAAAATCGCCGCGTGGATCGGCCACGAAGCCGCCCGCGATGAGCGCGCCGCGGATATAGGCAAGCCTGCAGCAGGGACGGGCAACGATATGTCGGGGCACGCCGGCGACAAGTCCTCCCCTGCGGTCGAGGATGCCCAGCAGCACCAGAGCCTTATCCAGGTCTGGCTGATCAGGCAAGGTGATGAGGTAGTTTCGAACCTTATGCAATACAGATTTACGAACGGTGAATTCCGTTTTGAGCTTAAGGATGCGATGCGTCAGTGTGATCATCGTGCGCGCGACGGCGCCCGTCTCGGTCGCGACCGTCAAACGATACCGCCCGGAGCCGGCCAGCGAAAGTGTACCGCTCACACGCGTCAGGGCGGCAAGCGTCGACAAATCGCAGTATTCACATTCGGGTTCGCAGCGCGCGAGTTCGTCACGCACCTCGGCGGTAAACGACATGCAGGCCTATGCTTTCGTGTTGGCGCGCGACAGGTCGCGGTGGGAAATGCTCACGTGATATTGAGCGCCTTCCAAATAACGTGCCGTGGCCTCGGCGATGGCAACGCTGCGGTGTTGACCGCCCGTGCAGCCGATGGCAATAGAAAGCTGTGGCTTGCCCTCCGCGATATAGCCCGGCATCACCGTATCGAGCAGCTGCGTCCAAGCTTTCCAGAACTCCTGGGTCTTGGGATGGTCCAGAACAAAGTCGGAGACCTTCTTATCGAGACCGGTCATGGTGCGCATCTCGGGATCGTAGAACGGATTGGGCAGGAAGCGAACGTCGATCATAATGTCCGCCTCAACGGGCATACCGTGCTTAAAGCCAAACGAGAACACGTGAACGTCCATGAGCTGCTGGTCGGACAACTCGGAGAACGCCATGCGCAATTTGTTGCGCAGGGCAGAGGTACGCAGGCGGCTCGTGTCGATGATCATATCGGCTCGGTCGCGCACACCCTGCAGCTGCAGGCGCTCGCGCTGAATCGCATCGGCCGTAGTCTCCCCCGGCTTGGCAATGGGATGGCGGCGGCGGTTTTCGCTATAACGACGGATCAGCACCTCGTCAGAGGCCTCGAGAAACACGATGTCACAGCTCATCTCGCGCTCCTCGAGTGCGGCAACGGCATCGAGCAGCTCATCGAACAAGCCCTGGCTGCGCAGGTCACAGGTGACGGCGAGATGCCTGCCCACGCCCGTATTGATGCCGACGAGCTCGGCAAGCTGGGCGATGAGACGCGGAGGCAGGTTATCGATGCAAAAATAGCCCATGTCCTCGAACACGTGCATGGCCTGTGTGCGGCCCGATCCGGACATTCCGGTGATGATGACGATATCGGGGATGCGCTCCGAGCGCTCCGCCGCATCCATGGCATCTCCCTTTTGCATGTGCTGCCTCCCGAAAACAAGCGCGGGACCCAGCAACCCGGATCCCGCGCGGTCAATTGCCTATATTGAGTATACCGCCCCGAGCGGATACGAGGCCTGTCTTACGCCTCAAGTGCAGCCTTGAACCAACTCGTAATACTCGTGGGGTGCGTGATGGCGGTGCCGACGACAACGGCCCAGGCGCCAGCATCGATCGCGGCGCGAGCCTCCTCGGGCGTATGCACGCGACCCTCGCAAATGATAGGAAGGCCGGGGAATTCCTCAGTCGCCTGACGCAGGAGCGGCAGGTCGGGGCCATCGGCCATGGTGCAGTCGATGGCGGCGACGCCGTGAGAAAGCGTGGTGGATACCAGGTCAAAGCCCATATCAACAGCACGGCGAATATCCTCGATGGTGGCACAATCCGCCATCAGGAGCACACCCTCCTCGTGCAGCGGGCGGAAGGTATCCTCGACCGTCTTGCCATCGGGGCGCGGACGATCGGTGGCGTCGATCGCCACGATATCGGCACCGGCAGCAACGCAGGCGCGAGCGTGACGCAGCGTCGGCGTGATGTAAACGCCCTCGTGCCCATCCTTCCACAGGCCGATGACGGGAACCTCACAGCGACCCTTAATGGCGGCAATGTCGGCAAGGCCCTGGCAGCGAATGGCGGCGGCGCCGCCGAGCTCGCAAGCGCGAGACATTTGCGCCATGGTCTCGGGCGTACGAAGCGGCTCGCCCATATACGCCTGAACGCTCACGACGAGCTTGCCCTTCAGGGACTGGATCAAAGGATCAACGGTCATGTTCGACTCAACCTTTCTCAAAACAGCCTTCTGAGACGCCGCACCTTGACGTTCAAACCGTCGCTCGCGTACCGAAGTACGCTTCGCTCCTCTTTCACGTCAATCTGCGGCACCTCAGAAGGCACACTTGGTAGTTATGTTTACTTCAACGAAGCAAGAAGATGCTCGGCGGCACCGATGAGCGGAGCATCGCCCTCCAGAGAACCGATGAGGATCGGCGTGTCCTGAAGCGGATCGAGCGCCTGGCTGGCATAGCCCTTGTGCACCGAATCCTTCCACGTCTGCGAACGCCAATCGGGACCTTGGTGAATCACGCCGCCCGAAAGCACGATGACCTCAGGGTCCAGGATGTTAGCGAGCGAGCCCAAGCTGGCCCCCAGCGCAAAGCCGGCGTCATGGATGACCTCGGTCGCCTTTGCGTCGCCCGCACGGCACAGATCGTTCACATCGCGACCGACCGAAGGACGGCTGGGGTCGACGCGGCCAAAACGCTCATCGTACATTCGACCAATGGAAGTGCCCGAAGCAACCGACTCCAGATGGCCGGAACGCCCGCAGGCGCAGGGAATGCCGGCGGCAGCCGAACACTCAATGTGGCCCATATGACCGGCAGCACCATGGAAGCCCTGCATCACGCGGCCGCTCTCGACATATGCGCCGCCGATGCCCGTGCCGATGCCAAGACACAAGACGGAGAACTTGCCCTTGCCGACGCCCCAGTGGGCCTCGCCCAGAGCATGAGCCTGCACGTCGCCCACAACGGCAACGGGAAGACCGAGGTCCTCGCGCAGACGCGGCCCCAACTGAACGCCGGACCAGCCGGGCATGATCTCATTGGCATACGCGATGGCGCCCGTCTTGGGATCGACGACGCCGGCGGCGCCGATACCGACGCCAAGGACCTCGACATCGGGATTCGCCTCGAGAGCGGCCTTGATGGACGCCTCGATACGCTGGAAGACGGCCTCGCCGCCCTCTTGGGCCTCGGTGGGAACCTCGGCCTCAAAGACGGGACGGGGCACACTACCGTCAGCCGGGTACTCCATGATGGCAGTCGCGATCTTAGTTCCGCCGATATCGACAGAGCAGACGTACTTGTTCTCCATGTCGCTCTCCTTAGGAGATAAAAACAACTACAGGAAATGAAGGCTGCGTTATCGCCGCAGCTTGGTAAAGGTTTCCCGGGTGTCCGAGGTTGGGGTGAAAGCGGTCGGGCGTTGACCTAATGGGTCACGCTCGACCGCTTGAGCCCCAAGATCGGGTGCCCGGGGAAGCTTTACAGGAGACCGTTGTCCTGGAGGACCTTCTTAATAGCCTCGACGTTCTCGCCGGTCATGGCCTTCACCGGGCGCGGCATGGTCGGGCTGTCGAAGATACCCATGAGGTTCATAGCGGTCTTGAAGGCGCCGACGCCACCGGCATAGCCCTGGACGCCCGAGGTGACATCCCAGATATGCGAAATCTCATTGAGGCGATCCTGCTCGGCCTTGACGGTAGCCCAGTCACCAGCCTGAGCGGCCTTCCACTGACGCACGTAGCCCTCGGGCTCAACGTTGGCGAGACCCGGGACGGAACCGTCGGCGCCACCGAGGTAAGCGCCGTCGACAACAACCTCGTGACCGGTGAGGATGCTCATCGGATGGCCGTTCTTCTCGTTCTCCTGAACGAGGTAGCGGAACGAGATGTCATCACCCGAGGAATCCTTGACGCCGGCCAGAACGCCCTCGGCACCGAGCTTGGCAAGGAGCTTCCAGGGGAGCTTGGTGTGGACACACACGGGGATGTCGTAGGCGAAGATGGGCAGGTCGAGTTCCTCATGCAGGATGCGGAAGTGCTCCTCGACCTCGGTCATGCCCTGCAGGGCATAGAACGGGCAGGTGGCGACGAGAGCATCGGCGCCCAGCTCCTGAGCGACCTTACCGTGCTCGATCATGCGCTCGGTCTCGGTGTCGATGATGCCGACCAGAACGGGAACGCGGTGGTCGACGATACGGACGGCCTCGGCGATGATCTGACGGCGACGCTCGTCGGTGGAGAAGACGACCTCGCCCGAGGAGCCCAGGAAGAACAAGCCATCGACGCCGGCATCGATCATGCGGTTGATGCTGCGCTCAAAGGAGGCAACGTCGAGCTGGTGATCTTCGGTATCGGGAACAACGACGGGAGGGATAACGCCGGTGAATTTCTGAGTTGCCACAAGAATCTCCTTAGTTGTCTGGCGGGCAGCCCTATGCCGCCCACTCTTGTTGGCAGTGTCCAGGCCGCCTAGGCCAAAGAACACGGGTAGAACGTTTGGTTAAAGAAGTCGACGACTTCGTTTTCGAACGCATTGATGCGCTCGTGAGCGTATTTGGCATAGACGATATGCCTCCGGTCACACTCAAGACCGTTGAATACGGCAAACTGGCCCTTGGGGTCGCTCGCGGCATCCATGAGCGATGTGCCCATGAGCACCGATCCGCGCACCCGAGACGACAGCGCCTCAAGGCCACCGGGAATTGGATTGGCAACCGCCGTGCAGGCGAGGCCCCGCTCGTCCAGAGCAGAAACCGCCAGCGCGACTCCGCCGCCAAGGCCCTCGCCCCATGCAAAGATGCGGTCGGGGTCCATGCCATCAAGATTGCGCGCCACCTTCGCCAACGCGCAACCCCAACGGACGCGCTCGACAAAAGCGGACGAAGAAATCCCCCGCTGCAGGTCGTCCGCACCAGCAACATCGTCATCCAGCGCGAGGACGGCATACCCCATGGCGGCAAATCTCGTCATGTGATGCCAGCCGCGCACAGGCCGATCGATGTCGTGGAACATCAGGCACAGCGGCACGCGCTCAGATACTCGGGCACGACCGACAGGCTCGATCAAACGAGCGTGAATCGCATCGTCACCGAGCTCAAAGGAGACCTCCGAGTAACGGGCGCAGGGGTTAACAAAGTCAATCGCCGTAATGGCCAGGCCTTGAATCTCAAGATTCGAAGCGCATGTCTCTAAATCAGAAACATCTGCTTGGACATCACCGCGCCAGTCCCGATATTCTGCGAGCCTTGACGAAACCGTTCCAGGAATTCCCACGAGCCCGGGGACAATCAGCTCGTCAACATTGCTCTCGCACTTAGACATGAGCCTCCCCTCCCTTGCAGAAAAACGGAATGATCAAATCGTCAAAATCCTGAATCTCCTCGTGGCCAAAGCCTTCAAAGAACTCATGACGCTTTTCGCAGGTCAGGTTGTTATAGACCGCAAACTGCGTCGCTGGCGGACAGACGATATCGGCTGTGCCAGTGCCAAACAGCACGGGGCATTTGACCATAGGGGCAAAGTTCTTGGAATCGAAGTACGCCAGCTTGGCATAGGCTTCGTCAATACGAGTCGAGTCCTCATCAAACCAGCGAGACCAATAGCGCAGGCCTTCGTAGGCAATGTCGTCGGCATCCAAATCCCAGACCAGGCGGAAATCCGACAGGAAGGGATAGAGGATGGCGGCACGATTGATAAGCTCGCTATTAAGCGCACAGGTCGCAATACCCAAACCGCCGCCCTGCGACGCGCCGTTCACAAACACACGGGCAAGATCGATGCCCTCGAGCTCACGAACAATACGGCACAGGATTCGAATATCTTGGTGTAAGCGGACATAGTAGAGGTTGGCCGGGTCGCCGTCGATGCCGGCGACGATATGCCCGGCAACCGTTGTGCCCTCAAATCCACCAATGTCCTCGGAGGGACCTCCTTGGCCGGGGCAGTCGAGGGCGATGAGTGCCATGCCCATGCCCGCAAACGACGCCTGCTCAAACCAGCTGCGGCTTGCACCCGGATACCCATGAAACTGAAGCACCAATGGCACGGGCTCGTCCGAGACGGGTTTAAGGTACTTGGCATGCAGGCGAGCGCCACACATGCCGGTATACCAGAGGTCGAAAAGCTGGCAGGTCGCGGCATCGGTGACCGATGCCGTCTCGATCGCATAGTCAAGCCCGACGGCGTCGGCCTCGGCCATGCGATCCTTCCAAAAGAGATCGAAATCTGATGGACGGGGCATGGCGCCTCGATATTCACCAAATTGATGTTGTAGCTCCTGAGCACTTGGCATGGCTCGTGAACCCAACCTTTCGAAATCGCAACGGAGGTGCGCCCGGCAAGGGAACCGGGCGCACGGGAGGGAAAGCGAGGTTACTCGCCGAGCTTGGGATGCAGCAGCGACGGCGCAGCGCCGAGCAGCATCTTGGTGTAGGGGTCCTGGGGGTGCTGGAAGACCTGCTTGGCCTCGCCCTGCTCGACGATCTTGCCGCCATTCATAACGATGATGTCGTCAGAGATATAGCGGACCGTCTGGATGTCATGGCTGATGAACACCATGGCCAGGCCGAGCTCCTTCTTAAGGTCAGTCAGCAGGTTCAGAATCTGCGCGCGGACCGAAACGTCCAGAGCCGAGGTGGGCTCGTCGGCGATGATGGCATCGGGGTTCAGCGACAGGGCACGGGCAATTGCGACGCGCTGACGCTGGCCGCCCGAAAGCTGGCCGGGAAGAACCTCGGCAGCGGAGCTGGGCAGACCGGTGAGCTCCAAGAGTTCCTTGACGCGCTTCTCCTGCTCGGCCTCGGTACCCAGGTTGTGGACGCGCATGGGGTCGAGCAGCTGCTCGCGAACGACCATGCGGGGGTTGAGCGCCGTGGCCGGGTTCTGGAACACGACCGAGATGACGCGACCCATGTGGCGACGGTCCTCGGCGGTACGTTTGGTAACGTCCTTGCCCTTAAAGTAGACCTTGCCGCTCGTGGGGGCCTGCAGGCCGCACATGACGTTAGCGGTGGTGGACTTACCGCAACCGGACTCGCCGACGATGCCGATCGTCTGACCGGGCATGAGCTTAATCGTTACACCCTGGACGGCGTGAACCAGGTTGGGGTGCAGAATCGAGCCGGTACGGGTCCTAAAGGTGACGTGGACGTCATCAAGGAAGATGATCGGCTCGACGCCGTTGACTGCGGTATCGCTCATCTACATCACCTCCGCGTGAGGGGTCAAACCATTTGCCTTGAGCACCTCGTCGGGGAGCTCGGAATAGAAGTGCTCGGTGCCGGGCACGCGCTTGAAGACCGGACGGGTATCCAGGCCAATACGCGGATGGCTCGAGCGGGGTGCGAAGCGATCGCCCTTGGGGAAATCGCGCGGGCTGGGAACGGCGCCGGGGACCTGGTGCAGACGGCCCGAGCCGCTCTCGATGGACAGAACGGAGCCCAGAAGACCGCGGGTGTACTCGTGGATCGGGTTGGTGAGCAGCTCCTTGGTGGGTGCCTGCTCGATAACCTGGCCAGCGTACATAACCGTGATGTTATGGGCAACCTCGGCGACCAGAGCCAGGTCATGCGAAACAAAGATCATGGCAAAGCCGAGCTTGGCCTGAAGATCGTTGAGCAGCTTGATGACCTGCTTCTGGACGGTAACGTCCAGAGCGGTCGTGGGCTCGTCGCAGATGACCAGCTTGGGGTCGCGGGTAAGGGCCATAGCGATCAGGACACGCTGACGCTGGCCGCCGGAAAGCTCGTGCGGATAGCTCTCGAGCGTGCGCTTGGGATCGAGGCCGACGAGCTCCAGGAGCTCCTCGGCGCTGCGGGTTCCGCCGCGCTTGGTGAGCTGCTTCATCTGGGCAGAGATGAGCATGGAGGGATTAAGCGAGGACAGGGCGTCCTGATAGACCATAGCGATATCGGTACCGCGCAGGCCGAACCACTCCTTCTTGCTCATCTTGAGCAGGTCGCGACCCTCCCAGAGAACCTCGCCGGAAAGATGCTCGTCATCGTCGGTCAGGCCCATGATGGCCAGCGTGGTGATGGACTTACCGCAACCGGACTCGCCCACCAGGCCCATGGTCTGACCAGGACGAACGTCAAAGTTGACATGGTCGACGACGTTGATATCACCGTGATGCTCAAACTGGATGCAGAAGTCACGGACCGAGAGAATCGGCTCAACGGACTCGTCGGGCACGTGGCGATCGTCACGCTTGAGCTCGACATCGCGCAGGGCGCCAAGGCGAGCGGAGAGGGACTGGGCCTGCTCCTTGTAGGCGCGAACGGGGTCGGAGACCAGCAGGTCGGCCTCGCGACGCTTGGAGGAATCGGTAGGATCCAGGGCAGCGGAGGGAGCAGCGGCCATGGCGTCGGTAATGCCCTCGGAGAGGATGTTGAGCGCCAGGCAGGTGATCATGATGGCTAGGCCCGGGAACAGCGCCTGCCACCAACGACCGGCGAGCACGCCGCCGCGGGCGTCGGCGAGGATGTTGCCCCAGGTAGCGGTGGGCTCCTGGATACCAGCGCCGATGAAGGTCAGCGAGGCCTCGAAGATGATGGCGTCGGCGACCAGGGTAACGGTGAAGACCATGATCGGGGCGATGCAGTTACGCAGAACATGCTTAATCAAAATCCACGGAGCCTTGGCGCCGGAAACGATGACCGCGCGGACATAGTCCTCGCCGTACTCGGACACGATATTGGCGCGTACGATACGGGCAATCTGCGGAGTGTACATAAAGCCGATGGCGAAGATGATCGACGGCACGGAGTTGCCCAGGATGGAGACGAAGACGGCCGCGAGGGCGATGCCCGGGATGGACATGATGATGTCCAAGATACGCATGATCGTCTCGGAGACGGCCTTGCGCGAAACCGCTGCAAGGGCGCCCACGACCGAGCCGCAGACCAGAGCCATGGCGGTGGCGCCAAAGCCGATAATCAGCGAGTAACGACCACCGTAGAGCATACGCGACAGAATGTCGCGACCCTTATCGTCGGTACCGAAGATAAATCCGTTGCCGGGAGCCTGGCGAGCCGTAAAGATCTCGACCGGGCTATAGGGGGCAAGAAGGGGCGCCAGAATCGCAGTCAGGGCGACCAGCACCAGCACGACGGCGGCAATCTTAGAAGACAGCGTCATCTTCTTCCAGCCACCGAGCTTGAGCCCCTTGGAGGCAGCCTTCTCGAGCTGCTCGGTTTGCTTCTCTCGAATCTTTACCATAATCTACACCGTCCTGATGCGCGGGTTGATGAGCAGGTAGAGCATGTCAACCACGATGTTGATGATGATGAAGGCAAGAGCAACGACGATGACGACGCCCTGAACCAGGTTCGCCTCGTTGCCCTGAACGCCCTGCAGAATCGCGGTGCCCATGCCGGGGAGGTTGAAGATAACCTCGATGACGACGGCGCCGCCCATGAGGTAACCGATCTTAAGACCGAGGGTGGTGACCGGGGTGATCAGCGCATTGCGAAGAACGTTGATGCCGACGACGACCTTCTCGGGAACGCCGGCGCCGCGAGCCATACGGACATAATCCTTGTCGAGCTCCTCGACCATGGCGGTACGCACGATACGAGTCATCTGGCCCGTCAGCGGAAATGCCAAGGCGATAGCGGGCATGATCATACGCCCCAGATAGCCAACCGGATTCGTGGTGAAGTGAGGCAGAGCGCCCGATGCCGGGAGCACCTTAAGGTAGGAAGAGAACAGCAGGATCAACAGAACGGCAAGCCAGAACGACGGGGTTGCCAAGCCGGCGATGGAAAAGACACGGATTACTTGGTCCGGCCATTTGTCGCGATACAGTGCCGCGATGACGCCGAGCAAAAACGAAACGACCGCACCGATGGCAAGACCGATGAAGGTCAGCTGCATCGTGACGGGCAGGGCCGTGGAGATGCGCTTGGCAACGGAGTTGCGGGCAGCACCATAGGTGCCCATGTCGCCATGGATCAAATCGCCCATATAGCGCACGTAGCGCACGGGCCAGGGGTCGTCCAGACCATACTTCTCATGGTACTCGGCAACCGCCTCGGGCGAGGCACCGTCACCCAACGCCGTGTAGGCGGGGTCGGTCTTGGAGAACGACATAAGGAAGAACACCAGGACGGTGACGCCCAATGCCATGATCGGCAGCGCCACAAGACGCCTTCCAATCAAACGTAGCAAGTTGTTCACGTTCTCTCCCCTTTCTTTTGTCGGTAGGACCAACTGGTATATGAGTACGGATACTCATTACAAGACCCGAGCGACATCGTTGCCGCCCGGGTCTTTGTTTCAACTATGAGGATACGGTCCCAACGACCGACATCCTGCATATAGACTCAAGCGAGTCTTACGCCTTGACGGTCGCAACGCCCCTGAAGGACATGCTCGTCGTGCCGATGCCCTTGAAACCATCGAGGGCCTCGCCATTGGGCGCAGTGGACGGATCGTCCCAAGAAGCGGAGACGGTCTTGACGTGGACAACGGGGTACAGAACGGCGTTGTCGGCAATGATGTCGAAACACTCGTTCCACTTCTTCTGCTGCTCGTCGCCCTCGGCGGCAAGAGCCTCGTCCATGAGACCGTGGAGCTTCTGCCACTCAGCGGACTCCTTCCACGGGCAACGGGTCTGCATCCAGACGTTGTCGCCGTACCACCAGTTGAGCAGCAGGTCGGGGTCGGCGCCGAAGCAGGAAGGATCGCCAGGGGCAAGGAGGATATCGTAGGCCTCGCCGCCGTCGATGGCGGCGTAGGTGGCCGGCGAGGTATCGGTCTGGATGGTCACATCGAAGCCGAGAGCGTCGAGGTCGTTCTTGACCTGGGCGGCCATGCCCTTAATCTGCTCGTTGTCGGTGGTGCGCAGGGTGATGGCACCCGGGGTGATGCCAGACTCCTCGATGAGCTTCTTAGCCTTCTTGGTGTCGGTCTTGTACACCGTGGAAGCCTCATGATAGTTGGTGAAGCTCTTGGGCAGGTAGCAGCTGGCAGCGGTGGCAAGGCCGGCGAAGGTGTTGCTGACCATCTTCTCGGTGTCGAGCGCATACATGACAGCCTGACGGACCTTGACGTTGTTCCAAGGCTCCTTGGCGACGTTGAACATGATGAAGCGGGTGCCGAAACCCTGAACGTTGTCAATCTTGCAGCCGGCGCTCTCGAGCTGGTCGACGGCGTCAGCGGTAACGAGCTCCATAACGAGCGTGGAGCCCTCCTGCTGAGCGGTAACGCGAGCAGTGGGGTCGGTCAGGATGCTGTACTGGATCTTCTTATCCTCGGCAGCATACTCACCGTTGTACTCGGGGTTGGGAACCAGGGTGATCTCGGTATCGGAGATAGAGTCGTACATCCAGGGGCCGGAGCCGATCGGCTGCTTGGCGCGATCCTCCTCGGTCTGGGTGGCCGGGGTAACGCGGACGATGGCCAGACGATCCTTGAGCAGGGAGAAGTTGGGGACCTTGGTCTTGACCGTCACGGTGCTGGCGTCCTTGGCCTCGATGGACTCGAAGGGCTGGAAGAACGGAGCATAGGTAGCGGAAGCGGCGCAAGCGGTGTAGGAGGCAACGACATCGTCAGCGGTGACCTCGGTGCCATCGGAGAACTTGGCGCCCTTGCGGATGGTGACCTCGAAAGTGGTGTCGTCCACAGACTTGGGATCGTCGGTGGCGAGCTCGTTGAAGGTGCTGTAGTCGTGGTAATCGATGCCGTAGAGGCCCTCGACGACGTGCCAGTTAGCACCCAGGCCCACAGCGGAGCCGGTGCTGGCGGGATCGAAGCTGGACGGAGCGTAAGCGGAACCAGCGGTGATCACGCCGCCGCCACGGTTGGCGGAATCGGTGGAGCCGGAAGCGGAACCCTCGTCGCTAGAGCTGCCACCGCAGCCAGTGAGACCAAGGCCGGCGACAGCAGCGACGCTGCCGGTGAGGCCGAGGAACGAACGCCTGGACATACCCTTGTTGATGATGGCCATGTCTTCTCCTATCAATAGAGAATCTTACTCGGGAGCACCTAGACTTGCCCCCGCGCAACTTGCGGACGATATATACCTTACCTACCGACGAACCCAACTGAGGTGCCGCGCTCGGCGACCGATACATACATACGCTTGAACGGTATTTACTACCGTTCACCGAATTCATTGACAAATGATTCGCCAGACAGTATGTATCGACGAGGTGAGATATCAGTCTTCGTCAACCCGCAGGATAGCAGGGTTGTTCACCATGACTAGTCAAACGTTTTAGCGTTAATAAAACCCGAAACCAGCATGCAATCATGGCGAAATAAATGGTTGAAAATCACGCAATCATGTATATCAGTAGTTTAGGCTCGTGTTTAGCTATCGGAATGGCCAGCCGCCGCCTCGGCGCGCTCGGCATTCCACGCAACGAGCGCCTCGTGGACCGCCTTGGCAACATCGGCAGGTATGCCGCGAACTTCCGCGATCTCTTGCTCGCTCGCCGCGCGCAAACGCTTCATCGAACCAAAATGGCGCATAAGGGCACGTTTTCTGGTGGGTCCCACGCCTGGAACGTCATCGAGTACCGAAACTGTCATGGCTTTATCGCGCAACTCACGATGGAATGTGATTGCAAAACGGTGCGATTCATCGCGCACCTGTTTAATTAGATAGAGCGAAGCAGACCCGGTCGGCAGCACGACGGGAGTCTCGTCCCAAGGCACAAAAACTTCCTCATCGGCCTTTGCCAAGCCACAAACTGGTATATCGAGCCCAAGAGCCTCAAGTTGCTTGATCGCAGCGGTCAATTGCGGCTTACCGCCATCGACAACGAGCAAATCGGGGCGCGAGCCAAAGCGCTCGTCGGCCATGCGCTCGGGAGCATAGCGTCGTCCCAAAACCTCGGACATCGACACGAAGTCGTTTGCCTCGTCCAATTCGGCCTGAATTTTAAAACGACGGTACTGGCTCTTGTCGGCGCGTCCGTTGGTAAACACCACCATCGAGGCGACGGTAAAGGTTCCATGCAGCGTCGAGATATCGAAGCACTCGATACGCATCGGCGGCGCCGGCAGCGCCAGCGCGCTTTCGAGCTCCAGGAGCGCTTGATTGGTGCGGTCGTCAGCGTACCCCGTTCGCATCATGTAGCGCATGAGGGCATGGCGCGCATTTTTGGATGCCATATCGAGCAAACGGTGCTTTTCGCCACGCTGCGGCCTATGGAGATGGCAGGAACGCTCGCGCTTGCCTGCAAGCCACTCCCCCAGCGCCTCCGCATCCTCAAGCTCGACAGAGAGGTTTATCTCAGCTGGAATATCGGCCGTCTCGTCGTAATAGCGCTTAAGAAAGCCCGACTGGAGCTCTTCCTCGTCAACATCAAGACCCTTGTCAAGAATGAACTCGCAGGTTCGAACCGTTCGACCCTCACGCACGACAAAGACGCAAGCGGCGGAGATGGTCTCCTCGCGATAGAAACCGATGACATCGATATCGACACTGGAGGGAAAAACGACTTGCTGACGGTCGTCCAGACCCCTGATGACCTCCAAACGACGTTTGACGCGGGCGGCGCGCTCAAAATCGAGCGCCTCGGCGGCATCCGTCATATCGGAGGTCAGCTCATCGACGACATCTTTGCGATGGCCCGACAAAAAACGTTCGACACGTTTGACGTTCTTGGCATAGTCCGTAGGAGAAATCGCGCCGACACACGCACCCGGGCCGCGCCCGACATGGTAGTCAAAGCAGGGACGCCCGTTTTGCGCGCAAATCATATTGACGATGTCTTCCTCGCCCCTGTGGGACTCGACGATACGACGACAACGACGCCACTCCGCACAGGATGCGGAGCAGATGGGGATAACCTTGCGCAGCGTATCTATCGTCTCACGTGCCGCACGGCTATCGGTATAGGGACCAAAATAACGCGTTCCCGGCTTATGACGCTCGCGCGTATATTTGATAGCGGGATACAGGTCGCCCTTTGTAATGGCGATAAAGGGGTAGCTCTTGTCATCCTTGAGGTCGACGTTAAAGTACGGATGGTACTGACCAATCAAATTGCGCTCGAGCACCAACGCCTCGTGCTCGGTCTCCACCACGATATAGTCAAAGCTCGCCACCAGCTGCATCATCAGCGGGATCTTTTGACGCTCATCCTGCAGTGTCACGTACTGGCGCATACGGGAACGCAAGTTTTTTGCCTTGCCCACGTAGATGACATCGCCCTTGGCATCCTTCCAAAGGTAGCATCCGGGCTGTGTGGGAACGCGCGAAACCTGCTCGGCAAGCGTTGGAATGTTGTCGTGACCGGCCACACGCACCTACTTGCGACGAAGCAGCGCCGAGACCTCAGGCATCTTAAGGACGACGGCAAGGCCAAAGGTAACAGCAAGCGAGACGACACCCGCAACGCAAACGTAGCCAAGAGTAATCAGAATCGAGCCGCCAAGTGCCCCGACAAAGTGTTCAAGCACCCACATGACGCCGGCGCCTGCGGCAGCACCTAGACCACCGAGCAAAAGGCCAAAGAAACCGCCATGCAGGATAGATTTAACCTGAAGGCCACGCAGGCGACGACGCAGCCACCACAGCGAACAGCCGACCAAGATCACGTAGTCGACAACATACGAAAGCGCGATTGCCGGCATACCGAAGCCCAGCACAACGCCAAACAGCAGAACCGAGCCGGCCTGGCCGATGGCAGAATACAGGCAATAGCGGCTATAGGGCTTCATGTCGAGCAAGGCAGAGAAGCTCTTCTGCATCAACACGACCACGCCGTAGAGCGGCAGCGAGAGCGCTAGGTAGACAAGGTACTCGGACACCAGCGCCACTCCGGATTCATCGAACTTGCCAGCACAGTAGATCATGTTGAGCGGACGCGCGAAGACAATCAGATACAGTGCGAACGGAATCAGGAAGAACAGCATCTGGGCGACGCCACGCGAAATGCCCGTGCGTACGCTGTCGTAATCCTTCTCCTGTGCGTCGTGAGAGAGCTCGGTATAGAGCGCCGTCGAAAGCGAGGCGGCAATCAGCGCGTAGGGCAGCGTGTACCACAGGCGCGCATAGGCGATGACGGAAGGACCAGTCTCGGGCTGGACCACCAGCGCGGCAGCGTTGGTGATAGAAGTCGAGACAAACATGCACACCGTGGCGAGCAGCGTCGGGATACCGAGCGCAATCGTCTGGCGCAGCGCGGGGTCCTTAAAGTCGATATGGATATGGGGATGCACGCCGTGCTTGCTAAGCGCGGGAATCTGACATGCCATCTGAACAAAGACACCGAGGGTCGTACCGGCCGCAATCAAGATGATGCCGGCACGTTCGCCAAACTGTGCGGACACGGGCGCAAAACCCATAAAGCTCGCAATGACGATCACATTGTTGAGGACCGGGGCAAACGTCGACCAGAAGTAGTCGCGGTGTGCGTTGAGAACGCCCGAGAACACCGAGCCCAAACCATAAAACAGAATCTGGATGGCAAAGAAACGGAACATGAACGCAGCGGTATCCATGCTGCCGCCGTCACCCGAAAGGAACGATTGCGTCCAGATAAAGCCCGGGGCGAACACGGTCCCCAGCAACGAAATGCCACCCAGCACCAAAAGCAAAATGCCGAGCAGGTTGCCCACGTACTCGTTCGAGGCCTCGCGACCCTGCTCACGCCTCACGCCCATGTACACGGGCAAAAACGCCGTCACGAGCATGCCGCCCATCACGAGTTCGTAGAGCATATTGGGCAGGTTGTTGGCGACCTGATAGGAGGACGAAAGTAGCGACATGCCGATAGCGGCCGCCATTGCCCACGTGCGGATAAAACCGGTGACGCGAGACACAATGGTCAGGATGGTCATAAGCCCGGCGGAACGACCAACCGTGGAGTAGTCCGACGAGCCCATGTCGTCAGTGTCATCTCGCGACGAAGAAGCTTCGGATGAGGGTGTCTGAGGCGCAGATTCTTTTGCAAAATGAGCTCCGCGCTTCAATTCTTCCTGCGCCATCGCTCAGTCCTCTCTCGTAATCGCGGCAACCGTCGCCCCGCAAAATGCAATTAAATCATCGGGTGCAAGCTCGAGCTGATAACCACGCTTGCCTCCCGAAATAAAAATGGTATCCCAAAGGACACATGTCTCATCAATGAGCGTCCGGTAGCGTTTTTTCATACCGACCGGGCTGCAGCCGCCGCGAACGTAGCCAGTCGCCGCAAGCAAATCCTTCACATGCATCAAGGCCAAGGACTTCTCCCCCGCGGCACGCGCGGCGGACTTTAGATCGAGCTCGTCGGCAACAGGGATACAGCACACGACATAGTCGTTGGACGGTGTCACGCAGACCAAAGTCTTAAATCCTTGACCGGGCTCCTCGCCAAGCTGCTCCGAAATCGCGACACCCAGGCCCACCGACTCATCACCATCGTCTTCGTACGTATGTAGAACATAGGAAATGCCGGCGCTTTCCAGCTCGCGCATCGCATTGGTTTTTGGCGTCTTTACAGCCTTTGCCATGACATATCCTTTCCCTCGCATTCGGACGCAAGGATTAAGTATATGTCCAATTCGGCTGCATACGTCACTTCGGCACAGCAAGCGCCATCGAATCACAAGGAGTCGATGGCGCCCATAAACTGAATCGCCTATTTATTGAGCATCAAGTTGAGCCTGACGCTCCCGGTCACGCCTGAGCAACGGCGCCAAAAACTTGCCCGTATAACTCTGCGGACAGTCCGCAACCTGCTCCGGTGTGCCCGAAACCACGACGGTTCCGCCGCCGTTACCGCCCTCGGGACCCATATCGATCAGGCGGTCGGCAACCTTGATGACATCAAGGTTGTGTTCAATCACCAGCACCGTGTTGCCCGCATCGACCAAGCGCTGCAGCACATCGAGCAGCTGGCGGACGTCCTCAAAATGAAGGCCGGTCGTCGGCTCGTCCAAAATATAGAACGTCTTGCCCGTCTGGCGTCGATGAAGCTCCTTGGCGAGTTTCACACGCTGCGCCTCGCCGCCCGAAAGCGTCGTGGCGGGCTGGCCCAGGCTCACGTAGCCCAAGCCTACATCGTACAGCGTCTGGAGCTTGCGCTTAATCTGCGGGATATTCCCAAAGAAGGCCAGCGCCTCGGTGACGCTCATGTCGAGCACGTCCGAGATGGTCTTGCCACGGTAGGTGACCTCGAGTGTCTCGCGGTTGTAGCGTTTACCGCCGCAAACTTCGCAGGGAACGTAGATATCAGGAAGGAAGTGCATCTCGATCTTGATCTGCCCGTCGCCCTTGCACGCCTCACAGCGCCCGCCACTCACATTAAAGGAGAAACGACCCGGCGAGTAGCCGCGCGCCTTCGACTCCGGCGTACTCGCAAACAGCGCGCGAAGATCATCCCACAGGCCGATATAGGTAGCAGGGTTGGAACGCGGCGTGCGGCCAATCGGCGACTGGTCGATATCGATAACCTTATCGATACACTCGATGCCCTCGATTTTCTTATATGGACCCACAGGGCGCGTCGAACGGTGAATGGCATTCGTAAGGGCAGGCGCAATGGTATCGGTAACCAGGGAGCTCTTGCCCGATCCCGACACGCCGGTAACAACCGTAAGCGTACCAAACTCGATTTTGGCAGTAACGTTTTTGAGGTTGTTGGCTCGAGCGCCCGTAATTTTAAGGCAGCCGCGACCGGGCTTGCGCCGTTCATCAGGCACCCGGATCATTCGTTTGCCGGTCAGATAAGCGCCCGTCATCGACTCAGGACACGCCATGATATCGGCAGGCGTTCCCGCCGCGACTACGTGTCCGCCGTTGACGCCGGCGCCGGGCCCCATGTCGATCACGTAATCGGCGGCACGGATTGTATCCTCGTCGTGTTCGACGACGATAACGGTATTGCCGATATCGCGCAGGCGCTCGAGCGTCTTGATCAAGCGCTCGTTGTCACGCTGATGAAGACCGATCGAGGGCTCGTCCAGAATATAGAGCACGCCCATGAGACCCGCGCCGATCTGCGTTGCCAGGCGAATACGCTGCGCCTCGCCACCGGAAAGCGTCGCCGAGGCACGATCGAGCGTCAGATAGTCGAGTCCAACATCGACCAGAAAACGCAAGCGCTCCAGGATTTCCTTGACGATACGGCCGCCGATAAACTGTTGGCGCTCGGTGAGTTCCAGGCCCTCAAAAAACTCGAGCGATTCACGGCACGACAGGCAACAAACCTCGTAAATGGACTTGCCGCCCACGGTGACGGCGAGCATCTCAGGGCGCAAACGAGCGCCGTGGCAGCTCGAGCACGGCTCCTCGCGAATGTACTTCTCCAGGCGCGCCTTGGTGTTCTCGTTCGTCGTCTCGGTATAGCGTTCGTACAGGATGTTGCGAACGCCCGAAAACTTGGTATCCCACTGGCTGCGACGTCCGTCGAGCTTTTGGTAGTCGACCGAGATCTTCGTATCGCCCAGGCCATCCAAGAATGCACGACGCACGCGAGGGGGCAAGTCCTCCCACGGCGTATCGGTGCTCACCTTAAAGTGTTTGCAGACCGCAGCAAAAATCTGCGGATAGTAGTTCGAGTTGCCAAACAGGCTACCAAAGACTCCGACAGCAATGGACTTCGAGGGGTCCTCGATCAACGCCTCGGCATCAACGGTTTTCTTAAAGCCCAGGCCGTCGCACTCAGGACATGCGCCATAGGGAGCGTTGAACGAAAAATCACGCGGCTGAAGATCGTCAATGGAGTGACCATGCTCCGGGCACGCCAAGGCCAACGAATACTCCAGCAGCTCGCCCTCGGTCCCCTCGGGAGCATCACGATCGGGCAGCATGTACACGTTTACATTGCCGTGAGCCAGCGCGGTCGCCTGCTCAACAGACTCGGCGATACGGCCCAGAGAGTTCTCACGGATCACGATGCGATCGACTACGACCTCGATATCGTGCTTGAACTTCTTGTCCAGATCGATCGGATCGTCGAGCGAGCGCACTTCACCGTCGACACGCACGCGGCTAAAGCCCTCGGCGCGAAGGTCCTCAAACAGTTTGGTGTACTCGCCTTTTCGCCCGCGCACCACCGGTGCCAGCACAAACGCGCGGCGGCCCTCCCCCGCCGCCAAGACCTTGTCGGCAACCTGGTCGGTCGTCTGACGCTCAATGACGCGGCCGCATTCGGGACAGTGCGGGGTGCCCACACGGGCGAACAGCAGGCGCAGATAGTCATAAATCTCGGTTACGGTGCCAACCGTCGAGCGAGGGTTTTTAGACGTCGTCTTTTGGTCGATCGACACCGCCGGCGAAAGGCCGTCGATTGAATCCAAGTCGGGTTTGTCCATCTGGCCCAAGAACTGGCGCGCATAGCTCGAAAGGCTCTCGACGTATCGACGCTGGCCCTCGGCATAGATAGTGTCAAATGCCAGCGAACTCTTGCCCGAGCCAGAAAGACCGGTAATGACCACGAGTTGGTCACGCGGAATGGAAACATCGATATCACGGAGGTTGTGCTCACGAGCGCCGCGAATAACGATAGAAGAATCAGACATGGAAGCTCCTTGCCTCCTATTGCATCGAATCATACTGTCGATGAGTTTAGCGCACTCGACGCGCACAGATGTTCGTAATACAAGATTCGCAGACCTTTAGCTTTGCGTATCGGATGCTTTGTTTCTCGAAATGCCGTGGAAAGGTTACAGTAATCTACTACTGAACTTAATTTGCTGTAACAGAGGAACGTCCATGACCGAAGATATCCCCCTTGAAATCACTTCGAGCGACATGGCCAATCTGCCCATATTCATCGCCGTCCTTATCGTGGCCACCGTCGTCGTGCGCGTGTATTTTTCAATCAAACACAATGAAAAGCCGCCCATTGCCCGCGTCTTTTGGTGCGCGACGCTCCTCATCCCGCTCGGCATGGTAGCTGCATGGATTACGAATCAATTGCTCGTAAATGAGGGCAGCTCCCTATGGGTCCTTTCTTATTCGGCGCTCGGTGCTGCCGCCGTCATACTTCTTGTCGAGCCCTTGGTTTCGGGACATATCGACCAAACCGATCTTGCGACGGGAACGGTTGCCTGTATTTGCCGTGACATCCTTGTCATCGCCGCTGTTTCAGCGCTCTCGTTCGTTTCACTCGAAATTGCCTGTAACGAAACGTTCTATCGCATTCCCGCCAACTCATTCGGGTTTTCCGTCGGGCTGCTCGCGACGGTTCTGCTCTCCCTTTATTTGCTGGGACAGCGTCATGGAGGCGTCATGGCCCTCGTGCCCGTCGCCTGTTGCATCCTTGGCATTGCCGAGCACTTCGTCATAACGTTTAAAGGTGAAGCCATCCTGCCAAGCGATATCTTGGCCCTCGGCACCGCAATGGAAGTGAGCGAGGGATACGAGTTTACCTTTACCGCCGGAATCGTAACCTCTCTCGCCCTGCTGGAGATTTCCCTGGGGCTTCTTTCGCTTATCCGACCGCGAAAGCTCCGTACGCCCACCCATGTCTTCCCCGCAATCGCCGCTAACCTCTGCGCTTTTCTGCTAGTGACCGTTGTGGAGCTCTCGGGCTTTTCCAGCATCGACTTGGAGCAGGCGCTGGATTTTGGATTTGACCGTTGGCAGCCCATCACCACATATACGTCTCAGGGTTTTATCACTTCGTTCACCGAAATGGCCAACGAGTTGCCCATTGAGAAGCCCGAAGGCTATACGCCCGATGAGGCGCAGAGCATCGAGCAGGAGCTCGCCGCCGTCTACGACAGCACGTATGGCTCGAGCGAGCAGCGCGCGGCTGCCGTTGCCCAGTTCAATGAAATCAAGCCGACGATTGTTGCCGTCATGAACGAGAGTTTTAGCGACCTTTCGTGCTTTGAGCAGCTCCAGGCGGCCGGGTACACCGGCCCCGCATTCTACAACTCGCTTCCCGACACACTTGTTCGCGGCACCATGCTCGCTTCGGTCACCGGTGGCGGAACGGCAAACTCCGAATTCGAATTTTTGACCGGAGCGACAACGGCCTTTGTCGGATTAGGCAAGATCCCCTATCAGCTGTATCAGATGAATGGCGTCAACAGCCTGGCAAAGGACCTTAAAGAGCTTGGGTATACCGCTACCGCTATGCACCCGCAAAACCCCGTCAACTACCATCGAGATAAGATCTATCAGCAGCTGGGCTTTGGAGACTTTCTTTCAATCGGCGATTTCGAAGGTGCGCCCTGTTACCATGCCGGCGTATGCGACTACGCCACCTACGACAAGATACTCGACCTGCTTAGAACCGACGAAGCGCCGCAGTTCATCTTTGACGTCACGATGCAAAATCACGGCGGCTACGACTATGGCACCGTTCCCGCCGAAGAGCTGACAAACTATTGGGTCGAGGGAGCCAGCGAGGGCGCCAATAGCGCGCTCAACACCTATCTCACCTGCATCAACGCATCCGACCGGGACCTCGAGTACTTTATCAACGAGCTCCGCAATATCGGCAGACCGGTTGTTCTTGTCTTTTTTGGCGACCATCAGCCGAGCGCCGCAACGACTCTCAACGACGAGCTGTACCCTCAGGAAGATACGGCAAGCCACGCTTTCCGTGTCTATAAGTCAACCTATTTCGTCTGGGCTAACTATGAAATCGCCGGCAATACCGAGCTCAACGTCTACGACACCGTCGGGGCAAACGAGATTGCAGCCATTACCCTTAATAAGATCGGCGCCCCGCTCACCGACTATCAAAAGGCCCTGCTTGCAACAAGGTCAGATGTGCCCACCATCAATGTCGCCGGCTATCTCGGTGCCGACGGGCTGCGCTACAACTTGGAATCTGAAGACAGCCCATACACCTCGACGATCGACAAGCTGCAGCGCATGCAATACCTCGAGTTCGCCAGCAAAGTTCAGTAAGCCCGCCCATTCGCTTGGGCCCATCGTATTGCAAGCACGCTCGGCCCAAATGCATCGCAAATGACTCCCGCTCGCAAACGAGGGTACAATGACGCTCGTGTCACACCGCGGGGCTCCGGCCCCAACATATACAAAGGAGTCAAACATGGGTTGCGAGCACGCACAGGCAGCCGGCGGGCAAACGTCGCCGTCGCAATTTGAGGAGAATACGCTGTCCGAGGTCAAGCGCGTTATCGCCGTGCTTTCCGGTAAGGGCGGCGTCGGCAAGTCATTCGTCACCGGCGCCATCGCCACCGAGCTTTCCCGCCACGGTCACAAGGTCGGCGTCCTCGATGCCGATATTACCGGCCCCTCTATCCCTAAGATGTTCGGCATGAGCGGACGTCACGTCCATGCCCTCGGCAATCTTATGCTGCCCGAAATCTCCGAGCACGGCGTCAAGGTCATGAGCTCCAACCTGCTGCTCCAAAACGAGACCGACCCCGTCCTTTGGCGCGGTCCGGTCATCGCAGGCGCCATTAGGCAGTTCTGGAGCGAGACCTCGTGGGGCCCCATCGACTACCTGCTGGTCGACATGCCTCCGGGAACAGGCGACGTCGCGCTCACCGTCTTCCAGTCGCTGCCCGTCGACGGCATCGTCATCGTCACGAGCCCGCAGGATCTGGTCTCGATGATCGTCGCCAAGGCGGTCAACATGGCCGAGAAGATGAACGTCCCCATTCTGGGCATTGTCGAGAACATGAGCTATATTGAGTGCCCCGACTGCGGCAAGAAGATCGAGGTCTTTGGCAAGAGCAAGCTCCCCGAGGTCGCAGAGCGCTATAACCTCGACATCTTGGGCAAGCTTCCCATTAATCCGGCACTCGCCGAGGCCTGCGATAAGGGCGAGGTCGAGACCGCACTGCCCGATGGCATGTTGCCCAAGGCAGTCTCTGCCGTCGAGGCCATTACCCCGCACGAGACCGACGAGGCCTAAGTGAACACGAGCGCCTTCTATGACGTCCTGGTAATCGGCGGCGGGGCTTCAGGCCTCGCCGCCGCCATTACGGCCGCACGCGCTGGCAAAAGCGTCTGCATCGTTGAGCGCGATGTCGCCTGCGGCCTTAAGCTCCTTGCGACCGGCAACGGCCGCTGCAACCTCTCCAACGAATCGATTGATCCACAGCGGTATAACCACCCCGCATTCGTCGAATCCGTTATGGGCCCCCAGCCCGAACAAGAGCTTATGGGTTTCTTCTCCTCGCTGGGCATCATGACAACCTCCGAGGAAGGCCGGCTGTACCCGCGCTCCCTTCGCGCCGAATCGGTGCGCGACGCGCTTCTCAGCGTTTGCGACCGCCTAGGCATCACCTTAATCTGCGGAGCCAACGTTGCCTCGGCGCACAAAGCTTCCGAAGGCTGGGCACTCCAAATAGACCGTCCAGCGCGGGCACTCAAGGCAAAAAAGCACGATGACCGAAAATCGGAGCTCCGCTCGCTTCGGAAAGCGCTCACCGATGTCCCTCGCAAGAACGAGGCCCTGCAGGCACATGCCGTAATTATCGCTACGGGCGGCAAACCCACCGGTATCGCCGATACGTTTCGCCTCCCCCTCACTTCGCTGCGCCCCATCCTCTGCCCCGTATCGGCAACGGTCGTTGGCGATCGGGCGGCACTCAAAACGTTGGATGGCCTGCGCGTCCGTGCCCGCTTGACGCTCGCCCGCAATCATAATGAGCTCTGGCACGAAGACGGTGAGGTGCTGTTTCGAACCTTCGGTATCTCGGGCGTCGCTGTCTTCAACCTCTCTCGTCGTATCCAGCACGGCGATACGATCCTGCTCGACGTTTTCCCCGACCTCTCCAAAGACGAGTTGCTCGATATGCTCAACCGGCGCGTTGAGCTGCTCGGCGGCTTTTCGCCCCGCGATCCCCGTTGGCTCGACGGCATGCTCGCCCCGCAACTCTCCCGCGTCGTCTGCACAGCGTTCGAGCAGTGCCATCCAGGCTCCAACGATGTCATCCACCTGGTCTCGATCCTCAAACACTTTAAGTTGCTCGTCGAGGGAACAGCCGAGGAGCGCTCAGCGCAGGTCACGCGTGGTGGCATATCTGTCGAGAGCATCTCAACACCCAGCCTACGCGCGCGCAGCGTTGTCGACGCCCCGCTTTACGTCTGCGGTGAAGCGCTCGACATCGACGCCGATTGCGGAGGCTTTAACCTTGCGTGGGCCTGGATCTCGGGCATTCGCGCTGCAAGCAGCCTGTAGCCGCGCAGTCTATAATCAAAAACGCATTCGGGCCGTCTGGGATACCGGACGGCCTCTTTCTTGCCTCTAAGGAGACCTCGATGATCGAAATCACCCAAGTCAACGCGTCGCTCGATGAAGCCGGCGATGAAAATGCCTGCCTCATTGTTGGCAAGCGAGTCGCCAAGCGCGTCTTACGTTGCAAGGACTCCGAGATCAAGTCCATCGAGCTCCACCGCAAGTCAATCGACGCTCGCAAAAAACGAGACGTCCATTTTATCCTGAGCTTTCGTGTTGAGCTGACTAGTCCCCACCTCGAGCGAGAAGCGGTCGACAGCGTTGCCGAGCGTGACCACTCGCGCGTACGCGCGATAGAAGACGATGAGCCTTCATTCCCCTCCCCCGCCTCCGACGCACCTCAAGAACGCCCTGTCGTTGTCGGCGCCGGATGCGCCGGCCTTTTCGCTGCGCTTACGCTCGCCGAAGCAGGTCTTAAGCCCTTGCTCATCGAGCGCGGCGACCCGGCATTTCGCCGCTCGCAGGCGATCGATCTCTTTCTAAAGGAGCGCATCCTCGACCCCGAGAGCAATATCCAGTTTGGCCTGGGCGGCGCGGGAACCTTCTCGGACGGCAAACTCAATACGGGAACCAAAAATCCCGCCCATCGCCTTATCCTCGAAACCTTCGTCGAGGCGGGTGCGCCCCGCGATATTCTGTGGGATGCCAAGCCGCACATTGGCTCCGACATCCTTCCCACGGTTGTCACCGCTATATCCCAGCGCATCGAGCAGCTCGGAGGTGTCGTCCGTTATCGAACGAAGCTCGTCGACATTCGCATCGACGCGTCTGGCGCCATCACCGGTATTGATGTCCAATCGTCCCAAGACGCCGCTTGTGAGCCAATCGAGACAAAGCACCTCATCCTCGCCTGCGGGCATTCTGCTCGCGATATTTTTGAGCTCCTTAAGGGCCACAACGTGGCCCTCGCACAAAAGACCTTTGCCATGGGCGTTCGCATCGAGCATCCGCAGCGCGACATCGACCGAGTCCAATACGGAGCCTCGGCGGGACATCCTGCCCTCGGAGCAGCCCCTTACAAGCTCGTCGCCCATCTTCCCAACGGCCGCAGCGTGTTCTCGTTTTGCATGTGCCCCGGCGGGCAGGTTGTCGCCGCCTCTTCCGAGCAGGGCCACCTGTGCGTCAACGGCGCCAGTCTCAATGCCCGCGACGGACGCAACGCAAATGCCGCCCTGCTCGTTAACGTCACACCCGAGGACCTTCCCAACGATGACCCGCTCGCCGGCATCGAGCTCCAGCGTGCCTGCGAGGCGGCCGCCTATCGCCTGGGCGGTTCCAACTGGAACGCACCGGCACAGCTCGTCGGAGATTTCCTCGCAGGACGTGCCAGCAAGGCACCCGGAAAGGTAAAGCCCACCTATCCGCTCGGTGTGACCTGGACGGCAATTGACGAAGCCTTGCCGCAGCATATCGTCGAGTCGCTCCGCCTAGGACTTCCCCTACTCGGAAAAAAGCTACGAGGCTACGACCGCTCCGATGCTGTTCTTACCGGTGTGGAGACTCGCTCGAGCTCACCGGTCACCGTCACCCGAGACCGAACATGCCATGCCGTGTCGACCCCGGGCCTCTACCCTTGCGGTGAGGGAGCTGGATATGCCGGCGGCATCATGAGCGCCGCCACCGACGGCATTCGTTGTGCCGAAGCCCTGATCGCAGACCTCTAACGCACGAATTCCAGCGCGCAAAAGACGCATGCCCCGAGCTCCGCAGGGAACTCGGGGCATGTTCGCTATTTCTTAAACCGTGCACCCTGGCGTTTTCTGCCCGATGCGAACGTGGAACCCTTGCGGGCCTGCGAACGTAAGCGCTCAATCGTCTCGTCCTCAGACGCACCCTCGAGCATCGCCCGAATCTGAACGACGGCATCGCGCAGGCGCGCCGCCTCCTCAAAGTCCATGGCGGCAGAAGCGTTACGCATATCCTCTTCCATGGTTTCGACGATCCGCACAAGCTCGTCATGCGGCAGTTCTTCCAACTGCTCCGCAAGTGTCTGCTCGGGCGCCACCGTTTCCGGCACGCCACCCTCGCCCGACTCATCGGGCGTATAGAATGCGCCATGGCCAAGAGAGTCGCCCTTCGAGCGCCCCTTGGAACCCACGGTTTTTTCGGCCTCGGCAATAAAACTTGAGATGTCGTTGATGGCCTTGCGTACCGTCTTGGGCACAATGCCATGCTCTTCGTTATATGCCATCTGAATCTCGCGACGGCGCTGCGTCTCCTCGATGGCCTCTTTCATCGAATCGGTCACAACGTCCGCATACATGATGACTTCGCCATCGGCGTTACGGGCCGCGCGGCCAATCGTCTGAATCAGCGAACGGCGGTTGCGCAAGAAGCCTTCCTTATCGGCATCGAGAATTGCCACCAGTGAGACCTCGGGAAGGTCTAGGCCCTCGCGAAGCAGGTTGATGCCAACGAGAACATCGATCTTGCCCTCGCGCAGCGTTCGCAGGATCTCGACACGGTCCATCGTCGCTGTATCGGAGTGCATGTAATTGACCTTAATGCCGGCATCAAGCAGATGGTCGGTCAGGTCCTCGGCCATGCGCTTGGTGAGCGTGGTCACCAGCACGCGCTCCTTGCGGGCAACGCGCTCGCGAATCTCGTCCTCAAGATCGTCAATCTGCCCACGAACCGGACGCACATCGATCTTGGGGTCGAGCAGACCGGTCGGACGAATAATCTGCTCCACGTCGTTTTGGCTCACCCGCAGCTCGTAGTCGCCCGGCGTGGCCGAAACATAGATAAACTGGGGTATCCTTGCCTCAAACTCATCGAAACGAAGCGGGCGATTATCGAGTGCCGAGGGCAGGCGAAAACCGTGTTCCACCAGCGTTACCTTACGCGAGCGGTCGCCTTCATGCATGCCGCGGATCTGCGGCACCGTCACATGGCTCTCGTCGATGATACAGAGCATGTCCTTAGGAAAGTAATCGATCAGGGTAAACGGCGGCTCACCCGGCTTGCGACCGTCCAGATGACGCGAGTAGTTCTCGATGCCGTTGCAAAAGCCCATCGTCTCGAGCATCTCAAGATCATAATCGGTGCGCTGCTGCAGACGCTGCGCCTCGAGCAACTTGTCGGTCGCCTTGAGCTCCGCCACGCGCTTCTCGCACTCTTCGCTGATCGATTTCAGAGCCGCCTTGACCTTCGGCTTCTCGGTCACGTAGTGCGATGCCGGCCATACGGGGATGGCCTCGTACTCACGAAGCATCTCACCGGTGACCTCATCGATCTCGGCAATCAGCTCGACCTCGTCGCCAAAGAACTCAAACCGCAACGGATGCTCGGCATAAGGCGGATACACGTCGACAACATCGCCGCGCACGCGGAACGTGCCGCGTGCCAGGTCATAGTCATTGCGATCATATTGAATGTCGATAAGTGCATGGATAAAGTCATCGCGCTCGAGCGGCACCTTCTTGTCGACGTTTGGAGCCAGACCCGCATAGTCCTCAGGAGAGCCAATGCCATAGATACACGAGACCGATGCGACAACGATCACATCGCGTCGAGAGAGCAGTGACGCGGTCGCCTGATGGCGCAGCATCTCGACCTCTTCATTAATCGAGGAGTCTTTCTCGATATATGTATCGCTTTGCGGCACATACGCCTCGGGCTGATAGTAGTCGTAGTACGAGACGAAGTAGACCACGGCGTTGTTGGGAAAGAATTCTTTGAGCTCGCTCGCAAGCTGGGCGGCGAGGGTTTTGTTGGGGGCCATGACCAGCGTTGGCTTACCGAGAGCTTCGATGGTCTTGGCCATGGTAAAGGTCTTGCCCGAACCGGTCACGCCAAGCAAAACCTGATAGCGGTCTCCGTCCCTCACACCCTGTACAAGCGACTCAATGGCCTTCGGCTGGGAACCTGCAGGCTCATAGGGAGACACGACCTCAAACGGCACCTCAGAGCCCTCAACGCCAAAGCGCTTGAGTTCTCCACCAACACGCTCAACTTCAAAATCCGCCATGGATACTCCTAACTCATACATCTGCAGTATACGCAGGCGGCAGGCATAGTCCTATACGAACCGGTCGGGATAGAGGGTCTTATAGCGAACCCAGGCATTATTGACACGAATCAAATAAGCTTGCGTCTCGGGGAAGGTAATCGCATTATGGAGTGATGTGTTTTGCTGCGCCCACCCATCGACATTGCCCATTCCGGCATTGTAAGCAGCAATAGCGCTATCCGTCGAGCCATTGAAATATGTCAGCAGGTACGAGAGGCACGCGCACCCAAATTCAATATTCGAAGCGGGGTCGTTCAGGTTATCGGCAGAATACTCGTCCCCGTCGACAAGGCCCTTGGCGATCATATCCTGAGCAGTCACGGGCATCAGCTGCATCAATCCCTGAGCACCCTGATTCGATTCGGCCTTGGGATCCCAATTCGATTCAGACTTAATGACAGCGCACGCCAGATACGGATCCAGATTATGCGAAATACTGGATTGCTTTACATATGCCTCGTAGTCAATCGGATACAGCGGCTTAAAGAAAACAGCAGGAGCATACGAGTAGACGAACGAAATAAGGCCGAAGACAAAAACGGAAGTCAGCGGTATAAGGCGATACCACGAAAAGAAACGTGTCTTAGACATCGGTCTCCTCCTTATCCACTACATCCCCGAACCCACGGCGCGCAAGCCAAGAGTCAAGCTGCTCAAAGAGCGAATTATCGCCTGCGGCATTATCAATCACCGTTGTAGCGAGATTGCACAGCGCAGACTCATCGGGCTGGCAAGCAGAACGGGCATCGAAATCAGATGGCTCCATACCACGTTGAATAGCGCGCTCGCGACGAACTGACAAAGGGGCGCTGATGACCAGAATTTCATCAGCCAGGCCAAAAGCATCCTCAAAACCAGTCGGGGCAGAAACCTCGACAACCGCAAAGGGATAACGGGGGGACGAAACCGTGCAGCAAACCGGATCAAGAATCCTCATTGACAGCTGCTCAATGAGAACGGGGTGCACAATGCTATTGAGCCTCGCGACCGCATCAGGAGAAACAAAAGCTCGAGAAGCGAGGATGTTACGGCGAACGCCGCCCTCCTCGTCCAAAATATCCCAGCCAAATTCTTCCGCGAGGGCATTGACGATATCGGAGCCTGGCACATACAGCGATTTGGCAAGCTCGTCCAGATCGATAAGCATGGCGCCATGAGATTCGAGATAGCGGCAGGCAGTCGACTTACCCGAAGCAATATCGCCCAAGACAAATACGGTAAACATCAAGTCCTCCCTAACGCCAATGGGAGTTATTATCGCGCAAATACAAAAGAAGGACTCAAAATACAGCCAAACAGTAAGACAAGCTAAAAGAAGGCGAGTTCTTGTATTACAGCTCTCTATAAAACGCAAAAAAGGGGGAGACCGCGAGGCCTCCCCCTTCTCAGTTCAAGCGTACGGCTCGGTGCCGTCCACCGGTCAGCGGCGCCCTGGCCTCCCACGGGCTGGCCCCGCAGTACTCTCGGCGCGATGGGGCTTAGCTTCCGGGTTCGGAA
>JAXJJM010000043.1:0-3960 GCA_036298225.1 Collinsella sp.
AAGGAAAGCACTTAATGTGCTTTCCGTCTTGCGCAGGACTGTAGAGCAGCAAACTTAACCCCCGCCCTCAGCCCCGGAGACCCTCCCGGAGGGGCCCAAAAATTTTTTCAAAAAAGTTGTTGCGCGCCGGACAGACTTCTGTGTATACTAATCCCCGCAGCGCACGCGAGCGGAAACAAACGCGAACGACTGCCTGGGGAGTTAGCTCAGTTTGGTTAGAGCGCCGGCCTGTCACGTCGGAGGTCGCGGGTTCGAGCCCCGTACTTCCCGCCAACGCAATTAAAGCCACGTCTTCGGACGTGGCTTTTTGCGTTTGATAGGACTTTGATCCCATCGGTCCCTTTCGCCCAAAATCAAATCCTTCCAATTCCCGGACAAGCTCCGTTTGAGACCTGTGTTCAAACGAGGCGTTTGTTGCGCAACACCAGTTCAACGAAGCAGGGGGTTAGGTTATACTAAATTGCACTATGGGCCGTTTTTGATGCAAGAGGCTTCAAACACGGCATTCAGTGGGCACCCGTTTTGCTATTTGGGCGTCCATACGGTCATTGGCGTCTCGACGTAAGCTCGGCTCCGGAGCTCGTTCGAGCTGTTCCTATTCCTTGAAAGGGGAAAAATGGACATATCGAGGAAGACTGATTACGCCCTTCGCATGCTCGCGATGCTTGCCGAGGACCCGGAGCGTCTGCTTTCTGTTCGCACCGCCGCCGAAGAGGTCAATGTCCCGTATTCGTTTGCCCGTTCGATCCAGCATGGTTTGGTTCAGGCCGGTATTGTGGAGAGCCTGCGTGGCGTCCATGGCGGCATGCGTCTTAAGGTCAGCCCCGACGATGTCACCATCCGCCAGGTCGTCGAGGCCGTTCAGGGCCCCATGGTCATGAACGATTGCACCGCGCCCGATGGCGACTGTGCGCGCATGGGCACGTGCTGCTATCATCCCCTGTGGGCCGGAGCTCAAGCGCTGATGCGCGATTACCTCGATTCCGTTTCGCTGGGCGATATCGTCGCTCACCGCCAGTTTCCGGCCGTCGATTCCAAGTTCGCCGACCGCGATGCGTTTCCCGAGTACGCCACCTGTGCGTGCGCTTGCCGGGAGGAATAGCGCCGCATAAGGAGCATAGCCATGATTCAGGACCCCTTTCGTTCGATGATTCGTTCGGAAGGGGTCCTGCGTTATCGCGACCTTCCGTGGCGCCGCACGCGCGACCCGTACATTATTTGGCTTTCCGAGGTTATGCTGCAGCAAACGCAGGTGCCGCGTGTGGAGACGCGTATGCCCGCGTGGCTCGATCGCTTTCCGACCGTACAGGCACTCGCTCAGGCCGCTCCTTCCGACGTTTTGGATGCCTGGCAGGGGATGGGCTACAATCGGCGAGCCCTGGCGCTTCACAGAGCCGCTCAGTGCGTTATGGAAGACTGGGGTGGGGAGTTTCCACGTGAGACGCGCGACCTGGTCGCCCTGCCCGGTATTGGCCCGGCGACGGCGCAGGGCATCCGGTCGTTTGCGTTTGATCTGCCGGGTGTGTATCTGGAGACCAACGTGCGCACGGTCTTTCTGCACCATTTCTTTCCCGATGTGCCGGCCGTTCCCGATCGCGAGCTGGTGCCGCTGATTCAGGCCGCCTGTCCGGCGGCTCCCGGTGCGACGGCGGATGAGATCGCTCCCTTTGCCGTGCCGCTCGATAATGCCGACACACCGCGCGCATGGTATTACGCGCTGCTGGATTATGGCGCGTATCTTAAGAAGACGCTGCCCAATCCGTCCAGGCGCTCGGCGGGCTATAGTCGTCAGTCCAAGTTTGAGGGCTCGCGTCGCCAAAAGCGTGCCCATATTGTGCGCATGCTGCTGGCTGCGCGCGATGGGCGGCCGGCGGGCATCACACTCGCCGAGGCCGTGGCGGGTGTCAACGAAATGGAGGCGGCGGCAGGCCGCGAGCCGGTCGATCACGATCTTGTCGCAGACATTTTGGCCGACTTGGAGCGTGAGGGCTTTTGCCGCGTGGAGGGCGACCGCTGGCTAAGCGTGTAGCCCACCCGAATCTGAAAAACAGGATTGTAAGGTTTAGATTTTCGACATGAGGGCATCCTAAAGACAAGGCCGCTCGAAGCCTACGGGCGGCATATGTTGAAGGGAAGTACACCTATGGATTTTGAGAACTCTCAAACCAAGAAGAACCTCGAGACCGCTTTTGCCGGTGAGTCCCAGGCGCATACCAAGTATCGCTACTACGCATCTAAGGCCAAGAAGGATGGCTACGTTCAGATCTCGAATATCTTTGCCGAGACCGCAGGCAACGAGTCCGAGCACGCCAAGCTGTGGTTTAAGTATCTGCATGACGGCGCCGTTCCCGACACCCTGGATAACTTGCGTGATGCTGCTGCGGGCGAGAACTACGAGTGGACCACGATGTACGACGAGTTCGCCAAGACCGCCGAGGAGGAGGGCTTTACCGAGATCGCCGCAAAGTTCCGTGGCGTCGGTGCTGTCGAGCAGGCTCACGAGGAGCGCTACAACAAGCTTGTCGAGCGCATTGAGTCGGGCGAGGTGTTTGAGCGCGAGGGCGTGAAGGTGTGGAAGTGCCTGAACTGCGGGCACCTGCATGTGGGCGCCGAGGCGCCCGAGGTGTGCCCGGTTTGTAACCACCCGAAGGCGTACTTTGAGGAGCAGGTGGTGAACTACTAGCGCGTGGCGCTGGCTGCTGCGGAGCGCAGGGCGGGAGGCCGGACCACCTTCCCTCCCCGCTCACGGCTCCGCAGGGTCGCGTTGAGGGAAGGTGGTCCGGCCTCCCGCCCTGCGCTCCGGCTTCGGGTCGTCGCGTGCTCACTACAGAAAAGCTGATAAGAAGTTTGTGTGCCGCCCCTTTTGGGGCGGCACGTTTTTGTAGGGGGACTGGTTGGGACGGCACCGTTCATGGGTGGGGTACACTGGGTAGCGACTTTTAGTTTATCTACTACCTGATGGGGTGTTTTTTATGGGTAAGAAGTCTCGGGCTCGGGTGGCTGCGGCGGGAACTCGCAGGGATCCTGGTCGTCGGGTTGCCGAGGGCAAAAAGGCCGATCGTGCCGAGAAGGACAAGAAGGTCGGCGCGCATGCTCATCCTGAGTGGGCGCCCCATTTGAATTCGGCGAGTGAGGACCTGACCGCCAAGCTGTTTACGATGGTCGAGGTTATCTTGGGCGTGGTGCCCGTGGTGGTCATTGGCTTGTTCTTGGCTTCGAAAGATGCCACGAGTGTGGATAAGCTCACCGATGTCTTTTCTCAGGACCCCTCGATGGTGGTTACGTTTATCTCTGCGTGCCTGCAGCCGTTTGTAGCGTACATGCTGTACATGATTTATCGCAAGTACTGCGAGGGCGATGCGGGCTTTGCCGCCGGAAACCTGATCGGTCTTTTGTGCTCCGAGATTTTGCTGCTCAATATTCCCGGCGTCATCGGCATAGGCATCTTGTTGTGGCGTGTCTGGCGCAACGTCGCCCCGCACTTCGAGAGCTGGCTGTTTGAGCGCCGTGCTATGGGCGTGCTGGCAGACATCGCGGGTTCGCTCGTGATTCTAGCCTTGGCGTTTATGTGCGCCACCGCCGCCCGCGGTCTCGCGGGCATGTAATCTGTCCCCACCGACCGCGGAGTGCGGGGCAACTGCCGGCCTTGCCGCTCCGGGCGTCAGACCCGCGGCGCATCCCTTTCCCTCTCGCTCACGGCTTCGCAGGGTCGCGCGAGGCAAAGGCATGCGCCGCGGGTCTGACGGCGCGGGCTTGCCGGCGAGTTTTGGCTCATAGATTGGTTTGCGTGCCGCCCCTTTTGGGGCGGCACGTTTTGTGTCAAGACTTTAGTCTGCTGGGCGCGCAGCGGCCAGCTTCAACCCACCCGCTATGCGGGTGGAGACAAACGGCTTTACAAAGCCACCCCTCCGACCGATATTGACGATTGTTCAGGCCGTCAAGAATTCGAGTCGAAGGGGT
>JAXJJM010000044.1:0-17287 GCA_036298225.1 Collinsella sp.
GCGCGCGCCCTTTGTGCCGGCCGACCACGGCGACCTGGCCGAGCGCTGCGAGACCATCCTCGACCTGCAGACTGCGGGCCTCAAGACCCGCCTCGCCCATACGGGTACCAAGGCTGCGGTCATCGGCCTTTCGGGCGGCTTGGACTCCACGCTGGCACTGCTTGTGACCGTGCGTGCCTTCGATGCGCTGGGGCTGCCGCGCACGGGTATCACGGCGGTCTCCATGCCAGGTTTTGGCACGACGCACCGCACTAAGTCCAATGCCGAGTCGCTCGCTCGTGACTTGGGTGTGAGCTTCCGCGAGGTTTCGATCCATGCGGCTGTGGAGCAGCACTTCAAGGACATTGAGCACGATCCGGCCGTCCAAGACGTGACCTACGAGAACAGCCAGGCCCGCGAGCGTACGCAGATCCTGATGGATCTGGCCAACCAGGCTGGCGGTTTTGTCATCGGCACGGGCGACCTGTCGGAGCTGGCGCTCGGCTGGGCTACCTATAACGGCGACCACATGAGCATGTACGCCGTCAACGCGAGCGTGCCCAAGACGCTTGTGCGCCATCTGGTGCGCTATGCCGCCGATGTCTTTGGCGGGCGTATTGCCGAGGTCTTGCTCGATATCCTCGATACGCCGGTGTCCCCCGAGCTTCTGCCGCCCACGGGCGACGGCGAGATTGCGCAGAAGACCGAGGATTTGGTGGGCCCGTACGAGCTGCATGACTACTTCCTCTACTACCTGCTGCGTTTTGGCTTTGAGCCGGGCAAGATCTACCGCATGGCGCTCAAGAGCTTCGAGGGCGTCTACGACGCTAAGACCGTCCACACGTGGCTACGTACGTTCTACCGTCGCTTCTTTGCCCAGCAGTTTAAGCGCAGCTGCCTGCCCGATGGTCCCAAGGTGGGCTCGGTGACGCTCAGCCCGCGCGGCGATTGGCGTATGCCGAGTGACGCTAGCTCGCGTCTGTGGCTTGCGCAGATCGACGCGCTCAATCCAGTTGACTAAGGTTGGCTAAATTGAACCAATACGGGGGTTGCAAGCGTTACACTTTTGCAATCTGATGGCCCGTATCGCGCGGCGCTCTTGTCGGAGCGCCGCGTTTTTCATATCGAAAGGTGGCACCATGCAGGCATCTCAGCGTCTCGACCGCTTTGGCGCGGAGGTCTTCGCCTCGCTCAACAACAAGCTTCTCGCGCTGAAGGCTCAGGGCAAGACCATTTACAACATGAGCGTGGGCACGCCCGACTTTAAGCCGTACGACCACGTGGTCGAGGCGCTCACGCAGGCAGCCCAAGATCCCGAGATGTGGAAGTATGCCCTGCGCGACCTGCCCGAACTCAAGCAAGCCGTGTGCGATTACTATGAGCGTCGCTTTGGCGTTTCGGGCATTACGCCGTCTATGGTGCAGTCGTGCAACGGCACGCAGGAGGGCGTGGGCCATTTGGGCCTGGCCCTGCTCGATCCGGGTGACACCATTCTGGTTCCCGATCCGTGCTACCCGGTCTTTGAGGCGGGTGCCAAGATCGCCGATGCCAAGCTCGAATACTATCCGCTGGTTGCCGAGCATAATTACCTGCCCTATGTGGCGGGTATCGATCCCGAGGTGGCCGATCGTGCCAAGTATATGATCGTGTCGCTGCCCGCGAACCCGGTCGGCTCGGTGGGCACGCCCGAGATCTACGAGGAGATCATCACTTTCGCCCGCGAGCACGACCTGCTCATCGTTCACGACAACGCATACTCCGACATCGTGTTCGACGGCGAGCCGGGCGGCAGCTTCTTGCAGTATCCCGGCGCGCTCGAGGTGGGCGTTGAGTTCTTCTCGCTCTCCAAGTCGTTTAACGTCACCGGTGCGCGTATCGGCTTTTTGGTCGGTCGCGAGGATGTGGTCTCGGCCTTCGCCAAGCTGCGCAGCCAGATTGACTTTGGCATGTTCTTCCCGATCCAGAAGGCCGCCATCGCGTGCCTTAATGGCCCGCGCGATGAGGTCGAGGCGCAGCGTCTGAAGTACCAGGAGCGCCGCGATGCCCTGTGCGATGGTCTTGAGGGTCTGGGCTGGGAGCGTCCCAACGCGCATGGCTCTATGTTTGTGTGGGCCAAGCTTCCCGGTGGTCGCACCGATTCCATGGCGTTTTGCGAGGAGCTCATGGAGAAGGCCGGCGTTGTGGTGACGCCGGGCACGAGTTTTGGTCCTTCGGGCGAGGGACACGTGCGCATGGCGCTGGTCCTACCGCCCGATCAGATCGCTTTGGCTGTCGAGGCCATTCGCGAGGCGGGCCTGTATTAGAAACCTATTTCGACTCGTCAATAGCTCGAAACCGATTTCGCGCAGTTATTTTACGAATACTGCAAACAATTTCGGTAAACGGTCGATTTTTGGCTGCGAATAGGGGCATAATCAAAGTCCCGATTGGATGTATTGGGATTACGACAAGCCGCTCGGGTCGTTCCCGGGCGGCTTGTTTGTGGAGAGAGATGGGAGTTTCTAATGGTTAACGAGAAGAAGGTCGCTATTGTCGGCTGCGGTTTCGTCGGTTCGTCTTCGGCGTTCGCGTTGATGCAGAGCGGTCTGTTCTCCGAGATGGTTCTCATCGACGTGGACAAGAACCGCGCCGAGGGTGAGGCCCTGGATATCGCGCACGGCATGACGTTTGCCGAGCCGATGAAGATCTACGCCGGCGATTATTCCGATGTCGCCGACGCCGCCATGATCGTCGTCACCGCTGGCGCTGCCCAGAAGCCCGGTGAGACCCGCCTGGACCTGGTCAACAAGAACGTCAACATTTTTAAGTCCATTATCCCCGAGATTAAGAAGTCTGGCTTCGACGGCATTCTGCTCATCGTCTCCAACCCGGTCGATGTTCTGACTTATGCCGCCATCAAGATGTCCGGCTTGCCCGAGGGCCATGTCATCGGCTCCGGCACCGTACTCGACACCGGCCGTCTGCAACAGATGCTTGGCGCCCACGTCGAGGTTGACCCGCGCGACGTTCAGGCCTACGTCATGGGTGAGCACGGCGACTCCGAGTTTGTCGCTTGGTCCAGCGCTCAGGTTGCCGGCGTTCCGCTGAACACCTTCTGCGAGCTTCACGGCCACCTGGAGCACGAAGCCGCCGAGAAGCGTATCGCCGAGGACGTCAAGAACTCCGCCTACACCATCATCGAGAAGAAGCACGCCACCTACTACGGCGTCGCCATGGCCGTCAAGCGCATCTGCACTGCCGTCATGCGCGATGAGCAGACCGTTCTGCCCGTTTCCTCGCTCATGGTGGGCGAGTATGGCCTGTCCGATCTTGCCATCTCCATGCCGACCGTCGTTGGCCGCGACGGCGTCGTCTGCCGCGTCCCCGTGCCGCTGAACGATGGCGAGCAGCATGAGCTCACCGCCTCTGCAAAGGCCCTCAAGGACATCATCGACAGCGTCGACTTCTCCTGCTAAATCAAGCTTGCTAGAGCAAAAAGTTACAATGAAGGCGTCCGGGTCCACACGGCCCGGGCGCCTTTTTGGTGCAAGGTAACCTGACCCCAATGCACCATAGTTGATGGGAGGGCCATGTCGGATTCGCCTAATTTTTTGACCTATGCCCAGACGGCGTTTGATCCGTTTGAGGAGAGGCCGTTCTGCGCGGTGGATAGCCTCGTCTTTGCGTGGTTGTCCTATTTGCGTTTGCCGGGTGATATGGCGGAGCTGACGAACTGGCAGGGCCTAGACGTACGCGAGCTGCTGCGTGCCGAGTGCTACCGGGACATGATTGACGACTTGTGGGATCCAGAGGGGAGCAGGGCCTTGTTGGAGGCCGTGGCAGCAAGCCCTCGCTACCGTGGCGTGCACGTTTGCGGCTATCGTGCCGTGAGCGATGTGGTGGCGACAGAGCAGTTTGCAGCCATGGCGTTCCGGTTTCCGGCGGGGTTTAGCTATCTTTCCTTCCGGGGGACCGACAGCACGATTGTGGGCTGGAAAGAGGACTTTAACATGGCGTTCCGGTATCCTGTGCCGGCCCAGGAATCCGCGGCGCGTTATGTGGACGAGGCGGCGGATGCGATTGACGGGCCGCTTTTGTGCGGAGGTCATTCCAAGGGTGGAAACCTTGCGGTGTACGGTGCGGCGATGTGCTCCGATGTCGCCCGTGCGCGAATCGAACGGGCGTATTCCCATGATGGTCCGGGTTTCGTCGAGGAGTTTCTGAACGGCAACGCCTTTGCCGATCTTTCCGGTCGAATCGACAAGACGCTACCTCGGTCGTCGATCTTTGGCATGATGTTCGAGACGCAGGAGGACTATGCCATCGTTGAGAGCACCGAGTTCAGTCTGCTGCAGCACAATCCCTTTAGCTGGGTGGTTGATGGTCGCGACTTCGTGTACTGTGAGCGCCTGTCCGCCGGTGCTCGATACGTTGATGGCTCCATTCGCGAGATGCTGCTTGCAGTTTCGCCTAGCGAGCGCGAGCGTTTTGTAGATGCGTTGTTCTCCGTGTTTGAGGCTACGGGTGCTGAGCGGTTTGCGGATATCGCTGGGAATCTGCGCGAGAGCCTGCCCGTGATGCTCCAGGCTGCGCAAGGGTTTGACAAGGATACGCGACGCTTTGTCTCGCAGACCATCGTGGCAATTCTTAAGTGTGCGCTGCTGCCCAAACGACCCCAGATCGACATGCCCGCCGCCGGCAAGAGTTTGGCAGAACAGCTCGAGGCTTGGCAGTCCGAGCTCCTGCGCTAGCCATTGGTGCAAAGCAACCTGTCCCCGATGCACCAATCTTCGATGCGCCTGGGGCGGGCTCGACCGCTATACTGGTTCGTGCCGAAATCGATCTAGAACGGAATGCCGTATATGAAAATCAATCACGCGATTCTGCATATCCTGGACTTTGACTCTGCCGTCAACGTTATGAGCCAGCGCGAGTTGGATATCGAGAGCCGTACCGTGCGCAATTTCGTAACCACGCATCTGCGCCGCGCACGAACCTCGGCCGACAATAAACGCGCCACGTTTGCCGAGAACTCTGCGTTTGGCGGCGAGCTCAAGGGCTATTTCTTTGGCGAGCGCGAGTTTGTGGACCTGTCGCAGCAGATTGCGGAGTTTATCTCCTCCGAGCTCACCAAAGCCGAGAAAGCCGAGTCCACCGACGTGCTGGTGGCCGATTTTGACGACGATGAGGATGCCCGCTGGTTTGCCGTGATGCTGCTGGGCTCTAAACAGGCTTTTATGCACGAAGTGGGCCGCGAGGAGGGGGAGGTGCGCAACGACATCGCGCGCCATTACGCCATTTTGCCAAATCCCTCGCAGAAGGTGCCGAGCTATGCCATCGTGCGCGCGAGCACCATGGAGATTGGCTATGTGGACAAGAAACGCAAGATTGCCGGTGAGGACCGTATGCTTATCCCCGATGGCCTGCTGCAGTGCGACACGGGCGTGTCGGGCAAGGAAGTCATCGATACCGTGACGCGTGTGGTCGAGGAAGTCGCCGAGGAGCACGGCGCCAACACGGCCGTGGCGCTCGCCAAGGTTAAGGCTGCCGTTGCCGAGAAAGTCGAGGATGACGAGGAGCTGCCGCCTTGGGATATCGTCGATGAGGTCTTTGAGGACGAACCGGTTATCAAGGAGAGCGTGCGCGCGGCACTGACTGAGGAGAAGGTGCCTGAGCTTGTGCCCGTGGAGCGCAAGCAGGTCGAACGCGCGGCGGTGCGCAATCATAAGATCCGTACCGACACGGGTATCGAGATCAGCTTCCCGGCCGAGATGGGTTCGAACTCCGAGTACATCGAGTTTGTCAACGAGCCCAACGGCCTCATCTCCATCGAGCTCAAGAATATCGGCAGCATCGAGAATCGATAGGGCTTTTTTCTTTCGAATAAAAGTCTGGATTATATTTTGAAGTATACTTTGAAATGTAATCCAGATTATTTTTTGGAGGTCAAAATGTCCCCACTTGTTCTGGAAAAACCGGTGTTTACAAAAGACCAGGTTGTTTCGGCTACCGAAGCAAGCAAGTCTTTATCTGCCATTCGTAAACGCGCAAAACGCGCACCACAGTTCATTGCCGATCATAACGATATCGATACCGTGATTATCGACTATGCCGCCTATGAGGAAATGTACGGTGCGCTGCAGTATCTGCACGAACTTGAGATAAATCGCATCGCTGCGGATCGAGTCAAGCATGGTCCGCATGAATTTGTTCCGTTTGAGGACGCCCTAACTACCGAGGAGCTCGCGGAGTTTGAATCGATGGATCCGGACGCGATCCCCAATGAGGATCTTTTCGAATGAGTGGGCATTTTGTCGTCGGCTTTTTGAATCGAGACGTCGAGAAGGAATATCAAAAATTAGATGGATCTCAGCGAAGACTCGTCCGTATTGCAGTCGCGAAATTAAAGACGCGCGCTGATGAAATTGGAACGCCGCTTCACGGCGAGCTCGCCGGCTGTAAAAAGATTAAATGGCGGAATGCAGGACTCCGAATGGTTTTTCGAATCCGGGAGGACGGAACGGTTGAGATTGCCGAGATCGTGGCAATAGGGCGGCGCGACCGTTCCGAGGTCTATAAGACGGCCGCAGGGCGCCTGTCAAAGCGACCCGCCATGGTTGAATACGACGGAACCCTGAGATGATGAAGGCCGAAGCCCCGATGGTGCTTCGGCCTTTTTTGTTTTCGGCTTGGTTGCTGACATTGCGCCGGAGGTTGAGCATACGTCAGCGAAAACGCCCCTAGGCGAGCAAGGTGACGTGAAAGAGGAGGGAAGCGCACTTTTGTACGCGACCGACGATTGAACGTCAGATTGCCGCTTGGGGGCGTTTGCAGCGTCGAGCCGTTGCGCGGTTTGGCAAAACCGCGCAACTCTACAGCTGGCGCAGACCTTCCTCGAGGCCGGTCTTGCTGTCGGTCTTCTCGTCGCGCATCTTGATGACGCGGGCGGGGACACCGGCCACGACGGCACCGGCGGGGACGTCCTCGACGCACACGGCGCCGGCGGCAACAACAGCGCCCCTGCCCACGCGCACGCCCTCCAGGACCACGGCGTTGGCGCCAATCATAACGTCGTCCTCGATGATGACGGGCGTGGCGCTGGCGGGCTCCACGACGCCTGCCAGCACGGTGCCGGCGCCGATGTGGCAGTTCTTGCCCACGGTGGCGCGGCCGCCCAGCACGGCGCCCATATCGATCATGGAGCCTTCGCCAATGACGGAGCCGATGTTGATGATGGCACCCATCATGATGACGGCGCGATCGCCGATCTCGACGCGGTCACGGATGATCGCGCCCGGCTCAATGCGGGCGTTGATGCCCTTAAGGTCGAGCATGGGGACGGCGGAGTTGCGGCAGTCATTCTCGACGTCGTAGTAATCGATGGAATCGGCATTGGCGTCCAGGATGGCCTTGAGTTCCTCCCAGTCGCCAAAGACGGTCTTGCCGCGACGACCACCGTAGACGTGCGCATCGCCCCACTGGACCTTCATGCCGGGCTTTTCGCGCACGTACAGCTTGACAGGTGTCTTTTTGGGCGCGGTGGCGATGTAGTTGATAATCTCCTGGGCATCCATCTCGGCTGCGTTACTCATATGCTGTTTCTCCTTTTCGTGGATACGGTTGATACCTGGTTAGGCAAACATGACCTGGTCGAACGTATAGAAGCCAGGCTCGCGGGTGACGAGCTTCTGCGCGGCTGCCAGGGCGCCGTTGACGAAGATCTGACGGCTCGTGGCGCGGTGCGTGAGCGTGACCTCCTCGTCCTGGCCGAAAAAGCTTACCTCGTGCACGCCGGCGACGGTGCCGCCGCGCAGCGAGTGCATGCCGATCTCCTTGGGGTCGCGCGCGCCGCACATGCCCTCGCGGCCATAGACGGGGTGGTAGCCTGCCTCGGGCTCGGCTTCGACGACGGCGTCGAGCAACAACTTGGCAGTGCCGCTGGGGGCGTCGACCTTTTGATTATGGTGCGTCTCGACGATTTCGCAGTCAAAGCCGGGCAGCTCGCGCGTGGCCTGGGCAACCAGATGGCGCAGGGCGGCGATACCGATAGAGTAGTTGCCCGAGTGCATAACACGGGCGTTCTGACCCAGCTCGCGCAGGCGATCCACCTGCTCGGGCGTATAGCCCGTGGTGCCGGAAACGAGTGCGGCACCCGTGCGCTCGACATAGGCGACAACGGCATCGAAGGTCACGACGTTCGAGAAGTCGATGATTACATCGGCGGCCGGTGCGCTCTCGAGCTCGGACAAGTCGAAGCCGATCTGGGCGACGATGTCAAAAACGGGCTCTCCAGCGGTGTTGACAATGCCCTCGGCGGTGGTGCGGATGAGCGAGCCCATGCGGCCCGTTCCCATAATGACGGTCTTAATCAAGCAGACCAGCTCCTTTCAGAGCATCGGTAAGTGCGGAGCGCGTGTCGTCTGCCATGGGGCACAGCGGCATGCGGTAGTTTGCCTCGATCATACCCATCTGGGCGAGTGCTTCCTTGACGGGGATGGGGTTGACCTCGCTAAAGAGGGCATTGATGAGCGGCTGGCCGGCAATCTGGATATCGCGGGCGCGCTCCACGTCGCCGTCCAGATAGGCGCGGCACATGTCGTGCACGAGCTGCGGCTGAACGTCGGCCCACACGCTGATGGTGCCCGAAGCGCCCAGGCTCATGAGCGGCACGGTGAGGGCGTCCTCGCCCGAGTACATGCGGAAGTCGTCGGACAGCAGGTGGGCGATCTTGGCCGCGTAGGCGACGTTGCCCGAGGCTTCCTTAATACCCATGATGTTGGGATGTGCGGCCAGGCGCTCTACGTTGCGCTCGCTGATGCCGCAGCCGCAACGGCCGGGGATGTTGTACAGGATGCAGGGGATGTCCACGGCATCGGCGACGGTCTTAAAGTGCTGGTAGATGCCCTCTTCGTTGGACTTGTTGTAGTAGGGGGTAATGAGCAGCAGGCCGTCGGCGCCCAGGCCCTGGTAGGTGAGCGACTTGGTGAGCATGGTCTGCGTGGAGTTGGAGCCCGAGCCGGCGATGACGGGGATGCGTCCTGCAACTTGCTTGACCACTGCGGCGACAACGGAGTTGTCCTCGTCGTCGGTCATCGTGGCGCTCTCGCCGGTGGTGCCCAGGGTGAGGATGGCGTCGGTGCCGTTTTGCAGGTGGAAATCGATAAGGCGCTCGAGTGCGTCAAAGTCGACGCTGCCGTCCTTTTTAAACGGCGTAACAAGGGCGACGATTGAGCCCTCGAGATTGCGGATGTCCATGTTCTTCTCCTTCGCGTCCGCGATCTGGATGCGTTTGTTCCATTGAGCGGCGACTATCAGGCGCTCGTCTTGGGCGCGACGGCGGGCACTTTCGGCGCGCGACTTGGCCAGCAGCTCTCGGCCGCTCGGCAGCACGTCGAGCGTGGCAAAATAATCGCCCGGGCGCTCGGCGCGGCGGATGAGGTCGGCTGAGCCATCGGGACGCAGCAGGACCTCGGCGGAGCGCAGCCGTCCGTTGTAGTTGTAGCCCATGGAGTAGCCATGCGCGCCGGTATCGTGGATCACGAGCACATCGCCCATGTCGATCTGCGGTAGCTCGCGATCGATGGCGAACTTGTCGTTGTTCTCGCATAGGTTGCCCGTGATGTCGTAGGTGTCCGTGACGGGCGCTGTGGTCTTGTCGTCGCCACCCGGCTGACCCATTACCGTAATGTGGTGGTAGGCGCCGTACATGGCAGGACGGATCAGATCGACGGCGCTTGCGTCGACACCGATATAGTCCTTGTAGATCTGCTTTTCGTGGATAGCCTTGGTGACCAGGCAGCCGTAGGGCCCCATCATAAAGCGGCCCATCTCGGTGCAGATGGCCACATCGCCCATACCGGCGGGAACCAGGATTTCGTCGTAGGCCGCGTGCACCCCCTCGCCGATGGCGTGAATGTCGTTGGCCTGCTGCTCGGGCAGATAGGGGATGCCGACGCCGCCGGACAGATTGATGAAGGCGACATGTGCACCGGTCTCGCGCTCCAGGCGCACGGCAAGCTCAAAGAGGATGCGCGCGAGCTTGGGGTAGTAGTCGTTGGTGACGGTGTTGCTGGCAAGGAAGGCATGGATGCCAAAATTCTCGGCGCCCTTGGCCTTGAGCATGCGGAAAGCCTCAAAGAGCTGCTCGGTGGTCATGCCGTATTTGGAGTCGCCGGGGTTATCCATGATGCCGTTGGAGAGCTGGAACAGGCCGCCTGGATTAAAGCGGCAGCTGACCGTTTTGGGGATGGGACCCGCAACACGCTCAAAGAACTCGATGTGGCTGATGTCGTCAAAGTTGACGATGGCACCCAGCTTGTTGGCGAGCTCAAAGTCGGCAGCCGGCGTGTCGTTGGAAGAGAACATGATGTCGTGTCCCGTGATGCCCAGCGAGCGGGCGATCATGAGCTCGGTATAGCTCGAGCAATCGCAGCCGCAGCCGTATTCGTTGAGAATGGAGATGAGCGCCGGGTTGGGGTTGGCCTTGACGGCAAAGTATTCCTTAAAGCCCGGGTTCCATGCAAAGGCGTCGCGCACTTCTTGCATGTTGCGGCGGATGCCCGCCTCGTCGTATAGATGAAACGGCGTGGGGAACTGCTCGACGATATGCTCGAGTGTCTCCTTGTCCACAAACGGCTGCTTGGCCGCATATGCCTCGTTGGGGGTCAATGCCATGTCCCGTAAACCTCGCTATCCAGACGGCGCCATCTGCGCATCGAATCCGCATAGCGTGGACCCAATGTCCGGATAGCGCTCCCGCATTGCTGCAGACAGTCCTGTGGGTGTTTCCCACAGGCCCACCAGGTTGTTCGTGCCCGAAAAACCCAGTTCGGCGGGTTTCGCCTCCCCACGGGGTCAAAGCCTGCCGGCTCGCCCGCGGCTCTTCGTGCCCGCGCCTCTATCAAGTGGTAAAGACCCTATCACGTTGCACTTTACCAAACAAGAGTATTCGTATATAACGTTTAAAAAATGCAGTAATATGCTGGAAACATGTGTGCCACAATCCTGTATCACAATAAGTTGCAACAGATGTGCCTCACGAAGGGATTCTCTATGACCGAGCTCCAAGAACTCCGTCGCTATCGGCGCGACTTGCACAGGATCCCGGAGCTCGACTTCGATCTTCCACAGACTATCGCTTATATTGAGGGCGTGTTGAGGCCGCTCGCCTGCGAGGTGACCCATCCGTGTCCCAGCTGTGTCTGCGCTTTCTTCGATGCCGGCGTTGGTGCCGCGCATGCCACGGCGATTCGCGCCGATATGGATGCGCTGCCCATTGCCGAGGCAACAGGGGCAGCGTTCGCCTCGACACATCCCGGCAAGATGCACGCTTGCGGACATGACGGACACATGGCCATGGCACTTGCCGCCGCGACGTATGTCGACCGTACGATTCGCGAGCAGCCGGGCGCCATGAGGCGCAACGTACTCTTTGTGTTTCAGCCGGCCGAGGAAACGACAGGTGGTGCCAAGACGGTATGCGAGAGCGGTGTGTTCGAGCGCTATGGGGTGGATCGCATCTTCGGCTTCCACGTGTGGCCCGATCTGCCCGCCGGCACGTTGGCGAGCTGCTCCGGTCCGCTGCTGGCGCGTTCGAGCGAGACGCATATCCATATTCACGGTACGAGCATCCACATCGCTAAGACCTATGGTGTGCCGGTCGAGGAGTCGCACGATGCGGCGCTGGCGGCTGCCAAGTTCTTGGTTGCCGAGCGCGAACTGATGGATGAGCTGGGTGCCGATGAGCCCTGCATTGGCAAGTTCGGCCTGCTGCAGGCGGGCACCGTCTGCAATGCGGTGGCGGGGGAGGCCCATGTTGCCGGTAGCTTGCGTGTGTTTACGGACGCCATGTTCGACCGTGCGCGCGAGGGCGTACGTCGCGTGCTCGATGAAGCGTGTGCTTCAACGGGTTGCACGTACGATCTTGACTTTGCCGAGGGCTATCCGCCGGTCGACAACGACTCCGAGTTGTTTGCCCGAATCGCGCCTGCTCTGCCCGAGTTACAGCTCGTGGATGAGCCGCTGCTGATTGCCGAGGACTTTGCCTTCTATCAGCGCCATCTGCCGGGCGTGTTTTTCCTGCTGGGCACGGGTATGCCAGAGGGCCAAGACAACCCGAGTGATTCGGATGGCTGCCCCGCTTATGCCACAAGCGCTCTGCATACCGATAGCATGCTCTTCGACGAGGAAATCCTACTCAAAGGTCTCGATGTCTACAAACGATTGCTTGTGATGGAGTGACGATGAGGCGACGTCGGCAATCAGCCGTATATAGTCCGGGTGGATGCGGGTGCGGTTTGCTGCTGCTTCCGGTCATCGCTGTGAGCATTGGCGTAATGTTTGCGCTTGCTGGGTTGGCAGCAGCGGCACTCGTGTTGCTGATTGTGGCCATTGGCGTGACGATTTGGCTTTGCCGCAATCGCGAGCAACGCCGTGCCGACGGTAAAACCACTGTCGGCTGGGTCGTCTTCCTGATTATTGCGTACCCGCTGAGTGCCAGCTACCTGGTGTTCTTTGTCCTGTTGATGATTAGCGCCTTTACTGGGGAATCCGTAACGGTGGGTTGACGCACTGCCAGCAGACGGTCGCGCAAAGTGCGTTTGCTCGGCGTTTGGATAACTGCATTGGCCGTTTACCGCAACCTTAGCTCTCAGCTAATGAATTCAAGTTTAATCCTTCCTACGATGTGCTGTGTGCCGGCACGGTAGCCGGATCGTAGGAAGGATGAATAATGGCAAAAGAGGGAAAGAAGCCGATCGGTAAGATTGTCCTAGGCGTCATCGTGGTGCTGGTTATTGTCGGTGCCGTGGGCTCTATGGGCGGCAACTCAACCGATTCGCCTGCGAGCGATTCGGCAAAACCTGCCGGGACGACACAGCAGGCTGAGGAGCAAAAAGAACCGCAAGAACCGTATACCATTGCTGACGAGGCTGAAGACACTTCCAATCAGTTTGCCTATAAGATCACGGGGACGCTGACCAATAACACGGACAAGGAAAAGAGCTACATTCAGATTGAGTATGTTCTGTATGATGCTGATGGCAACCAGGTTGGAACGGCTCTTGCAAACACCAATCATCTGAAGGCGGGCGGCTCCTGGAAGTTCGAGGCGCTGGGCACGGTGTCTCCCGATCAGGTCGCCAGTTGGGAGCGTTCGGACGTAAGCGGTTTTTAGCATGTTGTATGCACTGGGGGAGGTGAAGTCGTATGCCCGATAAAAAGCTGACTGACGAGTTACTCAATGAGCTTCTCGACGCGCCAAACATCGATGGCTATATCAAGGAGCACGACTTTGCCGCCCCGTCGCTTTCGGACTACCTGAAGCAGCTACTGCAGGAAAAGGGCTTGGAGCGCTCGCGCGTGGTTCGTATGGCCGATCTCAATGAGACCTTTGGCTATCAGATCTTTACCGGTGCGCGGCATCCGAGCCGCAATAAGGTGCTGCAGATTGCCTTTGCGATGGCGCTGGCGCTCAAAGAAACCAACCGTGCGCTGACGGCTGCCGGGGTAAGCGTCCTTAACTGCAAGGACCGCCGCGATGCGATTATCATTTTTTGCATCGATCGCGGGTGCAGCCTCCAAAAGGTCAACGAGGAGCTGTATCGCTTTGGCGAGGAGACGGTGAGTTAGCGGCTGATATCTGAGCCGGCGGAGCTGCCGAACAACGATGCAAGCGAACGGGGCGCAGATGCCATGGGGTGTCTGCGCCCTGCGCTATGATGGAGGCTATGGATACTCAGAGCCCAACATATTCCGATGACGAGCTGACCGCAGCGCTTGCCGAGCACCTGGCGTCGCTCGATCGCGACGACAGCTATCGCGTGGAGCGTGTACTTAAGCGCTCGTCCGTCGAAACAACCGAGCTCGTGTACTTTGAAGGAACCGGCGGTGGTTCGCTCGGTCCCTTTGTTCGTAAACGCATCGATGCCTCGGCTCAAATCGGCGGGGCATACGAGCGTCTGTTTGCCGCTCAGCGGGCAGGCAGGCGTTTTGAGCACCTGCCCAGAATCGTCGATTGTCGTCGTGTGGGCGACGAGCTCAACGTGGTTATGGAATACATCGAAGGGGAGACACTCGGGGCGCTGGTGGACCGTCTGGGAGCCACCCCCGATTATGCGCGTGAATTGTATCCTGCCCTATGCGATGCCGTGGGCGAGCTCCATGCCGGTTTTGCAATGGTGGGGGAGACGTCGGCGCCGGTGATCCATCGCGACCTCAAGCCGTCGAATATCATCGTGACAGGTGCCAACTATACGCCTGATGACGGCCTGGCATTTTCATCGCTGGTGATTATCGACCTGGGGATCGCGCGCGTATGGCGCGATGGCGCCGATGCTGACACCGTCAAGTTTGGCACGCGACCCTATGCGCCGCCCGAGCAGTATGGGTTTGGGCAGACGAGTGTGCGCAGCGATGTCTACGCACTTGGGGCCCTGTTGTTCTTTTGCTTGACGGGAGTCGACCCTAAACCAGGGCTCGACATGCGCGAGCAATGTGAGGCATGCGGCATTCCCACTCCACTTGCCGATGCCGTCTGCATGTCGATGGCGCTCGACCCGGCCAAGCGTTTTGCGAGCGCGGAAGCGTTGGGACGGGCGACGCGCGCGGCATACGATCTAAGTCGCCCCGTGCGGCCTCCTGCGCCTGTGCTTGTCCGTACTCCGGCCTCGGAGACGGTGTTGACGCCCCAAGGACTCCAGAACCCCACAGGGCTTCCTAGGCCTGCCGCCTCCACTGCATGCGGTCTGCTCTCTCGCGTTCCGGAGTCTCTGGGGCGCATTTGGAATACGCTCGTCTTCTTCTCGCTGCTTGTGTTCTTTGCCGGAAGTCACTTTGCCGTCTTTCACCCCACGGGAGCAAACCAAAGCTACCCGACGTGGCTTCTCATAATCGAGTATTTTTTCTTTGTCGATGGCCTTATGGTGCTTATGCATTTTGCGCTGTTCGACAAGCGTCGTCTTCGTCGGCGATTCGCGCTGCTCGACAGCTATCGCGGCAAGAAACTCGCGAAACTCTGGCTCAAGGCATTGGGTGTGCTGCTCCTATGCATGATCGTCATAGTCGCGGTTGCCAATGCGACCGGCGTCGTCGATACCTCCGCTACCTAAAAGAAAAGGGCCCCATTGGGGCCCTTTGCAGTTGCACTTAGATGCGGTTCATCTGAGCGGCGACTTTGTTGTACCAGTCCTGCCACGTGGGCGGGCAGTACTTTTTGGCTGCTGCCGGGGTAAGGGTGGAGCCGTAGTTGGCGCCCAGATAGGCAACGTGAGCGGAGATGCCCTCGCTCCAGCTGCCAAAGCTGCGCCAACCGCCGCCACGGGCACTCCAGCCCCAGGCGTTGTAAGAATTGGCGCAATAAGCACCCTTGGTGCTCTCGATGCAAGCGATGGCGGGGGACCAACGGGGGTCGACACCGGTATTCCAAGCGGCGACGGCAAAGTTATAGCCCTGGCCTGCCATGGGGGAGCCGGCGAGATAATTGTCGATGCGGCTCGTCCACTCATTAATGAACGAATCGTAATCGGAGCTACCGGTATTGGCGTTGTTCACCGTGGTGTCGATGGTGGTGTTGGTGTTGGTGGCCTGGCTGCTGGAATTGCTGCCGCTTACGCCCTCGCCCGAGAGCTTCTCGGCGGCAGCGGCCTTATCGGCCTCAAGCTTGGCAAGCTCGGCGGCATTTTCCTGCTCGGCTTTTGCCTGTGCCTCGCTGCGGAGCTGCTGGGCCTGTGCCAGCGCATCCTCGGCGTTTTTCTGCTCTGCCTCAAGCTGAGACTTGGCCTGCTGGAGCTCAGCCTTGTTCTGCTCGAGTTCGGTTTGCATGTTATTGAGCTGTTCGATCTCGTCGACGCTCGAGCTCGTGATCTGGTTGGTGTATTTGCAGGTCGTGATGAACTCACCCAGGCTCTGTGCGTTGACCAGGAAGCTCACGATGGGATTGGTGCCCTTCTGATACTTGTACAGATCGCGCATGGCGGAGCTTGCCTTGGCCTGCTGCTCGGGAAGCTTGGCCTCGATTTCCTCGATGCTTGCCTCATTGGAGTCAATCTGCTTTTGCAGGTCATCGAGTTTGGTGCGGGCGTCGTTGTAGGCGCTCGTGGCGGCTTCGATCTTCTGCTGGGCTGCGGAAAGCTGGTCCTGCGTTGCCTGCGAGGCGGCATACGCCGCAACGGGGGAGAGCATCGGCGTGGCCGTCAGCGCAACGGCGAGCACGGCGCTCGTGATGATACGAGCCGGCTTCGACGCAATGAACGCTGCGGTGCGATGATTCGAATGCTGCATCCAGTCCCTCTGCAATCAATCGTAGGTTATGGTTCGAACGGTATTCTACTACTGCTTTCGACCTCAACTTGAACCTTAAAGGTTCCAAAGGGTCAAGTTGAACTTGAGGCTTTGGCTTTGACCTGCAGTTATGATGAATTGTTGAGAAACCATAGAGTTCAACTTTAACGTTACAGAGCTCTGTTTGAGAGGAGTTTTGGGCTGTAAAAGCCATCTCAACGTGGGGTTTTATAACTACAGCGTGCCCTTCTGGCGAGCCTGCTCAATCTCTTCGAGGGCCTCGGCGGGGGTGAACGAACAGGTGCCGTCGCCGAGCTTGACTACCTGGATTTCGTCACCGGCGTTGACCTCTCCGCCCTTTAGTACCACGCCGAAAACGCCCTCGTGGGGAAAGATGCAGTCGCCGGCGAGATAGTAGATGGCACAACGGGTGTGGCAGACCTTGCCGATTTGGCTGATTTCGACGAGCACGTCGCTTCCAAGCTTGAGCTGTGTGCCCAAAGGGAGCGAGAGCAGGTTGATGCCCCGGGTTGTGAAGTTCTCCCCAAAGTCACCCTCGTGTACGTCGAGCCCGCGTGCCTGCGCCGTCTGGATGGACTCCGCGGCTAAAAAGGAAACCTGACGGTGCCAATGTCCGGCGTGCGCATCGGTGGCGAGGCCAAATTGCTCTATAACGGTGTCGCGTCCATCGGCGACGGGCGACTTGCGAGTGCCCTTGTGTACCGACGTGTTGATCGAGACGATGTGGGCGGGTCCGTTGTAGGCGTCGTTTGCCGTGCACAGGGGAGCGGTCGCTTTCGCACGTTTCGCCAGCTCGCGCCTCGCGGCATTGAGGATGGGATTATCGGTCGGATGGTCTTGGGGCACGTGCGCGCCTTTCGCTCGAGGATGTCAATACACTGAATCCTACAACAATGGTAGGTTCATTGCCCGTTGTCATACAACGGTGAGCGCCGTCTTCGTGCTGGCCTTCGTGCTGGACGATTACGTCGAGGTTGATTTCCGATCTCAGCCGAACACATTGAGCAAATAGGCCATTCCCGCAGTTAGC
>JAXJJM010000045.1:0-67906 GCA_036298225.1 Collinsella sp.
GATGTTGAAGAAGCCGCCGTCCTCCCCCGCCGCGACGGTAGCGATTACGGGAATGTACTCGCTATCGAGCAAGCGCTCGATATAGTCGGTGTTGACGTGCGTCACTTTGCCCACGCGACCGAGTTCGGGGTCGAGCGGCTCGGCGATGAGCGTGCCGGCATCGCTGCCCGACACGCCTACGGCCAAATTACCGTGGTGGTTGATGGCAGCGACCAGCTCCTGGTTAACCTTGCCGCCCAGCACCTCGCGCACGATATCCATGGTCGCCGGCGTAGTCACGCGCTGCCCGTTCTTAAATTCGACAGGGATGTCATAGTGGCTGAGTGCCTCGTTGATGGCTTTGCCGCCGCCATGCACGATGACGGGGCGCATGCCGATGATCTTGAGCAAAACGATGTCGCTCATCACGTCGGGGCGCAGTTGCTCGTCGACCATGGCGGCTCCGCCATATTTGATAACGACCGTCTTGCCGGTCAGGTTTTTAATCCACGGCAGCGCTTCGAACAGCAGCTGCGCGGTTGCTTCGTTGGATTCGCTCGAACGACAATCGCGTGCGAATTTCATAATCTGCCTCGTCTTTCGTATCGTTATCACGCCGTGCTTCGCTGTCCGCAATGCGGCAAGATGCGCAGCGTGCCTGGAATCTAGGAACGGTAGTCGCCGTTGATGGAGATGTACTCATGCGTGAGGTCGCAGGTCCACACGGTCGTTGCCGCGTCGCCTGCGCCCAGGTCGGCCGAGATCACGATCTCGGGCGCCTCGAAACGTCGTAGAGCCTCGTCCTCATCAAAGGGAACAGTCAGACCGTCGCGACAGACAGGCATGCCCATCATGTCGATGGAAACGTCTTCCTGATTAAACTTCACGCCGCACTTGCCAAGCGCCATGGCAACGCGGCCCCAGTTGCAGTCGTGGCCGGCGATGCAGGTCTTAACGAGCGGCGAGTTGGCAACGGCACGGGCGGCGATATCGGCCTCCTCGTCGTTCACGGCGCCGGTAACGTTGACCGTAACAAGCTTGGATGCGCCCTCACCATCGGCGGCGATATTGCGCGCCAGGCTCTCGCACACCTCGTGCACGGCAAATGCCAACTCGTCAAAGGCATCGGAGCCCTCGACGATAGGCTCGGCATCTGCGGCAGCGGCGCCGGAGGCAAGCATGATGCAGGTGTCGTTGGTCGAGGTGTCGGAATCGACCGTTACCTTGTTAAAGGTCTGCTTGACGGTGGAGAGCAACAGGGCGTGGAGCGCCGCCGGCTCGACGGGGGCATCGGTAGTGATGACCGCGATCATGGTGGCCATGTTGGGCATGATCATGCCCGAGCCTTTGCACATTCCGCCTACCGTATAGACATTGCCCGCATGACCCGCGGCCTCACTGACGTAGGACACGGCGTACTCCTTGGAGTGCGTGTCGGTCGTCATGATGGCGCGAGCGGCATCGGCGCCACCGTGGGCTGAGAGCGCCTCGTAGGCAGCAGGAATGGCGGTCTCAAACGTGTCGATCGGCAGAATCTGGCCAATCACACCCGTGGAGGCAACCAGAATCTGCTGGGGCTCACAGCCGATAACCTGCGATGCGATGTTGCAGGTCTCGCGCGCGCAGGCAAGGCCGGTCTCGCCCGTGGCGGCGTTCGCGTTGCCGGAGTTGATTGAAACACCAGCGATGATACCGTAGCCCTTGTCCGCACCGCCCAGGTTGGCACGGCTCACCTGCACGGGCGCCGCGCAAAAGCGGTTGGTGGTAAACACGCCGGCACCGGGACAGGGTTTATCGGGCACGACGAGCGCGTAATCCAGACGCTCGGGGTTCTTGCGGAACCCAGCGTGGATGCCTGCAGCCTTAAAACCAGCCGCAGCCGTAACGCCGCCCTCGACGGCGCGAATCTTGATATCAAACAGGTCGGTGTTCATCGTCCCTACGACTCCTTATATCAAACAAAAAACGGACATCGGTTGGTGCGCCATGCCAGTCGTGATCATGAGACCAGCTTAAGAGTGGCGCCCCACTCGATGCCCAACTACCAAATCGTTAACAATCGAATGTGCTACACCGGGCACGCCACTGTGGGCAAGCCTCGTCGCTCGTCAAAGCCAAAGACGATATTGACGCACTGGACCGCTTGGCCCGCAGCGCCCTTGCACAGATTGTCGATGGCGCCCGTCGCCACCAGCACACCCGCGCGCTTGTTGAGCGCGAGGCCAATCTGGGCAACGTTGGTGCCGACGACCGAAGCCGTCTTGGGCTGCTGGCCGGCATCGAGCACGCACACAAAGGTGCGACCGGCATAGAACTTCTTGTAATGGTCTACGACGTCCTCAAGGGTCAACGTGTCGAGAGCCTGCGGCGCAAGCGGCATCGTCACCGTGGAAAGCAGGCCGCGCTTGAGCGGTGCCAAGTGTGGAGTAAAGACGACGCGGTCGGTCAGGCCCAGGATCTGCTCGATCTCGGGCGTATGGCGATGTTTGCCTACGCCATAGGCTTCCAGGTTCTCGTCCGCGCTGCAAAAGTGGGTGCGGGCGTTGCAGGACTTACCGGCGCCCGTCACGCCGCTAAAGGCATCGACAATCACGGGGCCGTTCTCTGCCACCCAGCCCGCACGCACGGCAGGAGCGGCAGCAAGGCTCGTTGCGGTGGGATAGCAGCCGGCGCAGGCGACCAAAACGGGCTTTCCGGCGGCATGGCTGGAAGCAGCGGTCTCCAAGTCCTGGCAGAACAGCTCGGGCAGGCCGAAGGCACGTGTCTTGAGTAGCTCGGGGCTCGTGTGCTCGGCGGCATACCATGCCTCAAAGGTGGCCGGATCGCTCAGGCGATAGTCGGCCGAGAGGTCAATGCAGGAGACTCCCGCGGCAAGCAGGGCGGGCACCTGTGCCATGGCAGCCGTGTGCGGCACGGCCAAAAAGACCGCGTCGCAGTTCTTGAGCTCGGGGGCGTCATGCGTCGTGAAGACAAGATCGCTTACGCCGGTGAAGCTCGGGTACACCGCAGACAACGGCTGGCCGGCATCGGCGTTGGACGTAATGGCAACAAGTTCAAACTCGGGATGGCCGAGCACGAGGCGAATGAGCTCGGCTCCGGCATATCCAGCCGCGCCGACGATTCCAACCTTCAAAGACATATCAGACTCCTTGTCTGCGATTTATGCACCGATGCGCATTTTGCAGCGGTCGTTATGAAGTGGATTGAAACTTTAGCACCAAAAGATGCATGAACACGTAAATGGTTTGCATATTCATGCATTGAAACATTCCCGACACATTCGCTTGAAGGAATTGACAAATGGGGCGGGCCCCGTATTGACCGGCGCTCCTAACGGCGCCGGGCAATACGGGGCCCGCTCCATGCGAAAACCAAGTTGTTAGGATGAGCCAGCTGGCTAGAGCTCGACCGGCACCCATTCGTCGTGATTGCAGATAAAAGCCTCGGGATCCTCGACGCTAAAGAAGACGAGCGTGGGGTCGTTAGGCCCCTCATAGTGCTCGCCCAGGCGCTCTAGATGCTTCCACCCGGCTTCGCGCATTTCGTCTAAAGCCCGGTCATCCAAGCCGGCACGACCGCGCAAGATGAGCCAGCCATGGCCCGGCCACCAACTCGTGGCCTCAAAGCGCTGATTTTGCAGCAGCTCCTGCCACACATCTTTGGTGCGCGCCGTTACAAACCACAGTTTGCCGTCCTGAATCTGTGCAAACGAGAACGGACGTACATGCGGCTGCCCGTCCACGCTCGTCGCCAGATACCACGCCGGCACCGACGTCAGGTACTCCAGCACCGTATTCAATCCGTCCACGTTTCCTCCTGTCATCTGACCAGTCTTTTTGAATGGGTAGTCAATTTGGGAAATTAGAGCTCGAGGCGCTCTTCGCTGCCGTCGATATCGCAGAAGCGCGCGGCAATGTTACGGACCGAAAAGAAAGCAAGGCGGCCGTCGTTGGCGCTATCGTGTTGCTCGCCGATGCCCACCATGTGCTTAAAACCCGCTTGACGCACCTTGTCGCTCACAACCGCATCGTCCTCAAGTGCGGCCTCGCCGGTCAACACGATCCAGCACTCACCCGGCTTCCAACCCGAAACCTCAAACTTAGGGTTCGCACTCAGCTCCGCCCACACGTCCTTGCCGCGCGACGTGCAAAACCACAGCTTACCGTCATCGACCATGGCAAACGAAAACGGCCTCACGCGAGGCTGATGCCCGTCGGCCACATCGGTCGTGGCCAGATACCACGCCGGAATGCGTCTGAGATACGAGCAGGCACGCTCGAGCTGAGCCGTGCGGTCGTTGTCGGTCATAGGGACCCCTTTCTTGCGCTCGAATCGCGCTTAGACGAGTTGAAGATTGATAACGACGACGCATGTCACCAGCAGCGTTGTCACCACCGCCGCCAACGCATCGCCGCGGCCAAATGCAAGTGCATGCAGACGTGTGCGGCCCTGCTCGCCATGATAGCAACGGGCATCCATGGCGGCAGACAGCGTTTCGGCATGACGGAACACGCCCGTGAACAGCGGAATCGCCACACTGCCGAGCATGCGCACGCCGCCGAGCGGGCCTCCCGTCACGCGCGCACCACGGCTCGCCTGCGCATCGGCCGTCTGCTTCATCTCGGTGGCAAACTGCGGCATAAAGCGCAGCGCGATACCCATAATCATGCCGAGCTCGTGCGCAGGAAGTCCCACACGCGCAAACGGCGCGAGCAGGCGCTCAAAGCCCGCGGTGAGGTCGAGCGTCGGTGTGGTGAGCGTGATGGCGCTCATGCCGGCCATCATCAACGTCAGGCGGCACGCCATAAACGCCGCAGAACGCAGCGAGCCCTCGCTCACCTGCAAAAAGCCAAGCTGCCACAGGATGCGGCCACTCTGGTCGGAAAACAGGTTGAGTACCGCGACCACGACGACGATTGCCAGCAGCGGCGCCATCGACGACAGAGCGCGACGAACCGGCACCCGGGACACGGCATAGATCAGCACAACGAAAATTGCGACCGGGGCCAGTCCGCGGAAGCCGCCGACGGTCAGCGTCGTGATCAAAAACACAAAGCCCAGGAGCAGCTTGGTCCGCGGATCCAGGCGATGGATCGCACTATCGCCGGGATAGTAGCTGCCAAACGAAAACGCCTCCATCAGCAGCCCTCCTCTCGCGCGACCGTTTCGGATTTGGCCTTGTCCGAGACGTTAGAAGAGCCGTCTGAGCGACCGATCAACAAATCTGCCAACTCGTCGGCCAACGACTCAACCGTATAGAGCCCGCCGCGACGCAGCGGCAAGCCCGCCTCCGTAAGCGCCAGCGCCATACGCTGGGCGGCGGGAACGCCTAAGCCGATCGACTTGAGCTCATCGGCATGCGCAAACACCTGCGCGGGGGTTCCCTCGGCAAACACCGCACCTTCGTTCATTACGACGATGCGGTCACAGCAATTGGCCAGGTCATCCATGCTATGCGAAACCATGACAACGGTCAGGCCCTCGTCATGAAGACGGCGAATGAGCCCCAGGAAATCCCTGCGGGCCGCCGGATCGAGCCCCGCCATGGGCTCATCGAGCACCAGGACTTCGGGCTCCATGGCGAGCACGCCGGCGAATGCCACACGCCGTTGCTGACCGCCCGAAAGCTCAAAGGGACTCTTGTCGCCGACCGTGGAAAGGTCGAGGCCCACGCGCGAGAGCGATGACTCGACACGACGGTCGACTTCATCTTGCGGCAAGCCAAGGTTATGCGGACCAAACGCCACGTCCTGCGCCACGGTTTCGGCAAACAGCTGACGCTCAGGGTATTGAAACACCACGCCGACCTTGGCCTTAACCGCGGCGGCGTCTTTCTTGTTTGACAGATCGAGCCCCAGCGCGCGAACGGATCCCTCCTGGGGGCGAATCAAACCGTTGAGATGCTGGACCAGCGTCGACTTACCCGAACCGGTATGACCTGCCAAGCCCAGGAACTCGCCGCGACGCACCGTCAGCGATACATCGCGCAGCGCCCACGGGCTGCTTGGGTCGTTTCCCCAGAGAGCCTGTTTGCTCGATTTGCCCGCAGTGGCCGAGCGCTTATGCCAGCGGCGGCGCTCGCGCGGACTGAGCGAATAACTGTACGAAACATGGGATAGCTCGATGACGGGCTCCGACGCGTTGCCCTCGTTGTCTACCGGAACAGTGCCGTCAGCGATTTCCGACTGGGATACGGAAGACTGCCCCGCGATGCCTGCCCCACTTCGCTCGGCATAAGCCTGCGCAATCTCGGCGACCATATCCGCCTCACGTACCTGCGCGCAAACGGGCACGCCCTCCGCACGAAGTGCCATGCCCAAACGGCACGACTCTGGCATGTCAAGGTTGAGCTGAACGAGTTCATTCGCCCGCGTCAGAATCTCATCGGGCGTGCCCAGCATGGCAACGCGCCCCGCCCGAAACACCGCGACACGATCGGCCTCGGCGGCCTCTTCCATAAAGTGCGTAATCATCACGATGGTCATGCCGCGAGCGTGCAACGCGCGGCAAGCCTTCATGAGGCCCTTGCGTCCACGCGGATCGAGCATCGAGGAAGCCTCGTCCAATATGAGCACGCGCGGTTCCATGGCGAGCACGCCGGCAAGCGCCACGCGCTGCTTTTGACCGCCCGAAAGCGCGTGGGTCTCATGGCGCTCAAAGCCCACCAGGCCCACACCCTTCAGCGCCTCGCGCACGCGCTGCGCAATTTGCGCCGATGGCACGCCTAGGTTTTCGGGACCAAACGCAACATCATCTTCGACAAGCGTTGCCACCAGCTGATCATCGGGATTCTGGAATACCATGCCCGCGGTCGAACGAATGTCGTAGACCAGCTCGGGGTCGGACGCATCCATGCCGTTGATGCGTACCGTGCCCGCATCGGGCTGCAGCAGCGCATTCAGATGCTTGGCAAGCGTCGACTTACCCGACCCATTGCCACCGAGGATGCAGAAAAACTCGCCGTCCTTAATGCTCAGATCGATGCCGTCAAGCGCCTGGGCGGCACCGTCATAGCTAAAGGAAACGCCCCGACACTCAATCATGCGCGGCCTTTGACCTGGTCCTTTTTAGGCGTGATGAGGTTGGAGACCGCCTTGTACACCGCAAGCGTCAATACCGAATTAAGCACGGTCTTGATAAGGTTGAACGGCAGCACGGCGGGAATCATGAGCGGAGCGATCACATCGACCGAGCCATACCAGAACCATACGCCAATAGTAAGGTTTGCGACCATAGACAGCGCCGTAGCGGCAATGACGCCGAGCGCCAGGCCAATCACGGCACCCTTGTAGGTGTGCATCTTCTGATAGACGATAGCCGCAGGCAGAATATAGCCCAGCGTGGCAACCAAGTTCATAAGCGCACCGACCCAATCGCCCGTGGTAAGCGCATGGATAACGATAGCCATAGCGGCAACAGCGGTACCGGCGCCGGGACCATACGCAAATCCACACACCATCGCCGGCACCAGCGACGGGTCATACGTCAAAAACGGCGCCGAAGGAAGGATGGGCAGCTGCACATACATAAACAGGGCGCCCAAGGCGCACATCAGCGCCATGGTAACGAGCTGTTTGGTGCTCCACCTATTCGTGTTCTCAAAATGGATATGCTGCGACTGTTCAGACATAAGATCACCTGCCTCTTTCATCCGGACTCTAACCGTTGGTACTGGGATCTCACCAGTTCAGCCGGCATGCGAACCAACACACGCACGGGTCGCGGACTCATCGGCTCGGTCGCAGGCACCTCGCCTGTGCCACGGCGCCCCTTTGGCACCGCCCGATTTACCGCCAGTGGGGAATTCCACCCCGCCCTGAAACAGCAATTGCAAGTGTAGCACGAGCAGGTTCTCGCGCAAGTATGCCAAGGGTAATTTGTGGCAGAGATCAGTTGCCAAAGCAACCACGTTCCCCACCCATCCCAAAGCAACGCGCCTTTCGCGCAAAGCGCGAAACAGCGAAGGGGACACGCATCCCTATCGACCACATCCTTCTCCGCCCGCCGGCCTCAAGGCCGTAAACGCAGGGAATCCGGGGGCGTGACGGGGACTTCTCTCCGGAATATTCCGCAGGACGCAAAGAGGCTCCGCAGCGCGAAGCGCGATGCGGAGCCTCTTTGCATGTCCGAGGACGTTCCGGAGAGAAACCCCGTCACGCCCCCGGATTCCCGGTGGGAGTTCTAGACCTTGTCGGCCTTAGTACATACCGCCACCCTGCTGACCAGCGGTAGCAGCAGCGATAGCGTCCTCAAGCTGAGTGTTCTTGGGCACATCGGAGACGGTAGCCTCGGTAATGAGGATCAGGCTGGCGACAGAAGCAGCGTTCTGCAGGGTGACGCGGCTGACCTTGACGGGGTCGAGGACGCCCATCTCGATCATGTCGCCCCACTCGCCGTTGGCAGAGTTGAGACCCTGGCCGGCGGGCAGCTCGGCGACCTTGTCGACCACGACAGCGCCCTCAAAGCCAGCGTTCTTGGCGATGGTGGCGACCGGAGCGGTCAGAGCCTTCTTGACGATGTCGACGCCAATCTTCTCCTCGGGGTCATCGATCTCGACGGCATCGAGCGCAGGAGCAGCGTCCATGAAGGCGACGCCGCCGCCAGCGACAATGCCCTCCTCGACAGCAGCGCGGGTGGCCTGCAGGGCGTCCTCGACGCGATGCTTGATCTCCTTGAGCTCGGACTCGGTAGCAGCGCCGACCTTGATGACGGCAACGCCACCGGAGAGCTTGGCCAGGCGCTCCTGGAGCTTCTCACGGTCGAAGTCAGAGGTGGTGTTCTCCATCTCGCCCTTAATCTGAGCGATACGGGCGTCGATGGCCTCCTTGGAGCCAGCGCCGCCGACGACGACGGTGTTGTCCTTAGAGATGGTGACGGACTTAGCGGTACCGAGCATATCGGCGGTGATGTCAGCGACCTTCACGCCCAACTCGTCCAGGGCAGCCTGGCCACCGGTGAGGACGGCGATGTCCTCGAGAATGCGCTTGCGGCGATCGCCGTAGCCCGGGGCCTTGACGGCGCAGACGTTGAGGGCGCCACGGATCTTGTTGAGGACCAGGGTAGGCAGAGCTTCGCCGTCGATGTCCTCAGCGATGATGAGCAGGCCACGGCCAGCGCGCTGGACAGCCTCGAGAACGGGCATGATGTCCTGAACGCTGGAGATCTTCTGGTCGGTGATGAGGATGTACGGATCCTTCATCACGGCCTCCATGCGGTCGTTATCCGTGACGAAGTAAGCGGAGACATAGCCCTTGTCGAACTGCATGCCCTCGACGGTGTCGATGGTGATGTCGAACGTCTGGGAATCCTCGACGGTGATGACGCCGTCCTTGCCCACGACCTCCATGGCCTCGGCGATCTTCTCGCCGACCTCGGGGTCACCGGCAGAGATGGTGCCGACGGAAGCAATCTGCTCCTTGGTCTCGACCGGCTTAGCCTGCTTCTTCATCTCGGCGACGGCGGCGTTGACGGCCTTGTCGATGCCGCGACGGATGGCCAGCGGGTTGGCGCCAGCGGCGACGTTGCGCAGACCGTCGTTGACGATGGCCTGAGCGAGCAGAGTTGCGGTGGTGGTGCCGTCACCCACGGTGTCGTTGGTCTTGGTGGCAACCTCCTTCACCAGCTGAGCGCCCATGTTCTCGATGTTGTCCTCGAGCTCGATCTCCTTGGCGACGGAAACGCCGTCGTTGGTGATGGTCGGGGCACCGAACGTGCGCTGCAGCGCAACGTAGCGACCCTTGGGGCCCATGGTGACGGTAACGGCGTCGGCCAGAGTGTTGACGCCCTTGGCGAGCTTAGCGCGGGCATCGGTGTTGAACGTAATGTTCTTTGCCATGGTAGTTAATCCTCCAAAAGAAATGTGACTCGCGTCGCCGCTTCCGAGTCCTATGCGGCGGACGCGTTCAAAGACGAATCAGAGATTCTGACGAGACTAGGCCTCGACGACAGCGTAGATGTCGTCGGCGCGCATCAGCAGATACTTCTCGCCGTCGACCTTGACCTCGTTGCCACCGAACTTACCGTAGATGACAACGTCACCGACCTTGACGTCCATGGGGATGCGCTCACCCTTGTCGTTGACCTTGCCGGCGCCCACGGCAACGATGGTGCCGCGCTGCGGCTTCTCCTGAGCGTTGCTGGCGATATACAGACCAGAAGCGGTCTTCTGCTCGGCCTCGTCGGGCTTGACCAGAACACGATCTGCAAGCGGCTTCAAAGACGACATGCTTGTCTCCTCCTTTTTGGGCCGCGCGGTTATACCACGCGAATTAACCCTTTTTGTTTGCGTACGCGTTGAATGGTACCCACGAATGGCGGGTTATACAACACGGAGTCAAAAAATCTTATTTTTTGGCACTTAGATTTTCTGAATGCCGGGGGATAACTTAGCGGTGGCTCCCGTGTGGCTCCGGAGGGGCGGGGCATAAGGTTTCCTGCTCGGGCAGTCCTGCTCGCACGAAGGCCACATTAAGTGGCCTTCGGCTCGTGCGGAACTCGCAATAAACCTTATGCCCCGCCCCTCCGGAGCCACACGGGAGGCAGGTTAACTAATTCAGGCCCGGCATTCAGAAAAGTCAGTGCAGCAAAATGGCGATGCAGATGTTGCGAACAAGAAAGGGGCACGTTGCTGAAACGTGCCCCCTATGAGTGGGGTATGAGGCTAGCGCTCGTAGATTACGTTACCTGCCAGGTAGGTGGCCTGAACCTTGGTGGCTTGCAGTTCTTGGGGGTCGATGGTGAGTGGGTTTTGATCCAGGACTACCAGGTCGGCGTATTTGCCGGGTTCCAGGCTGCCGAGGTTTTGCTCGTCGCCTGCCGCGTAGGCGCTGCCCAGGGTGTAGTTGCGCAGGGCTGTTGCTGCATCGATGCGCTCGCTCGGCAACCAGCCGCCCTCGGGCCAGTGGCTTTTGGGGTCCTGGCGCGTGATAGCCGTGTAGAGCACGTTCATGCTGGTAACAGCTGTGATAGGGCTGTCGGTACCGAAGGCTTGGCGAATGCCGCGCTGCTTATAGGTCGCAAACGGCCACATGATGCGGCTGCGCTCCAGGCCCAGATCGCGCTCCGGTCCACCCGGGTCGAGTGTAATGTGACAGGGCTGGCTCGAGGCAACGACGTTAAGCTTGCGTAGACGATCGATGTCCTCGGGCAAGAAGTTCTCCAGATGCTCGAGCGTGTTATGGCCGTGCTGGGGCAGCCCGTACAGGTCGGAGGCCTCCTCAAAGATATCGAGCGCGGCATGGATGGCACCGTCGCCGATGACGTGGATGCGCACGGTGTGACCGCGCTCCGCGGCAGCGAGGACCAGTTTGCGCATACGCTCGGCCGGAACCGTCAGACGGCCCTGGTCGCCCGGGAAGCGCGGGTTGGCATAGGGCTCGGTGAGATAGGCCGTGTGTTCGCTCGACACGCCGTCGAAGAACTGCTTAAAGCCTGGCGCCGAAAGCAGCGCGTTGTTCGCGTAACGTACCTGCAGCTCTTCCAAGCGCGATTGGTCATCCAGCAGCGTGGGAAACAAATGGGCTCGGATGCCCAACTTGCCGGCTGCCTGCAGTTTGTCGTAGACGTCGTCGCGGATAAAATCGCAGCCCGGCATGGGCATGAGCGACATATCGCATATCGAGGTGATGCCCTGCTCGGCCATCCGCCTCATTTGATCGGCGTAAGCGCTTGCGATGCGATCCTCCCCCAGCCACTCAAGGCAGCGCGGTAGCAGCTGCATGGCGGCCGCCTCGTGAGCAATGCCCGTGAGCTCGCCGTTTGCGTCCTTGTCGTAGCTGCCGCCCGCCGGCGGCTCGCTGTCGCGCGTGACGCCGAGCGCCTCGAGTGCACGGCTGTTGAGCCAAAGCGTGTGCCCGTCGCCCGAATACATAACGCAGGGACGATCGGGGAATGCCGCATCGAGCGACGCCTTGGTTGGATGCTCGGGCGGATCCCAGCGGTAATCACGCCAGCCCTGCGTTACGACCCAAGCGTCGCCGGGCAGATCCTGAGAAAACTCGAGCGCGTGCTGCACCAGCGCTGCCTCGGACGTGCCCATATCCATGAGCATGTACGGCGAGGAACCGACCGAGGTATGGAAGAAGTGCAGATGAGCGTCATGGAAACCGGGGCAGACAAACTGCTCGCCGTAGTCGATAACCGACGTGGCGGCAGGAGCGGCGGCGATCACGTCATCGGGCGCTCCGACTGCGACGATACGGTCGCCTGCGATGGCAATCGCCAGCTCGCGGGCGGTATCGATGCCGTCTTGCGCGGTAAAGACGTTCTTGGAGCGGATAATCCGATCGATATGTTGCATGGGCATCCCCATCTCTGGCAGGAAATTCAACACCCCCGAGTGTACTCCCCCGCCCTTGTAACAAAACCCCAAGCGGCAAACGGCAACTTTACCAGCCCTAGCGGCAGGTGGCATACTGGAGAGAGCCTGTACGATTTTGCGATCAACCCAGCAAGGAGCAAATCGACCATGACGAAGACCAAGGCACAGCAGATTATGGCGGCGACCGAGGCTCGCGCGGCTGACGACGTCACCGCAGCCATCAAAGATATCGCTACCGAGTTTGAACCCTATATCATCAAGCAGCGCCGGCACTTCCATAAGCACCCGGAGCTGAGCCTTGCCGAGGAGCGCACGACCTCCGACATCGCCAACCAGCTCGACGCCATGAATATCCCCTACGAGCGTCCGCTCAAGACCGGCTTGGTGGCAACGCTTCGCGGTACCGCGCCGGATGCCTACCGCGAGGACGGCACGCCACGCCGCCGCATCCTGCTGCGCGCCGACATCGACGCCCTGCCCGTCACCGAGCAGACCGGCGAGGAGTTCGCCAGCGTCAACGAGGGCTGCATGCACGCTTGCGGCCACGACTGCCATATCGCCATGATGCTCGGCACGCTGCAGATCCTGCGCCATATGACCGACGACATCCACGGCGAAGTCCGCATCGTCTTCCAGCCCAGCGAGGAAAACGGTCAGGGCGCCAAACTCATGATCGGCACGGGCGTGCTCGACGGCGTCGATGGCGCCTACGCCGCGCATATCTGGAGCGAGGTTGACGCCGGCACCGTGAGCTGCGAGCCCGGTCCGCGCATGGCCAATACCGACTGGTTCCGCATCGACGTCCGCGGCACCTCGTGCCATGGCGCCATGCCCCAGCGAGGTCACGACGCCGTCATGGTTGCCGCCGAAATTGTCAACGCCCTGCAGACCATCGTCTCGCGCGAAATCAGCCCCTACGAGCCGGCCGTCATCACCGTCGGCGAGCTGCACGGCGGCACCGCGCGCAACGTTATCGCCGGCACGGCCTACCTCGCCGGCACAGTGCGCACCTACGGCGATTCGACCCACGAGGAAATGCCGGAGCTTATGCGCCGCATCGTGGAGCATACCGCGGCCGCCTTGGGCGCCGAGGCAGAGCTCACTGACTACACCATCGCCAACTACAAGGTCGAAAACGACGCCGCCTCGAGCGAGCGCTGCCGTCAGGCCGTAATCAAGTGCTTGGGCCCCACCGGTCAAGGCCATTACCGTGGCACGCTTTCGGGCGAGGATTTTTCGGAGTACCTGCGCCGCGTACCGGGCGTGCTCGCCTTTGTAGGTACGCGCAACCCCAAGATTGGCGCCACGTACGCCCAGCATTCCTGCTTTTACAAGATTGACGAGACCGTGCTGGCAAAGGGTTCCATGGTGGCCGCCCAGTATGCTATCGACTTTTTGGCCGAGCCCACGCAAGAGGAGCTCGACGGCCCCGCGATTACCGCGGTCGCCGAAACCAACCCCGATCTGGCCGCCAAGTTGCGCTCTGCCAAGGCGACGACCGCCGAGGCTCGCGACGCCATCCATGATGCCCGAACGGCTCGCCATGCCGCGATCAAGGGCATCCACGACGCACGCGCTGCCGCACGCCGTGAGGAGAAGCACGACGAGTAATCGATTCGCTGGCATCTCGCAGTCATAGCCATATCGCGATGTCAAAGCGGGGGCGGACGTTTCGACACGTCCGCCCCCGCTCATTTATCAAGCGCTATTTCTACCATTTCTACCCCGTCCCCAAATGGCAGACGGCATGGCTACTCGTCCTGAGGTTCCTCGTCGGAGCTTGGCTCGGACGCCGACTCAGGTGCAGGTGCCGGCGCAGGCTCAGGCGCAGGCTCAGGCGCAGGCTCGGGCTCAGATGCCGTCTCAGACTCGGGCGCCGGTTCAGGCTCGGGCGCCGGCTCAGGCTCGGTCGCGGGAGCGGGTGCAGGTGCCGGCTCAGGCTTGGGCTCGGGCTCAGGCGCGACATCCGGAGAGCTGTAACCCGAGGGAGCGGACTTCTTCTCGAAGGGCAATACAAAAGTCAGGACGTCGTCCTTATCCTCATCGGCCCACTCGCTTGCATAGCGTGCGGCCCAATAGCCAACGGCACGGTGCTTGAGCATCTTGCCAAAGACCGTAAGAAATACGGTGACGAAAGCGACCAGCACCAAGAACAGCGCGAGCGTGACGCCACCGCCGGTAACAATTGCCTCAATACCCGTAGGACGATAGTAGTAGCTATACATACCGACAGAGGCAATGGCGCCAAAGACGACCGTCAAGATCCATGTGACAACGTTGGCGACCAGGCCCGTCAAAAACTCGGGAAGGAACGAAGCGCAGAACAGCTTGGTCTTGTTGTGCTTAAAGGCCGCCCAGACCTTATCGAGCGAAAACGCGCTCTCGACGCGACCGGTCACCGCAAAGTGCATCACGGCGATGTCGGCGAACATCTTAAAGAAGACACCCAGAATCGCCGAGGCAATCAGCGCCAGGACAAGCAGGCCGAGCGAACCGAACAGCGCAGCCTCGAGCGCATAGGAGCCATAGTAGGAGTACGAGCCTGCGGCACCAAGCGCCACGCCCTCCACCAGCGAAAGCACTACACCGATAACGGGAATGGCAGCGATAACCTCGAGCACGACCGAAATAACGCTCGAAAAGACTCCGAGACCAAACGACGTGGAACGCATCAGCGGACGATCCATGCCGTCATCGATCTTAAGCGACAGATCGCGACCCCACTCGATGCCAAAGCCGGAACCGCACACGCTCGCAATGCAAGCTGCCAAAAAGCCGATGGCAGCCGCAATGCCGCCAATAACGGGAATAAACAACACGAGCACCGACACAACGCAAATCAGCGCCGGCAAAAACGCGATTTGGCATACACGCTGAAGCACGCCCGGGGTCTTGGTCATATCCTGGAACGCCTGAACCACACAGCCCTTTGGCGCATTCGCCACGGGCGGTTGCGGAACAAACTGCTGGGGCTGGGGCTGTCCCTGGGGAGCGGGGCCAGCGGCACCGGCATTAGGAGCACCACACACGCCGCAGAACTTGTCGTTATCGCCCATAGGGGCGCCACACTGCGAGCAGAACATCGAAATCATCCCTTCGTATCTTGAGCGAATCACCTGGATCGCAAACGATGTCTTTGGCATCATTATCACCCAATGTGAGTTCAAATACTCAAAGATGACCGATTTGCAAGGTACACGGCGCCAGCAGGCGGTTCGTTGAATACGTCCGCGTTAGTTCGTACCGCGAAAACCCTTGCCGACAATCTCGGAGCTGTCGACGATCGTGATAAAGGCACCCGGATCGACTTCGCGCGCATAGCGGCGTAGTTGCACGGCCTCGCGACGGCTCAGCACGCTCATGATCACCGTCACGCACTTGCCCGAGAAGGCACCGTAGCCGCGACTGATGGTCGCTGTGCGGTTGAGATGCTTGACGATAAACTCCTCGACCTTAAGGGGCTCGGAACAAATGACCGTGCAGACTTTGCGCAGATGAATGCTCTCGATGGCTTTGTCGACCACAAGCGTCTTGGCAAACAGGCCGAGCACGCAATACAGACCGACACGCGGGCCATACAAGAAGGCCGCGATGGTCACGATGCCGATATCGACCAGGAGCAGGGCGCGGCCAATCTCGAGCGTGGTGCGGCGCTTGAGGATCATGGCAAGAATGTCCGTGCCGCCCGTCGAGGCGCCAATATCAAAGACAATGGCGCTGCCGAGCGCCGGCAGGATCACGGCAAAGCACAGGTCAAGCCACATATCGCCCGTCATCGAGACATCAGTCGGGATAAAGAGTTCAAAAAGCGAAACATAGGCGGACAGCGCAAACGAGGCGAAGACGCTCCACAGGATTGCCTTGCGCTCCAAAAAGATAAAGCCCAAAACGACGAGAACCGCGTTAATAATCCACATAAAGACGCCGACGGGCAGGGTCGGGAACAGCGTGGACAGAATGACCGACACGCCCGAGGTGCCGCCAAAAGCAAAGTGATTAGGGGTTTTAAACGCAACGATGGCGAAGGCCGTAAGAATCAGGCCCATATTGAGCTCGGCAAAAAAGCGCGGAAAGCCCGGCTCCTGGCTGCGCTTTTGACCGGCACGCTCGCCGCGCTCGATATCGGTGCGATCAACCACGCGCTCCATCGGCACCACGGGAGGACGATGCATCTCCTCGGCAGCACGCGATGCCGCCTCTGCCGCGGCGGCCTCAATCGCCCATGCCTTGCTTTCTGTTTCGTGCTCGTCGGGCATTACGGCAACTCCTCGTTAACAATTTGGAAACAATGCGCCCATTAGGGTAACGCGGAACGCGACGATTGCAACCCCTAGTTAGACGAGCGGTATGCCTACATCGGGGGGCATACAAATAACGGCCGGCCACGCTTTTGCTTGCGCGGTCGGCCGTTTAACGTTTTCGCAGATAAAACCTGCCAAAACAAACCTGTCCCTTTTTGGAAGGTTACTCGTGCTGGCTGGTGCGGTGCTCGTACTCCTCGGGGGTGATGACGTCCTCGATGCGCAGGTTGACGCCCGCCACCTCAAGGCCGGTCATCGCGGCAAGGCGCTCGGTGACACGCGCCTTGACATCGTCAAAGATCGCGGGCGCATAGGCGCCGTACTCGATAATGACGGAGATGTTGACGACCACGCGATTGTCATCGGTGACCTCGACCGTCACGCCCTTGGTCAGATTCTCGGCACCAAACTGCTCCTGCACAAAATGCATGAGGTTACCCTTCATGCCCAGAACGTGCGGAACCTCGCGGGTGGCCATGGCAACGATCTTCTCGATCACGCCGTTGGAATAGGTCAGCGAGTCCTCGGACTCGTCCGTTTCCTCATCATCCTCGTCCGCATCATCGGCGGGCTCGGCCTCGACGAGCGCCTCGTCCTCGAGCGTTACGTCCTCGGCCTCGGCGGTGACGGTCTCGTCTGCCTCGAGCTCGGTATCGGCCACATCGACCTTCGTATTAAAAGCCATGGTTCCTCCTTATGCCTGCCGCAGATGCGACAGTCGAATACATATTAGCGGCCGCTAAACAGACGGCCGAAGAAGTTGACGATCCCGTTTTCGCCGTCGCGGATCTGGCCGATCACGGCGCCGATCAGCACAAAGAAAGCGATGACGAGCGTATCCCACAGGCCGAGCGTGAGCACCAGCACGGCGAGCACAAAACCAGCGACGGCCCCAAGCGTGGTGTTGGGATGACGGACGGCATAGCTCCAGATGGCTGCCCCCGTACCCTTGATGAGACCCATGGCCTCATCAAAATCATCGGCGACCGCGTCATGTGACTCGGTACCCTCCACCTTAGGATCGACGACCTCGCCTGCCGGCGCGGCGCTCTGATCGATAGTCAGGCGCGGGGTGCGGACGGTCTTGTCTTGATTGGTATCACTCACCGGAAACCTCCACGGTCTGGACGGTAGTCTTGGACGGCAAAAAACGAACGCGCGCAGTCGTGCCCGGCGTGCCGAGCATAGTGTCGCAGGCCTCCTCGATACGTTGCTGCATCGCGATAGCTTGGGAGGCCACATCCCGGTCGTCGAGCGCGATGGCCTCGACCTTAAATCGAACGCGCGACTCGTCGGAGCCTTGAACGCGCGCCTCGATATGCTCAACCATTACGCGATCGTCGCACTCCGCCGCGGCACGGGCGCACGAGGAAAGCGCTGCGAGCGTGACCTCGATATTGCGCTCCCCCGCCGGATGCACGCAGGACGGCTCGCGACGCGCAAACATCAGGCGGAAAAACCCGACGAGCACGCCAAGTGCCACGATGGCGGCGCACACCGTAACGACAACGCGAGGCATGGTGTCACGCAACAGCAGCATAAAGCGATACGTATACGGTCCCCAGAACTGGCAGACAAGCGTACCCAGCGCCACGATGGCGGCGGCAAGATACACGATCGCTAGGGCTCGTTTGAGTACGCGCACGCGGCGCTCCCTTCAAATCTCGGCTCTCGAAATGCAAAACGGTTCGCATCATTATAAAAAAGCCGGGTCCGATGCTCTACGCACGCGGATCCGGCTCATCTACTCCACGAGGCTTGCATGCTCGTTTCATTATGCCCAGATATGCACGGCTTAACCCGTGCAGGCGCTACTCCTCCTCGAGGGCAGCGATGACCTCGTCGGTCATGTCCATGGTGCTGTAGACGTCCTGGACGTCGTCGAGCTCCTCAAGGCGATCGATGAGGCGCTGGACCTTCTTGGCGTCGGCGCCGGAGACCTCGGTCGGGGTGGTCGGAACCATGGTGGTCTCGGAACCCTTGACCTGGACGCCCTGCTCCTCGAGTGCCTTGGAGACAGCCATGACCTCGTTAGCAGCAGTCCAGACGATCCACTCCTCGCCGGCGTCCTCGTAGTCCTCGCCACCGGCCTCGGCGATGGCCATCATGAACTCATCCTCGTCACCGGCGGCACCGTTGGCGATCATGGTCTCCTTCTTGGCGCTCTCGTCCAGGATCTCCTTGGCGACGACGATCTGACCCTTGCGCTCAAACTGGAAGGCGACGGAGCCGGAGGTGCCCAGGTTGCCGCCAGCGTGGGAGAAGGCAGAACGGACATCAGCGGCGGTACGGTTGCGGTTGTCGGTCAGGCAGTCGACGTAGACGGCGACACCGGCGGGACCGTAGCCCTCGTACACGATGTTCTCGTAGACGGCGGCGTCGGCACCCGAACCAAAGGCCTTGTCGATAGCGGACTTGATCTTGTCCTTAGGCATGGACTGAGCCTTGGCCTTGGCGACGGCAGCAGCGAGGCTGGCGTTGTTCTCGGGCAGCGGGTCGCCGCCGAGGCGGGCAGCAACGGTGATGTTGCGGCTGAGCTTGGAGAAGAGGGCGGAACGCTTGGCGTCCTGCGCGCCCTTACGATGCTTGGTTGTGGCCCACTTAGAGTGTCCGGACATACGTGTCTCCTATCGGTTTCGACCTAAAGCCCAGCGCAGATGCCCGGGCAATATAAACAAACGTCGTTATGATATACCTACTGGCCTGCGAGATAAACCCCAAAATGAAGGCGTCGTGATGATGCAGCCCCTTGGTGCAAAGTAACCTGTCCCCTTTGCACCAAGTTAGGACCAGAGGAGGTCGCTGCGGGTGATGGTGGCGCCGATGGCAAAGGGCATGCAGGCGATGACCGGATACAGGTAGCGCATGTAGGTCGAGCCGTTGCAGGGACCGATCAGGCACACGGCGAGCACGCCCAGCAGCGGCACCCAAATGGCCAGCCCGCGCCACGAATGACGACGGAGCAGATAGACCACCACGGCGATCATGATCCACACATAGGTGGCCGAGCTCATGGTGAGTGAGATAAACGGGATGCGTTGTACTGCCACGCGATACAGGTTGATCAGGTGGTCGCACCAGCGCACGATCTTGCTATCGGCCGGATGGAAGTCGAAGTACTTGAGATTATCGGGGCGTGCCATAATCTCGGCACTACGCGCCGTGCTGTAGACCCACGCATCGCGGGCGCTCGGATAGAAGTAGCCGTAGTAGTTATTGATGAGCGCCGAGATATAGCACTCGGGATCCTTTTTGAACATCTGGGCCCACACCTCAAAATAGGCCTCGATGTCCTCCTGCGAGGCGTACTCGTTAAAGCAATTTTTGACGGCGTCCGACTTATCCGGGTTGTAACGGCGGCCCAGATTCTCGTACTTGAGCACACGGTCGATCACGGTACGCTCTTCATCGGTCACCAAGCCGTCGCAAGGAGCCTCCACGATGGTGCCGTCCTCCTTAACCGTGGGGTTGACGCCCGAGTTGAGGCCGTCGTGCTTTTGGACGAAGCGAGCCGTCTGCTGGAACGGAATCGAGAGGATTTCGCGCTTGGAGCCAGGCGTGATGTCGTGCGCCGGCATAAAGACCTTGGTGAAGTACATATTAGAGGCAAGGCAGAGTGCAAGCACCGCAAGAACTCCCACCCAGCGGAAACGCGGGATGGCACCCGAAGGCGCAGCACTAGCCTGCTTGGCTGCACGATGAGCCACATGCGCGTCCCATGCGCAAAACGCCGCCGCGATTACGCATGCCGCCAGGGGAAACACCAGGCCGCCGTTGCGCAGAAACGTGGAGCCCATGGCGCCCAGGGTGAGCAGCAGCCAGTCATGGCGCGCAAAGAGTACGGGCCTCTGTTCGCCCGCACGCTCGGCATTGGCATCGCGACGGGGCAGGTCGCAGGCCACGAGCTTCACGGTCTGCACCAACAGCACCAAAAACGCGTCGGCAAACAGCACATCTTTAGTAAGCAGGGCCGCGTAGTTGGAGAACATGGGCATAAACACAAAGAACAGCAAGATCACGCCGCGGACCGGCAGGCTCACGCCCAGCTTGCGCAACGACGAAATGGAGTAGGCCATGCAGGCGGCCGTAATGACAAACTGAGCGCAGGTGTAGATGGCAAGACCTGCGTTGGCGCTGTTGAAAAGTGAAAGCCCCAGCTGGACGCACGAACCGATGATAGCCGTGTGCACCACGGGGTGATGTCCATTGAGCAACACATTGGGATTGAGCAGACGCAGGTAGTCACTCGTGCCGTTGGGGTAGTTGAACCACTGGCGAATCTGCGCACCCGTATCTCCCATAAAAAGGCCGGGCAGCGAAGCGATGAGCGTGGGCGCCCAGACGATCATAAGCACCAGGAAGGGCCCGGCAAAGGGATGGACCGAGAGCACGGCATGGGCCACGCGCCATATGCGGCCAAAGTGCGCTTCGGAAAACGGAATGCGCCGAGAGCTCAGCCAATCTAGACACTCAAAGGCAAGGTAGAAGGCAACGACCGCCAGGAGCATCCAGCCCGCGCCGCCAATCCAGGCGCAGATGATGCGGGCCTTGTCGCCAAGGACAATCTCGGCCGAATCGGTGAGATCGTAGCTGCGGCCAAACACCATGCAGACGGCAAAGAACAGCGACGGAAGGATCACCGAGGGACGCCAAGCGTCGCCGCGGCCAAAGAACACGTAGCGAAACGGCAGCGTGAGCAGGCAGGCAAGCGCGAGCAGCATGACCGCGTCGGTATGACCGGCAAACGAGAGGAGTACCTCGTAGCACACGTAAAGCATGCCCGAAGCCTTTGGATCGATTGCCAAAACTGCGTTGCTCGACACCGGGGCGGGATCGATGGAAAACGCCGTGGTCGCCAACAGCGCGAGCAAAAATGCGATGAGCGTCTGCTTGGCGGGGTAGCGCTTAAACCAGACGATGCGGGCAGCGTCGCGCGCAGCCGTTGTGGAGAGGTCGGAATCTTTCACAGTCCGAAAGCCTTTCTAGAAACCTACCAAAAAGAGACAGGTTTATTTTAGCATGTTTTATCTGGGAAAACGTTACGGTTCTGTCATCGTTGCCCAGCAGACCACCACAAATGCCTGTCCCCTTTGTGGTGGTTAGGCGTCGAGGTAGATGTGCTGGGGTTGGTTGCGTCGGCGGGCAAAGATGACGAGCGCCAGACCCGCGATTACGAGCGGCAGGCTCAGCAGCTGACCCATGGTGATGACGCCACCCAGCAGATAGCCCAGCTGCGCATCGGGCACGCGCACAAACTCAATCAAAAAGCGAACGATGCCGTAGCCCATCACAAAGACGCCCATAAACGTGCCTTGGGGCGGTAGCGGCTTTTTGCGGCTGAGCACCTGCAGAATGCAAAAGAGCACAATGCCCTCGAGAAATGCCTCGTAGAGCTGGGAGGGGTGACGCGGCATATCGCCCGCGGTGCCACCGAAGACCACGCCCCAGGGCAGATCGGTCGGCTTGCCCCACAGCTCACCGTTGACAAAGTTGGCACAACGGCCCAGGCACAAGGCCAGCGGCGCGCCGATGACGGCAAGGTCTGCCAAAGTCCAGGCGTCGAGCTTGTACATGCGGCACACGAGCACGCCGCCGATGATGCCGCCCACCAGGCCGCCATGGAAGCTCATGCCGCCTTCATTGGTGGCAAAGATCTCGAGCGGGTGCGCCCAGTAGTAGCCATCACCGTAAAAGACGACGTAGAACAGGCGCGCACCGATAATGAGGCCAAAGACCACGCCGACCACGACACTCGTCAGGTCGTCAATCGTGATGTTAAAGCCCCAGCGACGCTGTGTGCGGTACATGACGACCGCCGTGAGCAGAGCGCCGACCACGTAGGCCAGGCCGTACCAGTAGATAGTGATGGGGCCCGCCGAGATCGCGACAGGATCAAGCATATGGTAGAAGTCGTTGAGCATGTCGACCCTCCTACTCCCTACATACAAATGCGGCCGCGGGCCTTGCGCTCGCAGCCGCATATTTGGGCGTAACGTCTATGCGGAGTATGCCGTCCGCAGCCTTCGCATCTTAGAACGGCGCGTACTCGTCGTACAGGTCGTCGGTCTCGCCGGAGGCATTGATCTGCTCAACACGGGTAACGCCGGGCACATGCTCCTTCAGGATGCGCTCGATACCCATGGACAGGGTCAGTGCGCTCATAGGGCAGCCGGCGCAGGCGCCCTGCAGCTCCAGCTTGACGACGCCCTCGTCGTCAACGCCCACATACTCCATATCGCCGCCGTCGGCCTGCAGGTTGGGGCGAATCTCTTCAAGAACCTTCTTAAGCAGCTCTTCGTTAACAGCCACAGGGGCTCCTTTCTCACAATTACGCGGGCGCGCCCGCGGACAGGGGCTATGTTACTACAGCCATGTACCCGCTTAGGCGCCAGCCATGCGTGCGGACACGACTTTCACGAGCGGTCAATTTGGGACGGGTCTCTTTTGGCTGTTTTGCCGCCAGCTGGCGTTGCCACGAGCTACTGCTGAGCCTGCCCCTCGGTGCCGATGTGAACATCGACGATAACCTGGCGGTAGCTGATGCCACAGGAGTCGAGGATGCGGCGGCTGATGCGTCCATCATCGGTATCGGCGTACTTGTTGTCCAGGTAGACGACCTCGCCCACGCCCACCTGCGCCAGGATCTTGGCGCAGTCGTGGCACGGGAACAGCGTAACGTAGACCGTGGAACCCTCGAGATCCTTGAGCGAGCCACGGTAGTTGAGCACGGCGTTGGCCTCGGCATGGACCACGTAGTTGTGCTTGTCCTGCAGCGGGTCGTCGCTCGTACCCCACGGGAAAAAGTCGTCGTTGAGCGCCGAGGGCGTACCGTTGTAGCCCACCGAAAGGATGCGGTGGTTGGTGCTGGCGATGCACGCACCCACCTGCGTATTGGGGTCCTTGCTGCGGCGCTGCGCGGCGATGGCCACGCTCATAAAGAACTCGTCCCAGCTAATGACGTCCAGGCGCTTGCCTGACGAAGTTTGATGAAGATCGTCCGACATGGCAGACACCTCCGTAATCGCAATAGTTTGACCCATTGTAGCAGGTGAAAGGTGGGGGCGTTTGTCCCACCGGCGCCCTCACCTTTACACGCGGCGGGGCTTTTGGTTGATGCGGTAGAGCTCGGCGAGACCCCGCAACGTCAGCGCGTCGTCGACCGTCAGACTGTGACCGACAAGGGCCGCAAGTGCCTCGGCATCGTCGCCGGTAATGACGATGGGCACATCGCCCTCCCCCGCGGCCTTGGTCGCGCGCATCTCGGCAAGCACCATGTCGAGCATGCCGTCGATGCGGGCTACCTCGCCCAAGACCACTCCCGAGCGCATGGCCTCGCGCGTGTTACGGCCGATGACGTGCGTCGGTGCCGAGGGCTCGACCTGCGGCAGACGCGCCGCAGCGGCCGAAAGCGAGCGGGCGCCGAGCGCCAGACCCGGCGCGATGACGCCGCCCACAAAGGTACCGTGCGCGTCGATGACCTCGATATTGGTCGTCGTGCCCAGGTCGATCACGATGCACGGAGAGCCGCAGACGGCACGGGCCGCCACGGCGTCGGCGATGCGGTCGGGGCCGATCTCGGCCGGGTCGTCGTAGTGCACGGGCATGCCGGTCTTGAGGCCCGGCCCCACGGTGAGCACGCGTCCCGTGCAGGTACGGGAAAGCGCCGCCCTCCATGGGCGTTCGAGCGCCGGCACCACGCAGCTCAGCACTGCGGCCGCGGGAACGAGTGCACCCGGCATGCCCGCATCGGCTGCCAATGCGCCCATGACCTGCGCGAGCCTCATGTGCGCCTCGTCTGCCGTAATGCTCGACGGCGTCGTGATCTCGCACGTCGCAAGCGGGCATTCCTGCGCCGCGGCCGAATCCTCGGCAAACAGGCCAAAGCGAATGAACGTGTTGCCCACGTCGACCGTCAATATATATGCGCACCCATTAAGCATCGTCAGCGCTCCTTTCGTCTGCCCAGCAGTATATCCCGATGATTATTCTGGGACGGGGATTCAAAAATTATTAGGTACACAATGGTTTTTAAATCCCCGTCCCAGAATAATCATCGCTTGGGGTAGCTAAAAAAGCTCCAAATGAGCTGCCGTGCGGCTATACTGGTGCGCGGTCGCATGTGAGCTCACGCGGCGGCCCTTGGTAACCCGACTTCCCGCGCCGTATCCGTTGCGGCGCTCCCGGGGGAAGCGGATATACGCAAAGGAGTTCTATATGAGCAATCCCTCGAACCGCGCCTCGATGCGCGGGCAACTCACGCTGCGCGGCGTCATCATCGGCGTCCTTGGCTGCGTGATTATCACGGCAAGCTCGGCCTACACCGCCCTCAAGATGGGCGCGCTCCCCTGGCCGATCGTCTTCGCTGCCGTCATCTCGCTATTCTTCCTTAAGCTCATGGGCAACGCCAGCCTCAACGAGGCCAACGTCACCCACACCATCATGTCCGCGGGCGCCATGGTCGCCGGCGGTCTGGCGTTTACCATCCCGGGCGCCTGGATGCTGGGCTATGCCGACCAGATCAGCTGGCTCGACATGTTTATCGTGGCACTCGCCGGCACCGTCCTGGGCCTGCTAGCCACAGCGCTTATCCACCGTCACTTTATCGTGGACGCCGCGCTTGAGTTCCCCACCGGCAACGCCGCAGCTCAGACCCTACGCGCGACCGAGGCTGGCGGCAAGACCGGCAAGCAGCTCTTTGGTTCCATGGCCCTTGCCGGCATCTATAGCGTGCTGCGCGACGCCCTGGGCATTGTGCCCAGCATGCTGTGCACGCTCAACATCCCCGGCGTGACCTTTGGCATCTACAACTCGCCTATGCTGCTCTCCGTCGGCTTCCTCGTGGGCTTCGCTCCGGTCGCTTTCTGGTTTGCCGGTGCGCTGCTGGGTAACTTTGGCATCATCGTCGGCGGCACCGCTGCCGGCCTGTTCGACGTTATGACCGCACAGGGCATTGTCAAGTCCTTAGGAATGGGCCTCATGATGGGCTTTGGCGTCGCCGTCGTCCTTAAGGACATCCTGCCGCAGGTCGCCGGCATCGTCCGTGGCCTCGCCGCCGACAGCTCCACCGATACCGACGAGCAGTCGCTCATCTCGGGCTCCCTTAAGCTCGACGCCGGCATCATCGGCCTGGGCGCTGCCGCCATCGCCGTGATCGTCGCCATCGTGCTCGATCTTGGCCCCGTTCCGGCCGTCATCGTCACGCTGTTCACCTTTGTCACCACCATCATGAGCGCACAGAGCTGCGGCCAGACGGGCATCGACCCCATGGAGATCTTTGGCCTCATCGTTATGCTCATCGTGGCTGCCTTTGCACAGATCGCTCAGGTCAAGCTGTTCTTTATCGCCGGCATCGTTGCCGTGGCATGCGGCCTTGCGGGCGACGTCATGAACGACTTTAAGGCCGGCGCCGTGCTGGGCACCAACCCGCGTGCGCAGTGGATCGGCCAAGCCATCGGCGGCATCGTGGGCGCCCTGGTCGCCGCCGCCGTCATGGTTGCGCTCGTCACCGCCTATGGCCCGGACGCCTTTGGCCCCGACAAGAGCTTTGTTACCGCGCAGGCAAGCGTGGTCGCCACCATGGTCTCGGGCATCCCGAGCGTGCCGTGGTTCGTTGGCGGCTTTATCGCCGGCATCGTCATGTACTGGCTCGGCATTCCGGCCATGATGATCGGTCTGGGCGTGTACCTACCGTTCTACATGTCACTCACGGCATTCCTGGGCTCCTGCGTCAAGCTCGCCTACGACAAGTGGGCCGCACACCGCGACGCCACGGCCGGTCTTTCGGATGAGGAGAAGGCCGCCAAGGACGCCGCCTTTCAGGAGCAGGGCCTGGTCGTCGCCAGCGGCCTGCTGGGCGGCGAGTCCATCGTCGGCGTTATCCTGGCGTTTGTCTCCGTGGGCTTAAGCCTGCTGGGCTAGGCCGAACAACAACGCACCAACGCAGAGCTCGGGGTCGGAATCGAACCGGCCCCGCGCTTTTTTGATCTGCGAGCTATCTAAGCAGCCGAGCATTTGAGCACCTTGCCAATCGCCCCTTCCACTACAGCCTTGGTTGCCGCTGTGTCATCAGGGTATAGAGTGGGGGTAGCAAAAACGACTCGCGACTCCGCAAAGAAACGGGACAGCTATGGAACTCGATAAACAACAGATCAAGCGACTGCGCGAGCGCCATCACCGGCGCCACGGGATTCGCCCCGCCCATAGCGAGGCCATGGAGAACGCCATCCGTTTCCTCAAGCAGGCATTCAACATTCGCGAGGGTCGCGCGCCCTATCACGTGATCCGCAAGCGCTTTGTAAACGGGGCGCGGCTGACCGGCTCGCATCTGTGCATCCTTATCATCGCCATGCTTATCGCGAGTATCGGACTCGATATCGACTCTGACATCGCCATTGTGGGCGCCATGCTCATCTGCCCGCTTATGGGATCGGTCCTTGCCATGGCATATGGCATTGCCACACTCGACCGCGAGATTACCGTCGAGGCCGTCGCGGGTCTGGCGCTGCAAATGGCCTTTTGCCTGGTCACATCCACGTTGTACTTTAAGCTCTCGCCGCTTGGCACCACCACGGCCGCCATCATCGACAACTCGACGCCCACCGTCTGGGACCTTGCCGTCGCGCTCGCGGGCGGCTTTGCGGGTGGCCTGGGCAACTCGCGCGACCAGGAACCCGCCACGCTCATCGCCGGCGTGGCCGTGGCGACCGCACTCATGCCGCCCCTGTGCGCAGCGGGCTACGGTGTCGCCATCGCAAGCGGGTCGCTGTTCCTGTCGGCACTCTACGAATTTGGCATCAACGTGGTCTTTATCGCGCTCGCGGCCGAAGCCGTGCTGCTTCTTTTGCGCGTGCCGCTCAAGCGCGACCTCAACGGAGACGGCATTGTGACCGCTGAAGAAAACGCCGAGATCGACGAGCTGTCGCGCAAGGTGCGCCGCCGCATTATTGTGGGCACGGTGATCTTTGCCTTCCCCTGCGTCATCATGACGGCGGGTTCCATTGGCTCGGCGCAGGCCGGCGTGCAGGACGGCTACGGCGTCGCCGAAACCACGCGCGAGCTTGCCGCGGTGTTGCCGGGCTTTAAGGATTACACCGTCGCCGTCGAGACCTCGGCCACCGAAGGCGATGAGGAGGGCATTGTCGAGCGCGAAATCGTCGCCCACGTAACGACGAGCGAGGCGCTTGGGGCACACGACCGTCACATCGCCCGCAAGCTCATCGACCTCAACGTACCCGAACTCGATCGCGTTGAGTTTGATGTGAAGTGATGTGGGACGTGAGATGGATGCGCGCACAGGCGCGAGTCGCAACGAGGCGCAGGCGCGACGCGGGGCGTAAAAAAGCGGGACGCGGTCCATGTCCGCGCCCCGCTCGCTAATTTATTGCCATGAATCAACTGTCCGCATCGACATCACCAGACTCCACCGCAAACGCAGGTTTGGTGCTCACCAGATAAAAACGGATCACCCTGGTATCTCTAAATAGGTAGAGCAAGCCCTGATCGCGTCGGCGCGAAATATACGCCACGTGGACCGTACCGAATTCTTCGCCGTTTTCCTTCTTTAATATCAGGATGTTGGGATCATCCGTACGCTTAAACTGCCCGTCAACGCTGCTTCCGTCTTTGTTGACCAGTTGCCATCGACAGCCATCCTCCTCATGAAAGGCAAGGATTTCCAGACTCGTTTTGTCATTCCGATAGAAACCATCAATGGCAAACCCTTCGGAAGCGCATTCCTGCATATAGGATGTTTCTCGACTTATAGCAAGCAGCCCTATAGCGCCCAAGAGCACAGCTAGGCAAACCACTGCAAGGGTCATCGAAATAGAACGGCGACCCATGTTAGCCCAACCGATAGTCGTTTAACGGAGCGCGAAACATACTTGGCACCTCCGATATCAGAGCAAGCGTCACCCGCAGCCCAGCGGCAGTCATATGTTTGCAACATCAAACCATATGACTGCCACTCGCGGGGAGAGCATCGGCGAACGGCGCGTTTCCGCACTCCATCGGTCAAAAGTAGGCGCGCGCTACAATTCGTACTTGTACACGCGATAGATGAACTTCTCGGCTTCCATCTCGTAGGTGGCGATGGGCAGTCCATAGCGATCGTACTCGGTAAAGGCCTTGGCCTGACCCGATGCCACGAGCATGCTATTCGAATCGCCGACACGCTGTGCGCTGCTCACGTAACCCGAGAACGGCACTGCAATCTGCTCCTCCAGCTCATAGGTGCGCGCCGTCTCGTCCACCGTAAAGATGCGCCCAAACGAATGCGTGCCGTGGTCGTAGTCGGTAACATCGAACGCCTTCGCTTCTCAAACCCATATCGTTACCGTCTTTGAATGCCACCGTCGTTTCCCTCATATATCATGGCGTTTGCCCAGCCCTGTCCAATATTGGTCCGCAGCTTAACAAACACCCCTTAGCGGTAGCTTAAGCTTGCAACGGCGCAGAAACACGGCTTTGGGGGCGCGGTCCGCCCCCCAAAGAATCGTTTAGTACTTGAAGAAGCCCTCGCCCGAGCTTTCGCCCAGCTTGCCCTCGTCGAGCATCTTCTTGAGGACAGATGCCATGGCTTTGAAGTTGTAGGGCATCATCATCTTTTTGAGCAGCGGGCTCACCAAGCCCGGCACCTTTTGATACTGCATGACGATGTTGTAGGCCGTCTGGATTCCCACCGTGTCGAACACACGGAACGGGCCCTTGGGAGCGCCGGTGCCGCGCGTCCACGCAAGGTCGATGCTCTTGGGGTCGCTCACGCCCGAGACATACAGGTCAAGGCCCGAGAGCAGCCACGGCACCAACATGGAATTGAGCAGGTAGCCGTTCTTTTCCTTGTTGACGGGAAGCGCCAGCATGCGGATGTCGCTGGCAAAGTCGACGAGTTCATCGAAGTAGCGCTTGTCGGTCTGGTCCTGGGCCATGACCTCGGTCATGTTGTTCTTCCAGATGGAGTTAGCAAAGTGCAGCGACAGGTACTTCTTGGGGCGGCCGGTGTACTTGGCAAAGGTGCTCGGCAGCAGCGTGGAGGAGTTGGTCACGACAACGGTCTTTTGCGGCAGGACCGGAGCAAGCTTCTTGTAGAAGTCGATCTTTGCCTGGGTGTCCTCGGCCATGGACTCAATGACCAGGTCAGCGTCGGCCACGGCCTTGGCAAGGTCGAGCTCCAGCTTGAGCGTGGAGTAGGCACGCTCGACGGCGGCAAGCGCCGCCTCCTTGTCGAAGGGCTGGTCGCTATCGGCGATACCGGCGCACCACTCGCCCGTGCCGTCCGCCATGCCCTCGATGGCAGCGATGTACTCCTCGCGCACATGATCAATCTTGGGCTGGGTGCGGCCGATGCTGCCCTCACTGCGCAACCAAATCGTTACATCGAAGCCGCAGTAGGCGGCTTGGAAGGCAATCTGGCTCCCCAGCACGCCGCCGCCGGCAACGCAAACAGTCTTGTAGCTCATAGGAACGGTCCTCTCTTACGTAATTCCATAGATGTGTATTTATTTAACCGTAAGGATGACGCGCGGTGGGGGTGGGTTCTATAAACGTACGGTATTTTGCCGCGAACGGCTACACATGTTCATTATTTCAAGGCTCCGAGGGCGATTTTTTGTGCCACCGAGACGTCGTTCTCGGAAGTATGCGGCAAATTCTGGAACTCTCGAGCACACCTCGGTTTTTCGCTAATAAAACCGCAGGTACAGAGCTTGAACATACCCGGTGTGCTCGGCCTATTCAGATTTTGCCGCATACTTCCGAAATCTAAGTTCGCAAAGGATGATAGTTGGGGCGTTTACGCAACATATGTCCAATAAAAACGGGTGGTAGCCACCACGGCCACCACCCGTTTGCCTAATATCCGGCTCAAAGCAGGTCGACTACTTCTTAATGCCGCGTCCCAGGCGCTTGGCGACCGATGCCACGGCCTCCTCGCTCACCGAGTCGCAGCTCACGCAGCCATCGTGGGCGCGCATCTGGCCGGTGACTTCGTCCATCGCGAGCGGCGCCACCTTCTCGAGCTTAAAGCCCTTGCCGGCGCGCATGTTCTCCTTTGCCACGCTGATCATGAGCTTGATGCGGTTGAGCTGGTTGACCTCGGACGCGCCGGGGTCGTAGTCCACCGCGACGATGTTGCTCTCTGGGTGCTGACGGCGCAGTTCCTTGATCACGGCCTTGCCCACCACGTGGTTGGGCAGGCACGCGAAGGGCTGCGTGCAGATGATGTTGGGCGCACCGTGGTCAATCAGATCGAGCATCTCGGCCGTGAGCAGCCAGCCCTCGCCCATGTTGTTGCATACCGAAAGCACTGTGCGGGCCTTGTCGGCCATGGAGCCGATCCGCTCGGGCGCCTCGAAGCGCTCTGACTTCTCGAGCAGCTCCTCAACCGGCGTGCGCATCCAGTCAACCAGCTTAATGAGCGCCTGCATGCTGGCACGCGTGGTGGCAGAACTACCCAGCTCGTCTTTCTGCAGCTCAGCATTGCTCATGGAGTACAGGAAGAAGTCGAGCAGGCCCGGCACCACGGCCTCGCAGCCCTCGCGCTCGATAACGTCGACTACGTGATTGTTGGCCGTGGGATGGAACTTGACCAGGATCTCGCCGACCACGCCCACGCGCGGCTTGGTGCCCTCGCCCACAAGCGGCATGGTGTCGAACGCACGGATGGCCTCGCGAGCGAGCTTGGTGTAGTTATGCCTGTTGAACTTGGGTGCCAGCTTGCGAGCGCGCGCCATGTACTCCTCGTAGAGCGCATTGGCGGCACCGGGTGTTGCCTCGTACGGGCGGCAGCGGTAGAGCATCTGCATCATCACGTCGCCAAAGAGCACTGCGTAGACTGCCTGCTTAAGCAGCGCCGGCGTAATCTTAAAGCCGGGGTTGTCCTCGCCCAGTGCCACGGCCGAAAGCGAGATCACCGGAATCTCGGGGTGGCCACTCTCGCGCAGGGCCTTGCGAATAAGCGCGATGTAGTTGGTGGCGCGGCAGCCGCCGCCGGTCTGGCTGATGACCACGGCCGTCTTGGACAGGTCGTAGCGACCGCTCTCGATGGCCTCCATGATCTGGCCCGTCACCAGAATCGACGGGTAGCAGATGTCGTTGTTCACGTAGCGCAGGCCGGCCTCGACGGCGCCGTGATCGGTCGAGGGCAGCAGCTCCAAGTTGTAGCCAGCGCCGCGGAACACCTCTTTGACCAGGTCAAAGTGGATAGGCGCCATCTGCGGGCACAGGATGGTGTAGCCCTCCTCACGCATCTGCTCGGTAAAGGGCACCTTGGGCCACGCAGTCGAAGCGCCCTCGCGCTGAGCCTCGAACGTGTACTTGCGGCTCGCGAACGCGGGGGCATCCGTGGAGGGTGCCACCGGCGCGGCGTCACCGGGCTCGTAGACCTCGCCCGCAGCCGTGGCCTCGGCCAGGCGCTCGGCCTCCTGGTCCTTAAGCGCCGCCATGAGCGAGCGGATGCGGATGCGCGCGGCACCTAGGTTGGATACCTCGTCGATCTTGAGTACGGTGTAAATCTTGCCGCTGGCCTCCAGGATCTCCTGCACCTGGTCGGTGGTCAGGGCATCCAGGCCGCAGCCGAAAGAGTTGAGCTGGATCAGGTCCAGGTCGTTGCGCATCGTCACAAAACGGGCGACGGCGTACAGGCGGCTGTGATACATCCACTGGTCGACGACGCGAATCGGACGCTCGGGCTTTACCAGATGCGCGAGCGAATCCTCAGTAAAGACCGCAAAGCCAAAGCTCGAGATAAGCTCGGGCAGGGCGTGGTTGATCTCGGGATCGTTATGGTAGGGACGACCGGCGAGCACGATGCCGTGACCGCCGTGGTCCTCGACCCACTTAAGGGCCTCCTCGCCCATGGTTTGGATGTCCTCGTGGAAACGCGCATCGGCCTCGTAGGCGGCGTTGACAGCGGCGTCAATCTCGGAGCGCGTGATCTTGGGACCACGCACGCGGCCGCGACCGGCCTCTGCGTCGGCCACGCGGTCGACGGCGAGCACCTGGTACAGGCGACGCTTGAGCTCGGTCTTGTCGTGATAGGGCACAAACGGGTACAGGAACTCGATGTTCTGCTCGCGGATCTCGTCGATATTGAGTGCCAGCGCCGTGGGGTAGCTCATGACGATGGGGCAGTTGTAGCAGTTGCCGGCGGTCGGATCCTCCTTGCGCTCCCAGCGCACGCACGGCATCCAAATGAAGTCGACATCGCGATCGATAAGGTTCATCACGTGGCCGTGGCTCATCTTGGCCGGATAGCACACGCTCTCGGACGGCATGGACTCGATGCCCGCCTGGTAGGTCTTTTTGCTCGACTGGTCGGACAGCTGCACGCTAAAGCCCAGGCGCGTAAAGAACGCGTGCCAGAAGGGGTAGTTCTCGTACATGTTGAGCGCGCGTGGGATGCCCACGGCGCCGCGCGGGGCCTCGTCGGGGCTCAGGACCTCGCGGTTAAAGAGCAGCTCGTTTTTCTTTTTAAAGAGGTTGGGGGCCTCGGTCTTTTGCTTTTTGTGGCCGGCGCCCTTCTCGCAGCGGTTGCCGGTAATGAAGCGCCTGCCGCCACCAAAGTCGTTGACGGTAAGCTGGCAGTTGTTGGAGCAGCGACCGCAGCGGACGTGCTTTTGCGTCACGGTAAGGTGCGCGATGTCCTCGGCCGAAAGGATGGTCGAGGTGCCATCGGCGCCGGCGCGATCGCGGGCGAGCAGGGCCGCACCATAGGCGCCCATGCAGCCGGCGATGTCGGGGCGCACGGCATGAACGCCGGTGAGCTGCTCAAACGCGCGCAGCGTGGCATCGGACATAAAGGTGCCGCCCTGAACGATCACCTGGCTGCCAATCTCCTTGGGATCGCGCAGCTTAATGACCTTGAACAGGGCGTTCTTGATGACGGAATAGGACAGGCCGGCCGCGATGTCGCCCACCGTGGCGCCTTCCTTTTGCGCCTGTTTGACGCGCGAGTTCATAAAGACCGTGCAGCGACTGCCCAGGTCGACCGGAGCCTTGGCATGGATGGCGGCGTCGGCAAACGCGCGTACGTCCATGTTCATAGACACGGCGAAGCTCTCGATAAAGCTGCCGCAGCCCGACGAGCAGGCCTCGTTGAGCATAATGTGCTCGATCACGCCGTCCTTGACGCGCAGGCACTTCATGTCCTGTCCGCCGATGTCCAAGATGAACTCAACGCCCGGCAGGAATGCCTTGGCGCCGCGCAGGTGCGCGACGGTCTCGATCTCGCCGGAGTCGGCCTTGAGGGCCTCGATGAGCAGTGCCTCGCCATAACCGGTGGTAGTCACGTGGCCGATGGTGCAACCGGCGGGAATGTGATTGTAGAAATCAGCCATGATGACCTTGGCCGTGCCCAGGATGTCGCCGTTGTTGTTGCCGTACCAGGTGTGCAACAGCTGGCCGTCCTCGCCCACGAGCGCGGCCTTCATGGTGGTGGAACCGGCGTCGATGCCGATGAACACGCGGCCGGTGTAGCCGTCGAGCTTGCCCTTGGGGACGACCTCGGTGTCGTGGCGGGTCTTGAACTCGGCAAAGTCCTCATCGGTGGCAAAGAGCGGATCCAAGCGCTCGACCTCGGCACCCTGCGTGTCGCCCAGGGCATCGATGGCATCGATGAGCTGCGGGAACGTGCTGAGCTTGTTGGACTCGTGCGCCATGGCGGCGCCGCTCGCCACAAACAGGTGAGCGTTTTGGGGCACGATGCGGTGCTCCTCGTCCAGGTTGAGCGTGAGATAGAAGCGGTGGCGCAGCTCGGAGAGGTACTGCAGCGGGCCGCCCAGGAAGGCGACGTTGCCGCGGATGGGTCGGCCGCATGCCAGGCCCGAGATGGTTTGGGTCACAACAGCCTGGAAGATGGACGCGGCCACGTCCTCGGGGCGGGCGCCCTCGTTGAGCAGCGGCTGGACGTCGGTCTTGGCAAAGACGCCGCAGCGGCTGGCGATGGGATAGATGGTGGTGGCGTTGGCCGCGAGCTCGTTGAGGCCGCTCGCATCGGTGTGCAGCAGGGTTGCCATCTGGTCGATGAACGCGCCCGTACCGCCGGCGCAGGTGCCGTTCATGCGCTGCTCGATGCCGTTATCGAAGTAGATGATCTTGGCGTCCTCGCCGCCCAGCTCGATGGCAACGTCGGTAGCGGGGATGAGGGTCTCGACGGCGCGCTTGCTGGCGATGACCTCCTGAACAAACTCCAGGTCGAGCCACTGGGACAGCAGCAGACCGCCCGAGCCGGTGATGGCGCAGGTCATCTGGGCCGTCGGCAGCACGGTCGCGGCACCCTCGAACAGGTCGCGGGCGCAGGCACGGACGTCGGTGTGGTGGCGTTGGTACTTGGCGTAGACGATCTGGTTGTCGTCGTTGAGCACGGCAAGCTTAACGGTGGTGGAGCCCACGTCGATGCCCAGGTGCAGGTTGCCGTGGGCGTTGTCGGGGTTGAAGATCGCGCCTTCGGGGGCGTGGGCGGCGGCTACGGGCTCAGCGGCGGTGGCGGGCTCGCTAGCGACGGACGTCTCCCCTGCCGCGTTCTTGGCATCGGCAACCGCCTCGGCGACTTTCTCGGCAGCGACGGTCGCGGCCTTCTGTGCGGCGTCCACCACGGCGGGCGCGGCCTCGCGCGCGGCAGCAACCACACGGTCCTTAATGCCCTCGACGAGTTTACTCATAGTCTCTCCTCTTAGTTGTTGGACTCGATGGTTGCGGCGGTGTCGACCGCGTCCTCGAGCTGCAAGTTCAATAACTTCATGCCGTATTCCGGCACGTTGATATCGATGGGTTGGCCATACAGGTCACCAGGGCGCACAAAAGCGAGCACCGTCATAATGCGCGCCATGGCCTCGGGCGATTCGGTAAGCCCACGCTCAAACCAGCGCTGAATCAGGCCGACTTCGGCACTCACGACGTAGGTAACGTAGTAGTCAAAGAACGTGCCCAGTGCCAGGCCCAAAATGCCCGTCTGCGCACGAGGCACTACGGCCTCGCGCGCGGTATCGATGATCTTTTTAATGAAGGCCTGGTCGCCGCCCGGACCCAGCAGCGCACCGATTAAGTCGCGGTTGGCCGCAAGATAACGCAGCAGCTCAACCGAACCGGGCGCCGACTCAAGCTCATCGATGTTGTGATAGAGATCGGGCAGCTGAGCTGCGGTGATGAGCTCAATGCGCTCACGGATCTCGGCCAGCAAGCCATCCTCGATTTGATTGATAAAGTCGGGGATATCGCGGTAGTGCGAATAGAACGTGCGCCGCGTAAGACCGGCACGCTCGGTGAGCGACGCGACGTTAATGCGCGAAAGGTCGCCGCTCTCGGCAAGCTCACTAGCTAGTGCCTGGCGAAGGGCGCGCTGCGAGCGAAGGGACCGGCGATCGCATTTCTCGAGCTGGGACAAGCGTCCTCCTTGTTACTCAGCCTGTGCGCTATTGCACAGTGCGAGTATTATTGCACACCCTGTGCATCAACACGTAAAGGCAATAATTGGGATGTGACAAAGGGACAGTCCCTTTGTCACATTCAGCGACCGCCTAGGTTGTGCCAGTTGTGCCTGGCTTTTGGAGCGGCATTGCTGATTGTTCAAAATGTCATTCGTGGGTAGAATAGTGTCGACGGCAGCCCAAGTTCTGGAAAGCTGGGCAGCGCCGTTGTTTGCATTAGGGGGTCAACGCCTTAGCGGCGGCGACCCCTTCTGTTGCGCTACGAACGCTGCTTGAGTGCCTCGGAAAGGCCGACGAGCGCCGTGAAGAACGAGACCAAAGCGGTCAGAAGTCTCACGAAATCAATCAAATCGGTCATGGGCATCACCTCCCATCAGGTGGAGGGCGCTGCCCGGCACATGGAACTGCCGCCAACGATACCGATTCTATCAAAGCGTAGTTGTATATGCGAATATATGTTCGTATTCCAAGAACACAGACCTCTGTGACAAAGGGGCTGCCCCTTTGTCACATTATTCGATGACGGTGCGGGAGTTTTGCTTGCGCATGGTGGCGAGCATGTGTTTGGGGACGGCGTGGACCATGCAGCTGCCGATGGTCGCGCTCGCGGCGGCCTTGGCGGCATCGCTTGCGTTTTTGGTCGCGTAGCTGTGGCGGAAGCGTTTGAGCATGGCAATGTCGTTGCCGCCGTCGCCGTAGACCGCGACCTCGTCCTCGGCAATGCCGTAGTAGCCCGCCAGCCAGGACACACTCTCGCCCTTGTTGCACGCCGCGTCCGTGATCTCAAACATCACCGGGTCAAACGGCGCGTTGACTACACGGTCCGAGCGCTCGGCCAAATACGCCTTAAGGTCGCGCTCCAGCTCGGGCGAGATCACACGGCAGTTGATCTTGCACACATCGTGGCGCAGAATGTCACCGATCGACTGGTCGAAATACTGTTCCTCGTGATACCCGCCACGTGCACGCATGCCGCGCATCACGATGCGCTTGATAGGACTGTCCTTTTTAAAGCCCGCCTGATGCATCTCGAACGAGCCGCTCGAGAACATGCCATCGGGCGTGGAGCAATCAAAGCAAATGTCCGGGAACTCCTTGAGCAGCTCCTCGGTGATCTGCGGATCGATGGTCCAGGTCTTGAGCACCTCGCCATGACTGTCGCGCACAATGGAGCCGTTAGAGCAGCAGGCATCGAGCGCCAGCCCCGTAAAGCCATGTTCGCCGATCGGCAACGTCGAGCGCCCGGTCGCAGGAACCACATGCAGGCCAGCCTCGGTCAGCTCGCGAATGGCACGGCGGATGGTCCCATCTGCTTCGTGCAGGGCGTTCAGCAGTGTTCCGTCTAAGTCACTCGCAAACATCTTGATCATGGGCATGCCTCTCCTTCGTCTGCACGATATTGTAGACGAGAACGGGCGCGCCCCAAGAGAGGCGCGCCCGTCAGGCGAAAGATTGTCCTACACCGCGGCGGGGCCGTGTTCGCCGGTGCGCATGCGGATGACCTCTTCGACCGGCTCGACCCAGATCGTGCAATCTCCAACGGTGCCGCAATCTTGGAAACGGCGCGGCAACGGACGCGAAACGAACGGGAAATACGCGAGCAAGGAAGCCGTGAGCGCGCCCGTCCCGGCTAGTGGCGGAACAGCTCGCGGGCTCGGTCGCGGAGATTAGTTGCTCGAATGACGCCTTCGTAGCGATTGATGCGCAGACGCGGGAAGGCGTTAAAGAAGCGTAGGTCGCGGCGGCTGAGCGACACGCTTGGCACCGGACGGCTCATGCGCTTGCCGGCAAGGCGACGACTGAGCGACGGACGCGGCATGTTCGGCGCGGCATCGGCCACGCGGCGGGCGGCAAGCGCCAGGCCGCGAGCACCATCCGCGATAAACGTCGGCATCGAAGCCTTCTCGCGCAGGGCATCGAGCGCGGCGTCACCCAGCTCGGCCAGCCACGCGTTAACGGCACGGCTACGGATGTGCGTCTGTGCCACCGAGTCAATCGTAGAATCGGGAATACGTTCGAGCATTGAGTCCGAGGCATCGGCAAGCGACTCATTGATGCGGTCGGCAAGGTCGGCCCGGACGCGCTCCAGCTGATCAGACAGACGCCGCCAGCTCGCCAACGAGCACACCGCGTCGACCATCATCGCGACCGCGACGATAAAGGCGGACAGCCGCACAATCAGCACCGGCAGATGGCCAAGCAGCCCCAGCAATGCCGGCTCCACTAAACGGCAAATACACAACGCACCCAAGCCAAACGCGCAAGCCCAGTACAGACAGATGCGTCCGTGCAAGTTAAACGGCAGGTGCGAGTAATCCCAAAAGCGAGCGCCCGTTGTTTTTTCCAACAGCACGCCTACGCTGTACTCAATCACGCTGCATACGAGCGCTGCAGCGACAAACTGGCTCGAGGCATCCGGAATCCCACGCAACAGCAGCCAGCAGGCAATGCCGCCCGCGCCATAGATGGGGCAGCACGGCCCAAGCAAAAAGCCACTGTTGGCAAATCGTCCGTGATTGAGCATGGCGCATACTGTCGACTCCCATGCCCAACCGCAAAACCCGTAAAAGGCAAACGAGAGCACCAGTGCCGAGAGTGGGCAGGCGGCAAGCGTCGCGCCGCCAAACGCCATATCAATCGCGGTCCCCACCGTCTACCCTCTCCTCTTTTCGCTCGAATCTTTGCTCGAGCCGTCGCTCGAGCCCTCGCTCAAATCGTTCGCGTCGTCTTTGCGCGGCAGGCGGCCGGCGACCGTCTCGCGCAGAGCACACCATTTATCCGCCAGGCACACAATCCAAGCCTCACGACACGTCGGCGGCACCGGCACCAGCGGAAACATATGCCGCACGATAATATTCCGTTCGCGCGACGTCAGCTCAAAATCTTCCTCCGCGCGCGCTAGGGCAAAAAACGGGTGGCGAAAGCCATGCAGCCGATGGCTTGGGTCGGGATCGTGCCAATCGTAGAGAAAGTAATCGTGTAACAAGGCTCCGCGCAGCAGCGAGGCACGGTCGATCGAAACACCGACGCGGCCCAGGCGCTCGGCAAAGGACAGGCTCGTCCGCGCTACCGAAGTCACATGTGCATAGACCGTCACGTCGCCATGCTGGATAAACTCGCGCGTCAGGTCCAAGCGGCCCGCCTGGGCGAGCTGGCGGGCGGCATCGTCGACCTCGTGCGCGATTTTCTCGGCACGAACGGCATCGGACATGCTGCCTCCTTCCAGCGGCTCACGGCGGCAAGCCACGGCCTGCACGTATTGAAAAAAATCATCATCGAATCTATCAGTATGGCATCGGACAAAACGTTTTGCCCCACCAGTTGGCGAATTACCGCGCCGCCGTCACATATCAAACGCCAAAATGTGCGAGACTGTCTTGTGCAATTGTGTCGGCCGAGGGAGCGCCGGCACTCGATTCGCATGGAGTAATCCACAACGATGCTGCTTACGCAAACGACAACGCCCGAGGACGTCAAGGCTCTTAATCGTGCCGAGCTCCCGCAGCTCTGCGACGAGATTCGCCACGCCATCCTCGAAAGCTCCGCCGCCGTCGGCGGGCACGTTGCCCCCAACCTGGGCGTCGTTGAGCTTACGGTCGCGCTCCATCGCGTGTTTAACTCCCCCATCGACAAGATCGTCTTTGACGTTTCGCACCAGACCTACGCCCACAAGGCGCTGACGGGGCGCGCGTACACTTATATCGATCCGGAGCGTTATGGTGAGGCTTCTGGCTTTGCCAATCCCGACGAGTCCGAGCACGACCTGTTCGCCATGGGCCATACCTCGACCTCGGTGAGCCTGGGCTGCGGCCTGGCGCACGCTCGTGACCTGGCGGGCGATGCATACAACGTCATCGCCATCATTGGCGACGGCTCGCTTTCGGGCGGCCTGGCGTTTGAGGGCTTTAACAATGCCGCCGAACTCGATAGCAACCTGATCATCATCGTCAACGATAACGACCAGTCCATTGCCGAGAACCATGGCGGCCTGTATCGCAATCTGGCCGAGCTGCGCGCCAGCAACGGCACCTGCGAGCGCAACGTTTTCCGCGCGATGGGGCTCGACTACCGCTATCTGGACGCCGGTAACGATGTGTTGGCCCTCGTCGACGCGCTGCAGGAACTGCGCAATATCGATCACCCCATCGTGCTGCACGTCTCCACCGCCAAGGGCAAGGGCTTTGAGCCAGCCCAGAGCGACCCCGAGCGCTGGCACCACGTGGGTCCGTTTGACATGGCGACCGGGCGCAAGCTCTGCCCGGGCCATCCGAGCGAGCCTGCGCCGCGCACCTATGCCGACATTACGGGCGAGGCGCTCAGCGCCGCCATCGAGCGCGATCCGCAGGTCGTGGGCATCACGGCCGCCACGCCCTACATCATGGGCTTTACACCCGAGCTTCGCGCTGCCGCCGGCAAGCAGTTTGTCGACGTGGGCATTGCCGAGGAGCACGCCGTGACCTTTGCCACCGCGCTTGCGCGCTCGGGCGCCAAACCAGTCTTTGGTGTGTACGGCACGTTTTTGCAGCGCGCCTACGACGAGCTGTGGCACGACCTGTGCCTCAACGACGCCCCTGCAACCATCCTGGTGTTTGGTGCGTCAATCTTTGGCACCACGTCCGAGACGCACCTCTCGTTCTTTGATATTTCCATGCTGGGCGGTCTTCCCAACATGCACTACCTAGCGCCGGCCTGCATGGAGGAATATCTGTCCATGCTGAGCTGGTCGCTCGACCACCGCAAGCATCCCGTGGCGATTCGTGTACCTGGTATTGGCCTGGTGAGCCGTCCCGATCTGGCGCCCGCCGAAGACACCGAGTACAGTGCCGTTCGCTACAACGTGGTGCGTCAGGGCCGCGACGTTGCCGTGCTCGCACTCGGCGATTTCTTTGAGCTGGGCGAGCGCGTGGCAAACCGCTTGGCCGCCGAGTACGGCATCGAGGCCACGCTCGTCAACCCGCGCTTTGCAACCGAACTCGACCGCGAGTTCCTCGATAGCCTTGCTGCTGAGCATCGTGTTGTCGTCACCCTCGAGGACGGCATCTTGGACGGCGGCTGGGGCGAGCGCGTGGCGTGCTACCTGGCCTGCACGCCCGTGCGCACGCGCACCTTCGGCATCGCCAAGGGCTTCCCCGACCGCTACGATCCCAACGAGCTGTTGGCTCAGAACGGCATGACGGTCGAGAATATGGCCGCCGAAGCCGTAAGGCTACTCAACGAGTAAAAAACCTCCGCAGGGGAAGCACCCCTGCGGAGGTTTTTGTTTTCACAGCTCAATTATCTCAATCTGTAACATCTAGGGCCCGAATTCCCGTCTAACTGTTACAGATCTAGACAAGACGTCTTTGCCCCAGACCTTTGTCTCAATCTGTAACAGATAGAGACCTTTTGGCCTTCCAGATGTTACAGATTGAGACATTCAAATTCCCCTGAAGAGAAAATCTCGATCTGTAACAGTTACTCGGCAAAAACGGCTGCAGATGTTACAGATTGAGACAAAGCAGCAAGGCATGCCACCGCATCGGCCAGGACCACCACAAAGGTGCCTGTCCCTTTTTGGTAGGTAGAATTACCCATAAGGTAAGTATGTTTCTGAGTTATTTCGTGTTGACCCATTTGAGCGCGATAGGGTATAACTCTACTCAACCGCTAGGGATTTTATTGAGAAAGGTGTTCTACCATGAGCAAGAACCTCTCCCAGCAGGTCGTTCTCGACCGCCGCGGCTTTGTCGCCGCCACCTTCGCAACCGTCGCCGGCCTTGGTCTTGCCGGCTGCTCCGACACCAGCGCCGAGGCCGACAAGGGTTCCGCCGCCGGCTCCTCCAAGGGCTCCGAGGATACCGAGGTTTCCGCTACGCTCGATGCCAAGGCATTCGACAAGCTCGTCGACAACGGCCCCAAAGCCGACGACGATGCCATCGCCGCCAGCACCTGGGCCACGGCCGTCAAGGACGCCGGCGTCTTTAAGATCGGTGGCGTTCAGACCTCCACGCTCTTCTCCCTCCTCAACGAGAAAGACGGTCAGACCCGTGGCTTCGATGCCGGCATCGCGCAGCTTCTGTCCAACTACATCCTAGGCGAGAACAAGGTCGAGATCACCCAGGTGACCTCGGACACGCGCGAGTCCGTCCTGCAGAACGGCCAGGTCGACGCTGTCTTTGCCACCTACACCATCACTGACGAGCGCAAGAAGCTCGTCTCCTTCGCCGGCCCCTACTACTACACCCAGCAGGCTATCCTGGTGCTCGCCGACAACGACGACATCAAGGGCGTCGACGACCTGGCCGACAAGAACGTCGCCGTCCAGTCCGGCTCCAACGGCCCCGCCATCCTGGAGGAGTTCGCCCCCAAGGCCAGCCAGCAGGAGTTCAAGACCGACGAGGAGGCACGTCAGGCACTCCAGCAGGGCCGCGTCGATGCCTACGTCATCGACAACAACATGCAGCAGAGCGCCCTGGTCCGCGAGCCCGGCAAGTACAAGATTGCCGGCAAGCCCTTCGGCAGCAAGGAGCCCTACGGCATCGGCCTGCCGCTCGATTCCGACGGTGTCGCCTTTGTCAACGACTTCCTTAAGAAGATCGAGGATGACGGCACCTGGACCGAGCTGTGGCAGATCTGCATTGGCGACCGTACGGGCGACACCAATGTTCCCGAGCTGCCCGAGATCGGCGCCTAGGCAGCGAGCCTAGTAACGGCCGCTACGAAACCATACGGAAACGCACGATGCGCTTTATTGCGCTAAACTGTTTCCTCACTGAGTTGTCGGGGCTTCCGTACACACGGGAGCCCCTTTCCTTACCGGCGGGAGGTCCGCATGAGTCTCTCCGAGCTCTGGTCGCTCTATGGCCAGAACTATATCGACGCGCTGCTAGCAACCTGGGGCATGACGCTTGAGTCGTTTGCCATCGCCATGGTGCTGGCCGTCGCCGTCACCGTGATGCGCGTGTCGCCGCTCAAGCCGCTGCGCGTCTTTGGCGACCTGTATGTCCAGGTCTTCCGTAACATCCCCGGCATCGCGCTGCTCATTATCGTCGTCTACGCGCTGCCGCCGCTCAAGGTCGTCCTGCCCTACCGCACCTGCGTCATCGTCGCCACAGTGCTCTTGGGTTCTGCCTTTGGCTCCGAGAACTTTATGAGCGGCATCAACACCGTCGGGGTCGGCCAGGTGGAAGCCGCACGTTCGCTCGGCATGAGCTTTAACCGCATCCTCGCCAAGATCGTGATTCCGCAGGCACTGCGCTCGAGCGTGCTGCCCATGACCAACCTCTTTATCGCCGTCATGCTCACCACCGCGCTCGGCAGCCAGGTGCCGCTTAAGCCGCAGGAGCTCACCGGCGTGGTGAGCTATATCAACACGCGCTCGCTCGGCGGCGTCGCCGCGTTCTTTATCTCGGCGCTCGGCTACCTGGGCACGGCCTTTGTGGTGAGCCACATTGGCAACCACATCGATAAGAAGGTGAGGATCCTCCGATGAGCAAGCACCCCACCTCCGCGCTCACCATGCGCGATGCGCTCTACGAGGCTCCCGGCCCCAAGATGCGCACCAAGATTCGCATCGGCACCGCCATCTCGCTTGTTGCCGTCGCCGCACTCGTCGTCCTGGTACTGCAGCGCTTTTATGTGACCGGCCAGCTTTCGGTCCACTATTGGTATTTCTTCACGCACCTCACCACCTGGAAGTTCTTGCTTGCCGGCTTTGAGGGCACCGTTAAAGTCGCACTCACCGCCGGCGTCATCGCACTGGTGCTGGGCCTCGCTCTCATGCTCGGCCGCACGAGCGACATTAAGCCGCTGCAGCTGGTCTGCCGCGTGCTCACCGATTTCTTCCGCGGCGTGCCGAGCCTTCTGTTCATCTACTTCTTCTTTTTGGTGCTGCCCCAGTACAAGATCGCGCTGCCGTCGTTTTGGATGCTCACGCTCCCCGTCGCGCTCGCTGCAGCCGGCGTACTTGCCGAAATCTTCCGCGCCGGCGTCAATGCCGTGCCGCGCGGCCAGATCGAGGCGGCCCAGGCGCTCGGTCTCTCCAAAGCTAAAATCACCTTTAAAATCGTGTTGCCGCAGGCGATTCGATTTATCATTCCGTCGTTGATTTCGCAGCTCGTGGTCGTAGTCAAAGACACCACCGTCGCCTATGTGGTGAGCTACCCCGACCTCATGCAAAACGCCCGCGTGCTCATTACCAACTACGATGCCCTCGTGTCGGTCTACCTGGTTATCGCGGTCATCTATATCCTCATCAACGTCGCGATCAACAAGGCCGCTGTCTACGTTTCGCACAAGACCGGCGCGACCATCATCCGCTAACGCTTTACCATTTCGAGTCATAAGGAGCCGAGCACCATGGCACAGAGCACTTCTACTTCTGGCAACCAGCCGCTTATCGAGCTCAAGCACGTCGATAAGCACTATGGCGACCTGCACGTTCTCAACGACATCAACCTGTCGGTCGACCGCGGCGAGGTCGTTGTTGTGATTGGCCCCTCGGGCTCGGGCAAGTCGACCATGTGCCGCACCATCAATCGCCTGGAAACCATCGACTCGGGCGAGATCCTCATCGAGGGCGAGCCCTTGCCGCAGGAAGGCAAAGACCTTGCCCGCATGCGTGCCGAGCTGGGCATGGTGTTTCAGCAGTTCAACCTGTTCGCACATATGACCGTACTGCAGAACGTCATGCTGGGGCCGGTCGATGTGCTGGGCGTGTCCAAGGAGGAAGCTCGTGAGCGCGCCATGGACCTGCTGAGCCGCGTGGGCGTGGCCGAACAGGCCGATAAGGTACCCGCACAGCTCTCAGGCGGCCAGCAGCAGCGCGTAGCCATCGCTCGCTCGCTTGCCATGCAGCCCAAGGCCATGCTCTTCGACGAGCCCACGAGCGCCCTCGATCCCGAAATGATCAACGAGGTGCTCGAGGTCATGGTCCGTCTGGCCCAGCAGGGCATGACGATGATCGTCATCACGCACGAGATGAACTTCGCCCGCCGCGTTGCCGACCGCGTCGTGTTTATGGCCGACGGCCAGATCGTGGAAACCGGCACGCCCGACGAGTTCTTCGACCATCCCCAGACCAAGCGCGCCCAAGACTTCCTCAACTCCATCAAGGGCCACTAGCCCAATTGCCATATCTGCTCGCCATGACCATCCAAACTCGAAAGCAACACCTATGATCGGAACTCGCACTTCATCGTCATACACCCCGCACGTCGACGTCGATCCCGCCGACCGCCCGCTCATCCTCGTCGCGCCGCGCTGGGAAGAGGCGAAGCCGTTTTTAAGCGAGACGCTCTCCCCCAACGAAGAAATCGCAAGTGTCTTTGTCGACGCCATCCTTGCCGCCGGCGGCCTGCCGCTGCAGATGTCCATCACCGAGGACATTGAGGTCATCCGCCATTACGTCGACATTGCCGACGGCATCGCCATCCCCGGCGGCCCCGATGTCAATCCCAAACGTTGGGGCGATGATCGACCCTACGACCCCACCCTCTGCTGTGAGATCCGCGATAGCTTTGAGTTTAAGCTGGTCGGCGAGGTGCTCCGCGCCAAAAAGCCGCTCTTTACCACCTGCCGCGGCACGCAGTTGCTCAATGTCGCCACTGGCGGCACTCTGTGCATGGACGTGCCGAGCCTGGGCGCTCGCGAGGGCCGCACACAGTGGCGCCATACCCACGTGCTCAACGACCCCGTGCATCCCGTCGAGGTCGTGCCGGGCTCGCTGCTCGACCGCGCGGTTGGCGGACACAGGCTGATCCAAACCAACTCCGCACACCACTGCTGCGTCGATCGTCTGGGTAAGAGCACGCGTTTGGTCGCCAAGGCAACCGACGGCGTTCCCGAGTGCATCGAGGTCGAAGGCCAGCCATTCTGCTTGGGCGTGCAATGGCATCCCGAGTACACGTGGAAGACGCTCGAGACCGACTTTAACCTGTGGAGGTCGTTTGTCGAGGCGGCGGCAAAGGTTAAGCAGGCCCGCTAGTTCGCGAACCGCACAACAGATAAGGGCGCCCCGCCGGCCACATGGTCCGGCGGGGCGCCCTTTTGCCTATACGCGGCTGGCACGCAGCCCAAGGCTCGCGAGCTCTTACTCGGCCGCCTCGCGCAAGGCCGACATCGTTGCCGCATATTGCTGTTGCAGCGCATGCATTCTCTCGCGAGCGCCGTCAACGGCATCGGCGCCGCGCAGCGCTTCGGTCACCACGACCGCCGGCTCGTACAGATTATCGAATCCCAGGTTCTGGCTCACGCCCTTGAGCGTGTGCGCTGCCATAAACGCACCTTCGGCGTCTCCTGCCGCCATGGCGGCCTCCAGCTTGTCCATGCTCTCGTCATCCAAAAACTTGAGGGCAAAGCGGGCAAGCATTTCCTCGCCCATCAGCCGAGCGCACGCGTCATCATAATTAGCGCCGATCTTCTCATACGCCTCACGCATGGAAATCATGGATTAAAACTCCTTTGGTCAAACTAAATCGTGGGAAACGCGACGACATCGGCGGGGCGTGCCAACGTCTCGGCAATTTGGTCTTGCACCTCGAGCAGGCAATCGAGCAGCAGCGGGTTAAAGGTACCGCACTTACCGTCCAGGATCATCTGGATCGCCTCCTTGTGCGGGATAGCGTCTTTGTACACGCGCACGCTCGTCAGCGCATCGTACACGTCGGCCACCGAAACCACCTGTGCGGCAATGGGAATCTCGTCGCCCTTAAGGCCATCGGGATAACCCTTGCCGTCCCAGCGCTCGTGGTGCCAACGCGCAATCTGGTACGCATATTCCATAAGCGCATTGCCGGCGTGATGGCTACCCAGCTCAAGCAGCATGTCGGCGCCGATCGTGGTATGCGTCTTCATAATCTCGAACTCCTCGGACGTAAGGCGTCCGGGCTTGTTGAGAATCGCATCGTCAATCGACATCTTGCCGATATCGTGCAGCGCCGAAGCCAGGGCGATCGTAGAGCGTTCCTCATTGTCGAGGGAGACCGTGCCGCTACGCTGGACCAGACAGCCAAGCAGCAGCTCGGTCAGCTTCTCGATGTTCGTAACGTGCCTGCCGCTCTCGCCGTTGCGAAGCTCCATGACGCCGGCCATGATGTCGATGAGCATGCGACTGTTCTTGACGCGCTCGTTGTACTGCTGGGACAGCAGGCTCGTCAGGCGGCGCTGTTTGGCGTACAGGCGGATGGTGTTGCTTACGCGGCGGCGCACGACACGGGAGTCAAACGGGCGGTTGATATAGTCCGAGGCGCCCAGCTCGTACGCGCGCAGAACCATATCATCGGAATCTTCGCTCGAAATCATGATGACAGGCAGATTGTCGATGCCCGATCGGCGCGACAGATCGGCTAGCACCTCAAAGCCGCTTATGCCCGGCATGACAATGTCCAGCATCACGAGCGACAACTCATCGCCATAGCGGTCGACCATGTCGAGCGCTGTACGACCGTTGTCGGCCTCGAGGATGCAATACTCGTCCTTGAGCATCTCGTTGAGAATGGCTCGGTTCATCTCGGAGTCATCGACAATAAGCACCAAAGGCTTTTCGCTTTGGAAGGCCTCGATGGAATCGGCATCGGTCACGACCGTACCGGCTTTTGCCTTAGCGCGGCCCAATAATTGGACAGCACGGCCAACGCCCTCATCGACCGTCTCGCCATGAATGCGAACGCCACCAACACATGCCGTCAAGCTCACGTACTCATGGCCCGGAACAATCGTGGAACGAACGGCATCGGATACCTGATGTAGGCGACGGGTGAAGTCATCGGAGGGAATATTGGGCATGACGACCACAAACTTGTCGCAGCCATAGCGTACAAGCTCGTCAGTCGAACGAATTCCGCTGCGTATGGCTGTCGCCACAGCACCGAGCGCAAGGTCGCCGGCATGACGGCCACACGTATCGTTGAAGACCCTAAAATCATCAAGGTCGATCACCGCAACGCCGGCATTCATGCGGGCGCTACGGAGCTTTTCCTCGTAATATCGGCGATTGCGCACACTCGTCAGCACGTCGGTGTAGACGAGGTCCTCTTCTGCAGCCTCTTGCTCATCGATCGGACGCACCATCAGCAGGACGTGAGGCTCGCCCTCGACCTTCAGAGGGCGCAGGCGAGCGCGGTACTCGGTACCATCATTGAGCAGCTGCTCCGATACATCATCGGAACCTGCCAAGGCCTCAAGACTCGACTGACGCAGACAAGGGCAGCGATCGCCGGCGAGCAAGCAGTTAGGCTCGCTCTTAATCTGATCGGCCGACAACAAACGCACCACGGGGTAGGTCTTCGCGACGCGGGCGACCTCGGCGGCAGCCTCCTCGTCGGTTAGATTGACCTCGTGATTATTGAGCATATGGGGCCCTTCCTATCGTTACGCACGGCAACGGTGCATATCAATTGGTACAAGGGTAGCATCTAACAGCTGAAGGCAAACGCGCGATTATCGTTACATTTTTATGACCTGGCAAACGGCGGTAATGGAGCCGCGGGCGCGCGGTTATGGGCGCATTCGTTAACAATGACGAAACGCTAACAGCCCCTCTCCCCGCAGGTCATCGAGCGTGCTAACGCTCCAAGACATCGCGAACGGCGTTTGCCGCCGTAACGGGGCGATCGCGCAGACCGTTATGCGCGCCCGGGATCGTCACGAGAGGGCAATCGAGATATTCGGCAGCCGCTCGCGTGCCAGCCTCGCGGGGCGTGCCAATCGAGAGCTCGCCCAGGAGCACGGCGGCCACCGTTTTTGACGCGCGAACGCTATCCCAATCGGGAACGCAGGTCATAGTAATCCCGTATTCATTGGCCATGAAGCAACGACCATTGCGCAGGGCATGCTTGGCTTCCGCTTCGGTCGTTCCAGGAGCCTCGGGGTCCAAGTCGCCGAGGGCTCCCAAGAAAAGCCGGAGCGCCCTTGAAACCTTTCCAGCCGCAATCATATCGAGCAAAACCGGAGCTGCGCCCATGCCGACGCCTTCGGCCGACACAGCCGGCTCATGCAGAATCGCACGGTCGACGAGATGGGGTTCGGTACGAAGAAGCTCCAGCGTCACCAACGTACCGGCGCTGTGCGCAAGCACATTTGTCGAAGCGCCAACGTGTTCGATCACGGCTTGCAGATCGGCGGCCTGAGCGGCAAGATCATAGCTGCCGTCTGCCGCATCGCTGCTGCCACCACAGCCGCGGCGGTCGTAGGCAATTACGCGGTAGCTGCGACTGAGCTCACAAGCGATGCCGTCGAAAAATGTGCCGTCGACACAAGCGCCGTGCACGCACACCAAGGCAGGAGCATCAGGCGACACATCCGGGTCGGCATATTCGCGACAGGCAATCGTGGTGCCCGCATTCTCGACCGTAAAATCCATGTTGTGCCCCCATCATCAATGCTCATCCAGTTGCACGTCAGCACGGTTGGATGGACCCGCATTGCTTTACGCCTTGTTAACAGATTAACTGTACCCGACCCGAGGCTTTTCATGGCACGGCATCATGAGCGACGTGAAAAAACGAAACTTGTAAAGCAAGAGCCCGCACCTCGCTTTGGAGCCGATGCTATGCTTAGGCGCAATAGTCTTGAGGAGCATATGCCTATGTCTACATTTTTGAATGCCAGCCCCATCTTTGGACCCGTTCGCAGCCGTCGCCTTGGTCTCTCGCTCGGCGTCAACATGATGCCGGCCAGCGGCAAAATCTGCACGTTCGACTGCATTTACTGCGAAAACGGCCTCAACGCCGAGCGCCCCTGCCACGAGCCGTATAACACGGCTGCCGTGGTGCTCGATGCACTCGAGGCAAAGCTGCGCGAGATGGCAGCCGAGGGCGAGCTCCCCGATGTGATCACCTTCGCAGGCAACGGCGAGCCCACCGCCGCACCGGAGTTTCCGCAGGCCATTGCCGGCGCCGTCGCGCTGCGCGACGAGCTTGCCCCAAACTCCAAGATCGCCGTGCTCTCCAACGGCACGCGCGCCGACCGCCCCGAGGTGCACGACGCGCTCATGATGGTCGACGACAACATTCTTAAGCTCGATACCGTCGACCCGGCGTTTATCCAGCTGCTCGACCAGCCCGTTGGCCCCTACGACGTCAAGCACCAGATCGAGACGTTCGCAAGCTTTAACGGTCACGTTATTATCCAGACGATGTTTTTGAGCGGTGAGTACCGGGGCAAGCCCATCGACAACACCGGCGAGGAGTACGTTGCCCCCTGGCTCGCGGCGCTTGAGCGCATTCGCCCGCAGGAGGCGACCATCTACACGGTGGCGCGCGAAACACCGATCGCCGGCCTTGCCAAAGCAGTGCCCGAGGTACTCGACGCCATTGCCGCGCGCGTGCGCGCCCTCGGTATTCCCTGCCAGGTGAGCTACTAGCAAAACCACGCAGCAGCTAGTGCCCGCCATCCCGCCCCATCAGTTGCGGTGATATAGTTCCTATTTGTGCTGTTAAACCGCTTAAATCGGAACTATATCACCGCAACTTTTATGGCCGCGTGCGTGGGCTATACTAGCTGCGAATGAAAGGAAGTTAGCCATGTATGACAAAGGACCCGTGCCCGGCCGCAACGACGCTTGCTGGTGCGGCAGCGGCAAGAAATACAAGAAATGCCATAGCGCCTTTGATGAGCGCCTCGAGCGCTTGTGGGAAGAAGGCTGGGAGGTTCTGCCTCGCACGCTCTACAAGACTCCCGCCGATATCGAGGGCATCAAGCGCTCGGCAGCCATCAACGTGGGCGTGCTCGATTATGTGGGCGAGCATATCGCCGCAGGCATGACCACCAACCAGATCGACCAGATGATCTACGACTACACCGTCGAGCACGGTGGCACGCCGGCTGACCTCAACTACGAGGGCTACCCCAAGAGCGTGTGCACCTCGATCAATGATGTGGTCTGCCACGGCATTCCCTGCGATACGGACGTGCTGCACGAGGGTGACATCATCAACGTGGACTGTTCCACGATCCTAGACGGCTACTTTAGCGACTCGAGCCGCATGTTCTGCATCGGTGAGGTCTCTGCCGAGCGCCAGCGCCTGGTCGAGGTCACCCGCGCCAGCGTGGAGGCGGGTCTGGCGGCCGTCAAGCCATGGCTGCCGCTCTCCGTTATGGCCGAGGCCGTGCAAAAGACGGTCGAGGACGCCGGCTTTAGCGTGGTGCGCGAGTACGGCGGACACGGCATTGGTAAGGAGTTCCACGAGGACCCGTTTGTGGGCTTTACCACCGAGGCGCCCGATGTGGATACCATCATGGCTCCGGGCATGGTCTTTACCATCGAGCCCATGGTCAACGCCGGAGCGCCCGACATTAAGATCAGCAAGGGCGATGGCTGGTGCGTGCGCACCAAGGACGGTAGCGATTCGGCTCAGTGCGAGGTACAGCTCGTGGTGACCGAGGACGGCTACGAGCTGCTGAGCTGGTAGCTGTAGATGCGCCGGATGCTGACGGGCACGCTCGTCTTGCATCCGGCGTTTTTGTTTGAACGTTTTGCCTGATAAAACCTGCCAAAATAAACCTGTCCCTTTTTAGTAGGTTGAGCAGAGAGGACTGCTTGTGAACATCCTGGTTTTGCTGCCCGTCAACGACCGCCATCGCGCAATTCTTGAGTCGAGCGCTCCGGGCGAGGACTTTGTCTACACGAGCGCCGACGCCATCACGCGCAAGCAGGTCGCCGATGCGGACGTGATCTTGGGCAACATCGACCCTGGCATGCTCACGGCATGCGAGCATCTCCAGCTGTTGCAATTACAGACCGCCGGCTATGACGATTACTTGGCCGCCGGCACCGTGCCAGCCGACGCTAAGCTTTCCTGCTCGGTGGGTGCCTATGGCCAGGCCGTGAGCGAGCACATGTTTGCCATGATCCTTTCCATGATCAAGCGCCTGCCCGGCTATCACGACTTGCAGCGCAAGCATCGCTGGGAGGATTTAGGTCCAGTCACCTCGCTCAAAAACGCCAACGTGCTGGTGCTGGGCGCGGGCGATATCGGCGGCCACTTTGCCACGCTCTGCCGCAGCATGGGCGCGCACGTCCGCGGTATCAAGCGTCATCCGCTCGTCTACCCCATCGTGTTTGAGGACATGGACGGCATGGACGCCCTCCCCGAGCGCCTGGCCGAGGCTGACATCGTCGCATCCTTTATGCCCAGCACACCCGAGACCCGCGGCCTGGCGAACGCCGAGTTCTTCGCCGCGATGAAACCGGGTGCCCTCTTTGCCAACGGCGGCCGCGGCGATCTTGTGGTCGCCGACGACTTGGTTGCGGCACTCGAGTCCGGGCACCTTGCCGGCGCCGCGGTCGACGTCACCGATCCCGAGCCGCTGCCCGCGACAAGCCCGCTGTGGGATGCGCCCAACATGCTCATCACGCCGCACATCTCGGGCTGGTTCCACCTGGAAGCCACGCTCAACAACGTGGTGGATATTGCCGCGGAGAATCTACGCCACCTACAGGCCGGCGAAACTTTACGTTGTTGGATTGAACATTAGGGGATCTATTCCGCCGTTCTAACGGACGGCGGACCGGTCGACGCTACGAACCCGCCGTTTGGCCAATCTGCCGTTCAATTTCAAAGGCGCGACCAGAAGGTCAGCGCCTTTTCATTTCACGGCACCTTGGCTCAAACGGCGGACTCTCGCTGACTTTTGTTCGACCTGCGGGATCTTCAAATTGCTAGAGCGTTGCTAAGTAATTCTTTGCGTTTTCGACGTTCATTGCTGCGACGGGCGCATGCGAACAGAGCTTGACATCGTTGGTGACCAGTAAATCTGCTTGGGCGCGCATCGCTGCCGCAATGATTAAATCGTCTTCGTAATCGCTATGGAGCTCACGCTGCCTACTCGCCATCCATATATCGCTCAGGTCACAGGGCACTGGCGTGGCAAGCTGCGACAGCACGCTAAGACAATCCCATGCAAGCGAAGTCGCTGCCGTAGCGGCATACTGGGAAAGCGAACCGTGCTCTCGCCGATACCATGCCTTATGTTCGCTTGAAATCAAATAGAACAGGTCTTTGGACGATGTCGCCGCATACAGCAAATCCACCTGCGCCGCGCATGCATCGCGTAAAAACTCAATCGCCACCGAACGACCACGTCGTGAAGGAATGAAGTAATCGAGCCACACGTTGGTGTCAACCAAGATGCGTTTTGGAGTCTCACTCATAGAGCCAGCTCATCTCCTCGCCATAGCGATCCGCGTAGGCATTCCGTTTGAGCTCTTCGTCGTCCGATGGCTGAGCCCTGACCATATCGATTCCCGACTCACGGCAAGCGGCAGCGAACAGCTTCGACCCCTGATCCATGAGCTCGAGCTTACGTTTGGCGGCCTTTTCGCGCTCGCGCTGTTCCGCCCGGGCACGACTGGGCAACAGGATATCCTCGAGCGCGCCGGGGCGATCGGCCAGCGACGCCGCAAGCTGCCAGAGCGCTCGCACCGCTTGGCTCGGCGTCATACCGGCCCTGGAGAGAGCGGCGTCCCCACTCCTTTTAAGATCGGCATCGAGACGCACGTTGATCTGAGCGGCTGTTGTGGTCATGACCCCTCCTTAATACTTTAAAATCATCATAAAACTCTATGGTAGATACGTAAAGCATGTATAGCATTTATAAGCAGTAGCCGTACTCTGTACACAAAAAGCCGCCGAGGCATACTGCACCTCGGCGGCTACGTATCACCGATCTAGTTCGGTTTCACCCTTTGCATTCGTCCAGATAGAACCTGCCAAAATGAACCTGTCCCTTTTTGGCAGGTTTTAGAGCTCCACACTTTCGGCGCCGTTGATGGTTAGGTTTCGCTCGTAGAAGGCGGTGAGGGCGCGGATAGCGTACATCACGTCGCGCACGCCGCCGGTCTCGTAGCTCGAGTGCATGGCAAGCTGCGGCAGGCCCACGTCCACGGCATGCATGCTCGCCTGCATATTGGACAGATTGCCCAGGGTAGAACCGCCGGCCATATCGCTCTTGTTGGCGAAGGCCTGCGTGGGCACGTCGGCGTCATCGCAAATGGCCTGGAACACCGCGCGGCTAAAGGCGTCGGTGCAGTAGTGCTGGTTGGCGGCCTCCTTGATGACGATGCCGCCGTTGAGCACAACCTGGTTGCGGGCGTCGCATTTCTCGGCGTGGTTGGGGTGCACGGCATGCGCGTTGTCGCAGCTCACGAGCATCGAAGCGGCAAGCGCACGGTGGTACGACTCGTCGTCAAAGCCCAGCGATCCGTTGATGCGGCGCAGCGCGTCGGCCAAGAACGTCGACATGGCGCCCTGCTTGGTCTCGGAGCCAACCTCCTCGTTATCAAAGCAGCAAAAGACCGAAACGTCGTGCGCATTCTCGGCACCCAAAAATGCCTGCAGCGAGGTGTAGGCGCAGGCCAGGTCGTCGAGCTTGGGCGTCGAGATAAACTCGTCGGCCCAGCCCCAAATGCGCGCATCCTGACGATTGACCAGGAACAGATCGCGGCCCAAAATCTGCTCGGGCTCAACGTCCAGCTCTTCGGCGATCAGGGCATCGAAGTCACCCTGCTTAAGCTCGCCGGCGCTGATGAGCGGGCACAGGTCGACGGCTCGGCTGGGAGCAAAGCTCTCGTTAACGCCACGGTTCATATGGATGGCAAGGCTCGGGATAATAGCGGCCTCGCGCTCGGTGGCAAGCAGGCGGCTCTCAATGCGGTCACCCTCGCGCACCAACACGCGGCCCGCGAGCGCCAGCGGGCGATCGAACCAGGTGTAGTCGATCATGCCGCCGTAGGCCTCGGTGTTCAGGCGCAGCGTCTCGCCCGCGCCGTCGAGCTCGGGCACGGCCTTAACCTTAAACGTCGGCGAATCGCTGTGTGACGCTGTGAGTTGAAAATGATAGTCGCCGGCAACGCCGTCCTCGCCCCACGTAGCGGCCAGGTCTTCGCCCACCTTAAAAGCGATGACGCTCGAGGTATTGCGCTGCGTGTAATAACGCCCGCCCGGCTCTATGTCCCACGCCGCATTCTCGGGCAGGTAGGTAAAGCCCGCCTCGTCGAGCTCGGCCATAATGGTCGCCGCCGTATGAAACATGCTGGGGCATGCCTCGATAAAGTCGATAAGGTCGTTGGCAGCCTCGATATCGTCGGCCGTCACATGCGCGCGCTCGGGCGCTTCCTGATCCGTCATGCTCTCCCCTTTCGCTGGGCTGATGATCCCCTCCAGCATACCCCGCCACGCCAGCGCCGCACTCTTCATTCCGTGCTTAATTCCGCGCCGCTCGCCAAGTTGAGCCATCATGCCCGCACTCCTTTTGCGACAATTACGCTAACAGGACGAAAGGAGCCGCCATGAAGCCACGTAACATTGCCATCGCCTGCGGTGTCGCGGGAGTCGCCGTCGGCCTTGCCGCTGCCACCGGTATCGTTTATCGCAAACAAATCAAGTCCGCCGCGTCACTCAAACGCTTGACCGGCTACGCGGATGGCTATGACCTGTACGCGATCGATATCGCCTACGACTACGACCTTGACCGCATCATCGCCGCTGGCGTGCGCGACGACCAGGCCTACATCGATGCCGTGGTGGCGCAGGTGCTCCCCGGCGTGCCGGCACATGTCCAGGCGCCCCAGTTTGCCTGCAGCGCTTTTGTCGCCGTAGATGCCGAAGGCCGCGTGCGCACCGGTCGCAATTACGACTTTAAGGACGACACCTCGGCGCTGCTGGTGCGCAATCACCCGCGCGACGGCTATGCTTCCATCGGCTTTGCGGCCCTCAATAACCTGGGCGCCAACACTCCACTTGACTCCGTCGCCGGACGCGTCGCGGCGTTGATGGGCCCGTTTGCCCAACTCGACGGTGTCAACGAATGCGGCGTGTCCATTGCCGTGCTCACCCTGGATTCCAAGCCCTGTGACCAGGACACGCAACGCCCCGTCATCAATACCTCGCTCGCCATCCGCCTGGTGCTCGACCGCGCGGCTACCACGCAGGAGGCCGTCGACCTGCTTTCTGCCTACGACATGCACGCCATGGCCGGACGCGACTATCACTTCTTTATCAACGACGCCGCCGGTGACGCGCGAGTGGTGGAGTGGGATCCGCGCGATCCCGACCGTGCATGCAAGGCGACGCCCGTACGCCAGGCCACGAACTTCTACGCCTGCTATGGTGACGAGGTGCTCCCCAACCAAAAGAACGGCGAGCTGGGCCATGGTAAAGAGCGCGCCGTCGCAATCGCCGATGTCCTTGACGCCCACGCCGGTGCCCAGGACGAGGCAGTCGCTTGGAAGGCCCTTCGCGCCGCAGCCCAAGAGCCCAATCCGGAAGACATCACCAGCAATACGCAATGGTCGGTCGTCTTTGACAATACCGAACCCGCTGCCGCCATCACGCTGCGCCGCCACTGGGGCAACGTCGATGCCTTCGCACTGTAAGGAGCCAGACCCGTCGACCTTACGTTCCCTGACGTTGCTTACATTTCCATACGCTTGAGCTAACACGTTTTACCCCGCATCAACAGTGTGCGGGGGTAAACTTATGCGCATGTTATAACTTGCCCGGAAGGATTCATCATGCTCAGGATCGGTCTTCTTACCAGTGGCGGCGACTGCCAGGCGCTCAACGCCACCATGCGCGGCATTGTCAAAACGCTTATGACCAATAGCGAAGAGCCTATCGAGATCTATGGTTTTGAGGACGGCTACCAGGGCCTTATCTACAGCAGATTCCGCGTCATGACGCCCGCCGATTTTAGCGGCATCCTTACCCGTGGCGGCACCATCCTGGGCACGAGCCGTACGCCGTTCAAGCGCCTGGACATTCCCGAGGCCGACGGCGTCGAAAAGGTGCCGGCGATGGTCCACACCTATCATAAGCTGCAGCTCGACTGCCTGTTTATGCTGGGCGGCAACGGTTCCACCAAGACCGCCAACCGCCTGCGCGAAGAGGGTCTCAACGTTATCGCCCTGCCCAAGACCATCGATAACGACACCTGGGGCACCGAGCTGACGTTTGGCTTTACGAGCGCCATCGACGTCGCCACCAAGTGCATCGACGACATCCACACTACCGCCTCGAGTCACGGCCGCGTGTTTGTCATCGAGATCATGGGCCACAAGGTTGGCTGGATTCCGCTGTACGCCGGCGTCGCGGGCGGCGCGGACGTCATCCTGATCCCCGAGATCCCCTACGACATGGATAACGTCATCAAGACCATCGAGCATCGCATGGAGACCGGCAGTCGCTTTACCATCGTGGCCGTCGCCGAGGGCGCCATCTCCAAGGAGGACGCGGCGCTGTCCAAGAAGGAGTACAAGAAGAAGCTTGCCGAGCGCACAAGCCCGTCGATCGTCTACGACATCGCCAAGGAGATTGAGGCCAAGACCGGTCGCGAGACCCGCGTCGCCATCCCCGGCCACACGCAGCGCGGTGGCCAGCCCGACGCCCAGGACCGCATCTTTGCGACCCAGTGCGGCGTCGAGGCGGCACTGGGGTGCCTACGCGGCGAGTTTGGCTACATGATTGCCCTGCGTGACGGCAAGATGTGCCACATGCCGCTAGAGGAGGTCGCCGGCAAGCTCAAATATGTCGACCCCCAGAGCGACCTGGTGCGCGAGGCCAAATCGCTGGACATCAGCTTCGGCGACGAATAGCCTCGGCAGGGACCGCTCCCATCGGAGGCCCCAGGGCTTACCTCCCAAATCGTCCTCGGACATGTCAGGACCCCGCTGCGCGCTTTGCGCGGCGGGGTCCTTCCGTCCTGCGGAAAGATTTGGGAGGTAAGCCCTGGGGCCTCCTGCGGTAACTGGGGAGGCCGAGGCTATTCGTCTTCTTGCTGCAGGTGCTTGGTCTGAAATTTTGGAATGATTGGGGCTCTTGGCTGTCATGGGCACTGACATTTGTCATGAAATGGCTGGTCGTTGGGGGTTGCCACCTATAGTTGCGGTAGGGTTGGGGCAGATTCTAACTAGAAATGGTGGTCGCTACCGGTTGTTCTCGACATACTCGAGCCATTCGATTACGGTCACCTCACGAAAGGAACTGCCATGGATCTTGCAATGGCGCAGCGGCTCGTCGATCGCCGCAAAGCTGCCGGGCTTTCTCAGGAAGCGCTTGCCGCCCAACTGGGCGTGAGTCGCCAGGCTGTCAGCAAATGGGAGCGCAGCGAATCCTCGCCCGATACCGATAACCTCATTGCGCTCGCTGCACTGTATGGTGTGTCGCTGGATGAGCTGTTGTATGGGGAGGCAGTAGATGACGCTGACTGCTCTGAGGACAGCGATGCCGGAGCCGAGGCGTCGGATGAGGCCGAAGAGGATGAGGATTCTGCCGACAACACCAGTCGCAGCGACAAGCCACTCGTCGACATTTCCCTTGCGCACGGTATCCACGTTATTGATCCCGATAAAGGTGAGGAGGTTCACGTTGGCTGGAATGGCATCCACGTAACCAACGACCGCAAGGGCGAAGAGGTCCATGTGGGGCCAGGCGGCGTGCATGTTGATACGCTTGAGGACGACGGGCATAGCGTGCACACCAATGCCGACGGCACCGTCACTATCGACGGCGAGACGTTTTCCAATTGGAAGGAGGCGCACGACAAGCTCGACCATCATGGCAAGCACTTCCACACCAATCTCGGACGTGCGTGGAACAAGTTTCCCTTCCCCACGCTTGTCGCCCTCGCCTATCTGGCGCTCGGCATTGTCTACGGCACATGGGGCATGGGACTCTTCCTCGTCTTTTTGATTCCCATCTACTACGCCATTGGCGACTTTATCGACCGACGCCGCCTGTCTATACTCATTGGCAGTGTCTACCCGGCGGCTGCTATTGCCTGGTTCCTCTACATGTGGCTCTGCCTGGGACAGCCCCATCCTGCGTGGGTAATCCTCGTCACCATCCCCGTCGTAGGAGCACTCATGCACTGGTGCCGCAAACAATGGAAGCATCGTATCTAATAAAGATGGGCTTTGACTTGGAGTCAACTCTAGGCTTTAAACTTAAATTGATGCTTCGGCGGGTTCAGCTGTCATCGTTTACCCAGATAAAACCTGCCAAAATTAACCTGTCCCTTTTTGGCAGGTTTCCGTACTAAGGAGTTGGCATGAGGATCGCCGAGATTTCAAAGGAGTATGGTATTTCCGCCGATACGCTGCGCTATTACGAGCGCATTGGCCTGCTGCCTCGTGTGCACCGCAATGAAAACGGCATTCGCGACTACGACGAGCAGGACTGCGCGCGCATCAAGTTCGTCAAGTGTATGCGCGGCGCAAGCGTGTCAATCGAAGCGCTCATCGAATATATGCAGCTCCTGGAACAGGGTGACGAAACCATAGCGGCGCGCAGAGCCATTCTCGAAGAACAGCGCGACCAGGTCACCGAGCGTATTGCCGAAATGCAGGCCGGTCTCGATCGTCTCAACTACAAAATCGCCCACTACGACGACCTCATCCACGCCTGCGAGCAGAAGATAGCAAAGTAGCAAACGCCAGACCGCCCATAGGCTGTCCGGCGTTTTCCCAGATAAAACCTGCCAAAATGAACCTGTCCCTTTTTGACAGGTTTGACGAGCGGAGGAAATATGCGAGACGTAGCCGAAAGCGACTGGAAACTGTTTAAGAAGCTACTCCCTGAATGGCAAGAACGCCATATGGAGAAACTCATCGACCAGTACGTCGAGATACTGAACGGCAGCGGTGAAGCCTCCGATAGGTTTTGGGCGCTAGAAGAGCGTATCAATAGGGATAAGCTGTCCTCAGGAGTACTGGCGAACGACCTTCGCCGCAGTACAATGCACCGCGAGATAGCCAACTTACTTATCGACAACGTGATTACCCTCGACGATCTTGACGGTTTTACCGAAAACATCAAGAGCTATGCACAACACTGGATTGGCCAGTAAGAGCACTGAGCAACAGACATCCCCAGCAAAACGGGGCAAACGCCGAGCCACCTAATGGTTGTCCGGCGTTTGTGCAGATAAAACCTGCCAAAAATGAACCTGTCCCTTTTTGGTAGGTTACTCGGCGCTTTTGAGGGCGCCGACCATGTCGATCTTGTTGAGCGTTCGGTTGGTGGCGAGGTTGACGATGATCGTGAACCCAAAGGCCAGCACCACAGACAGCACGTAGCTCAACGGCTCGACCTCAACGTCAAAGTAGAGCGACGGCATCTGCAGGATGTACGTAAAGCTCTCGGCTAGCAGGCCACCCAACGGCACACCCAGTGCGGCACCGATTGCTGTGAGAATCAACGTCTCCTTGTTGACGTAATGGTGCACCTCGCCGCGACGGAAACCCAGCACCTTGATGGTCGCCAGCTCGCGCTCGCGCTCCGAGATATTCGTGTTGGACAGCGTAAACACCACCACAAACGACAGGCACGCCGCCATAAAGGTCACGAGCACCACGACGGAATTGATGATAGTGAAGTTCGCCTCGTAGTTCTGCCAATGTTCGGCCGTGCTCGAGATGGTGAGCCAACCGTCACTCTTAAGATTCTTGCTAAACGCAATCTGGTCGGCCGACGAGCCCTTAAGCAGCACAAAGATGCCGTTAAGACGCGCGCTTCGGCCGAACGCGCGCTCATAGGTGCCCTGCGTCATATAGAGCGTGTTGCCCAAATAGTTGAGCGAGATGTCGCTGACTTTGACCTTGGCGACGTTGAGCGACGAATCCTGGACCTGCGCCGTGTCGCCCGGCTGAATCCCAAGAACCAGCTGTGAACTCTTGCTCAGATACACGTCTCCGTCACGCAAAGACAGTGGCTCTTTGGACTCATCCTCGAGACGCACGTAGTCGTCCAGGTCGTTCGTGCGGTCATCGGGCACCACAATCAGCTGCACGGTCTCGCTCTTTCCGCCGAATGTAAAGGTGACGTTGTCGGTCATAATCGGCAGCGTCGAAGTCACGGTCACGTTGGAATCATTGGCCGCGCTGCGCTCATCCAATGCCGCGCACGTCTGCGAAAAATCGTCGGGATTGGCGACCGCCAGCAGATCGTAGCGTGTGATGTGGCCGTACTGCTTGGGCGAAAGCGCGACCGACGTGTCGCGAATACCCATACCGCAGATCACAAGCGCGGTGCAACCCGCAATGCCAAAGATGGTCATAAAGGCGCGCTTTTTATAGCGGAATAGGTTGCGTGCAGCGACCTTGTTCAAAAAGCCCATGCGGCGCCAGATAAAGCCGATGCGCTCGAGCAAGATGCGCGAGCCAGCGCGCGGGGCCTTGGGACGCATAAGCGAGGCCGGGGTCTCGGCCATCTCGTGGCGGCAGGCGATAATCGTGGCGCCCACCACGCCCACGGCAAACAGCGCCACCGACACGAGCGACGACACGATGTCGTACGAAAGCAGCATCTGGGGCAGTGAGTACATGTCGTCGAACACCGTAAACAGGAACAGCGGCAGGCCCACAAATCCGATGATGTTGCCGAGCACGCCGCCGATCAGACAAGCCCACAGCGCATAGTCCACGTATTTGGACAGGATACGTCCACGCGAATAACCGAGTGCCTTATACAGGCCGATGAGCGTGCGCTCCTCCTCGACCATACGCGTGGCGGTGGTAAGGCTGATGAGCACGGCGACGATAAAGAAGATGAACGGGAACACCGTGGCGATGGCCTCAATTGACGAGCTGTCGCTCTCCACGCTCGAGTAGCTTGCGATGTTGCCGCGGTCCTGGATGTACCAGGTGCATTCGCCCAGATCGGAAAGCTCGGCGCGGGCATCGGCAAACTGTTGATCGGCGGCGGCGCGACGCTGATCCAGGTCGGCTTGCGCCTGCGCACGCTCGTCGCTGCCCTCGGCCATGCGGTTGATGTTGTCCTGCTCAATCCCAAAGAGCATATTCGCCTGACGCTCAGCCGCGTCCAAGCTCGCCGGCGTGTCGACCGTCAGCTCCTGGGCGCGCGCCTTCTCACGCTCCTCGCGGATCTTCTCGATATTGCCCTTGACCTCATTGATCTTTGCCGCGTAGGAATCCGAATAGGAGTTGAGGCTCTTGGCTCCCTCGACGATCACGTGGACCGCGGAGTAGGAAGAAGATGTCGCGGCGTCCTCGCTCACATAGAACTTATAGTCCGCCGCCGAAGCAGCGCGAAAGGCGTTGACTGTCGAGTCAGAACTTACATCAGTGGGGTCGAGGACCTCAGCCGTAATGGTGTAATCGCCCGCGGCAAACTGGTCCTTGGCGCTTTGATTGGACGAGCTCGCGTCATTGGCGGCAAAACTCACCGTATCGCCGATTTTCTTGCCCGATGCCTTCAGGAACTTCGAAGTCACCGCGACTTCATCGGCGCTCTCGGGCAAATCGCCGTTCACGAGCACCGGCTGATCGATGTTCTCCTTGGAGAGACTCTGCACGACCACGCGCTCGCGCGTTGTGCCCACGGCGGTGTAGGCGGTCTCGGTGTAGATGCCCTCGGCCGTTTCGACGCCATCGACCTCTTGTATGGCGTCGAGATCATCGTCAGTCAGGCCATAGGTCGACTGCACGTTAATGTCATAGACATTTTGCTGGTCGAAGTAGGCATCAACCGAATCACACAGGTCCTCGCAACCCGCCTTAAGGCCGCACATCACGCTCACGCCAAGCGCGGTGATGACCACGATTGACAAAAAGCGCTTAAGACTGCCTCGGATTGTGCGGTAGATGCCACGGCGAAAAACCGTCGGCACCATATCGTTTGAGCTTTGGGCAGTGCGGTAGGTCGTAAAATCCTGCTCGCGCTCCGTGTTCTGCGCGTCGCGGCGTAGGCTGTTTTGGCGGTCTTGGTCCATGGGCGCTACCACTCGATCGTCTCGATAGGCACGGGATTTTGCTGGACCGTCTCGCTCTCCACGCGACCGTTCTTAAAGCGGATCAGGCGATCGGCCATGGGCGCCAGCGCGGAGTTGTGGGTGATGATGATGACCGTAATGCCCTGCTTGCGGCAAGTGTCCTGCAGCAGCTGCAAGATCTGCTTGCCGGTTTTATAGTCAAGTGCACCCGTGGGCTCGTCGCACAAAAGCAGCTTGGGGTTCTTTGCCAGTGCGCGGGCAATGGACACGCGCTGCTGCTCGCCGCCCGAAAGCTGTGCCGGAAAGTTGCCCAGGCGCTCGCCCAGGCCAACCTGACGAAGCGTTTGCTCGGCATCGAGCGAATCAGGGCAGATTTGCGCCGCAAGCTCAACATTTTCGAGCGCCGTCAGGTTGGGGACCAGATTGTAGAACTGGAAGACAAAGCCGACGTCGGCGCGGCGGTATTCCACGAGCTGCGCCTCGTTAGCGGAGCTCACATCGCGCCCGTCCACCGTCACGGTGCCGGAAGTCGCCGTATCCATGCCGCCCAGAATGTTGAGCGCCGTGGTCTTGCCGGCACCCGAAGCACCCAAAATGATGGCGAGCTCGCCGCGCTCGACCGTAAAGCTCGCGCCGTCGAGTGCGTGAATGCGGGCGTCGCCCTCGCCGTATGCCTTGATGACGTCTTTGAATTCGATATAAGCCATCGATCGGTTCCCATCTGGTCGGATAACTCTTTAGTATTACCCATTTCGCACCGACTAAAAAGGGACGGGTTTATTTTGGCAGGTTCTATATGGGGAAACGGCAGCTATAGATGAGGCGCCGGGGAGGCAGAGAAATCATCGATGGGGTCAGGCCGACCGCCAAACACAACGCACGCATCTCAATCTGTCAGCCAAATCATTCGAACAGCTGTTCGTTTCTATGATATGATTCCGCTATCTAAGCAGGCCAATACGCAGAAAGGCGGCCAACATGGCGTTCGACTTTAAGAAGGAATGCAAGGAGCTCTACAGACCTGCAAGCAAGCCGAGTATCATAACTGTCCCGCCTATGAGCTACGTTGCCGTTCGCGGAAAGGGCGACCCAAATACCGAAGGTGGCGAGTATCAAAATGCCCTGCCGCTGCTTTACGGCATCGCCTATACCGTCAAGATGTCAAAGAAAGGCTCAAGGAGTATCGAGGGCTATTTCGACTTTGTGGTACCGCCGCTCGAGGGCTTCTGGTGGCAAGACTCCCCGAGCGGCGACATCGATTATGTACGCAAGGACGATTTCAACTTTATCTCGTGCATCCGCCTGCCCGATTTCGTCACTCAGGATGACTTTGACTGGGCGGTCGCGGAAGCCACGGCCAAAAAGAAACTGGACTTTTCTGCCGTCGAGCTGCTTAAAGTTGACGAGGGTCTCTGCGTTCAATGCATGCATACCGGACCCTACGACAGCGAGCCGGCAACCGTAGACGCCATGCATGAATATGCGACCGAGCAGGGCTATGTCCCCGACTTCTCAGACACCCGTTTACATCACGAAATCTATCTTTCCGGTCCACGCAAGTGTGCGCCGGAGAAACTTAAGACTGTGGTTCGTCATCCTATCAAGCGCGCTGAATAGCGTGGAGCGTCATTTCACGCGCTGGGTTTTAAGCCAGCCAACCAGCCGCCTCCTAGGCCGTCCGGTAATTATCTTGACGCGGCCCGTCGCATCTTATAAGTTTGTTTTGCTAAAGCTGGAAAGCCTCTCAACGATGCGCAACTCCAGCTCTTTTTCTATCAAGAGAGCAAGCCATTCGGAAAGCGCGTCCCGTTCCGGGGGTCCAAACTGGGATACCGTTTCCGGAACGATCCCCTAGGGGAAACTGCGTCCCGTTCTGAAGCCTCAAACTGGGATGCAGTTTCCGCTAGACGTCCCAAGAGGAAAGTGTGTCCCACCCTGCAGCGTCACGCCGGGACGTACCCTCAGCCCACGGCCTCCTCCGTCGACGTTTCCCCAGATAAAACCTGCCAAAATAAACCTGTCCCTTTTTGGCAGGTTTTAGAGGTGAACGGCGAAGGTGATCTGGTTGCCGTGGCCGCAGACAGAAGCGCTCCCGCCATGGGCTTCGGCAATGGCTCGCACCACGGATAGGCCCACGCCCGAGCCGCCCGTCTTGGAGCTGCGCGACACGTCCGCACGATAGAAGCGGTCGAACAATCGGTCCAGGTCGCCTTCGGGCAGCTCATCCACGGCGTTCGATACGACAAGTTCGGCGGCCCCCTTACCCTGACCGCGCGAGGCTGCACGCAGGCTTAGCTCAATCACGCTGTCCTCGCTCGCATAGCGCGTGGCGTTGTCCAGCAGCAGCTCAACAACCTGCGCCACTGCCGCGGCATCGGCATGAGCCCGCACACCGCTCGCGATCGACGTCGACAGACGCTTGCCGCGCGAAACCGCCACCGATTCAAACGGCGCCGCCGCCTTGTCCACCGCCTCCGAAAGATCGATCGATGTCATGGTAAAGCCCGCCGAGCCCTCGTCCATGCGAGCCAAAAACACCAGACGCTCCGTGAGCGCCGTCAACCGTGCAACCTGTTCGTGAATGCTCTGCGTCCACTCGCTCTCGCCGCTCTCGATTTCCTGCACCTCGTTAGCGGCGTCGATCACAGCTAGCGGCGTCTTGATCTCGTGACTCGCGTCGGTAATGAAGCGCTTTTGCTTGCTGTAGCTCTCGACCATCGGTCGAATCACCGCGCCCGAGGCGCCTGCTACAATTGCCAACACCGCCAGCCAGCCAATGCAGCTGATTGCCACGCTCGCGCTCAAAAACGAATGAAAGCTTGCAAGCTCACGCGAGCAGTCCACGAACACATAGGTGGTCTCATCGTCTTGAACGTCAGTCGTATAGCGATAATTGCCAGAAAAACCCGAGACCCAACCCTTGGAATGCAACTTTGCGGCAATACTGGCGGCGCGCTTGGCACCCACCGCGGCAATGCGGGCCGTATTGACATCGACAACCTGTCCGGCGTCAATCGTCACCGTAAAGTAGCGCGTGTCGAAGGGAGACTCCGCCGTCATGCCTTCGAAGTGCCCGATGCGAACGCCCGCTTGGCCATCGCCGGCATCCTTGCCATTAGCGGGATCGTCTTTAGGCTCGTCCCTCCAATCGATACCGTCCTTGCCCGCCAGAATATAGTCCAGGCGAGTGTCGGCCATCTTGCAGACATGCGAATAATTGACGATGTTGATGCCGGCGATGATGAGCGTGAGCACCACAGTTACGGCGCCCATGGCAACGAGGATAAACTTTCGACGCAGGCGGCGGCCCAACGCGTCAACAGAATTTGCCCGCCCCGTACTACTCGAGGCGGCGTGAAACCGCTCCATCATGCGCTTGCACCACGTGCGTACGCTCACGCCTGCTCGCTTTCCTCGACAACCTCAAGCGAATATCCCTGATTACGCGACGCTCGGATGGCCACGTTGGCACCAAGCGCCGTCAGCTTTTTGCGCAGGTACGAGATATAGACCCACACCACGTTGGCGCCCTCGGGCGCGTCCTCGCCCCAAACATCGAGCATCAAACGCTCGGTAGGCATGCGCGTGCCGGCGTTGCGCATAAAGAGTTCCATAAGCTGAAACTCACGATTGGCTAGGTGTTCCTCGCCCAAGGGACCCACAAGCGTGCAAGCCGCCGTGTCGAGGCGCACGTTGCCCACACTGAGCGTCGTGGCGTCGATCGCCGTCGCGGCGCGCGTCATGGCGCGAATGCGCGCGAGCAGCTCCTTGGCTGCGAACGGCTTAGTCAGGTAATCGTTGGCGCCGGCGTCCAGGCCCTCGACCTTATCGGACACCTCGCTTTTGGCCGTAAGCATGATGATGGGCAGGCGTTTGCCGGCCTCACGCGTGCGCTTGAGTACCTCGATACCGTCCATGCCGGGCATCATGATGTCCAGGATTGCGGCGTCATAGTCGTTGGAGAGCAGATACTCGAGCACCGTCAGACCATCGAGCGCGGTATCGACCTCGTAGTCACTATGTTGAAGAATCGCGGTAAGGGCGCGGGAGAGGCCAGGTTCGTCCTCGGCAAGCATCAGCTTCATAGTTGTTCCTTTGGCGCACGGCTATACGGGTTTCGATACTGCCGATAATAGCGCACCGAAAGCTGCCTTAGCGCAGCCTTAGCTGCTCAACCTGCGCGTTTTCAAATACGCAGGATATGGCTTAGCCAAACTTAAGGCGCAGATGCTGAGCGCTTGGACGCATGCCGGCCGCGAAAAGACAGCGACTCGTCCTTTCGCGACGTCCTAGTTATGCAAAGTGTTCGAGCGCTACGCCTCGTACGCACCCTCAAGCCGCAGCAGCCACTCCTTGCGGTCGAGCCCGCCGGCATATCCGTTGAGCGATCCGTCGGCCGCCACCACGCGATGGCACGGCACGATAATCGAAATGGGATTACGCGCGACTGCGGCCCCCACGGCACGGGGAGACTCAACGGGCGTTTCATTTCCCGGCACACGATGTCGAGCCGCAACACGCTGGGCGATCTCGCCATACGTAGCGACCTCACCACGCGGAATAGAAAGCAGCTCAAACCAAACCTCACGTTGAAACGCCGTGCCGATCATATGCAACGGTGGCGTAAACCGAGGCTCCTGACCCGCAAAATAAGCATTCAGCCAAGCCCAAGAACGCTCAAGCACCGATGAGGCCGCGCCATTCGCCGGATTCACCGAAGACATTCCCCCAGCACCAGAAACCGCATCGGCACCCTCGACATGCTCTGCATTCTCTTTGAGCAGCGTAGAGCCAAAGTGGCTCTGCCCCTCAAACCAAAGCCCCGTCAAACCGCGGCCATCAGCGGCAAGCAGGATTTCGCCCAAAGGCGAAGCAAACGTCGTCGTGACCACCAGCGGCTCCTTTCAAAACTCCGCAACATGATACCGCGAATTGTGCAGACAACCCTACTCAGCCCCAAAGTCACCTCAGGCAGCAGGCGCGTCAGCGCCGCCGCTGCCGCACGACCCCAAGGTCCCCCAAGGCGGCAGGCGCGAAGCGCCGAGGCCGCCGCCGGGACCAGGGCCCGCAACAGCAACGTGCCCCCACATCAGCCCAGCGGCCCCAACCAACAACGGCCCCATCGCAGGCCGCTCGCAGCAGCGTCACCGCAGGCGGGGGCCGGGCTTAGTTTTCAGAAC
>JAXJJM010000046.1:0-19041 GCA_036298225.1 Collinsella sp.
GAACAGGAGTCGCTCGAGCTCGTCGGGCGGCAGGTTGAGGAGCTCGTCGCCGGGACGGTGCAGGCAGACCTTCCTGAGCTTGCCGATCTCGGAAGGCACGTGCAGACCTTTCGTCATGGCCTCCTACCTTTCTTTCGGGCCTTACTGGCCGAATGTATCAGCGCCCCTCCATATGGGACGCTGCTTGCTGACAGCTCTAGTTATATCCAAAAATCACCCGCAATTCCACCTCGCCCCCGAACGGTCAACAAAGTGCGATGAACGGTATATCGCATGTGATTCCCCCATGATGTACTTCGGCGTTCTAAAGTAACTTTTCTAAGGTAAACGCTCTTTTTTCTCAAAAATCATTCGCAATTACAACTCCAATCTTTCGATTAAGAACTGCATATCTAAAACGGTTTTATGTATATAAATGACGCTTGTTCGTGTTTCTGTCTGTATTCGATGATATTCAGCTACCTATCATTCTTATTCACACATACTCACCAGTTGAGTGAGGATATAGACCGTTTTTCACAACGCGACGGGCGTCAGCTCTATGGCTTGTCAGCGTAAGAAGTAGGTAAAGATACCGTTCACGCGATACGTCCGTGCCATAGGTCGACTAAATTGAGACAATAGTGAATAGTGTTAGGCAACCGTCCCCTGCGGGGACTGAACGGACAGATGCATATGCCGAGCAAAATCGAAAAAAAGCAAGCCGCCGCAAAGCTGCGCAAACCGCCGCGCGACTTCTCGTACACGCAGAACCGAGAGCTCAGCTGGCTGCGCTTTGACAACCGTGTGCTTGACGAAGCCTTCGACGAGACCGTTCCGCTGTTCGAGCGTCTAAAGTTCGTGTCGATTTTCGAGTCTAACCTCGACGAGTTTCTCATGGTGCGCGTGGGCGGCCTGTCCGATCTGGCAGAGCTCAAAAAACAGCCTGTCGACAACAAGAGCAATATGACCGCCTCCGAACAGGTCGATGCTGTCATGGCCGAAATGCCCGGGCTCCTTACCCGATGGGAGTCCATCTTTAAGAGCATCGAGGGCAAGCTCGACACCCTGGGCGTTCACCGCGCGCGTGTTGATTCGCTTACGCCCGAGGAGCGCACCTTTGTAACCCGCTACTTCCAGGCCTACGTGTCGCCGGTCATCTCGCCGTTGGTCATTGACCCGCGCCATCCCTTCCCCAACCTGCGCAACGGTGCACTCTATCTGGCTTGTGGCCTGGACGGCGTCACCGACGAGGAGAGCCTGCTGGGCCTTATCGAGATCCCCGCCTCGATGAACCGCGTGGTCGAGATCCCCTCGCCCACCGGCACCTACTCCTACATTCTGCTCGAGGACGTCATCCTCGCCTGCCTGGACAGCTGCTTTGGCTCCTATAAGCCGCTCGACCGCGCGCTCATCCGCGTCACCCGCAACGCCGACATCGATCCGGACGGCGAGGGCGTCGAGGAGGAAGAGGACTACCGCCAGCACATGAAGCGCATCCTCAAGAAGCGCCTGCGTCTGCAGCCGGTAGTGCTCGCGGTCTCGGGGTCGCTCGAGAAGGCGACGCTCAAGACCATCCGCAAGGCGCTCGAGCTTTCTCGCCGCTCGGTCTTTACCTGCGATATCCCGCTCGGCCTGGGCTACGTCTTCGGCATTGAGGGCAAGATTCCCGAGCACCTGCGCAACGAGCTGCTCTTTACGCCGTTTAAGCCGCAGCCCAACCCCACCATCGATATGACCCGCTCCATCCGCGAGCAGGTGCTGCAGCACGACAAGCTGCTCTTTTACCCTTACGAGGCCATGAATCCGTTCTTGGACCTGGTGCACGAGGCCGCCTACGACCCCGAGTGCATCTCGCTGCGCATCACGCTCTACCGCGTGGCCAAGCAGAGCCGCCTGTGCGAGTCACTGATCGATGCCGCCGAGAACGGCAAAGAAGTCACGGTGCTCATGGAGCTCCGCGCGCGCTTTGACGAGCAGAACAACATCGAGTGGGCCGAGCGCCTGGAAGAGGCCGGCTGCACCGTCATCTACGGCTCCGAGGGCTTTAAGTGCCACTCCAAGATCTGCCAGCTCACCTATCGCGAAGGCATGGCGCTAACGCGTCTGACGCTGCTGGGCACCGGCAACTTTAACGAGAAGACGGCCAAACTCTACAGCGACTTTATGCTCATGACCGCCCACCCCGGCATCGGCGAGGACGCCAACCTGTTCTTCCGCAACCTGTCGCTGGGCAATCTGCGCGGCGATTACCGCTTCCTGGGTGTGGCGCCCGTAGGCCTCAAGCCGCTCATCATGCGCGGTCTGGATCGCGAGATTCAGCGCGCTCTCGCTGGCGAGCCCGCCCGCGTGTTCTTTAAACTCAACTCGCTCACCGACCGCGAGGTCATCGACAAGATCGCCGAGGCATCGTGCGCAGGAGTCCGCGTGGACATGATCATCCGCGGCATCTCGTGCCTCAAGCCGGGCGTTCCTGGCAAGACCGAAAACGTGCATGTCCGTTCTATCGTCGGACGCTTTTTGGAGCATGCGCGCGTTTACGCCTTTGGCGTGGACTCGGACATGATCTACCTGAGCTCGGCCGACATGATGACGCGCAACACCGAGCACCGCGTGGAGATCGCCTTCCCCGTGCTCGACCCCACCTGCCGCGCCCTGGTGCACGAGTACATGGGCATGCAGCTGCGCGACAACGTGAAAGCCCGCAGCCTGACAAGTGACGGCACCTGGGTTCCCGTGGAGCGTACAGGGGGTGAGAAACCCTTCAACTCGCAGGAAGCCCTGCTGGAGCGTGCCTATCGCAACGCCGAGGCCGCGCCCGAGCCCGTCATTGAGGCGAAACCCGCCCCCGAGCCCGAGCCGCAGCCGGTAGCACCCAAGGTCCAAAAGGTCCAGGCGACCGTCATTGAGCCCGAGCCCGCACCTGCACCTCAGCCCGAGCCGCAGGTCACCAAGCCCGCACCCGAGACGAGCGCCCGTCACGATAAGCCCGCTGGCAAGACCAAGGTCATCGAGCGCCATCGCCCCGGTCGTGTGCGCATGGGCTTGGGCCTAATCGGCCTGGGTCTTAAGACGCTCATTACCGGCAAGACGAAATAATCGTTTGTAGAAGCAGTTTGTAGAAGCGCCCCGCATTTGAGGAAAGCCTCGGATGCGGGGCGCTTTTCCCTGCTACCATGGTGCGAGCAACAACGCGAATGACAGGCAGGAATATGAAGCTCACTATAGAATCGATGACCTACGGCGCCGACGGGCTGGCGCACGCCGACAACGGCAAGGCCGTCTTTGTGCAGGGTGCCGTGGCAGGCGACACCGTCGAGGCCGAGGTCGTACAGGACGGCAAGTCGTTCATGCGCGCCCGCACCACCGAGATTCTGGAGCCAAGCCCCGATCGCATTCAGCCTCCCTGCCCCTTCGTGGGCATCTGCGGCGGCTGCTCGTGGGGCAATCTCTCACGCACGGCACAGCTCGCCGCCAAGGAGCAAAACCTGCGCTCCACGCTCGAGCGCATCGGCAAGTTCGCTCCTGAGCAGGTCGATGAGTTGGTACAGCCCATCTGCCACACCAAGGACGACTGGGGCTACCGCAATAAAATCGAGCTCGAACCGACCGTCGTCAACGGTCGCGTGCGCCTTGGCATGCACGGTGTCGACCCCAGCAAAATCGTGACCGTCGATACGTGCCCGCTGTTCGATAAGCGCTTCCCGAAGGCGCTCAAATCGGTCGTCGGCGCGCTCAACTATCTGAGCGGCAGCCACGACCTGGGCCTCGAGCGCGTGGGCATTCGCGCCTCGCGCCGCACCAAGGCGCTCGAGGTCGCTCTCTGGACGCCTACGGGCTCCTTCCCGCGCTCGCAGGTCTCCCGCGTTCTGGCAGACGCCGCTCATCCCACGAGCATCGTGCGCGTGATGAGCAAGGGCGAAAAGAAGGCCCGCCGTGTCTGCAAGGTCGAAATGCTCGCCGGAGAGGGCTCATGGACCGAGAATATCGCCGAGGGTCAGATGCGCCTGTCCGCCCCATCGTTTTTCCAAGTCAACACCAAGGGTGCCGAGATTTTGATCGAGCTTGTCATGGAAGCGCTCGACCCGCAGGAAGACGAGCTTGCCGTGGACCTGTACTGCGGTGCCGGCACCTTTACCCTGCCGCTCGCCCGCCGCTGCGACTTTGTCGCTGCCGTCGAGGCCTACGGCCCCGCCGTGCGCGATCTACGCCGTAACCTGGAAATCAACAAGCTTGATAACGTCGACGTCATTGGCGGAGACGCGGTGCGCGAGTTCCCCGACCAGGACGCCGATGTCCTGGTAGTCGATCCGCCGCGCGCAGGATTGGCGCCCGAGGCCATCGACCTCATCGCGAGTACGAGTGCCCGAGATGTTGCCTACGTGAGCTGCGACCCGGCAACTTTGGCCCGCGACCTCAAACGCTTTGTCGAGGAGGGCACCTTCTCTCCCATCAAGATCACGCCGGTCGACCTATTCCCGCAAACCTTCCACTGCGAAACCGTCGTCCACCTCAAGCGCAACTAGACACATGATCATTGCTCAGAAAAATCATTGGGAAATCGAGCGTGGCAAGCGGAGGTCTTCGGGGTATAAGACGGCTAATTGTATGCCGCCTATGAAAGGAACCCCCATGCCCAGCGTTGCCGTTCTCGCCGCCGATGGCTTTGAAACTATTGAATGCTTGACCATGGTCGATGTCATGCGTCGCGGCGGCGTGCGCGCCACGCTCGTCTCGATCATGCCCACGCGTGAGGTCGTAAGCTCGCTGCAGATCCCCGTGACCTGCGATGCGCTCTTTGATGAGATCGACTTTGACGAGTACGACTGCGTCGTGCTACCCGGCGGCCTACCCGGTGCTACCAACCTGCGCGCCGATCAGCGCGTCTGCGACGTGGTCCGCGAGTTCGCCGCAACCAAGCACGTCGCCGCCATCTGCGCCGCCCCGTTTATCCTGGGCGAGCTCGACCTGCTCGAGGGGCGCCACGCCACGTGCTTCCCTGGCTTTGAGAAAAGCTTCCCCGAAGGCGCCTATACCGGCGAGAAGGTCACGCAAGACGGCAACATCATCACCGCCAGCGGCATGGCCCAGTCGCTCCCCTTTGCGCTTGAGCTGCTGCGCACGCTCGCCGGCGACAAGGCCGTCGATAAGGTCGCCGAGGGCATTCAGCTATGATTTTGGCTTCGCAATCACCGCGCCGCATCGAGTTGATGCGCGAGGCGGGCTATGACATTCGCATCATTCCTGCCGATATCGACGAAACGCCGTTTGATGGCGAGGCCCCGCTTACGCTCGTTGAACGCTTAGCACGCGCCAAAGCCGCCGCCGTTGCCGCCGAACATGCCGAGCCCAATGAGCTGACGGTCGCGGCCGACACCATCGTCACCTTTGACGGCAAGATTCTGGGCAAGCCGGCAACCGAGGACGAGGCGCGCACCATGCTCCGTGAGCTTTCGGGCCGCACGCACCAGGTCGCAACCGGCGTCTGCATCGTTAAGGCAGGCGACACGGCCGCCCCGCATGCCGCCGAGAGCCTGTCCTTTGTCGATGTGACCGACGTGACGTTCTACGAGCTCACCGACGAGCAGATCGAGCACTACGTCGCCTCGGGTGAGCCCATGGACAAGGCCGGCGCCTACGGCATTCAGGGCACAGGAGGACGCATGCTCGTGCACGATATTTCGGGCGACTTCTATAACGTGGTGGGCCTACCCATCGCCCGCGTCGCGCGCGCGATTCAAAAACTCTCGTAATTGCATCTGGCGCTGGGTATCCCCCGGCGCCTACAATTTTGGCGTACCGTACGGATCCCGACCGGGCACAAGGCGCGGCGGAAAACCGATAGGAGTTAAACATGGATACACTGCTCGAGGCCATTGACGTCTGCGATGTCGATGGCTTTTGCTATGGCAACTATACGGACGAGGAGGCCGGCACCGGTTGCACCGTAATCGTGGCACCCGAGGGCGCCACCGGCGGCGTTGACGTTCGCGGCGGTGCTCCCGCATCGCGCGAAACCGACCTGCTGCGACCCGAGAACACTGTCGACAAGGTCCACGCCGTCTGCCTTTCGGGCGGATCGGCCTTTGGCCTCGAGGCTGCAAGCGGCGTCGCTCGCGAGCTTGAGAGCCGCGGCATCGGCCTTCCCGTCGGCCCCACGCAGGTGCCTATCGTGTGCTCGAGCTGTATCTTCGACCTCGCCTTTGGTAACCCCACCGTTCGCCCCGACATTGAGGCCGGCATCGCCGCCGTGCGCGAAGCACTCGACAACACCCCCACCAAGCTCGAACAGGGCAACGTAGGCGCCGGCACGGGCGCTACCGTGGGTAAGCTCATGGGCCCCGCTACCTGCATGAAGGCCGGCCTTGGCGCTGCCGCCGTGGCGCTCGGTCCCGTTAAGGTAGGCGCCGTGGTCTCGGTCAACGCCTGCGGCAACGTGGTCGACCCCTTCACCGGCGAGTGGGTCGCCGGCATGCGCGCCGCCGCCGATAGCGACCAGATCGTCGACATGGAACTCGCAGCCTTTGCCGCCGCCGGATCCATGCAGATGCCGCTCGACCGCACCAACACCACCATCAGCTGCATCGTCACCAACGTGGAACTCACTAAGGCACAAACCACCAAGGTCTCCCAGATGGCCGCAGACGCCTACGCACACGCCATCCGTCCCACGCACACCACCAACGACGGCGACACTATCTACACCCTCGCCAGCGGCAAACTGGGCGCCCAGGCAAGCGCCGCCGTTCCCCTAGACCTGCTGGGCATGCTCGCCGTAAGGGCCCTACAGACCGCCATCGTAAACGGAGCCAAAACCGCCAAAACCTCCCACGGCATCCCCGGCGCCGCGAAGTAGCCTAACCTGACCGGTTGCCCGGTGGGGCTTGGTTATGTTTGCTGCTCTACAGTCCTGGCTCGCACGAAGAACACATTAAGTGCTCTTCGGCTCGTGCGGAACTCGCGACAAACATAACCAAGCCCCACCGGGCAACCTACCAACCAAGTCTTTTCAGCCCAGGCCCCTGTGTACCGCGCGTCGAAGATCTTCAAATTCAAATAACCTGACAATCGATTCTTATAGCAGAGGCCCCTTGGCCCTTAGTTTGCTACTGCGAGCAGGACTGTTCGCAGTAGCAAACTAAGGGCCAAGGGGCCCAGTCAACCTATCAGCAGCGATTACTCAGCAGCTAGTTGAATTTGAAGATCTTTGAGGCAAGACGGTATAGGCCGAGTGTGGTTTTGTCTCCCGCCCGTCCGCGCAGATTGGTGAAGAACCCGACCACGCCGTAACGGGCACGACGATACATGCGCTCGTCGTAGGCCTTCAAATCATTCCACAGCGTCTTTAGGCGCTCGTCGGCGCAATCTTCCTCGGAAAGCTTGGTGAGCACCGAGCAGATCGCCATCATCATGGTGAAGTAGCCCATCATGTACGAACGCAGGCGCGACGACTCAACATCGCTGTACAGGTGGTACGACTCCATCATGATACGCGTAACACGGAACTGCTGGTCCAGACGCTTGACCATCGTTGCCTCGTTGACGCTCTGACCTTCGCGACCGATAAAGTAGCGGTAGAGGTCGATGTCGGCGTAGTACATGGTCTTGCAACGCGGCAGCGGCACGTAGGCGTAGATGTTGTCCACATAGAACGTGTGCGGCGGCATGGGAAGGTTGGACTCGCGCAGCACATCCGTGCGATAGCACAGGCTGTGCATGAGTAGGTTCTGGTCCAGGCGGAAATGACCGATCTGATCCCAAGAAAAGATCTTTTTGCGCGGCAGGGCAAATTTGTAACCAATAGCGGTATGCGTCCCCTCGTAAACCTTCTCGTACACGTAGTTCGAGATAAACAGGTCAACGCGCTGGTCGCGCTCCTCAAAGCCACGCAGAATCGACAGCATGGTCGAAAGGGCAGCGCCGTCAAGCCAGTCGTCCGAGTCGACAACCTTGTAGTAGGTGCCCTTCGCCTCGCGCAGACCCGAAAGGACGGCAATACCGTGACCGCCATTCTCCTGGTGCACCGCGCGGATGATTCCAGGATAACGGGCCTCCCACTCGTCGGCCTTGGCGGCCGTCTCGTCCTTGGAGCCGTCGTCCACCACGATAATCTCGATATCGGTGGCGTAATTGCTCCCCTCCAAGATGGAGGTGATGCAATGGTCCATGTCCTTGGCGGCGTTATACGAGGGAATACCGAATGTTATGACTTTATGCATGGCAGGCGATAATCTCATCCGAAAGATCGAGGGCGGAATTGGTCACGGCGTCCATATCGTAGTAACGATACTCGGCCAGACGACCCACCGGGTGGAAGTTCGTCAGGTTCTGGACGCGCTCAAGATAGCGCTCATAGAGCTCACGGTTCTCGGGCTCAAGAATGGCGTAGTACGGCGTCTCGCCCGAGTCGGGCGTATAGGCCTTGGAGTACTCCTTCATGATGGTGGTCTTGCCGGGCAGGACCTGACCGGTCATGTTCTTGAACTCGGTGATACGCGTGTAGTCCTCGCTCGTGGTGTAGTTGACGGTGCCCACGGGCTGGAACTGGTCCATATCGAGCGTCTCGAACTTCATGTCGAGCGTACGGTACGGCAGAGCGCCCAGGTCGAGGTTGAACAGCTCGTCGAGCGGACCGGTGTAGACGATCTCGCCGCCATAGACCTTGCCGTCGATCTTGACGGTGGTCTCGTCGATCTCGAAGAGGTCGCGGGCGTCCACATCGCAGAACACATCAATCAGATCGTGGTCGAGCATGTGATCGAACAGCGCGGTATAGCCGTCCTGCGGCATGCCCTGGAAGGGAGCCTGCGGGAAGTAGCGGTCATCGTCGCCCACAAAAACGGGAACGCGGCCGGTGATCGACGGGTCGATCTGGTCGGGCGTCTGGCCCCACTGCTTCATGGTGTAATGCAAAAAGACATTCTCATAGACGTAATCGGCGACTTCGGCAAGATCCGGGTCGTTCTTCTTACGCAGCTCCATAATGGGCACCTTGACATCCTTGCCAAAGGTCTCCACGAGCTTCTGATACAGCTCCTCGCCGCGCTCGTCACCAAAGGCGAGCTTGAGACTCGCATGGTTGAAGGGCACGGGCATAAGGGTACCGTTGATGTTGGCGAGCACCTTGTGCTGATAATCCGTCCACTTGGTAAAGCGCGACAGGAAATTGTGAACGCGCTCGTTAAAGGTGTGATAGATATGCGGACCGTACTCGTGGATCAGGATTCCGGCCTCGTCAGTGCAGTCATAGGCATTGCCCGCAATGTGGCTACGGCGCTCCAAAACGGCAACACGATAGCCGATGGTCTCGGCAAGACGGCGGGCACAAACGGCGCCGGCATATCCAGCACCGACGACAATCATGTCGTACGCGCCGGCGTTAAAGCCTTCAGGCAGGCCTGAGGTAATCTGCATCGATACTCCTTGTCAAAAGCCACGGGCTCGTTAGCTGGGCTTTTCTCGAACATTCTTCGAGACATATTTATCAGAGCGATTATAGCGCTAATGCGTCCTATAATGAGCTTGCCACACAAGGAAAGCTCAAGCACCGCGGCGTACATAATTGAAAGGTAAACCCGCTAGCAGCGGGTTTATTCGTGAACAGCCGGGCGCCTGGAGCTTAGCGAAACGCTTGTAAGGAGTAACATGAGCGATTTCCTTAACCGTATGAAGTCTGCCGCCAAGGCCGACCTTAAGACGATCGTCCTGCCCGAGGGCGAAGATCCGCGCACCATCGTCGCGGCCACCAAGATCATCGAGGAGGGCCTGGCAAAGATTGTCATCCTGGGCAACCCCGACGAGATCAACGTTCCCGGCGCCACCGTCATCGACCCGCGCAATGCCGAGAAGCACGAGGAGTACGCGCAGAAGTTTGCCGAGCTCCGCGCCAAGAAGGGCGTCACCATCGAGCAGGCTCGCGCCCAGGTGATGGACGCCACCTACTTTGGCACCATGATGGTCAAGATGGGCGATGCCGACGGCCTGGTCTCCGGTGCCTGCCACTCCACTGCCGACACTCTGCGCCCTGCGCTTCAGATCCTCAAGACCGCCCCGGGCACCAAGCTGGTCTCGGCCTTCTTCGTGATGTGCACCGATACCCCGCAGTTCGGCACCGACGGCACGCTGATCTTCGCCGACTGCGGCCTCAACATCAACCCGTCCTCCGACGAGCTCTCCGAGATCGCCATCGCCTCCGCTCACTCCTGGTCCACCTTCATGGGCAATGTTGAGCCGCACGTGGCCATGCTCTCCTACTCCACCATGGGCTCCGCTGGCGGCGAGGTCGCCAAGAAGGTCCAAGAGGCCGTGAAGTTCTGCAAGGAGAAGGCTCCCGAGCTCGCCATCGATGGCGACCTGCAGCTCGACGCCGCTATTGTCCCCACCGTCGCCCAGCTCAAGGCTCCCGGCTCCTCCGTCGCCGGTAAGGCCAACGTGCTCGTGTTCCCCGACCTCGAGGCCGGCAACATCGGCTACAAGCTGGTCCAGCGCTTCGCCGGCGCCGACGCTTACGGCCCCATCCTGCAGGGCATCGCCAAGCCGGTCAACGACCTGTCGCGCGGCTGCTCTGCCGACGACATCGTGGGTGTCGTGGCCATCACCGCCGTCCAGGCTCAGATGGCTGAGTAGCGGACGTACTCGCCCGAAGGCCGCACAGGTTAACCCCTGAAAACGTCCTCGACCAATGAAACGCCCCCGTTCTGCTCCTTCGGAGCTACGAACGGGGGCGTTTCTGGTCTGCGGAATGTTTTCAGGGGTTAACCTGTGCGGCCTTCTACTATCACGTGGCATTCAGGGAATCTGGGGTGGACGGCGGCTTGGCTACGAGCTGGGGCTGAGAATTTGGATGGATGGGCGACGTTGCTGAGAGCGTATGCGTTGCAGGTAATGACCACTTTGGAGCCATAAGATAGACTGCGTTCCGATTTCTGGCCTTCCGGAAAATGTGTCCCGGTTTGGAGGCTGATTGTGGGATGGAGTTTCCGCCCCGCTCGTCTCGTCCATCAAATAAGGCCTCCGGAGCTCGTTGCTCTGGAGGCCTTTCTCTCAATTGCAGACGAATGCGCTAGTTGCTACCGGTCAGACGCTCGACGTCGTGGGCGATCATGTATTCCTCGTCGGTGGGGATGACCATGACCGTGACGGCGGAGCCGGCAGCGCTGATGACCTGCGGGCCGTTGCCCACGGCCTCGCGGTTCTTATTGTTGTCGATTCGTACGCCCAGCCACTCAAAGCAGTCGCAGAAGGCCTTGCGGATCGACCAGTCGTTCTCGCCGATGCCGGCGGTAAAGGTGATGGTGTCCACGCCCGCCATGGAAGCGATCATGGAGCCGGCCTGCTGCATGGCCTTGTAGGCGAACATATCGAAGGCGAGCAGGCAGCGCTCGTCGCCCTCAGAGGCGCGTGTACGGATGTCGCGGGCGTCGTTGGAGATGCCCGAGATGGCAAGCAGACCAGACTGCTTGTTCATCATGTCATCGACTTCCTGATAGCTGTATCCGCCCTCGCGCTGAAGATAGCACACGGTGGCCGGGTCGATGGAACCGCAACGGGTACCCATCATCAGACCGTCAAGCGGCGTGAGGCCCATCGTGGTGTCGCGGCACACGCCGTCCTCGATAGCAGCAAGCGAAGCACCGTTACCCAAATGGCACGAAAGCAGACGGTGGCAGCGCGAACCCAGGATCTCCTTGGCCATCATCCACTCATAGCGGTGGCTCGTGCCGTGAGCGCCGTACTTGCGCACGTGGTACTTGTCGCACACGTCCTTGGGCAGCGCGTAGGTATAGGCGACCTCGGGCATGGTCATGTGGAACGAGGTGTCGAAGACCGCCACGTTGGGCAGCTCCGGATACTTCTCACGGCAATACTCAATCGCCGCGGCCTCGCCGTAGTTGTGCAGCGGGGCGAGCGGGGCCACCTCGAGAATCTTGGCCATAACCTCGTCGTCGACAACTGCGGAATCATCGAAGTGCCAGCCGCCCTGAACGATACGATGACCAATGCCATCAATCGTAAAGTCGGTCTTCTCAAGCTCCTCGAGCACGCGAGCGATAGCAGAGCGATGATCGGGGAAAGGGACCTCCTCGGTCTGCTTGGCGCCACCGTTCTCGGAGTGGCCAAAGATGCCCATGTCCGAACCGATACGTTCGCAGTTGCCCTTGGCGAAAACCTCGCGGGTATCGGTATCCAAAAGCTGATATTTAAGGCTTGAGCTGCCGGCGTTGACAACAAGTACGTTCATGAGACTCCTTTGCAGTGCAATACGGTCGACGCAGACCCCTTAAGGCGGCCGCATTTTAATAAGAAGTTATCACAACTTGATAAATAGCTATCAAGCATATCGCCCAACGAGCGCAAAAGAGGGGCCGAACGGCGCTCGGTCGTCCAGCCCCTCCCCTCTTGCAATTACTTGCCGTTGACGATGCGCTCGACGTCGGAGGCGATCATGAACTCCTCGTCCGTGGGGATGACGAAAATCTTGACCTTGGAATCCTTGGCGGACAGGCACCAAGCGCCGTCGCCACGCAGGGCGTTGCGGGCATGATCCATCTTGACGCCCATAAAGGCCAGACGGTCGGCAACGCCGGCACGAACGGCCGGAGCGTGCTCACCGATGCCAGCAGTGAAGACGAGCGTGTCCATGCCGCACATGGAAGTAGCCATCTCGGCAGCCTTGGCGGCAATCTTGTAGACAAACATGTCGAAGGCGAGCTGAGCCTCAGGGTCACCAGCGGCGGCGAGCTCCTCGACGTTGCGGCAGTCGTTGGTCTTGCCGCCGGTCACAGCCAAAAGGCCGGACTTCTTGTTCATCATCTCGTCGACCTCGTCGAAGGTGTAGCCGCCCTCGCGCTGCAGGTAGCACACGGTAGCCGGGTCGATGGAGCCGCAGCGGGTGCCCATCATGACACCGTCGAGCGGCGTCAAGCCCATGGTGGTGTCCATGCACTTGCCGTCCTCGATGGCGCACAGGGAAGCGCCGGAACCGATGTGGCACACGACGACTTTGCGAGCCTCGCCGTTGGTCATCTCGGCAACCTTCTTGGAGATGTAGCGGTAGCTGGTGCCGTGGGCGCCGTACTTACGGATGTGCAGCTTGTCGCAGACGTCCTTGGGCAGGGCGTAGGTCTTAGCGACCTCGGGCATGTTGAAGTGGAAAGCGGTGTCGTAGACCGTAACGTTGGGCAGGTCGGGATACTGCTCCAGGCAGTACTCGATAACGTTGGCCTCGGGGTTGTTGTGCAGCGGCGCGAGCGGGGCGACCTCTCGGATCTTGGCGAGAACGTCCTCGTCGACGAGGGAGGAGTCGCCAAAGTACCAACCGCCCTGAACGATACGGTGGCCAATGCCCTCGATCTTGACGCCGTTGGCCTCGAGGTCCTTCAGAACGACCTCGATGGCGACCTTGTGGTCGGGGAACTCGATGTTCTCGGTCACCTTCTTGGAACCGTTGGCAGCGTGGGTGAAGGTACCGCCGGTAAAGCAAACGCGCTCGCAGGAGCCCTTTGCGGACACCTTGTGGGACTTGGTATCGATGACCTGATACTTAAGGGTCGAAGATCCTGCGTTGACGACCAGAACGTTCATGTGTCTCCCTACTAACAGGCGGTGTGGCGCCGCCAGGTTACATACGCTTCAATAATAAACCCAAACGCCCTCGCGCTCGGGTTTATTGGCGTTGATATATAAGTTATCGGTGCCTAAATACTCATGTCCTTTGGCTTGTAAGACGAAATAGCGCGGGAATATACACCAAAGAAGAAATCCCGAGCGCGACAAGCAATACGACTCGAATGCCCGCAGCGCTGCTCAACACAGCGTTGAGCAGATAGAAAAGAACAGCACCCACCGCCACCATCTGGCTTTGAACCGAAATCAATGAACAGCGCATCGAAGAATCAGCAGCATTTTGAAAAATTGAGTATTTAATTGGAGCAAATAAAGAGTAAGCGACCGTCTGCAACACATAGAACACGGGCAGCAAACAGACCGGAGTAAAGGGAATCAAAAACAGAGCAGTCAGGGAAAGGCGCACAATGCCGCAAATACACGCAAAACGGCCCTTGTCGACACGAGCAATCACACTAGGCACAATAAACCCTATGGAGGCGGAGGCAAGGAGCTGAACCGCAATGGTCACGCCCGAAGCGACAGCATTCATTCCGCGACCCGCAAGCAGCAGTGAGAAAAAGTCTTCCAGGGCGACAAAAGCAAATGCCTGAGAACAGTCCATGATGTACGCCGAACGAAGAATACCATTACACGCAATAGCGGCACCGATCATCTTCGGGCTAATTCCACGTTCAGGTGTCGCCGCAGCGCCCTCTCTTCGCATCTCAGGAATGCAGACAACAACAACCAACGTCAACACCATAGCGATGATATCTGCCGAAAGACCAATGAGATATGCACCGACAGACGAAATGAAACCGCCCACACAAGCGGAGAGGGCATAAGACGCATAGAAAACAAATCGCTCAACGACATTAAGTCTTACGAGCTGGTCCTGAGAGACGCTGTCAATGTAAATCGCTTCTATGGATCCGCTCACACATGCAACGGCAAAACCCTTGAGAGCGAACGCACCGATTAAAAGCAGAGGAGAGCGGACAAGGAGTAGGGCGGCGTAGTATCCAAGCATTCCCACGACGCCAACGAGACCACTCGTCTTTCGTCCAAGCCTATCAGCAATATAGCCAGTGGGAACTTCAAGGATGAACTTGCTCACTTGATATGCAATCATCATGCTAGAAATCGCCACCATCGAGAATCCGACGAATTCAAGGTAAACCGTCAGAAAATACAAAATGGTGCTGAAGTTCGACAGAAAAACGAACGTCATATAAAGCAAAACCGTACGGTTTTTCATGCTCCGCCCTCCAAGAGTCAGCAATCTAAATCGGAATCTTGGAAAAGCATGAGGGCAAAGCTGTCAGCTATGTGTTGCAAGGCGTCAACATTCACTTGACGACACGAGGCCAAATGGCCTCACGAAGCAAGATGACGCAATAGGTGAAGAAATACCGTCTGGTGTCGATCGGTCCAGGCATTTTGTCGATAGCAAAAGTAGATGGGCAAGGCTACGTCATGCGAGCCTTCAATAGAGCACTCGCTCACTTCCAATCCATCTGATGCGAGAGAAGAGCCAGAAAAACTCAATATCAATCCCCCGGCTTGAAGAAACTCGGCCTGCGCCCTGCTTCCGTATTCGACATCGCGAAAGCGGAAATTAACCAGCTGAGCTTCGGGACATTGATTGATTGCATTGAGACAGGGTGACAAATTGATGGGAACAGCGAGCCTGCCGCCCAGTAACTCACGAATGGTCATAGCGTCAACAGATTGATGACCAGCTGGGCATGAAAGAACCCTGAGCTCCTTTTCACCCATATATTTTGAAGAAAGGACGCTGTCCCGTGGTTCCTCAAACGAGATAGCCGCGTCCGAAATTCCAAGTATAAGTGATTCAAAGCATGTTGCCGTTGGCTGATGCCACACATCAAGATGAATCTGAGGGTGCGAGCTTTCAAACGAGTCGTACCAGTTTTCGGAAAAAAGGAGCCCCCGCCCGTGAAGACAGGGGGCGTAAAGACGGAAATGGCCGTCGGGCGAAACGCCGCCGTTCCCCGATTGAGCGTACTTTTTGAGATCGTCGACTTGCGCCAGGATCACGCGTGCACGACGCGCAAATTCTCTGCCCGCCGGAGACAAAACAGCCTCCCCCGCCGATCGGTCGAGCAAAACAATCTGATACTCAGATTCCAACTTTTTTATTGCCGACGAAACGGCCTGCGGACTCACGTGAACGGCGCGAGCTGCTTTGCGCACGCCGCCATAGTTCGCTACAGCTTGAAGGTATTCGAGTTGAGAAAGCTGCATAGATTACTCCAAAGGCAGCCAAGTCGACGGCCTACGCGCCCTCAGATGAGGTTCTCGCCCAGGTTCTTGCCACCGAGAACGTGCATGTGGAAGTGCATGACGGTCTGGCCGGCGTTGACGCCCTTGTTGGAGATGACGCGGAAACCGTCCTCCAAGCCCTTGGCCTTAGCGACCTCCTGGATGGCGTGAGCCACGGCGCCCATGGTCTCGGCAGGTACGTTGTCGGCAATGTCACTGTAGTGCTTCTTGGGGATCACGAGCGTATGGACCGGCGCCTGGGGATTGAGGTCGTCGAAGGCGATGACCTGGTCGTCCTCATAGACAACGGTCGAGGGGATCTCGTGGTTGGCAATTTTGCAGAAGATGCAATCGCACATAGTTGGTTCCTTTCTCACAGACCAAGGTAATTATATTTGGTCGGGATGGCTAGAACGAGAGGTTGTCGTCGGTGTTGGCGGCTTCGCCGTCGGCGAGCACGTCGTTGCCGTCGACATCCTTCAGGAGCACCGAGACCTTCTGCTCGGCATCGGCCAGGCGAGTACGCAGGCTCTTGAGGAGCTCGACGCCGCGGGTATAGCTCTCGAGCGATTCCTCGAGTTCCATGTCGCCCGACTCCAGGCTGCGGATAATGAGCTCCAGCTCCTGCGAGGCCTGCTTGTACGTAAGCTGCTCGACCGGGGTCTTCTCTGCCATATCTGTTTCCTTTCCTAAAGGTCTATCACCATAAAACGCGGTCTACTCAACCGAATCGACGGTTGCCGCCACGTTACCATCCGCCATACGCACGCGAATGGCGTCGCCGGGCTTAAAGGCCTTGGCACTCGTAGCCACACCGTCCTCGCTGTACGCGATGGAGTAGCCGCGGGCAAGCACCTTGAGCGGCGACAAGGCGTCGAGCGAGGCCGCTGCGCGGCCCAAGTCGGACGCGGGTTTGCTTAGCATCGTGCGCCCCTGATGCTCCAGACGGGAGCTCGCAAGCGTGAGCGCATGGCGCTTGCCATCGAGCCCCGAGGTGCTTGCGACCAAGCGCTCGGGCAGACGCTCGAAGCTCGAACGGAACGCCCCGACCGAGCGCGCAATGGCGCCCGACAGGCGATCGGCCGTCAGCGCAAGCTCCGACTCGCGACGCTCGACCATAAACGTGGGGTCGTTGAGGCACGGGCGGCATGCAGCTGCATCGAGCGCATCGCCCAAGCGTGCCGTATAGGTATCCCAGGCACGCCGACCGCGCTGATCGAGCATCTCCAGATCGACTTGATCCGACCCGATCATCGATGCCATCGCGGCACCCAGACGCTGATGGCGCGTCTCGAGCACGTCTGCCAGCTCTGTCATGGCAGGCGCCACGGATTCGGCCGCCGCCGTGGGCGTGGAGGCTCGACGGTCGCTTACCATGTCGCAGATCGAGGTATCGGGCTCATGGCCAATACCCGTCACCACAGGCACGGGACAGGCTGCCACCGCACGGGCAAGCTCCTCGTCGTTGAAGGTCATGAGGTCCTCGAAGGAGCCACCGCCACGCACGAGCAAAATGCAATCGGGCGCCGGTGTGATGGCAGCAGCGCGATGCAAGCCTTCGATGAGCTCCGTCGGCGCACCCTCGCCTTGGACCTTAGCGCCTACGCAGACAAGCTCGACGAGCGGGTTACGCCGACGCAGCGTGCGCTTGACATCGTCGATCACGGCGCCGGAAAGCGAGGTGACGACCGCCACGCGCGAGCAAAACACCGGGATGCGACGTTTACGGGACTCGTCCATCAAGCCCTCGCGGCGCAGCTTTTCGGCCAACTGTGCCACCTGTTGACGCAGCAGGCCCTCCCCCGCCAGCGAGAACGAGCGAGCGACAAAGCTCATACGGCCTGTGGGCTTATAGAGATTGAAGCTGCCCTTAAAGCTCACCTGCATACCGTCGCGCAAATCGAAGGTGCGCTTGAGATAGGCGCCCTTCCAGATAATGCAGTCGACGGCGGCCGAGTCGTCCTTGATCTGGAAGTAGCAATGGCCGCTTCGGGCATTGGGGCCACGAAAGCCGGTGACCTCGCCCAGGACGCTCAGCTGCGGAATCGCATCGAGCGCACCAGCGGCGATCTCGACCGCCTGGCTCACGCTGAGCTCTTTGCGCTCCCGCTCGTCCGACCCGTCGAACTCGGCGGAAACGCTGTTGCCGGTTAGATTCCAGCCTGCCACGCAGCCTCCTTTCGTCATCGTGCACATGGGCTCCGGCCCTGTGCAAATTCAAGTCCCACACATAGTACAGCGCCGCGGGGACACAAATCCCCGCGGCGCCTGTCAGTCCCATTTGCTATCGGTTGGAGTTTCTGTTGTAGCGTGCCATAAGGTAGAGCAGCTGAATAATCGAGGTGAGCGCCGCTGCCACATAGGTAAGCGCAGCTGCCGTCAATACCTTCTTGGCACCGTTGACCTGCTTGGAGCTCATGCCCGACTGCTCAATGTAGGCCACGGCGCGGCGGCTGGCATCGATCTCGACCGGCAGCGTAACCAGCTGGAACAACACACTAAACGAGAAGAAGATCAGCGCGAGGGTCGTGAGCCCCGCGATGTTCATGAACAGGCCCATGAGTAGCACGATGGTCCAGGTGTTCTGGGTAAAGTTGACGACCGGCACGAGGGCGCTGCGCACCTTCATCATGGTGTAGCCGCTTTGACGCTGGGCGGCATGACCCGCCTCGTGGCAGGCAACGGCAACGCTTGCGACCGACCCACCCGAACGGTTGGCGTCCGACAGATACAGGTTGTTGTCCTGCGGGTTGTAATGGTCGGTGAGCTCGCCGGCAACCCCCTTGATACCCACGGCGTTGCAACCGTTGGCGTCGAGCATGCGGCGAGCGACGGCAGCGCCCGTATCGCCGTCCGAGCGCACCTTGGACCACGTTTTGTACGTCGAGTTGATATAGCTCTGCGCGGCAAGGCCAAGCACCGTGCAGACAAGAACAACTAGCAGGTACAGCGGGTCGATACCAAAGCCGTATCCATAGTAATAAGGCATGCGAATTCCTCCGAATCGAGTTACACGTTGGAGGCATTCTACCCACCGGAGCGGGACAAACGACCTCACCCCGATGTTGGTGGGACAAATTCATCAGTAGTGCATGTCCCAGGTGTGACAGTCGCATCGAGTTCGTTGCCGCAAGCGACCCTGGGACTTGCACTACTGATGAATTTGTC
>JAXJJM010000047.1:0-16371 GCA_036298225.1 Collinsella sp.
CCTTCGACTCGAATTCTTGACGGCCTGAACAATCGTCAATATCGGTCGGAGGGGTGGCTTTGTAAAGCCGTTTGTCTCCACCCGCATAGCGGGTGGGTTGAAGCTGGCCGCTGCGCGCCCAGCAGACTAAAGTCTTGAACCAAAAAGCCCGAGTGTCGCTGGGACACCCGGGCTCGTGGAAAAGGGTTAATCCTTATTCGGACTTAAGCGGAAACTGCGGCGGAAGCAGTGCTGGTCTCGTCCTCGTCGGTCCATGCATGCTTGGGCATGGGACGGAAAATCTGGAAGAGCATCGCAACCAGCAGCACGATGGCCACAATCGTCCAGATACCAAACTGTCCCAACACAAGCAGGTTGTAGAACTGGTTGATGAACAGGCCGATGACCCAAGCGAAGGCGCACTCGTAGCCGATGGCAATCGCGGTCCACTTGCCGGAGTCCATCTGGTTGCGGATAGTGCCCATGGCGGCAAAGCACGGGGCGCACAGCAGGTTGAAAGCGCCAAAGGCAACGCAAGCGCCCATAGTCGGAAACATGCCGGCAAACGCGGTCCACAGGCTCGGGTCGGTCTCGCCCGCGTCGGCGACGGACAGCAGCGAGCCGGCGGTGGCGACGACGTTCTCCTTGGCGACGAGACCCGAGACGGTCAGCGCGGTGGCCTGCCAGGTGCTAAAGCCGAGCGGGGCGAAGATCCAAGCGACCAGGTTGCCGAGCATGGCAAGCACGGAGTAGTCCATGAACTCCTCGGGGATGCCGTCCATCGCAGGCAGGAAACCAAAAGAACCGTTGTAGCTACCAAAGTTGGAGAGGAACCAAACCACGACGGTGGACGCGAAGATGACCGTGCCGGCCTTCTTGATAAAGGCCCAGCAGCGCTCCCACACGTGCAGCGCCCAAGAGCGGATCGCCGGGAAGTGATAGGCAGGAAGCTCCATAACGAACGGCGTCGGGCGACCGGCGAAGAGCTTGGTCTTCTTGAGCATGAGGCCCGAGGCGATGACGGCAAAGACGCCCAGGAAGTAGAAGAGCGGGCTGATCCACGCGGCGGTGGTGGAAGAATCGCCGATGATGGAGCCCATGAGCAGGGCGATGATCGGCAGCTTGGCGCCGCAGGGGATGAACGTGGTGGTCATGACCGTCATGCGGCGGTCCTTCTCGTTCTCGATGGTCTTGGTAGCCATGACGCCGGGGACGCCGCAGCCCGAGGACACGAGCATGGGGATAAAGGACTTACCGGACAGGCCAAAGCGGCGGAACACGCGGTCCATGATGAAGGCGACGCGGGCCATGTAACCGCAGTCCTCCAGGAAGGACAGCATGACGAACAGCAGGAACATCTGCGGCACAAAGCCGAAGATAGCGCCCAGGCCGCCGACGATGCCGTCACAGACCAGCGAATCGACCAGGCCACCGTCCTCGGTGCCGCCCGCCACAAGGGCGTCGTGCACCACGGTGGTGATACCCGGGACATAGGGGCCGTACTGTGCCGGGTCGACCGAGTCGGCATTGTCGCCCGCAGCCTCGACGGCCGCGTCGTAGGCGTCGCGGCCCTGACCGAGCACGTACCAACCGTCGGTACCGAAGAGCTGGTCGTTAGTGAAGTCGGTCACCGTGCCGCCCAAGGTAGAAACGGCGATGTAGTACACGCAGAACATGATGACCACAAAGATCGGCAGACCCAGGATACGGTTGGTAACCACGCGGTCGATCTTCTCGGAGGTGCTCATCTTGGCCGGAGCCTTAGTGAGGCACTCATCGATGATGTGCGCGATGACGCCATAGCGCTCACCGGTGATGATGGACTCGGCATCGTCGTCGCAGTCCTGCTCGCACTGGGCGACCAGCTCCTCCACGCGAGCAGCCTTCTCCTTAGTGAGGTTGATGAGCTTGCAGGCGTCTGCATCGCGCTCAAACAGCTTGACGGCGTAGTAGCGACGCTTGTTGGCGGGAACGCTCGCAGGCAGGTTATTCTCGATGTGGTCCAGAACGTCCTCGATGGAGGAATCGAACTTGTGCTCCGGTACCTGGCCCTTAGAAGCAGCGGACTTCTTGACCTGATCGAACAGCTCCTTGATGCCCTTGTTCTTAAGAGCCGAGATCATCATGACCGGGCAGCCGAGCTTCTTGGAGAGCTTGTCCGTGTCGATCTTATCGCCGTTCTTCTCGACCAGGTCGGCCATGTTGAGGGCAACGACCACGGGCAGGCCGGTCTCGATAACCTGAAGCGCCAGGTACAGGTTACGCTCGAGGTTGGTGGCATCGACGACTTGGACGACAACATCGGGCTCGCCGCTCATGAGGTAATCGCGCGAGCACTGCTCCTCGGGGCTGTAGGGGGAAAGCGAGTAGATGCCAGGGAGGTCCGTGATGGTAACGTTCTTGTCGCTTAGGAGCTTGGCCTCCTTTTTCTCAACCGTGACGCCGGGCCAGTTGCCAACGTAGCCGTTGGCGCCGGTAATCAGGTTGAAAAGCGTGGTCTTGCCGCAGTTGGGGTTACCCGCCAGCGCGACATGGATCTGAGAATCCGCCATTCAATCCTTCTTCCTTGTGTGCCTGCGCTGCTTTCTCCGCGCAGGCTGGATAATGTGCTTCAAAGATGCTGCATTAAGTTAGAAAAACCTAACTTTATCTGCAGAAATATGCGCCGCGGGCCCTTACTGGACCTCGACGACGGCCGCCTCCTCCTTGCGGATGGAAAGCTCGTAGCCGCGCACGTTGATCTCGACCGGATCGCCGAGCGGTGCAACCTTCACGACCTTGAACGAAGTGCCCTTGATGAGCCCCAGGTCCATAAGGTGGCGGCGAAGCGCACCCTCACCGTGAAGCTTGACGATGGTGGAGCTCTCGCCCACCTTAACGTCACCCAACGTCTTCATCCTCTTGTCCCCCTTTCGGTTTTTATGAAATGCTGCAGACTAACCGACGGTCATGATGTGCATGGCAACCTTGGAATCGATACCAAAGCGTGCGCCCAGTACCGTAACGATGATATTGGCGCCGCTCGAGCTCACCACGTGGATTTCGCTGCCCTCGACAAAGCCGAGGTCCTTGAGGTGGTGCTTCATGTCCTCATTGCCCTTTACACGAGACACGCGCACGGTTTCGCCCGCTTTTACCATCGAAAGCGGCATTGCCGGCATCTGCGGTCCGCAAGACATGAGTGGCTCCTAACGTCAGTTCGTCCTTCACATCGACATGGTAAAAGTTAGCCACATCTATGTTCGCTTTAGTAAACTAACACGTGGTTAACTTTTTGGAAAGGGTCCCCATTCAGATTTCGAAAAAGTTTCCTATACGAAACAAAAGAAGCACCACAAAGACCATCTCTTTGCGGTGCCTTGTCATACCAATTTATGCAACAAAGGGGACTGTCCCCTTGTCACATTGATGCGCTTAGAGCGAGAGGTTTCTGATCGACGTGACGCAGGAGGCCTCATCCACGCCCGAAACGCGGAACACGACGTCTTCGCCACATTCGCCGCAGAGTGCCATGAGCCCTATAACGTCGCGGCCATCGGTGTAGCGGTCACCAATCGAAACCGACACGTCACTACGGTGCTTGGCAATGATGTCATAGAGCAGCGCAACCGGGCGGGCATGCAATCCCAACGGATCTTTAATCGTCTTTGTAAACTCGACCATGTCCCCTCCCGCGACATCGCACATCGGCCGGCAAAACCCAGCCACGTGGTAGTTATTGTAGCGTTAGATGCTTGTTGAGGGCGGGACGGAAATCGCATCCCATTTCGAGCGTCAATGATGGGACACAGTTTCCGCCAGAAGGCTCAACCGGAAAGTGCGACCCGTTATTTGGCTGGATTCTGGGACGCAGTTTCCGCTGAGCGACCCTGGCGGAAAGTACATCCCATTCTGGACGCAAATTCCGGGACGCAGCTTCCTCGACGTCCGGTCACCCCATGCCCTCACAACCTCGGCGCATAAAAAACGAGGGAAGGCCCGCGTCCTTCCCTCGTTACAGGCAATATGTAGCCGTTCGCCTACATCAGGCGCAGACTGACGTCCTTGAGCTGGGCGCCGCTAACGGCACTCGGAGCGCCCGACATAAGGTCGGAGCCGCTGGCCGTCTTGGGGAACGCCATGACGTCGCGGATGGAGTCGGAACCGGTGAGCAGCATGCACACGCGGTCCAGGCCCAGAGCGAAACCGCCCATCGGGGGCGCACCAAACTTGAGGGCCTCCATGAGGAAGCCAAACTGAGACTCGGCGCGCTCCTCGGTAAAGCCCAGGAGCTTGAGCATGGACATCTGCATCTCGGCGTTGTGGATACGCATACCACCGCCGCCGGCCTCAAAGCCGTCCATGACAAAGTCGTAGGTGCAAGAACCGGCCGCCAACGGGTCGGCCTCGATCTTGGCGATGTCGGTCTCGGTCGGCAGGGTGAAGGGCTGATGCTCGGCAGCGTAGGCCTTGCGGTCCTCATCCCAGTGGAACAGCGGGAAGTTGACGACCCACAGGAAGTCGTGGCCCTCGCGCTTGATCTCGAGCGCATTGGCCATGTGGGAACGCATACCGCCCAGGATCTCGTCAGAGAGCAGGCGCGGGCCGGCGGCAAACATCACAAGGTCGCCGGGCTCGACATCCATGCGCTCGCGCAGAGCCGTCATCTCCTCGTCCGAGAAGAACTTGACGATGGGGCTGTTGATGGAGCCGTCCTCGCGGAAAGCGATCCATGCCAGGCCCTTGGCGCCAAACGTGGAAGCCACGCCGGCGAGCTTATCGATCTTGGCACGTGCCCAGGCACCGGCGCCCTTGGCGTTGATGGCCTTGACGACAGAGCCCTCCTCGTTTGCGGCAGTCGCAAAGACCTTGAACTTGGAGTTGGCGAAGATGTCGGTCAGGTCGACCAGGTGCATGCCGTAGCGGGTATCGGGCTTGTCGGAGCCATAGGTGTCCATGGCCTCCCAGTAGTCCATGCGACGCAGCGGCGTGGGCATCTCGACACCCATGCGGCCGAAGGCGTCAGCCAGGACCTCTTCGAGCGCGCTCATGACATCGTTCTGGTCCACGAAAGACATCTCGATATCGACCTGGGTGAACTCGGGCTGGCGGTCGGCACGCAGGTCCTCGTCGCGGAAGCACTTGGCGACCTGGTAGTAGCGCTCAACGCCACCGACCATAAGCAGCTGCTTCAGGAGCTGCGGGGACTGCGGCAGGGCGTAGAAGTTACCCGGCTGAATACGGCTGGGAACGATGAAGTCGCGGGCGCCCTCGGGCGTGGACTTAAACAGGGAGGGCGTCTCGACCTCCATGAACTCACGGTTGTGCAGCGCCTCGCGAATGGCAAAGGTAAAGTCGGAGCGCAGCTTGAGGTTGGCCATCATCTCGGGACGACGGAGGTCAAGATAGCGATAGCGTAGACGGGTGTCCTCGCTGGTCTCGATGCCGTCCTCGATCTGGAACGGCGGGGTGACGGACGTGTTGAGCACCTCGGCGTGGTCGGTCAGGACCTCGATCTCGCCGGTCGCGAGCTTGGTGTTGGTGGTCTCCTCGCCACGAGCGCGCACGACGCCGTGAATCTTGATGGGCCACTCGGGACGCATGGTCTCGGCGATCTTAAAGGCATCGCCATCGGAGTGCTCGGGGTCGAAGGTGAGCTGCGTAATGCCCTCGCGGTCGCGAAGGTCGCAGAAGATAAGGCCGCCGTGGTCGCGGCGACGGCTCACCCAACCGGTGAGGGTGACCTCTTCGCCCACGTTCTCGAAGCGAAGCTCGCCGCAGGTACGGGTGTGCATGGAATGCTCATCGATGGGACGGGTCTGGCTCATACCAGTGATCCTCCTTTATGGATCTGTGCCGCCCCGTGTCGTTCCGGGCGGCGTCGTACAGATTTGCCCAGCCTGCGTAAACCGCGCAGCCGGACATGGCGTTCTATCTTATCGCACCCACGTCGATGTACCGCGAAAAAGTAACTCTTGCCCAAAGACTTGACGGAGACGAAACAATTGACGCGGCCTGGCCGTCGCCCAGGCGCGCCGCGTGCGACAATGTGCCCCAATACAACTGCACTCGGAAAGGCCCGCCATGACTGCACGCCTCATCGTTATGGATATCGACTCCACGCTCATCAACCAGGAAGTCATCGACCTGTTGGGCGAGGAAGCCGGCGTGGGAGAGCAAGTTGCACAGATCACCGAACGCGCCATGCGCGGCGAGCTTGACTTTAAGCAGGCGCTCGAGGAGCGCGTGGGGCTGCTTGCCGGCCTGGACGAGAGCGTGTTCGAGCGCACCTTTGCGCGCGTGACGTTTACCCCCGGCGCGCTGGAGCTTGTACGCTCGGCGCACAGCAAGGGCTGGAAGGTCGGCGTGGTAAGCGGCGGCTTCCACGAGGTCGCCGATAAGATCGTGGCCGCTGCGGGCATCGATTTTTGTCTAGCGAACCGCCTGGAGGTCGTAGACGGCAAGCTCACCGGTAAGCTGGCGGCAGACATCGTGACCAAGGAGTCCAAGCTCATCCAGCTGCTGGACTGGGCGGTTGAGTGCGGTGTCGATATGGCCCACACCGTCGCGATCGGCGACGGCGCCAACGACATCCCCATGATTCAGGCCGCGGGCACGGGCATCGCGTTTTGCGCCAAGCCCAAGACGCGCGAGGCCGCCCCGTTTGCCATCGACGAGCGCAACCTGATGCTCGCCATGGACATCATCCTGCGCGACTAGTCGATCCGTCTAACAATTGAATCAGTCTGTCCTATAGTTTCCGAACAATTTTGTCTTAGTGTTCGGAAAAACACCCTTTGAGTGCTAGACTTTGCGCCGTCGAAGGGAACATATATGGATAAGCGAGACCTAGAGCAGCTGCTGAGCGATGTTGCTGGCGGATCAGTCACCCCTGCCGATGCCCTTACGCGCATCCAGACGGCTCCGACCGCCGATTTGGGCTTTGCGCAGCTCGATCTTTCGCGCGGAGTGCGCCAGGGAGCCGGCGAGGTTGTCTACGGTGCCGGTAAAACCGCCGAGCAAATTGCCGCCATTATCAAAGCATTACTCGATGCAGACCAGGAGCGCATCCTGGTCACGCGCTTGGATGCCGAAAAAGCCGCGCACACCGCCGAGCTTCTCGGCAACGACATCGACTTGGGATATGTCCCTGACGCCCAGCTCGCCCTGGTGGGTGGCAAGCCCTCCCCCACCGGCAACGGACGCGTTGTCGTCGCCTGCGCCGGCACGAGCGACCTGCCCGTCGCCGAAGAGGCGGCACTGACGGCCGAGTTCTACGGCAACGAGGTCGATCGCCTCTACGACGTGGGTGTCGCCGGCCTGCACCGCCTGCTCGCTCATGCTGAGGAACTTGCCCAGGCGCAGGTGGTCATCGCCATCGCCGGCATGGAGGGCGCACTGGCGAGCGTTGTCGGCGGTCTGGTGAGCTGTCCGGTCATCGCCGTTCCCACCAGCGTGGGCTACGGCGCGAGCTTTGGTGGCGTAGCCGCGCTGCTCGCCATGCTCAACTCCTGCGCCAGCGGCGTTTCGGTCGTCAATATCGACAACGGCTTTGGCGCCGCCTACCAGGCAAGTCTTATCAATCATCTGAGCGCCGGCACGCCTCGCGCCCGTTAAGGAGCATTCCATGTCCAACCATCAGCACACGCTTATCATCGACGGCACCTCGGGCATCAGCGGCGATATGACCGTCGCGGCCCTGCTCGACCTGGGCGCCAGCGAGGAGCACCTGCGCGAACAGCTCGCCACGCTGCCGGTCGACGGCTTTGAGATTGCCGTCACGCGTGCAAACAAGCATGGCATCGACGCCTGCGATTTCGACGTCCAGCTTGCAGAGGAGCTCGAGAACCACGATCACGATATGGCCTGGCTCCACGGCAACGAAGCAGCTACCAAGCACACACACGAGCATGAGCACCACCATCATGACCATGTCGAGCACGAACACGAGCACTGCCACGATCATGACCATGAGGCCCACGGTCATGGCCACGAGGGTCACCATCACGCCCACCACCATCACCACCGTTCTTTGGCGGATGTCACCGCCATCATCGACGGCTCACAGCTAAGCGATGGCGCCAAGCGTCGTGCGCTCGCCATCTTTACCGCACTTGCCGCCGCCGAGGCCAAGGCCCACGGCAAAACGCCCGAAACCGTCATGTTCCACGAGGTGGGCGCCGTCGACTCCATCGTCGACGTCTGCTCTGTCGCCATCTGCCTCGATGACCTGGGTATTGAGGACATCGTTGTCGAGTCGCTTTCCGAGGGCCACGGCACCATCCGCTGCGCCCACGGCCTCATGCCCATTCCCGTCCCCGCCGTTGTCAACCTATGCCAGGCGGGCAATATCGCCCTCACGCCCGTACCGGTCGCCGGCGAGCTCGTGACGCCCACGGGCGCCGCCATCGTCGCCGCGCTGCGCACGTCCGAGCACCTGCCGGCACGCTACCGCATCGAAGCCGTCGGCTACGGCGCCGGCAAGCGTCCCTACGAGGGTTGCTCCGGCACGCTCCGTTGCCTGCTTGTTCAAGTGGATGCATAACCATGGATGCCCGCAAAGAAAAAAGCCGCGCCGCTATTGTCACGGCGTTTTCCGAGCTCCTTCGCGAGGAGGACTACGGCAAGATCACTGTCGGCGACATCATCGCTCGCGCCCACGTAGGCCGCGCGACATTCTACGGCCTCTTTAAGAGCAAAGACGACCTACTGTCCGAGCTCGTGAGCGACATCTGCACCCACGCCCTCGACGACGATGGTACGCCGCTCGACGACCCACTCGTGCAAGTCGAGCATATCCTCAACAACCTCTGGGAGCGCCGTCAGGGCGTACGAGCCCTCGTAGCCGGTGCCGGCTCACGCGTCTTCGCCGACTGTCTCCGCAAGACCATCATGTCGCGCGCAGCCGAAACCGTCCCCGCCGACCCCGCAGGCCCCGCCGCCACCATGGACCGCAGCTTCTTACTACACCACATAGCCTCAAGCTTCGTAGGAATGGTCCAATGGTGGGCCTGGCACAACTTCCAAGCAGACAAAGCCGACGTAGCCAAAGACTACCTATCAGCCATAAAGCCCCTCTTCAACTAAGTAAGTAAGCCTCTCATCCCAAAGCACCGCCCCACCCCAAGGCGCCACGCATCCCAAAGTGTCACTCGCGCTTCAACGCCCCTACCAGCAACAAGCCCCTCCCATCCAAATTCAGATATATATGTTGGGTTGCTTGTACGAACGTAACTGGATTCCCGCAGGGTCCGGCATAGGTTAACTTTCCGCCGCACTCCGCAGGACGCAAGAAGCTCCCGCCGCACGAAGTGCGCAGCGGGAGCTTCTTGCATGTCCGAGGACGCGGCGGAAAGTTAACCTATGCCGGACCCGGGCGTTATATCAATTGTCTTGGACTAGAACATGCCCAAGAAACCATGCACAAACAGCGCGGCCAAAGCGGCACCGACAAACGGAGCGATGCCAGGAACGAGCAGGCCGTACTTCCAGTTGTTGTCGGCCTTGTTCTTAATCGGCAGCACCTGATAGGCCATGCGAGGACCAAGGTCACGGGCCTGGTTCATGGCGAAGCCGGTGATGCCGCCCATGCCCATGCCAACAGCCCAAACGATCAGACCGACGCAGATGGCGAGCATCAGGACGTTCTCGCCAGCACGGTTAGCAGCAGCAAGGATGGCGCTGATGAACACAAAAGTGCAGATAGCCTCGCAGAAGAAGTTGCGGGCATAGTTCGTACCCTCGGTGGTGGGGTTGGTCGAGAAGATATTGCGCTGGGCAATGGGATCGACGACACCATCGGAAGCCTTGAACTCATCGGCATACATAAGCCACGCGATCACGGCACCCGCAAAGCCGCCGAGCATATCGGCAATCATGAAGGGGATGCAGCTGCTCCACGGCACCAAGCCGACGATGCACTGGGCAAGCACCATGGCGGGGTTCATGCACACGGCGCCGCCAAAGATAAACAGAGCAACCGAGATGCCAAAAGACCAAGTGGTGATGGCAAACATGTGGCCGGAGCCCTGATACTTGGTGCCCTTGAGCACGGTATCGCAGTGCACGCCCACGCCAAAGATGATCATGAGGGCCGTTGCGCCGAATTCGCAGAGGAGTTTGGTAAGCATAAAACCTTATCTTTCTTGTCGGTTATAAACGATTCGTTTAGGCCGCGCACTAGTGCTGCGCGATGACAACGCCCAGGCCATCGGGAATGACGGCCACCTTGGCATCGGCACCCTTCATCTCAAAGGCGAGCTTGAGCGCCTCCTCGAGGGTGTTGACCGGCGTCATGTGCATATCCTTGATCATCTGGTGATCGCACAGGTCGGTGACCATGATCACAGGGTGATGCGCCAGGATGCGGGCAAAGATCTGGCTCGTCCACTGGTCGGGCAGGGTCTCGTCCTTAGGACGGTCGATACAGGCGCGCTCAAACTCTGCCGGATCGTTGTCGGCGATGTTGTGATAGAAGCCCTCGCCGCCGTGACCGTCGGCACAACCGGCGACGTCGATGATCACACCGCCCTCGGGAAGCGTGGCCTCGGCAGAGCACATGCCCTTCACGGCCTGGTAGATGTTCTGGTCGAGCGGGTAGCCGCCGTTGGTGGTGATGGCAATCTCGCACTCGACGGGCTCAACGCCGGCAAGGCTCTTTACGAACTCGCAGCCAGCCTCGTGTGCCTTGTGGATGTCGCCGGCGAAGGAGCCAATGACCTCGTGCTTGCCGTTGAGCACCACGTTGAGCACAAAGGCAAGGTGAGCCATCTCGGCGGCGGCGAACATGTCCTCGCTCACGTGATTGTGGCAAAGGTTGCCGGCACGCGAATGAGAATCGTTCACAAACTGGCCGTTGTGGTTGTACATGATGGTCTTGTAGCTGGCGATGCCAGGCAGGACGGACTTGCGGCTGCCGGAGAAACCAGCAAAGAAGTGCGGCTCAATAAAGCCCTCGGCAAGCAGCAGATCGCAATCGACGGCAATCTTGTTGATGATGCACTCGCCACCAGAAGGCAAGGTGCCGATCTTTTTCATCATGCTGTCGTCAGTCGCGACGTGCATAACGATTTCCTCGTTGGCAACGATCTCCTCGCCATACTTGTTGACGAGCTCCTCATGCGTCGACGGACGGTGCATACCCGTAGCAACCAAAATACGAACTCGAGCCTCGGGCGCAGCGGAATGGATGTGATGCAGCAGAATAGGCATCGTCACACGCGAGGGAACGGGACGCGTATGATCGGAGCTAATAATGACAATATCCTTCTTGCCAGCACAAAGCTCCTCGAGCGAAGGCGAGCCATAAGGGTTGGCAAGCGACTCCTCTACCAGCTCTTCCTGCGATTTCGTAGTCTTAAACTCGTTTTGATGACCTTCCATCACACCCGCGAAGTTCTTATCCTCGAGCTCCAGATGCAACGTCTTGTGGTCAAACGGCAGTTCACATTCAAACAATGACGAGCGCCCTCTTCCTTTCAACTGACACACTAGATAAACCGTTGGAAGGATACGCCGCTCACCGAAAAACACCACCGTCCACCGACTCATTAACACAACGTTCATATTTGACCCGCAACAAAACGGCCGCGATCCCAAACGGGACCGCGGCCGCTACAGTTGCAAGGCGAGAAGCGCGCCATTATTCCCCCAGCCAGTAATCCGCCGAAGACCGGACATCGCAGGGACCACTATCAGCTTACTTTTAGGCACACTCCGCATTGGGCGCGAAGCGCACTTTAATCCCTTCAGCCCCAATCCCAGAAGACCGAGGACGAAGGGACCCGATGGGTTTCCCTCTGAATGCATTCCGCAGCACGAAGCCCCCTTATCCGCAGCTCCGAAGGAGCAGGATAAGGGGGCTTCAAGTGCGAGGACGCATTCAGAGGGAAACCCATCGGGTCCCGGTGAGAGCCACAGGGCTATCGATTACCCCGTGTTCTGCAAACCTGCCGAGACGCCGGTCACAGTCGAAAGAATCAGGCTCATGTACTCGGCCTTCTTCTCCTCGGCCATCTCATCCTGGTTCATACGCACCTCGCGAAGGGCGCGGACCTGGGCGATGGACAGGGCGTCAACGTAGGGGTTACGCACGCGAACGGCGCAGCCGAGCACGCGACGGCGCTGCAGCGGCCACTCGTCACCGACGATGGCAAGAACCCACTTACGCGTGAGCTGCATCTCGGTAAAGACCTTCTCGGACAGATCCTGGCGATCGCCCAGGTGCAGATACATCTTGGCGATGCGCTGGTCGGTCTTGGCGATCGACATCTCGATGTTGTCGATAAAGGTGCGGAAGAACGGCCACTCCTGGTAGGCAGCCTTGAGCTGGTCAAGGTCGCCCAGCTGCTCGCAGGCGGTGCCCAGGCCGTACCAAGCGGCCAGGTTAATGCGCGCCTGACTCCAGCTGAAGATCCACGGAATGGTACGCAGGTCGTCGAGCGACTTGGCGCCCAAGCCGCGCTTGGCGGGACGCGAGCCAATCGGCAGCAGACCGACCTCGGTCAGCGGCGTCACGGTCGAGAACCACGGTGTAAAGTCCTCGGTGTTCAGCAGGTCCAGATAGCGCTCGTGGCTTGCGGCGTTAAGCTTCTCGGCCATATCCCAGAACTTCTGCGTGGTCTCGGTGTTAGTCTTCTCGACACTCGGGGCCGACTGCAAAAGCGTTGCGGCGGCAACGGACTCAACATGGCGCTGAGCCAGCGTGCGGTTGCCGTAACGGGCAAAGATGACCTCGCCCTGCTCGGTGAGCTTAAAGAAGCAGTTGACCGAACCCTTGGGCTGAGCCAGCACGGCCTTGTTGGCCGGGCCGCCACCACGGCCCACGGCACCGCCGCGACCGTGCATGAGCACCAGATCGATATCGTTCTTCTCGGCCCACTTGGCGATGCGCTCCTGCGCGGAGTGCAGCGCGAGCATGGCCGTGGTAGGACCGGCATCCTTGGAGGAGTCGGAATAGCCCAGCATGACCTCCATGCGGCGGCTGGTCTGGGCAAGGCGCTTCTGCACCACGGGCAGCGTAAGCATCTGGTCGAGCACGTCGACACAGCCCTCGAGGTCCTCGAGCTGCTCGAACAGCGGGATCACGTCGAGCTCGGGGACATCCTCCTCGTGTGCGAAGGACAGGTGGGCCAGCTCAAAGACGTCGGCCACATGCTGGGCGCTCTTGGTAAACGAGATGATGTAGCGGTGCGCCATCTTCTTGCCGTAGCGCTTTTGGATGGAACCGATGGCACGGAAGGTGTCGATGACCTCGCGCGTCATGGGCTGCAGGTCGCCATGGATACCGTTTTCGTGGATATCCTTGAGGGCGCGGGCGTGCACCACGGAGTGCTGACGGAACTCCATCTCGACCATGTGGAAGCCGAAGGACTCGACCTGCCAGATGATGGTCTGGACCGGGCCGTAGGCAGCACGGACGGCACCGCAAGCGGCCAACGAGCGCTGGACGACGCGCAGGTCCTCCAGGAACTCATCGGCGCTGTGGTACATGGTGTCGGTGATACGACGCACGGTGGCGTTCAGACGGTCGGCCATGACGAGCATGACGGCGCGATGCGGCTCGTGCTCGGAGATCAGCTCGGCGCGGGCCGTGTACCGAGGGCTCATCTCGACCTGATGGTTCCACAGGTTAATGAGCTCGGCAGAAGGCTTGCTGTAGGTGGCCTCGAGCGTGAGGTTGCGGCCGATGCGGCGGCACTTGTCCTCGAGCTTGAGCACCATGTGCGTAAAGTACTTGGCGGCGACCTCACGGCTCACCTTGGCGGTGACGTTGGGGTTACCGTCGCGGTCGGAACCGATCCAGCTGCCGGGATGGAAGAACGCCGGGCACAGCGGCGGCACGGTACCGGCCTTGTCGCCCAGCACCCAGTCGTCAAAACGACGATAGATAACGGGGATGACATCGAACAGCGTGTTATCAAAGATGTCGATGATGGTATCGGCTTCCTCGACCGGCGTGGGCTTCTTGAGCGCGATGGGGCTCGTACGCACCAGGGCGTCGATCTCCTGCAGCATATGACGCTCGTTCTCCACCAGGTCGGAGCCGCCCAGACGCGGACGCTCCTCCAGCAGGTTGGAGATACGGCGAATCTTGCCCTCGACGGCCTTGCGACGGGCCTCAGTGGGATGCGCGGTAAAGACAGGGTGGAACTCGAGCTTGTCGAGCAGCTCGTTGGCGCCCTCGACGCCCAGCTCATTCACCAGCTGGTGATAGGCGACGGTAAGCTCGTTGGCGGGATCGACCTCGGTATCGGTCGACGCACCGGCCTCGCGCTCGCGCAGCTGCGCCACACGGTAGTTCTCCTCCGACAGGTTTGCCAAGTGGAAGAAGCTCGTAAAAGCGCGGACAATGACCTGCTGCTTATCGAGCGGCAGGCTGTCGATCAGATCGACGACCTCACGAAATGCCACGGCAGTGGGCTCGTCGGCGGTGGGCACGCCCTGCTCGTCGACGGCCTCGTCGGCAGCGCGGGTACCGGGGTTACCGGCATTGGCCACAATCTCGGCCGACAGGATCTTGTCGAACAGGTCCGCGATCTCAGGATCATACTCGCTAAGCACACGACGCTCCAGGCGCAGGAACAACGCCAGATTGTCGCGCAGCTCCTCGGGGATCTCGATCTCGGCGAGACGCTCCCTGGACTCGGCATTCGAGCCGATTCGGTTAACGAGGCGGTTGACCACGGCAGCGACGCGCGCCGCGGCTTCGGGTACAGACTGGTTGCTTAGGTTCTCAGCCACGTTTCCTCCCATTCCTCCTTCTATGCACGTAACATGCGGTATTCATTATAGGCGCTTGCGAAATACTTTCGACACTGATTGCGCTTTACCACACAAAAGTATTTTCTGCATTGCAAGGGTTTTTGCTCTAAATGGTCGTATTTCTCGGTGGACGGCATATGCAAACGAGGGCATTCCGCATAAAAGCGAAACACCCCCGTAACAATCGCTCTCCATGAGCAGGGCACGTTAGCAGGCCCGCAGCTCAAAAAGATGCGCTACAGGCGCTCGCGAACCGCCTCGACCACGTTGGCCAGATCGACCAGTACCTCGTCATGGCTCTCCATGTCGCGCACCTTGACCTTGCCGGCGGCAAGCTCGTCGCCGCCCAGGACCAGGATGAGCTTGGCGCCCACCTTATCGGCCTGCTTAAACTGGGCCTTGAGCGAACGGCCCTGATAGTCGGCCTCGGTCACGATGCCTGCGGCGCGAAGCTCCTGCGTAATGGCAAAGACGTTCTGGCGCAGTTCCTTGCCGGCATTGGCGACATAGACGCACGGGGCCTCATCGGCACCCAGATCGCTGCCAAAGGCCTGCAGGGCCAGCAGGGCGCGCTCAAAACCGACGGCAAAGCCGACGCCGGCCGTAGGCTTGCCACCCTCGAGCTCGACCAAGCCGTCATAGCGGCCGCCGCCACCGATGGAGCCGACGCCGGCGCCAGGAGCCTCGACCTCAAAGACGGTACGGGTGTAGTAGTCAAGGCCACGCACCAAGGTGGGATCCTCGACATACTCGATACCCGCCGCATCCAAATAGCGCTTGACCTGCTCGTAGTGCTCGCGGCACTCATCGCACAGGTTGTCACCCATCAGCGGCGCGTCGGCCATGACCTCGCGGCAATGGTCGTTCTTGCAGTCGAAGGCACGCAGCGGGTTAAGCTCGGCGCGCTCGCGGCACTCGTCGCACATCTCGTCGGCGTGATCGAGGATAAACTGCTTGACCTGCTCGCGATAGGCCGGACGGCACTGGGCATCGCCCATCGAGTTAATGAGCAGACGGAGCTTGGAAAGATCGAAGCCCAGGCGCTTGTAGAACTCCATGAGCATGATAATGCACTCGGCGTCTGCCGCCGGATCGGGAGCGCCGAGCCACTCGATGCCCACCTGGTGGAACTGGCGCAGGCGGCCCTTCTGGGGACGCTCGCCGCGGAACATGGCCTCGGCGTAGTACGCCTTAAACGGCGTGGAGCCCTGGGGCACCAGGTTGTTCTCGACGACGGCGCGCACCACGCCGGCCGTGCCCTCGGGGCGAAGTGCCAGGCGCTGCTTGGGCTTGAGTTTGGTGTCGGTGCCCTCGGTAAAGACGCGCTCCAGGTTGGCACCGCTGAACACGCGGAACATTTCCTTGCGCACGACGTCGGTCGACTGGCCGATACCGTGGACAAACACGTCCACCTGCTCGATCGCGGGCGTCTCGATGGGTTTAAAACCAAACGGCTCGAACACGCCGGCCGCAATCTGCTGCATCTTTTGCCAGGCGCGCATCTCGGCGCCGATAAGGTCGCGGGTTCCCTCCGCCTTCTGTGCCTGCATGGGCAAACACCTTTCTTTTGTATCGCGTCATAGGTAATGGTCATTATACGGCACAAACACAAACCGCGGCGGCGCGTCTGACCGAACGAGGGTATGGGGA
>JAXJJM010000048.1:0-34916 GCA_036298225.1 Collinsella sp.
CGGATATGAGACTGAGCCGAAGGCGTCGACGACATGCCGGGGGCGGACCGGGACGGGTTCAACGGCAGGCCCCGCCGACCGATTGCAAGCGGTCGGCGGGGCCATTGTGGCTCTTGACAGCGGATTGGGTCATATGAGCGAGCGGGCCGCATTTGAGACAAGGTGACGTGAAACGAAAGGGCGCTGACCTTCTGGTCGCGCCCTTGAAGTTGAACGTCAGATTGTCCAAATGCGGCCCGCGCAGCGTCGAGCAGTTACGCGGTTCGTAGAACCGCGTAACTAACAAATGAGCATCGCGTCGCCAAAGCTGAAGAAGCGGTAGCGCTCCTCGATGGCAGCGGCGTAGGCATCCATGATCTGGTCGCGGGTGGCAAGCGCGCTCACGAGCATCATGAGCGTGGAGCGCGGCACATGGAAGTTCGTGATCAGCGCGTCGACCACGTGATAGGTCGAGCCGGGCATGAGGTAAAGCTGCGTCGTGGCGTTCTCGCGCACCACGATGTCACCGCGGCCAAGCGTATCGGCCCCGTCCTCGCGGCCTTCAAAATAGCGCGCCGTCACGGCCGGATCGGACACCGGCGCGTCCGTGTCAAACGCGCTCTCGAGCGAGCGCACCGCGGTAGTGCCGACGGCGATCACACGATGACCCTCGGCCTTGGCCTTATGCACGGCGTCGACAACCTCCTGCGACACGTGGTAGCGCTCGGTGTGCATGACGTGCTGCGTAGGGTCGTCCTCCTCCACCAAGCGGAAGGTATCGATGCCCACCTCGAGCTCGACGGCGGCAAACTTGGCACCCTTGGCCTCGATAGCGGCCATGAGCTCAGGAGTAAAATGCAGGCCCGCCGTGGGAGCGGCAGCCGAGTGCTCCTCCTTCATGGCGTACACGGTCTGATATTTCTCGGGATCGCCCTCGTAATCGGTAATGTAGGGCGGCAGCGGCACGTGACCGGCAGCATGGATGGCCTCGTCAAGCGTGCGCGGCTCGCCGGCGGCATTGCAACCGGCCGGCTCAAAACGCACCAGGCGGCCGCCGCGACTATCGGTGACAAAGTCGACGACCTCGGCCGTCAGCACCACGGGAGCCCCCTCGGGCGCATGAGCGCCACCGGCGCGATACTCAATCTGAGCACCGGGCTTCAGGCGCTTACCCGGCTTGACCAAGCACTCCCAAACATGGCCCAGCGGGTCAACATCCTCGCGGCGCTTGAGCAGCAACGTCTCGACCACGCCGCCCGAGCCCGTCTTGCGACCGATAAGACGGGCCGGCATCACGCGCGTCTGGTTGATGACGAGCACGTCGCCCGGCTCGATATAGTCGATGATGTCGCGGAAGATGCGGTGCTCAACGGTACCGCCGTGCTCCAACGGCGTTCCCGCCCGGGAGCCCTTGCGATCCACCACCAACAGGCGGCAGGAGTCGCGCGGCTCGGCAGGAGCCTGTGCAATCAGTTCCTCAGGAAGGTTATAGTCAAAATCATCGGTACGCATAGACACGTCGGATACTCCTTATATAGCTAAAGTCCGCTCTACATCCTAGCAGGCTGACGTCCCAAGTGAACTACTTTTTGGCGGCTTTGCGCTCGTCGCGGATACGGGCGCGGTCCATGGCCGCCTCGACGGCCGAGAATCGGCAACCACAGTAGTTCTGCCGATACATGCCCAGCTCGCGCGAACGACGCGTGGCCTCGGGATAATACGGGCGAAAATCGCGAATCACCGGAGTGAGCCCGCGGGCGGCAGCCAAACGCTCCAACACATCATTGCAGGTATCGAACAGCTGATACGGCGAGACGGCAAGCGTCGTACCCACATATACAAACCCGCGCTCCTGGGCCACGCGGCACGCCTCGGCCAGACGCAGGGCATAGCACGCGCGACAGCGACGGGCTCGGTCGGCACCCAGCGGCGCCACGCCGGTCTCCCAGCGATCGCGGTCCTCCCCTGCCTCGATGAGCTCGATGTCGCCATCGGCACACCACCGGCGCAGCTCGTCCAAACGCCGCTGCCATTCATCGTGCGGCTGAATATTGGGGTTTGTCCAGCAGATTGTGGGCTCAAACCCTTCCTCGCGCAGCAGGCGAACCGGCTCAAGCGAGCACGGCGCGCAGCAAGCGTGCAACAACAACGGCTTCATCAACATCTCCTCACCCGAAAAAGCGCACGCCGAAGGACGTGTCCTCACAGGCGACAATGCGGCGGTCGCGCAAAATGGTCCGCACGTAATACCAGTCGCCCACACAGCCCGACAAATGCAAGCCGGCCGCCAGGTAGCACAGCAGCGGATAGCCCGAGAACGCAAACCCCAGGGCAAACGCTGTCGTCACAACAACCGTCGGCGCCAGGCAAACTGCCACGTACCGCCGGCGCGAATACACCACGCCCTCGGCGCAGGCATAGATCATCGCCGCCTCGCGATTCGCCCCAAAGGTCACCTGCGCGCCCGCAGGCGCCAGCAGCTTAAAAAACACACCGTGCACCAGCTCGTGCACGGCAAATGAAGCCGCCGAAACCGCAGTCAAGCCGACTATCCAGCCCAAGACCGTGGTCCAGCCGCCCGCGTCAGCCGCATCCAAGTCTGCAGGCCCGCCCAGCAGCATAAACACCGGCACCAGGCACACGGCAAACACGCCGACTACGACCATCCCCCACACGAAGCAAGCGTGCAGAAAATCCTCGTCCTCAAACGCATGTATGTTGGAAATCTCATTCATAGCATCTTAGGATAGCGCCCCTGCCACGCACCCGCCCGCATGTGCGATAATGTCGAACGATATGCACGAATTGACCACCGCGCGGCCAGGCGATACGCCCGGCCGCGCTCTCACCATATGCGAAGGAGTCCCATGGCATCCAAATACTCCATGAACGACCGTCCCAGCTGGCCGCGCCGCGCCATCGTTACCGCCGGCGAGCCCTACGGCAATAAGGGCCTGCACTTTGGCCACGTCGGCGGCGTCTTTGTCCCGGCCGACTTCTTCGCCCGCTTCCTGCGCGACCGCCTGGGCCGCGAGAACGTTATCTTCACCTCGGGCACCGACTGCTACGGCTCGCCCATCATGGAGAGCTACCGCAAGCTCAAAGAGGGCGAAGGCTACGACAAGTCCATTAGCGAGTATGTCGAGTCCAATCACTCCCGCCAGGCCGCGACCCTCAACAACTACAACATCAGCTGCGACATCTACGGCGGCTCGGGCCTTGAGCCGGCAGCCCAGATTCACAACGAGGTGACCGCCGAGATTATCGAACGCCTGCACGAGCAGGGCACCATCTCCAAGCGCTCCACGCTGCAGTTCTACGACGCCAAGGCCGGCACGTTCCTCAACGGCCGCCAGGTGATCGGCCGCTGCCCCATCCAGGGCTGCAAGTCCGAGAAGGCCTACGCCGACGAGTGCGATCTGGGCCACCAGTTTGAGCCCGAGGAGCTCATCGCGCCCAAGAGCCAGCTCACCGGCGAGGTGCCCGAGCTGCGCCCGGTCGACAACCTCTACTTCGACCTGCCGGCATACCTTGACTTTATGAAGACCTACACCGCCAAGCTCGCCCAGAACCCGCAGGTTCGCTCCGTGGTTTCCAAGACCATGGAGGAGTGGCTGTTGCCGGCTCAGCTCTACATCCAGAACAAGTTCCGCGAGGCCTTCGATGCCGTCGAGGATCAGCTCCCCGAGCACACCGTGCTGGAGCCCGAGGGCAACAAGAGCAGCTTTACCGTCACCTTCCCCAGCTGGAAGGAGCGCGATGACGCCCACGCGGTGCTCGCCAACGGCGGCGTGCGCTTCCGCAGCGGCAAGGCTCTCGTGCCCTTCCGCATCACCGGCAACATCGACTGGGGCGTTCCGGTGCCCCAGGTCGACGGCGTGACCGACGTCACCTGCTGGTGCTGGCCCGAGAGCCTGTGGGCGCCCATCAGCTACACGCGTACCGTACTCGCCCGCGACGCCCGCGCCGCCGGCGCGACCGAGGGCGTCGCCGCCCAGGATGCCGCCCTCATGGGCGAGCCCGCCGCCGATTCCACGCAGGTCCCCGCACCCACCTACCAGCACAGCTCGCTCGACTGGCGTGACTGGTGGTGCTCGGACGACGCACAGATCTACCAGTTCATCGGTCAGGATAACATCTACTTCTACTGCATCGCGCAGACCGCCATGTGGGAAGCCCTGGGTTGGGACCTTACGCAGAGCACCGTCAGCGCCTGCTACCACCTGCTCTACATGGGCAAAAAGGCCAGCTCGTCCTCGCAGACTCCTCCCCCGCCGGCAGACGACCTGCTCAACCACTACACCTGCGAGCAGATGCGCGCGCACTGGCTGTCGCTCGGCCTGTCCGAGAAGCCGGTGAGCTTTAGCCCCAAGGCATACGACACGCGCGTGACCGGCAAAGACAAGGACGGCAACGAGGTGCGCGCCTGCGACGACAAGCGCGTTATCGACCCGGCCCTTAAGGAAAGCGCGCTGCTAACCGGCGTCTTCAACCGCCTGGCCCGCAGCTGCTTCTACGGCGTCGCTGTCAAGGAAGGCGACGAGAGCCCCTACCGCAACGGCTGCATTCCCGCCGGCACCGCCTCCGACGCCGTGGTCGAAGCCGCCGAGCAGGCAGCCCTCGCCTTTGAGCAGGCCATGTACAAGTTCGAGACACATCGCGCGCTCGCCGTGTGCGACGACTACCTGCGTGCCGCCAACAAGCGCTGGAGCGATGCTTCCAAGGCCGCCAACAAGCTCGAGGGCGAGCCGGCCAACGCCGCGATGACGCAGGCCCTCGTCGACGCCTTTACCGAGCTGCGCGTGGCGACCGTCCTGATGCACGGCATTGTGCCGGCCGGCTGCGAGCTCATCTGCGAGTACTTCGACGTCGACCCGGTCGCCTTCTTTAGCTGGGATAACATCTTTGCCTCCACGGACGAGTTTGTGGAGAGCCTGGGCGAGAAGCCCGGCGAGCACCGCGTAAAGCCGCTGCCTCCGCGCTTCGACTTCTTCAGCAAGCACGAGAGCCAGTACTAAAACATTCGACATGTAATGGAATGGGAAGGAAAGACGGATGTCCAAGCCGCGTCGTCGTAAGCAGAAAAAGCAGGTCAAGGCCGAGCTCAAGCTCAGGCAGTTTGCTGCTACCGAGCTTTCCGATCAGCTTGCCGCCCAACACTCCGCCGCCGACCTGCCGCGCTTTATGGTCGACACGGTCGCCGGCGCCTATACGCCCACCGATGCCGAGCTCATGATCGAGGGCTTCGGCGCCGCGGCAACACGTCCGGTCACGCTGCGCGCCAACACGCTCAAGGCGACCGCCGAGAACATTGCCGCCGCGCTCGACGCCGCCGGCATCGCCCACAACCCCATCGCCTGGTACCCGGACGCCTTCATCCTGCCCGAAGCCCAGGTTTCCGACCTATGGGACCTCGACATCTACCGCGACGGCAAAATCTACCTGCAGAGTCTGTCGTCCATGATGCCGCCGTTGGTCCTGGGTGCCCAACCCGGCGAGGACATCTTGGACATGTGCGCGGCCCCCGGCGGCAAGACGACGCAGATCGCCGCCCTCACCCAGGGACAGGCACACCTCACCGCCTGCGAGATGAGCATCCCGCGCGCTGAGAAGCTCGAAGCCAACCTGGGCCGTCAGGGAGCCAAAAACGTGCCCGTCATGCACATCGACGCACGCGAGCTCGACGAGTTCTTCCGCTTTGACCGTATCCTGCTCGACGCCCCCTGCACCGGCACGGGCACCGTCATCAGCGGCAACGAGAAGAGCCTGCGCGGCCTCACCGAGCAACTGCTCAGCAAGTGCGCCCGCTCGCAGCGCGCGCTTCTGGATCGCGCCATGGGTGCTCTCAAACCGGGTGGCACGCTGGTCTATTCGACTTGTTCAATCTTGCCGCAGGAAAACGAGGACGCCCTGCAAGAGGCCCTCGACAAGCACATGGACTGCGAGCTCATCCCCCTCGACGGCACGCCGAGCGAAAGCGAAGCACGCCGCGCCCAGGAAGCCGGCGAGGAGCCGCGCATCGAGTGCAACACCCTCACCGAGGCCATCGCTGCCGGTCACGTCTCGTCCGTCGCCAACGGCCTGCCTGGCACGCTGACCATTCCGCCCAGCCGCGACTTCGAGGGTTTCTACATCGCCCTGATCCGAAAACGCAGCTAGCGCACGGATTCGAAACTCAACAAGCTATCTCCGTGCGCGCTTGTCCTGCTGGTCACGATGCTGCTTAAGCGCTTCGCGCTCCTTGCGCTCTACTCTTTTGCCCTTAATAGCCGTGACCACAAAGTAGATGACCGCGGCGGCAACGATTGCGCCCACGCACAGGCCAATCGAGCCAAACATTGCTGTCAATTCCATACCGCGTCACCTCTCTTTTAAACGGTACTTTCAAGATAGCACCTCGATGCCCGCCACCACAGCTCCTTCACGTTCGCCGACCCTTCGGTCTAACGGATGACATGGCGGGGAAAAATCAACTCGTCAAACGATTTAGCAAGCACAATGCCGCCGGCACCCTGCCGGCCACCATCACATAGAATCGAGCCTCCATGGATGACCTCAACGATCTAAATGAGCGCGTCGACGCCTTCGTCGGCACCAGCTCCTTCGACACGCCCGCTGCGTCAAACGACCAAGCTCCCATCGATGTGCCCGCCGAGGTTCACGAGGACATCGTCGCCTCGGTCGATTTCTCTGAGGTAAAGCTTGCAGACGAATTTACCGAGCCCCAGGTGGCCGTAACTCCCAACGGCCTTTTGCCCATGGAGCCGCTGCCCATCGACGGGCGCCTACGCAAGGCGGCCCTCCGCATGCCCGATGAGATTGAGGAGGCCAGCGGTTTTACGCTCTTTGGCCGCCGCATCAAATCGCTCATCTACACCACCGACGTGGCGGTCATCCGCAACTCCAATGCCGACGCCGTGTTTGCCGTCTACCCCTTCACGCCGCAGCCCGCCATTACGCAGGCGCTGCTGACTGTTGCCGAGTGCCCAGTCTTTGTGGGCGTTGGCGGCGGCACCACCACCGGTAAGCGTTCCGTGCAGATGGCGGCCGTCTCCGAGATGCAGGGCGCGGCGGGCTGCGTGGTCAATTCCCCCGCTACTGCCGAGATGGTCGAGCACATCACCAACATCGCCGACATCCCCGTCATCGCCACGGTCGTTCGCTGCGACGACGATGCCCACGCCAAGGTACGCGCCGGGGCTAAGATCCTCAACATCGCCGCCGGCAAAAACACGCCACAGGTCCTGCGCGAGCTGCGCGAGCACTATCCCAACCTGCCGCTCATCGCGCCGGGCGGCAAGACGCCCGAGAGCATCCGCGAGACCATCGCCGCCGGCGCCAACGCCATCATCTGGACACCGCCTTCGGCCCAGCAACTGCAAACCGACATGATGGAGCGCTACCGCAAGATGAAAGAAGACGCCACGCCTGTCATCTCGCGCGACGATGTGCCCATTATCGACCAGGTCGCCGCCGCCGAGGTCAGCCAGGTCGAGAACATGAATCCCGACGTGCCGATTCCCGACGAGGTCATCGAGCGCGTCGCTTCGATCCACGAGCGCGTTGAGGAGCGCCGCGCCAACCGCGGCCTCAAGCCGTCGCTGCACGGCTTCTTCTTCCGCGGAAAGAAACACTAGCCGCAACAGCAAGGCCCGCCCCACAAAACGTGAGGCGGGCCCTCTTTCGTTGAAATGCTGAGGGGCAAAGCGCTAATCCACGCGCTTGTCGCCCATAAAGAAGACGGCCACCGTACCAGGGCCGGTATGCGAGCCAATCAGAGCACCGATGCTATTAATCTCAATCTTACCTTTGAGCTGCGGAACCTGTTCCTCTATCAGCGCCGCAACAGCCTCGGCGTCCTCGCGGCACGCCGAGTGCGACATGATGCACTTGCCCGAATAGTTCACGCCGTCCTGCACATGCGCCATCACGATCTTGGCCATCTCGGAAATCGCGCGCTTCTTGGTGCGGATCTTCTCACGTGGCGACAGCCCGCCCTCGCAATCGACGGTCATAAGCGGGCAAATCTTGAGTGCCGTGCCGATGATCGCGCTTGCGGCCGAAATGCGACCGCCGCGCAGGTAGCTCGACAGATCGGTCGAGAAGAACCAGTGGTGCAAGTTGAGCTTGTTCTCCTCGATCCATGCAGCCGTCTCGTCGAGTGAAGCCCCGCTATCGCGAACGTCGGCGGCACATTCCGCCAGCAGGCCAAAGCCCGAAGACGCCGCCAACGAATCGATGACGCGCACCTTGCCGCCCTGGGGATAGCGATCCGCGAGCATTTGCGCCGCAACGCAGGCCGATCCATACGTGCCCGAAATACCCGACGACAACGTTAGGTGCAACACGTCTTTACCCTCGGCAACGAACGGCTCCCAAAACTCCTCGTACTCACCCACGCTCACCTGAGACGTCTTGGGCATGGCGCCCGCGGCAATCTGGGCAAAAAACTCGTCCGGCGTAACCGACTGATACAGATCGTCCGTATAGACAACATCGTCGATCTCGTAATGAAAACACACGACAGGGATATTGCGCGACGCAAAGAACTCACGGGTTCGGTCGGCGGCGGATTCACAGGTCAGGACAAAATCACTCATATGAGGCTCCTTACTCATTGCTGCGCAAATTATCGCACAGCAAGCCTAAATACGGTACAAATGTCCACTATTTACCATTTCGAACCATTCGTATTGAACATCTTTATCATGAACATCTCTCTCGTCGCCATACGCCATCACGGGCAAAAATGCTCTTTCGTCTCCACCCAACCGACACATCTACCCTAACTAAATCGATTTATCAAACCATTCAGCCGACAATTCGGCCGCTGGCTCAAAATCGAAACAAAAGCGGCGCATACTGATAAACGTTTGACGCTGTTTATCAGTTTTACCAGCCACATCGGAAGGTGTTTCATGGTCGCATTCGATCGCAATCCGCAAGACTTTAAGTATCTGCGCCTGCTGTCGAGACAGTTCCCCACCGAGCAATCCGCATTCACCGAAATCATCAATCTCTCGGCCATCCTCAACTTGCCCAAGGGCACCGAGCATTTTATGAGCGATGTGCACGGCGAGTACGAAGCCTTTATGCATATCCTCAACAACTGCTCGGGCGTGGTGCGCGAGCATGTCGACGAGATCTTTGGCGACACGCTCTCCTTTGACGAAAAAGGCGAGCTGTGCACGCTCATCTATTACCCGCGCGAGAAGATCGACCTGGTCCGCAGCCAGCGCGAGGACTCGCCCACCTGGTACAGGACGATGCTCGACCAGCTCATTATGGTCGCCCGCTCGCTTTCGAGCCGCTACACCCGTTCCAAGGTACGTAAGGCCATCCCGCGCGACTACGCCTATATCATCGATGAGCTGCTGCACACGCATCCGGACGAGAACAACTATCGCGTGCGCTATCACGAGCGCATTATCGAATCCATCCTGGAGACCGCCAGCGCCGACGACTTTATCGAGTCGCTCGCCTCGCTCATCAAGCGTCTCGCCGTCGATCATCTGCACCTGGTGGGCGACATCTTCGACCGTGGTGGCGGTGCGGCCAAGATTATGGACCGCCTACTTACCTACCATTCACTCGACATCCAGTGGGGCAACCACGACCTGCTGTGGATGGGTTCCGCAGCCGGCGAGCCCGCCTGCATCGCCACCGTGCTTCGTAACAACCTGCGCTATGACAACTACGAGATCCTCGAGAACGACTACGGCATCTCGCTGCGCGAACTCGTCGCCTTCGCCGATGCCACCTACACCGTCGGCGAGTCCATCACGCCGCTGATCAAGGCCATCAACGTCCTGCTCTTTAAGCTCGAGGGCCAGATTATCCAGCGCCACCCCGAGTTCGACATGGCCGACCGCCTGCTGCTCGACAAGATCGATCACGACGCTGGCACGGTCACCCTCGCCGACGGCAGCGTGTGGCCGCTCACGACCAACGACTTTCCCACCGTCGATCCGGCGGATCCCTATACGCTCACGCCCGAGGAACAGCACATCATCGACAAGCTCGTGTCCGAATTTGTCACCGCCGATCACCTGCATCGCCATATCGATTTCCTCTATACCCACGGCTCCATGTACAAGGTCGCCAACGGCAACCTGCTGTTCCACGGCTGCGTGCCGCTCAACGAAGACGGCACCTTTAGCAGCATAAACTGCCTGGGCACGTGGCACGCCGGCCGCGATTATCTCGATTTTTGCGACCATATCGCCCGCCGCGCCTGGCGCGTGGGCGACCGCGATGCCCTCGACTGGATGTGGTATCTGTGGATTGGCTTTAACTCGCCCGCCAGCGGACGCCTGGTGCGCACCTTTGAGCGCGCCTATATCGCCGATAAGAGCACTTGGGTCGAGCCGATGGACCCGTACTTCACGCTCACCACGTCGCCGTCGGTCTGTGACGACATCATGCGCCAGTTTGGCGTCACACCCATGGCATGCTCCCCGACCGGCCATATCATCAACGGCCACACCCCGGTCAAGACCACCAAAGGCGAGCAGGCCATTCGCGCCGACGGCAAGCTACTGGTCATTGACGGTGGCTTCTGCCGTGCCTACCATCCCAAGACGGGCATCGCCGGCTACACGCTCATCTCGAGCTCGCGCGGATGCCGCCTCAAGTCGCACCGGGCCTTTACCACCGTTGCCGAGGCGCTCACCCGCAATGTGGACATCGAGAGCGAGACCAACCGTTTTGACCAGGCCGACCGTCGCCGCATGGTGAGCGACACCGATACCGGCGTCAAGATTCGCAGACAGATCCAGGACCTGCGCCAGCTGCTCGACGCATATAGAAATGGTGCTATCGAGGAGCGCGCCTAGCAGCGCCTGCGGGGATTGGCTAAACTTTCTGGGTTTGTCATCCCCACGGCGCCCGGCGCCACCCTAAGGCAGGTACCATGCAAAAGCTCCTTGCGCAGATCATGAAATTTGGCGTCGTCGGCGTCATTGCCACCGTCATCGACTTTAGCATCATGAATCTGCTCCACTACGGTCTGGGCCTCAACATCCTGATCGCCAACACCAGCGGCTTTATCGTCTCGCTCATCTTTAATTACGCTGCAAGCATGAAGTACGTGTTTGCGCACAAAGAAGGCATGAGCCGCCGCCGCGAGTTCATTATCTTTGTCGTGCTGTCCGTGATCGGCCTGGCGCTCAACGACGGTATTGTGCTGGCCCTCAATGCCGGCTTGGGTCTCGAGGCCAATATCGCCAAGATTTGCGCCACCGCGCTGGTCATGGTCTATAACTTTGTGACCCGCAAGATCTTCCTGGAGGGCGAAGAGACCAAGTAGCTCGACATCCCGATAGCCTTACGGCGCCCACGGTCGACGCGCGCTCAGCGAAGCATCGTCCGTGGGCGCCGCTCTTTTACGGGCAAATTTTCAACGTTTGCGGATTAGCTCTTGAATATTTGGCGAGTTCGTATAGTTCTTGGCAAAGCCCTTACGTTCCCCTTGCAAAAGCTCTAAAGTATCCACTGCTCGATTCATCAACGCATTGGATGTGATTGCGTGCGCAAGGCACTGGCACAACCTCATACTAAGCAGTTCCTCAAGTTTGCTGTCGTGGGTCTTATCTCCTTTGGCATCGACTGGGGCATGCTCATTGCGCTCGTCGAGCTATTCCACGCCGACTTTTTGCTGAGCACCACGATTTCGTTCACCACGTCCGTCGTGGTCAACTACTGGCTCAGCATGAAATACGTGTTCGATCATCGCGAGGGCATGAGCCGCAAGCGCGAGTTCACGATCTTCACCATCCTGTCGGTGATCGGCCTGGGTCTCAACGACCTGTACATGTTTGTGGGCGTCACGTTTTTGAGCATCGGCTACCAGGCCATGAAGGCCATCGCGACGTTTTTAGTCACCTGGTACAACTACTTTAGCCGCCGCTTTTTCCTCGAGGGCGCACAGTCGCAATAGGTTTGGCATTTGCTTGGATGTATAACCGGTTGGAATTCTCGTTCCAGCCGGTTTTTGTTTGCCGAGAGACCCGGCGACCCAGTCCCATTCGCATGAAAAACGGGCGGCCCGGATGTTTGTCCGAACCGCCCGTTCCGTGCGTTATGTTGTGAGACCCCTAGCCCGTTACGTAATACCAGACCACGTTGTCACCATTGGAGAGAACGTAGTTGCTGCATGCCGTGTTGGGCGTCACGCCGTTGACGGAGTACATCCAACCGCTCGTGCCGCCGTGCTCCTTCTCGGCCAAACCGCCGATAGCGGCGACATAGGTGCCGTACGAGGACCCGTGCGCATTGACGGAAAGGCCGAGGGCGCACAGGGCATCGTAGACGGTAGCGCCCTCGTTGAAGGTGAACGTACCACCAGAGGACACAGGATTGCCCACAGCGCTCGATGTGACCGAGACCGTAATGGTAATGCGGCCGGGCTGCTGCGAACCGCCTTGGCTGTCTGCAGGGGCGCCGCCGCCGTTAGAAGCGGACGCACCGCCGGTCGTCGATCCACCGGCCGAAGACGAGCCGTCAGTAGTGTTCGATCCGCCAGTGGAATCAGAATTCTGCGAACCCGATTTGTCCCCTGACTTCTTGCCACCTTTGCCTTCGGACTTCTTCTCTTTCGAGTCCTTGTCCGAAGACTCGGAATCGTCCTTGGAATCGGATTCGTCCGAATCCTTGGACCCATCCTTCGCATCATCCGAGGATTTGGAATCCTTGGCTCCGGCCTTTCCCGAAGCGGCAGTCGAGCCGGAAACCGTGGCGTCCTTGGCAACGACCCTCTCCCCCGTCACGGTCTGGACAATCCAATCGATGGACCATGCACCGCTGGCAGAGGGATGAACAAAGCCAAGCGAGACGACGATGAGTGCAATACAGGCGGCGGTCAGGACGCCAATGAGCGCCTTGCGCCGAGGGGCGGACGCCGCCGAAGCGGCGCCCTTTTGCTTTGTATCGTCGAGCTGAATAAACGAGGAATCGGGTTGCTTGCCGTCGTCCTTTGGCTTATCGGACATTGCCGTCACCCTTGCCGCGCTTGGTCAGCACGAAGACGGCGATGACGGCAAGACCGATCACGCCAGCCGCAACGCCGACGATGGCAAGCGGATTGAAGCCAGACTGCTGCGCGGGAGCCTCAGCGGACTTCTTAGCGGTAGTCGCAGCGGCAGAACCTGTGTCGGACTTGTAGCCGGACTTGCTGGACTTGCCGTCCTTCTTATTGGACTTGTCGGAATCCTTCTTGGAATCCTCGTCGTCCTTGGTCTCGGTCTTAGTCGTAGTAGACACCGGCTTCTGGCCCGGAGCAATAGCGCCACCAGTCTGCTGACCGTTCGTACCATTACCGGAGCCAGAACCAGCACCGGCATCACCCGAGCCGCCATTGGAGCCGCCATTGGAGCCAGAACTACCGTTACCACCAGGGTTGACGGCATTCTTGGCCCACTTGGCATACAGCGTCATATCAGCCGTCACCGCAGCGCTAAAGTCGTACGCCTTCGTGCAATTCGCATCGGTGTACCAGCCAGCGAAGGTATAACCCTTGCTTTGCGGCTTAGTCGAAGGCTCCGCCGCAGTCTTGCCCTCCTTCACGCGCTGGGCATCGGGCATTGCCGCATCTTTACCGTTGGCGTCAAACATCACGGTATAGCGGTTGACCCTTTGGCCATTGCCCTTGACAGCGAACAGCTTGCCCGAGTCATTGACATAGTAGAGCGAGCCATCGGATCCAACCGAAATTGAGGCCATGCAGTACTGCTGGTCCCCCGCCGCCGGCGTATAAAGCAGCTCGGCTTCTTCGTCACCAATACGGTAGCGGTAGATGCCGCCCGGGTTGTTGTTGGACGTAAAATAGACGTACGTCTCACCATTCTGGACAGAAACAACCGGCTGCGACTTTACGTCACCGCCGCCCGAAGTTCCCTGGCGGATGTAGCTACCGTCTGCCTTGCAAATGGAATAGTCAACAGCAAGCGTCTCGGCATCGATTACCGCAAGCTGGCCGTAGTAATACGTGTATTTGTTCTGATAGTCGCCGGCAAAGGACTCGGTCGATGCGCCACCGACCACAATTTTGCCGTTGACCAGCACCGGCGTCGAGGTCGAGCTGCTACCAAACGTCACCTTGCCAAGCTCGGAAAGCGCTCCGTCAACTCCAACCGAAAGCTTATGCAAAACGCCATCGGCGCTCACAACATACGCGATCGACCCATCGACCAGCACCGTCGTACGCACGCGATCGGCAACCTTGAACGACGCAACGGTCTCTCCCGTGTCGGGATTAACCGTGCTCACCGTACCGGAATCGTCCGCGATGACACCATAGTTGCCACAGAATGCCAGGCCGGCCCAGTAGTAGCCCTTGCTGTTCTCGTTCTTATGCTGCCACATGACCTTGCCATCAGAGATGCGCACGCAGAGCAGGTAGCCGTCGCTCGAATCAGTCCAGTTGGCCGATGCCGTTCCAAAGTAGGCATAGCCATCACGAACCGTAACGGACGCAAGAGACTGCTGGGTGCCATCGGGACCCGCCGGCAACTCATCGGTAACCCAAACCGTAGCCAGAGCATCAACCGTCAGTGCCTGTAGACGACCGCCCGAAAGCGGAACGAGTACAACGCCGCCGGTGTATACCATACGCGATGTCGAATCAATGGCAGCCGCCAACGGCGCCTCGGCAACGGTCTCACCCGTGTCAACATTCTTCTTAAGCAGCTTGGAACCAACGGCAACATAGAGGTAATCACCAACCAGCAACGGGTCGGAGATACCCTTACTCCATTCGTTCGAACCCTTGAGTTCGCTCACCCATTTTGCCTCAGCGTCCTTCGTGGGCACAGGAGCGTCGGTTACCTTGTCGGCGCTCGTGTAACCAGGCCAGTCGCTATCCCAATTGGGGCGCGCGGCGCCGGGGTTCAGAACCACGCCGTCGAGCGGCTTCTCTTTATCGGACGCGTAGACATACTGAATGTTATCGCCAGGCTTGAGCACAACCTGATCGGCGCCAACATTGGAGTAGTTGCCGTTAACGTAGAGTTGCCAGAAGCGATCCGACTCTTTATCCCACCCAAGCTTTTTGCCGTAGGACGACGTAACGCTTGACAGAAGGAAGTAACCATCCTTCTCCGGCGTCGCGAGCTCATACTCGAGGCCCGAAGCTTTCAGCGCCATCACCGTCAGGTCGGCAGCGGTCGCACCGCTCTGGAGCTTCGCGTCATTCAGAGAATACCAGACCGCATTCCTACCGTTGACGTCGGGACCGACCAAGCTCAGGGAAGCCTTGACCTTTGCCTGCCCAATCTCGTCAAGACTGGTACCAAAGGCGGAGTAATACAGCACGACGCTATCGCCGGGCGCGAGGTTAACCTGACCGGCACCAACCTCAGAAGCCTTTCCGTTAACAAACAGCTGCCAATACTTGCCTGTAGACGCATCCCAGCCCAGCTTGCGACCATCCGGCGACGTAATATCGCTCAGATAGTAATTTGCCGTGCCCACACCGGTCGCGGTATGGGTCATGCCCTTAAGGGCATCCTCGATCACCTCGCCTGCGGTCGAGCCATAGACGACGCTCTTCGTCGAATCCGCCCAGACCTCATCGTTGCCGTCGGCATCGACGCCAACAAGCTTAAAGCCAACTGAAATCTTGGGGTCGGAGTGATCGACCGTGCCGACAACGCGATATGTTGCCTTGACGCTCTGGTTGATAAGACTCTGCAGTTTGGCGTTCTCGGGATGTGCCTTTGCAAGGGATTCGTACTTAGCGTACGTCAGGTTGCTCTCGACCGTAACAAGGGCATCGGCCTCGGGACGCGTCACCTTTAGGTTTTCGTTTGAGATGACCGAGGTGTCGCTCGTGCGGTACGTGCGCCAATCGTTCCCCGACATCGCGTCGTATCCAGGAAGGTCGGCCGTTACAACGCCGGACAGCTTGCTGTCTTTACCCTTGCGGTACTCGATGCCGCCATCTGCCGTGGGTACCGCCTCAGCAAAGGTCGACAGGTTCTCGGTAACCGCATCGACCGAAGTGTTAGTGCCGAGCAGAGACTTTGCGTAGGCGTCCTTGACCTGCTGCATAAATGCAACGGCATCGTCGATTTCTGCGTCCGAGATGGGCTTAACCTTAATGGCGATATCGCGCGTAACGGTTATGCCGTCCTTGGTGAGCGTAGCTGTAATGACTACGTCGTTTGAGGCGCCTTCGATATCGCGGGTAACAACCACGCGATAGCCGTTGACCTTCGCCACCGCCTCATTATTCGAGGCATACGAAAGCTTGGCGCCGGACGGAGCGTCGATACCGGAACGATGGGTATTGGGCAGTTGGATATCGCCCTCGACGGCATTGGCATCGACTTCTTTTTTTGTCTCAAAATCCTTGAGCACAATGCGGTCGAGAGCGGCAGAAAGCTTGGCCTTTTCGGCATCAATCTGCTCTTGAGATTTTGCCTTAACGGTATAGGAGACCAGATAAGCCGTCCCGTTTGACGGGGCATTATTGTAGCCAGGGACCGCCAGCGAAAGCGTAGCCGTGAACGCTGCGGTCTGATCGGTCATGCCATGGGTATACGTAACCGTCGGATCGCCAAGACCCGAATTCACCTTGGCGACAGAGCCATTTAGGCTCATCCAGCTAATAGAAGCAACCTTGACACCGTTGATGCTGATCGAGCTGGGAAGCGTTCCCTGCATAACGTCGGGCTCGATTTCATCGGGCGGCAGGCCCTCAACATGAGCCCACGCGGCCTTAAGATAGGCAATGACCTTGCCGCCGTCCCACGCAAGCGTCGATGCGCGACCGGGCGTATACGACACGCTCTCGGAACCAACCGTCAGCGTATACGTCGGCGTAAACTGGCGAAGAAGCGAGTAGTCAAGCGGTGAGGTCTTATCTGCGGGAGACAGGAAGAAATAGGAGACCTTTCCATCATCCGCAATGCCACCATCCTGCTTGGGATCGCGACCGCCATAGGTTACGCCCGCAAGCGAAACCTTGATATCCGAGTAACCCAAGTTGGCAAGTTTCTCCGAAAGCATGGAGCAGATGTTGGCATTGCTCCCCTGGGACGGGTTGGGATACCAGCCCGAATAGCCATCGGCCTTGAGCTTCGCGACCGCCTCGTCCAGCGTCTTTGCCTCATCAGACTTGGGGGCCTCGGGCTCGACGGGTTCTTGCACGGGATTCTTGAGGCTCGCCGTGAACTTGTAGGCACCGGCGGCGCCATACGTCACGCGGCACGCAACGTATTTGCCGGCAAGATCGGGGGTCAGCTTGAGCTCGCGGGCGGTTGCACCTTCGATAGCGGTGTAGCCCGACGCCGTCGGAGCGGAAGACTGGCTGCTGCCGACATACCACTGATAGCTTAACTGAGCGTACTCGGACGGAGAAATCTCGACGTCGTCGCCCCAATCGTCCTCGTAATAGGCTGCGACCTTAACGGTATCGCCAACCTTAACCGAATGATTGCCATAGGCTAGGTTGTTGTCGTTTGCATCGACGATCTCGATCGAGTCGAAGGTGACGCTCACGGCGCGAGCGGAGGCGTCCGCAGCATGAGTGGAGTCGTCCCCCTGCCCCGAAGCAACAGAAGCCGCTACGGCAGATGCCTCGCTACCGGCAGCAGTATCAGACGCTGCGCCATCGCTGCCTAGAGCATTTGCCGCCACGTTATCGGCAGACGCGTTATCGCTGGCAGCACTATCGCCAGCCGAAGCATTGTCGGCAGCGTCACTGGTCGCACCGGCATCGGTAGTGGCGTTATCGCCGGCCGATGCGCCTTCGTCGGTGGCCGCAGCCGTTACAGCTTTGGCAATACCCTCGGCGCCCTCGGCCCACAGCTGAGCCGGCGTGGTGCCAAAGGCCATCGCGAAGGCCAGGAATGCCACCAGGCCGCGCTTGGCTACACCGCGTGCAATCGCGCCACGGCGATGCAACGAGGCGCGCTCGCGCTCGTCCTCAAACATATCCATTTGTCTCCTATTGTCTGCACTTGGAGCGTTGCCCAGCGGCTGCCCCACGTCATCGCGCATACTGCGCTCGAGTTCCCCCATCGGGGTCCTCCTTCCCTCCAGAGCCCTATGCACACCGGCGGCATACGCCGCAGCCGCATGCAAGATGGGAGGCGATCCGACTTAACCTTAACGGCTCAGGTACGTCGTCCGATCTGCGACGCGAACATCCCGAGCCAAGAGGAATTACGGTTACTGGTACAGCCGGGGACTTGCACCCCGATTCTCCCAAACGCGCAGGAAAACCGCGCATTCGTGCGTCTCCGCACCACCATCTAGGCCATCGATTATTACTGTCAATATGGTAGCACGCAAAAGGGCCCCGCACATAGGCGAAGCCCAAGGTAAAAGCTATGGTTTGCGATAGGAAGGACTGTCGTCGGACCTTGCAAGAACAGTCCGTTTCAAAACTATGCCGGATTACGGGGCTGATTCAACACTTCGCAACCATATCTGCCATTTTCAAAAACCAACGACTCATCTACCTGCGGTTTTAAAAACGCGGATTCCGCCATGGTCGAGGTTCGGCACTCCAACCCCGTAATCCGGCATAGTTTTGTTCAGGCAAAATCTACGCCAACGCAACGCAAGGCAAAATGATCCGTTTTCCTCCGTCCCCTAGGGATCAATGCTTGCCGCCGTGGCTGTTGCGCCAGATCTCGCGACCCAGCATGAGCGCCAGCACCAGCGCGCTCACGTATCCGCAGAAACCGATGACCGGGATACCAAAAACAACCGGCTCGATGCGTGCGTAGTACACCACCGACGAACCGATAAACAGGCCGGCGATAACAATGGCCATCGACATACGGTCGACGATACCGCCCACCTGGCGTAGCGCCTTATCGCTGCTCATGAGCTGCAAGTTCAGCTTGAGCTGACCGCGCGTGAGCATTCGCGACGCCAGGCCCAGATACTCAGCCGCTTCGAGAGAGCCCTTGGCCGCTCGATAACTGCTCGCTGCGAAATCGCGACTCATGTCGCGCATGCGTGCATAGGTGCTCTTCTCGTTTTTGATGTGCGCTTGGATGATCTGAATCATATTGACGTTGGGCATGTACTCGGTCAGCAGGCCCTCAAGCGTCACCATGCCGCGCGCGAACATCGTAACGACGCTCGGCAGCTCAACGTCGTTTTTACGCGCCAGGCTCACCAGCGAGGTCAGAAACTCGCCGATATCCAAGTCCTTGAGGTTAAGGCCCGCAAAGTCAGCCACGATAAAGTCCAGGTCGGACAGAAAGGCCGAGTGATCGAGCTCGGCCGAATCGCCACGCGTCACGGCAAAGCGCATGAGCGAGTCTTTAAGCTTGGGCACGTCGCCCTCGGCCACGGCAAAAATCATATCCTTGACGATACCGCGGTCGTGGCTCGACATGCGCCCGACCATGCCCAGATCGATAAAGTAGACAATGCCGTCTTTGAGGATGATGTTTCCCGCATGCGGATCGGCATGGAAAAAGCCATCGTCGAGCACCTGCGTCGAGTAGTCCTCGACGATCGCGGCACCGATCTTCTCCAAGTCATAGCCCTCGGCGACCAAGCGCTCGGGATCGGCAATCGAGATGCCCTCGATGTAGTCCATGACCACGACGTGCTCGGTGCACAGATCCAGATAGGACTTAGGACACGACACGCCGCGCACGCTCTTGTGGAACTCATAGAAATCGTTGAGGTTCTTGGCCTCGGCCAAAAAGTTGGTCTCCTCGCGAAACGAGGCCCACAGCTCCTCGACCACGGCGTGCAGGTCCACGAACTGATCGGTGTTGACGAACTTAGAGACAATGCGCACCACCGAGCGAATGATGTCGATGTCCTGCGCCATGACCTGCTGCGCACCGGGGCGCTGCACCTTGACGGCCACGTCCTCGCCCGTCACCAGACGGGCGCGGTGCACCTGCGCGAGCGACGCGCTACCAAGCGGATTGGGATCGATCGCGTCAAACATCTCCCCCAGACGCTGGCCGTACTCCTCCTCCAGACAGCAAAGTACCACCTCATACGGCACGGGCTCCACGTCGGAGCGCAGGCGACGCAGCTCGTCGCAAAAGCGCTGCGGCAAAATCTCGGAGCGATTGGCAAGAATCTGACCCATCTTGACGAACATGGGGCCGAGCTCTTCGAGCAGGCGGCGCAGGCGAACCGGCGTGAGGTTGTCCCACACGCGGTACTTTTTGATCAGGCGAACGATCTGCCCGATGCGCTCGCGACGACCTGCCGGCGTGAGCTGGTACTCATCGTCCGGCGCCATGGCATCGGGCTCCTCGGGCACCATGTCGACGGCGCGTGGCTTCTTGCGAGCGCCCGAGACGGCGGCCTCGACCTCGTCGACAACCGCCGCCTCGTCACCCAAGGGATCTAGATTGTTGTAATCGGTGGTGGAATCTGCCATCTGCGCTGCTACTCGGCCTCTTCGGCATCCTCTGCATCGTCGGGCTCAACGGACTCGACGGGCACCGAGGTCACGTTGTCCTCGACCGAATCAACGATATCGCGCACGTGGGCCAAAAAGGCCGTGCGCTCGGGAGCGGTCATGACGCGGACGCGGGCAAGGATGAGCTCGTCGAGCACGCGCTGGGCAGCGGTCTCGCCCTGCATGCCCAGGCGCTCGGTGAGGTCGGAGATGGTGCCACCGGCCTGCTCGAACATGTCGGACACGCTGCGGGCGATGTCGGGGGTGCCGGCGTCCTTGCGGACCTGCTCGCCCTTGGTGTTGAGGTCGTCGAGGACCTTCTTGCCGCCCTCGACGGCGACAGCGGCGGCGCCAAAGCCCACATTGATGGCGCCGTTAACAAGCTGATCGAGTTTCATAACCATAGTTGGCTCCAATCATGAACAACTGCATTAGCTCTCTTGTACCCAAGATTGAGTGAACGACACAAAATCGTTTTACCGCCGAGATAGAAACCGGGCGGGACAAAGCCTTTGACAGAGTTTGCCCCGCTCGCTCAGCGCAAGACGGTTTTTACCTAATATTGTCGTTCATCGCGAAGGAGTTCTTCATGGCGCAGCTCGTGGTGTAGAGTACCTTGCCCAGTAGAGCATCGGTCTCCACGCGCACGAGCTCGGCGAAGGCCTCGTTGGCGCGCGCGAGATCGGCGGGCACCTCGGCCTCGGGCAGGGTGGCAACGGCGGCATCGACGTCGTGAATCTGCTTGTGGCCCATGCCACCGACCTTCTCCTGATAATCCTCGACTGCGCGGCCGCACTCGTGGAAGCGGACATCGGCCAAGGCACCGATCAGGCGATTCGCCCAATAGAAATTCTCGGACGTCACACGGGCCTGCGTGTCGGCGTAGTACTCGGGCATGGTCTCGACGTTGGCGTACAGCGGAACCAGTGCGTTAAACGAGTTTGAGCCAAACGCCATCCACTGCACGGCGCGATACGCCGGCTCGGCATAGGGGCGCAACTGCAGCACGGCGAGCTGGCTGTTGCGGTTGATGCCGATGGGGCGATAAGCGCCGCGCGTGGCGGGCGTGCCCTTGCTGCCGTAGCAGTCGTACTCCGTGCCCTGGTAGTGGCTCGAAAGCACGTACTTGATGTCCTCGATGGTCACCTTGCGCTCGGGCACGCGGCTCCAGGGGATATCATCACTCTCGGGCGTGTAGTCGGCGTCGGGGCCATCCCACACGTCGCTGGGGTTGAGGCAGCGCTGCATGTACCAGGCGCGCGGCGTGTTGTAGACGTGGTCGCTGTCGCTGTGCGAGCCAAAGGCCTCGCGCGGGTTAAAGACCGTTGCGGGACCGTCGCCCTCGACGCCCAGCGTCAGATCCAGATGCCACTCGGCCATCCAGGCGCGCAGGTCGGCAGAGCACATGTGATCGGCCTGGGCACCCTCGGCGTCGTCCAGATCAAAGCTGTCGATGCCCAACTGGTTGGGCATGGTCACATAGGCGTCGTCGGGCACGCGCTTGGCAATCCAGTGGTGGCCGCCAATGGTCTCGAGCCACCAAATCTCGTCCACGTCGCTAAAGGCGATGCCGTTGTTCTCGTAGGTGCCATAGCGCTCGAGCAGGTCACCCAAGATGCGTACGCCGTCGCGGGCGGACTTGGCGTACGGCAAGACCAGGGTCACCATGTCCTCCTCGCCCAGGCCGCCGGGCTGCGCCGGAACGTAACCGTCCTCGCCCTCGTTGCCCTTTGCGGGCACGTAGTCGACGAGCGGGTCGGCACCGCGGACGCGCTCGTTGGTGGTGAGCGTCTCGGTTGCGGACATGCCCACGTTGAGCTCGTTGAATCCGGCCTCGGCCCAAATGCCGTGGCCAGGGATGACATCGGGGACGCTCGTGTAACGCATGGGGTTATCGGGCAGCTCAACGGTCAGATGGCTCAGGACGCTCGTATAGACGCGCGGCTGCTCGTCGGGATGCACCACGCGCATGCGCTTGGGCTCAAACACCCCGTTGGACGAGTCCTCGTTGCGGGCGACCAGCGTCGACCCGTCGCAGCTCGCGTTCTTACCAACCAAAATCGTTGTGCACGGCATGTGCATCCTCCTTGAGCGAAAAAATCAAACGGTAACAGTGTATCGCTTCGACGCAAAAAGGGCGAAACCGCGGTCCCGGCAACCCCTGTGGTCAAAAAATGCCTAATATGAGTACTGTCACCAATTTAGTAACAGCAAATCCAATTGGGCTGGGCGCTAAAAATCCCCACTTGTCCAAATGCTATGCAAAGTAATTCCCCATACGTCCAATAAAAGAGGCTCCCTAACGATATTCCATATCGTTAGGGAGCCTAAACAGTCTCAAAGATATGTACCCGACGAGGCAACAGTACTCATATTTGGCATTTTTTGACCACGGGGCATCTAACCAACCCCCAAACGGTCTCCAAACGCCTATTTTGCCGCGCGCTCGGCCGCCTCAATCACGTGTTTGGCGAGAATCGCCGTTGTTACGGCGCCCACACCGCCCGGCACGGGGGTGATGGAGCCAACAACCGATTCCGCAGCATCAAAATCAACGTCGCCGACCAGCTTGCCAGCGTCCTCGTCCCAGTTAATGCCAACGTCGATGACCGTCTGGCCCTCGCGCACCGCATCCGCGCCGATCGTACGCGCACGTCCAACCGCGGCAACCACAATGTCGGCAGCACGGCACTCGGCAGCAAGGTCTCGCGTATGCGTATGGCACGTCGTCACGGTCGCATTGCGCGCCGTAAGCATGGCGGCAGCAGGACGCCCGATCACCAGCGAGCGCCCGACCACAGCAACCTTAGCTCCATCCAGCCCAACGCCGTAATGATCCAGCAAAGTAAGCACGGCTTCGGCCGTGCAAGGGACAAAACCCTCGCCGCGCCCCGAAAGCGTGGTGAGCAGCGAAGCCGGCGTCATGGAGTCAACGTCCTTGGCGGGATCGAGCGCCGCGGCGACGGCGCTCTCGTCAAGGCCGGTGGGCAGCGGGCGGAACATCAGACAGCCATGAACAGCCGAGTCGGCATTGATCTCCTCGATGGCAAACAACAGCTCGTCCTGTGAAACATCGGCGGGAAGCAAAACACGACGAGCCTCGATGCCCACCTTTTCGCAGCGCTTAAGGGCGCCACGCTCGTATGATAGGTCGTCCTCGCGCTCGCCCACACGCACGATAGCAAGCGTCGGAACAACGCCGCGCTCGCGCAGTGTAGTACAGCGGGCAGCGAGTTCCTCAGTCAACGCGCGGGCGACCGGAGCGCCCTTCAATAGCTCGGCCATGGCTATCCCCTCTTCCTTGCAGCGTCGGCAGCGCGGCGTGCCAGCGCATCGGCGCGCGGCAGCCATGTATCGAGCAGTTCATCGCACGCCGCCTCAAGCTCCTCGGCGCGGGCGCGATCCTTCATGGACGTGGTATTGGCAAAGAGCGTCAGGCTCGCGCCCTGCATGGCGGCACGGCAGAACACGGCACCGCACGCCACATCGGACAGCAGCTGGCGCGAACCCTTATCGGCCATGTCCTCGAGCAACGCCAGCGCACGCCCGCAGGCATCCATGATGCGGTACGGCGGCATGGCGGCCACATGCAGCGCATCCTGAATCGCCGCGGGTCGAGCCTGATCATCGCGCGGAATACCGTATGCGGCGGACACCTGGCCGTAGGCGCGAACGTCCTCGGCAACCAAGTCGACAAGCTCCTGCGCCAGCTCATCTGCCTGGGCAAACGCACACGTCAGATCATCCGCGCGATCGACAAGCGCGGGATTGGTTGCCCCGTAACGAGCGACCATTCCGCAGAGCGAAGCGCCCAGTGCGCCCACAAAGGCGCTCGCGCTACCACCGCCAGGTACCGGCTCGCGCGCGGCCAGCGCCTCGGCGAACCTGCGGCAGGTTTTATCCATCATCTCTTGGCTCATACGCATGCACCTTCAAGTCATATACATCGGTCGGGCGGAATCGCCGACCAACCGCATCGATCACGTAATGGTGCTAAGTCTAGCCCATAAGTACATGGGCGTCAGCGCAGCTTGCCATCGCGGATTTCTATGACGAACGATAGGCGCCGGCAACGCAAACATGGGACACATGACCCACCTTTCGAGACTCCCGAACGGCACAAACTGGGGCATATCTTTAAACAAGGAACCTGTTGGGGCACGGCCGCGCAACAGCCGCAAACCACGAACGGAGGTATCGCCGCACCGTACGCAAAGACATCCGCCGCAAACGCAATCAATACCCCGACAGTCCACCGCGACGCGATGTCATCGGCAGACAAGGAGGACGCCACCCTTGGCGCAACACCTACTTTACGCACTCGGGCGGCGTGACGACTGGGTACTTCACCGAAGCAGGCGGCGGCAGCGTATACGTGAGCATCGAAAACGTCGAGGAGCACAAGGACGCCGGCGAGACCATGATGAAGTCTCTGGAATTTGCCGATGACATCGCCGAGGCCAAGACCGAGGCCATGGACGTTAAGCTCGACGACATCGAGATCAACCGCTAAAGCTCCAACGGCTTGCAGCAGCGCCGTTTTAGCTCAACCGGGATGCAAGGTGTGACTCCTTGCATCCCGCTTTTTTGTGTTCGAAAGCGCCCGGTCACATCACCATATTGAGCACGTTGACGAATTCCTGAGCCCGGGAGCGGCTGCTCAGGCCAAGGTGCAGGCGGTCAACAGCCGGCTACTGCGCCTCTGTTTTCCCTAGCATTTCATTCTAGTAGCCACGAGACCCTTTCTCGAAGACCTCCGACGACGTCGCAGTTTCTGTCCCCGCCAGGCTTTATGATAATCGCCATTAGCCAGCCATTATCTATTAAGCAGCATCCCTCAAGAGGAAAGCGGGAGATACGAATGGGCACACCAAAACCGTCTTTGCGCGACTGCATCTACGGACTTGCCGTCGGCGACGCGCTGGGCGTTCCCTACGAGTTTATGCCTCGCGGCACGTTCGAATGCACCGACATGATTGGCTATGGCACGCATGGGCAACCCGCCGGCACCTGGAGCGACGACACATCTATGACGCTTGCTACCTGTGACTCGATTAGGGAGCTCGGGTATATCGACACCGCAGACATGCGCGACAAGTTCGTAAGCTGGATTGCCCGTGGCGAGTATACGATCGACGGCGTTTTCGATTACGGCGGCACGACCGCCCGCGCCCTGCACACCGGCAAAGGTGGCTCCGGCGAACGCGACAACGGCAACGGTTCGCTCATGCGCATCGCGCCCCTGGCGTTCACCGATGCGACAGACGAAGAGATCCGTGAGGTCTCTGCAATCACCCACGCTCATAGAACATCGACCGAGTCATGTGTCACGTTCGTCGAGCTGTTGAGGTCCGCGATGGACGGCGCGCTCCCCGAATGGGCACTCTGTCTGAAAGATGTACCCGAGCACGAAATCAGATCCGGCGGCTTCGTGCGCGACACGCTTAAGGCAGCCACCTGGTGCTTCGTCAACACCAGCAGCTACGAAGACTGCGTGCTTGCCGCCGTCAACCTAGGCGACGACACCGACACCACCGCAGCCGTCGCAGGCGCCCTCGCCGGCACGGCCTACGGCATGGACGCAATTCCACAGGAGTGGATCGACACCCTACGAGGGAAGGATCTGATTGAGAGCTGTCTGTTTTAGGGCACCATTCAAGAAATAAGGTAGGAGGCATCGTGGAGGGGGAGATCGCAAATACCGATGAGTTCCAAATGGAAGAAAACGGGACTCCAATGCTCCCAGCGGGGCTGAGGGAGGAAGGAAACCTTTACGTCCTCCCCGACGGGCGTTACCTCCCCTGCGGTGTCTACAGGACCGCGGACGGCGGTTCGCTCATTTATGAGCCATCCGGGCTCAGCTTCTTCGGGCAAATGCATGCTCAATTCAAAGAGTGCTAGAGGTTTGATTGCCCGCTAGATCGACACTGTTCGAAACCATGGGGTGGGTAGAGAAGGGAGTCATCGAAAAGGGCCGGTTGCAGCCGGCCCTTTAGACATTAGCGCCTGCGTTGCCCGCGTCTCCGAAGTGTGACTAGCTGAGGAGCAGGTTCCGCGGCACAACCTGTTTTTACCCAGCGAGGCAGATCTTTGACATCCGTTCCACTGTTTATTTACATCTACCGCCACAAGCAGATATCGCGCGAACGAGAACAAAGAAACAACGCCAGCGCGGCCAACAGAACAGACAATCCATGCGACCAAAGAAATAGAAAAACTCCCGCGGCCTCGGTTCCTCACCCAGGTCTAGGCGCTTTTCTTGGCACCATCGCACCACATCCGCCGTCGCCTCCGGCCCGACACTCATTAAAATGCAAGCGGGAAACGATCTCAAGACCATCAACAACAGCTTCAAGCAAGCGCTTGGGCAGCTGTCACAACACGAGCGCCCATAAAGAGAAGTCGATTTAAATAACTAAGAGAACCTTGCCACCAATTGTCGTTCTGGTGCGATCAACTGATAAGTCAAATGGCAACTAACGGGTGTCAGATATACCAATATACGCAAGATTAACTGCTAGAATGCAATGGTGGACAGGCTCACCAACGTCGTGGAAGCATAAGGTAAGGAGTGCGCATGATTGCTGTCGATTACAGCTCCTCAACGTCATTTAATGAGGATGCTTTCGAACAAGGCATCATTGACCACTTGCAAACGAGTCTGGGGTACGAGCACCTCTATGGACCTGATGTCGCTCGTTCCTCCGACGCGTTTGACGACGCCTTCCTACCTGACGTCATCGGGCCCGCCCTTGAGAGCATTAACCCCACGCTCAATCGACACGCGATTGATGCCTCAATAACTAGACTAAAGGAAATCGAGGGCAGCGACCTCATCGCCAAGAACAGCATCTTCATGGACATGCTCCAGAACGGTGTGGAGACAAGCTGGTTTGACGGCAAAGAAGAGCATACGGACATCGTGCGCTTGGTCGATTACGACAATCCCGAAAAGAACTGCTTCCACGTCGTTAACCAGTGGACCTACATCGAGTGTGGCACCAACAAACGTCCAGATGTCATCGTATTCGTCAACGGGCTTCCGCTCGTTCTCTTTGAATTGAAGTCACCCGCTCGAGCCGACGCTGACAGCGAAGATGCCTACCAACAGATTCAAAACTACAAACGGCAGATTCCATCGCTTTTCGTGTACAACGCCTTCTGCGTCACCAGTGACATGCTTCACACCAAGGTTGGCACAATCACCGCCAACGAGTCACGCTTCGTTGAGTGGAAGAGCGTCGATGGAAGCTACGAGGCCACCCAGTACGCCGATTGGAAAACCCCTCTGGGCGGCATGTTCCCCAAGAAGCGGCTCATCGACATCCTGAAGAACTTCATTCTGTTCTCCGAGGACGCGAAAATCCTCGCGGGATACCATCAGTACTTCGCGGTGAACAAAGCGCTCGAGAGCGTGCATGAGGCCATCGGCGGCGACGGCAAGGGCGGCGTCTTCTGGCACACGCAGGGCTCGGGCAAGTCGCTTTCGATGGTTTTCCTTGCCCATCTGCTCGAAGAGAAACTCGACAGCCCGACCATCGTGGTGATTACCGACCGCAACGACCTCGACTCGCAACTGTTCGCGCAGTTCTCCAGATGCTCAGATTTCCTGCGCCAGACGCCCGTTCAGGCGCAGAGCCGCGCCGATCTTGCGCAGCAGATCTCGAGCCGCCGCGCCAACGGCATCATTTTCACCACTATGCAGAAATTCGAGGAGGAGGCCATCGCCCTCTCCGAGCGCAAGAACGTCGTCGTGATGGTGGATGAAGCGCACCGCGGGCAGTACGGGTTCGAGGAGAAATACGACCGTGACGGCAAGAAGCACACGGGCACCGCGTTGCTCATCCGCCGCGCCCTTCCGAATGCGACTTTCATCGGCTTTACCGGTACCCCTATTTCTGCCGAAGATCGATCGACTCGCGAGGTTTTCGGCGATTATATTGACGTCTACGACATGACTCAGGCAGTAGAGGACGACGCAACTCGACCCGTGTTCTACGAGAGCCGCGTCGTCGCACTCAAGCTGGATCAGGGTATCCTTGCAAAAGTTGACGATGAGTACGAAAAGCTCACCGAGCAAGCTAACGCCGAAACCATTGACGCAAGCAAGCGTAACTTTGCAAATCTGGACGCCGTTCTAGGTGCACCCGAAGTCATCGATGCCCTATGTCAGGACATCGTAGGGCACTACGAGACCAACCGTGCGCACGAACTCACCGGCAAGGCGATGATTGTCGCGTATTCGCGCCCCGCTGCCATGGCTATATATCAACGCATATGCGAACTGCGACCTTCTTGGAAGGACGAGGGCAAGCTCGGTGTTGTCATGACCATGGGCAATCAGGACCCCGAGTGGTGGTTCGACGTCGTAGGCAATAAGGCCCATGTGAAGGAGATGGCAAAGCGCTTTAAGGATGACGCCGATCCGCTCAAAATCGTAATCGTCGTAGACATGTGGCTCACCGGTTTTGACGTGCCGAGCCTTGCCACTATGTATGTGTATAAACCCATGCGCGGATATAACCTGATGCAGGCAATCGCACGCGTAAACCGAGTATACAAAGACAAGGTTGGCGGATTGGTTGTTGACTACGTAGGCATAGCCAACGCCCTTAAACGCGCCATGAAGGACTACACCAAGCGCGACCAAAAGAAATACGGCGACATGGATATCGGGAAAACCGCCTATCCTAAGTTCTTGGAAAAACTGGCGGTCTGTCGCGACAAAATGTTCGGATACGATTATTCGGAATTCATGAGCACCGAGTCCGCCGCACGTCGAAGCGAACTCATAACGGGTGGAGTAAATCATATCCTCGCACCCGGCGACGAAGATATCACCCGCGACTTTGTTGAGCAGGCAGGAGTCATGCTCAAAGCCTATGGACTCGCCAAAAGTCGCGCAACAGACATGCAGCGCATCGAGGCTGGCTATTTCCAGGTTGTTCGAGAGCTCATCCTTCAGCTCACCGAGCAGGGCGGCACCCGCAGCAAAAACGGAGGCAAACTTACCCTTAAGCAGGTAAATGACCGCATCAATGCACTACTCGAACAGAACATCGTCCATACCGACGGCGTAATAGACCTGTTTAAGGTGGAAGACGAAACGGTTTCGATTTTTGATCCCAAGTTTCTGTCGAGCCTCTCGCGTATGAAAGAGAGGAACTTGGCTTACGAGTTGTTGAAAAAACTCATCGACGACCAGATCAAGGGCTACCGCAAGAAGAGCGTAACGCAGGCAAAGAAGTACTCAGAACTCATGCAAAGCATGGTAAATAGCTATCTAAATGGACAGCTCACAAACGCTGAGGTATTCGAAGAAATGCTCAAGATGGCGAAAGAGATGCTTTCCGAAAACCAAAAGGCAAAGGAGCTTGGGCTTAGCGAAGAAGAGTTTGCGTTTTACGAGGCGCTAACACAACCGCAAGCAGTCGCCGATTACTATCGCGAGAGGAATGACGAGCTGGTCGCCATCACGCAAGAGCTCGCTGCGAAGATGCGCGAAATGCGCACGGTCGATTGGCAGAAGAAGCAAAGCGCACGCGCTGCTATGCGTGTTGCAATCAAGCGTCTGCTCAAACATCATAAGTATCCGCCAGAGGGCATGGAGTCGGCACTGGCCACCGTTATGGACCAGTGCGAACTCTGGGCCGACAATGCAGCATAGGGAGTTAAAACAGCATGGCTAAAAGCAAGGCTAAGGACACCAAGAAGAACACGGCCGATGTTGGCTTTGAGGACCAACTGTGGAACGCTGCAGATGTGCTGCGCGGCAACTTGGACGCCGCCGAGTACAAAAACGTCGTATTAGGCCTCATTTTCCTGAAATACCTCTCGGACCGCTTCGACGAGCGCTATCTAGAGCTCATCGAAGAGGGTTACGGCGACGAGGAAGATCGTGACTGCTACATGGAGCAGAACGTCTTCTTCGTTCCCGAAGAAGCACGTTGGGCGAACATCTCACAGGCGGCGCATACGCCCGAAATTGGCCAGATCATTGACAATGCCATGCGCGCCATCGAGCGCGAGAACGACAAGCTCAAAGACGTGCTGCCCAAGAACTTCGCTCGTCCCGAACTAGATAAGCGGCGCTTAGGCGACGTCGTTGACTTATTCACAAACGTACAAATGACCGATAACGAGAGCGAGAAAGACCTGTTAGGGCGCGCATACGAATATTGCCTGCAGAAATTCGCATCAATGGAGGGCAAAAACGCCGGCGAGTTCTACACGCCGTCGTGCATCGTGCGCACGCTGGTTGAAATCCTCCAGCCTTTCCACGGTCGTGTGTACGACCCCTGCTGCGGCAGCGGAGGCATGTTCGTGCAGTCCGCTGCCTTCGTCGAGCACCATGGCGGCAACGTGGTACAGGACATCACCATCTTTGGCCAGGAGAGCAACCCTACCACGTGGAAGCTCGCAAAGATGAACCTCGGCATTCGCGGCATCGAGGCTGACTTGGGCAACTACGCCGACACCTTCAGCGCCGACCAACACAAGAATGAAAAGTTCGATTTTGTACTGGCAAACCCCCCGTTCAATCTTAAGAACTGGGGCGGCGAAGCGCTGCAGGAAGACGTACGTTGGAAGTACGGCACACCGCCCACGGGTAACGCCAACTTCGCGTGGATGCAGCATATGATTTGGCATCTTAACAGCGCAGGCAAGATTGGCCTCGTATTGGCAAACGGGTCGCTCTCAAGTCAGACGAGCGGTGAGGGAGATATTCGACGCGCTATCGTAGAGGACGATTTGGTCGAGGGCATTGTAGCCATGCCGGGGCAGCTGTTCTACAGCACCCAAATTCCCGTATGCCTGTGGATCCTGAACAAGAAGAAGGCTCAGTCCGGCAAGACGCTATTCATCGATGCCCGCGAAATGGGCACCATGGTCTCTCGCAAACTACGCGAGTTTACCAAAGAGGACATCAACAAAGTTGCATCCGCATTCGACTCCTTCCGCAAGGGCGAGTTCGAGCCCGTGAAGGGGTTCAGCGCCATAGCGGATTTGGATGAAATCGCCAAGCAAGATTTCATTCTGACACCCGGCCGCTACGTAGGCATTGCCGAGGCCGAAGACGACTGCGAACCGTTTGAGGAGAAGATGGCACGCCTGACTAGCGAGATTTCGAAGTGCTTTGAGGAGTCCAACCGCTTGCAGGAGCAGATTAAGAAGAATCTGGAGGCGATTGGTTATGGGATGTAGAGTCGCACTTGGTGACGTTTGCAGCTTCTACCGCGGCGCCAGCGTCCCCCGTACCCGCATGTACGATAAGGGTGCCTATCTTTACATTCACTATGGAGATCTTTACAAAGGTTTCGACCTACACATCGACGTTGAAGACCCCGCAAAACCCATCCCATACATCCTTAACAACGAAAAGATAAAAGACAGTCAGCGTCTCAGAGACCAAGACATCGTATATGTGCTGACCTCAGAGACAGTCGATGACCTTGGTCATGCCTATTTGTTTAACAATCCAAAGGAAAAGCCTACCATTTCAGGCACCGAAACAACCATCGTGCGCGTCAATCGCCGAGACCTCGTCGTGCCGGCTTACCTCAACTATCTTATGAGCTCTCCGCGCTTTATCAGAGAGCTCCGGCAGTACACGAGAGGTATGAAGGTATTCCGTGTCCATCCCAAAGACGTGGCACGAATCGAAATCGATTTACCGCAAACTGAGGTTCAGCATCAAATTGTTTCAATACTTGACGCGATATATGCAAAGCAGCAAGCAAACTCTAAGCTAAATGGCTATTTACTTGATTTGGCAACAGCGCAATTTGAGGCTGCGCTGAAAGAGCGTGCGTCCAATGTGAGGCTTGGAGATATCATCGGGCTCGAAGATTCAAAGAGAGTTCCTCTTAATAGCAGGGATCGCGAGAATCGAAAAGGGCCTTATCCATATTACGGGGCAACGTCAATCATGGATTATGTCGACGATTACCTTTTCGATGGGGTGCGGGTGTTGCTTGGTGAAGACGGCTCGGTCATCGATTCTGAGGGGAAGCCCGTTCTTCAGTACGTCTGGGGAAGATATTGGGTCAACAACCATGCCCATATTCTGAAAGCTGCTGGCGCGTATTCTCTAGAAGCTATATATGTCGCGTTGAGGCGCACTTCGATCGGCCATATTGTTACCGGTGCAGTCCAAATGAAGATCAGCCAGCGTAATTTAAAAAAACTCGAGGTATCTATGCCAGATCCGGGGTCGCTCGACTACCTACAGCCCCTTTTCGCTGCATACCGTAATCTGTGTGAAGAAAGTCGCTACCTTGCAGCTCTTCGCGACGCCCTTCTGCCCAAGCTCATGTCAGGTGAAATTGACGTCTCGAAGGTCGTCCTCACGCAGCTAAATAGCCATTTAGCTTAGTGTTGAATTCAATTTTATTGTCCAGTAAACCCAGGACGCCAGAAATAGCGGTCTGTGTTTCGTGATCCGGAACACAGACCGGGCATAGATGAACGTGATTGCGATTTATGCCCGGCACGGCGCTTGCAGTTAAGTAGTCTCGCCATGGAATAGTTTTGAGTAGATAATAAACGAACTTAGGATCATTGCCCTTAAAGTCTGTCGAGTACAAAGACGTATTTAATGGCCAGCAAGCTGCATCAGAGAAAAAAACTTGGCCAATAGTTCCGTAGCGTCCAGTTACGACGCATGGACCCTTAACGGCGGCTTCCGAATGCGTGCCCGTTTGTCCCGAAGATGAGAAAACCGGATAGGGGCCATCAACCCTGCTGCTGGAAGGGAGGTCAAACCCCCTTTTTAGATTAACAATCTCTCCCAAGGTCTTTTGCGTCCAGCTCATTCCAAATACTTCCTATGAGAAGCCTTCACGTTGTTTTGATTCACCATGGCGTAGTGCATGGTGGTATCTATTTTCGCATGGCCTAGCAGCTTTTGCACCTGCTCTATGGGCATTCCCTTATCGATGGCATGGGTAGCAAGTGTACGGCGAAACTTATGCGGATGAACGCGATTGATGCCGGCGCTTCTGCCTAGGTCGCGCAAACGGAGTTCTATGCTCCCAACCGTAATACGTCGAGCTGAGGAATCGAGCGCGACAAAGAGTGCAGGACTCTTGTCGACGCGGCTCGAAAGATATTCCGTAAGATGCAACTTAGCACGCGCGTCGAAATAAACGGGGCGCTGCTTATTTCCCTTTCCCATTACAAGGCATTCACGCTCGTGCAGATTGACATCCTTCCTGTCGAGTCGCACAAGTTCGCCAATACGCATGCCCGTCGAAGCGAGTAGATCAACGATGGCAAGATCTCGCTTGGACTCACAGGCATCTCGCAAGACCTCCAGATCCTCATCGCTAAGCACCTCTTTGGCTACTTGAGCTGTTTTGACGCGACGAATGCGCCTTACAGGACTTTTTACAATGTAATCCTCATCTTCAAGCCACGAATAGAAGCTCGACATGATGCGGCGTATATTATCGATTGTGACTTTACTAGAACCGCGTTTCACCTCGTAATCATTGAGATAACGGCGCAAGTCGTCACTCTCAACCTGGGTATAGGGCTTAGCAAGCGCTGTGTTCATATGCTGTAAGGTTGCCTCATAGTATGCAATGGTTTTAGGAGAGCACCCCTCGACCTCTTTAGCGGTGAGAAAGAGCGCGAGCAGATCTTGTCCCGGTTCCGCTTGTTTCGGTCCAAGTGCCCGTCTAAGCGCAATGGCAAGATGCTTGAGCTGATGTGGGTCGAGAAGGCTCTGCATTTCCGAAAGCACGGCATTGATGACAGTTTCCACGCTGCTCCTTTCGTCGGGTACGATAGCCACAGTGTGGACGACGCGTTGTACATAGTGAAGTAAATGGCTATTTAGCTGCGTAAGATCGACCTTCGAGACATCGATTTCGCCTGACATTAGTTTAGGAAGAAGAGCGTCACGGAGGGCAGCGAGTTCTCGGTTTTCTCGCTCAAGCGCTTCTTGCTGCTTAAGAATGGGCCCTGCAAAGAAGTCAAACTCGGCGCATAATGTTTGTTCAGGAATAGCAAGCTCAACTGACTTCATCATCTTGCCCGAGACTTCGGGGAAGGTCGTTCCTGCCCCCATATCGGCTATTCGATGTTTGTTTCTGACCAAAAAACAATAGATGAACGCCGTGCCGATCTCTTCCTTCGGCACAATGGACTTAAATCCTTGATTTGTAGCTACCGCATCCGCCGCGATTGCTATATAGCCTATTGGGGCACGCGAGCTAAATAGAACGCTTCCTTTGGGCAAAAGTTTTGCGCTGCACGAGGCATAGCCCTCATCAGTTATGTCATCCGTGCCATGGGCAATGAATTTATCGCTGGTATTCGATAAGTCGCGTGGAGTAATCCAGCCGATTCCATTTGAGCAGTAATACTCAGACCTCTTCTTTGATGGTGTTGCTCCTCCGACAATCGTACCAACATCGGACAGGATTCCAGTGAAGTCCGCGTTAACAGGGAATAGCTTGTCGTATTTTGCCAGCAAAAGCTCTTCTAAATAGCCATTTAGCTTAGTGTTGAATTCAATTTTATTGTCCAGTAAACCCAGGAC
>JAXJJM010000049.1:0-89944 GCA_036298225.1 Collinsella sp.
CAGCCCGTGGGAGGCCAGGGCGCCGCTGACCGGTGGACGGCACCGAGCCGTCATCGAACTTAGAAGGGGGAGGCCTCGCGGCCTCCCCCTTTTTTGCGTTTGCGGGGCGTAAATGACTCTATTACACCAGACGATCTTATCGTTTTGGTATTGAGCCTTTATTTAAAGAAGATTAATCGAATAATAAGGGCAACTGCTATGGCCACAATGATCAAAAGCAGGATTGTCAGTCGATGCTGCTTGCGTCGTTTACTTGATGAAACGAAGATTGATTTTCCCTGTTTTGGCGTTTCGAGATAGCGAGCCGAATGCGTCAAGGTTTGCTTTGGTCGAGGACCTCTTTGTTGATGAACGGCGGATGCTTTCATCGGCTCATCACTAGCTGCGCTGTTTTTAGATAATGGTGCGTCTTTCAGATATACAGGGTCTCCCGAGGCGACGCCCATATGTTTGCGTCCCGTTTGGGCATCCTCGAGCGTTTGATATCGATTTCTCGTCACATACTCTGGCTCAGGATCATTAATGGGCTCTTGCGAGATGTGGGGGCGATGGAACCGTGGCGGCTGCGTGGAAGTTTCTTCCCCCTGCGTCTGCATAAACATTTTGTTCTGGTTTTGGTCGTCCATGATGCCCTTTAGCTCGTTACCAACAACGTGTACGCGCTCATTGTAAGCCCCTTGTTATTTGTAGCTGCGAACATACTCGTTATTTAAGCTCTGGTTCAAAGAACCTTAACCTTACTAAAACCTGAGTCAATTACACTTAGATATGCTTATAGTACTTGACTCAAAAAACTTTATAGTCAATGTATATATAAGCACTGTGTGGGCATATATAAGAGCGTCAAAAGAAGTCCCAGTCACCTAGAAGATGACTCGGCAGTCCTTAAAAGGAGTGGTAAACATGGCAAGCATGGTTCCTTATCGTTCGGTTTTTGGCGTTCGTCCTTCTGCTAGCTCGCTGTTCGATCTGTTTGATGATATGACTGACCTTGCAAACAACTCGATTGCTTCCAAGGCGTTTCCCGTTGACGTTGAGGATAAGGGCGACGGCTATGAGGTCAAGGCTTATCTGACCGGCGTCGCCAAGGACGATATCGATGTCGAGCTTAACGAGGGTCGTCTGTCCATTAGCGTGAATGTCGAGGAAGACGAGGAGAACGAGGGCAAGAACTTCCTGCAGAAGGAGTTCAGCTCGTACAGCGCGACGCGTGGCGTGTATCTAAAGGACGCTTCGAGCGAGGGCCTCTCGGCTAAGTACGCTGACGGCATCCTGACCGTTACGGTCCCCAAGATCGTCGAGAAGAAGAACGTTACGAAGATCTCCATCGACTAACTTCGTTGGTGTTCTGCGCTATTAAAAGACAGCAAAAGGGGCTGGGAAGCGATTCTCGGCCCCTTTTGCTGTCTAGGACAGTCTATTGAATGGTTACTGGCCGATGCTGGCTTGCGGGGCGTATCGAGAGTTTTCGCGATCCTTGGAGAAGGGTTGCGGAGCTGCCGACCTCGTCATCCAGGGTTGCGGTCAGAGCTTTGGTATAGCTTTTGACGGTAAGGCTCGGACGATTGTTATCTTGGCTGATATGCATGGCAATGAGCTGTTCGGTGCGTTCGGTAACAAGTTCGCGCGCGGCTTCGGCGGCTTGGCCATTGGAGAGGTGTCCCCTTGCAGACAGGATGCGCTCCTGAAGAAAGCGGGGATATTCTCCCTCGCGCAGCATGGTCACATCGTGGTTGCTTTCGAGTGCGAGGACTCGACAATCTTCGAGGGTGTTCATGGCTTGGCTCGATAGCTCTCCGGTGTCGGTGGCAAAACCGATGGAATCATCGAGGGTGTCGAATCGATAGCCGACTGGATTGATGACATCGTGTGACGTTGAGTAGGTTTGCACGTGGATGCCGGCAATGGATAGGGTGTCACCGGGATCGAATTCCTCGACAGGCAGATGCGAAAGATTTTCTTTGCTCGAAAGAGTGCCCCTGCTGGCAAAGAGGGGGCCGTGCCAGTGCTTGCACCAGACATCGAGGCCCTTGATGTGATCGCTATGCTCATGAGTAATGAGAAGAGCCGAGACGTTGTCTGCCGAGAGCCCCAGTTCTGCCATGCGCTTTAATGTCTCGCGGCGAGACAGTCCGTCATCGACCATAATGAGCCCCTGCGGGCCCTCGATGAGTGCGCAGTTGCCTTTAGAGCCACTGCCGAGGATATGAAGGTGCAGGCAAGACATAAGATTCCAAAGGATACAATGGGTGCGGACGAATAAAGGAGGAAGCGAATGCCAACGGTATCACAGCATTACGGACACCATGCCGTGCCTGGGGCAGTCGATGAGACCCGGACGAGGCAGCAGGCAGCTCCTGTCGTGCTCATGGTATCAGGCGGCGCGGACTCGACGGCACTGCTTCTTATGGCGTGCACATCAAAGCTGGATATCCAAGACGGACGCGGTGTTGCCTCCATTGCTCGCGAGCGCCTGCATGTGCTGCATGTAAACCATCATCTGCGCGGCAAGGCGTCCGATGGCGACGAGGCCTTTGTGCGTGAGCTCTGCGCGCAATATGGTTTACCGCTGTGTGTGGAGCACGCTTATTTTGATGGGGAGTCGGGCAATATTGAGGCCGCGGCCCGCGAGGTGCGCTATGCCGCGGCGCGGAGGTATGTTCGCGAACTCTGCGCCCAGACGGGGGCACCGCGAACGGCGGCTCGTATCTGCACCGCGCACACGTCTTCGGATCGCGCGGAAACGTTTTTGATGAACGCGATTAAGGGTTCGGGGCCCGCTGGTCTATCGAGCATTCCTCGCCGGAGGAATATCGTGGTGCGTCCCTTGCTCGACCTAACTCATGGCGAGCTCGTGGGCTATCTACAGGTACATGGTCAGCCGTGGCGTGAAGACGAGAGCAATGAGGATATCTCGTATCTGCGAAACTACGTGCGCCATCGGGTAATGCCAGTGGTGGCACAGCGTAATGCGAGCGTGTGCAAGACGATTGGCGCCGCCTGTGAGATCTTGGGTGACGAAGATGCGTTTCTATCCCAGCTGTCGGCACAGGCGTTTCGAAGCTGCCTGCGCAAGGAGGCGGCGGGCGCGCTAGTGCTCGATGCCAGACGCCTTGCTGCGGCCGAGGTGGTAATCGCGCGGCGCATCGTGCGACTGGCGATCAAACGCATCGATCCGGACGCTCGTCCCGAGATGCGACATGTGGAGCGAGTCCTTTCCTGCGTTGCCGAAGGCACAGGCTCGGTCACGCTTCCGGCGGGAATTGACGCGCGCGTCGAGTTTGGCATGCTAGCGTTTAAGGCGCCGGCGGCTCGTGAGGGGCTGGTTGCGGACTGGATTACCATACCCGGTCGTTTGCCGTTGGGCGGGGGGCGCATGCTGGTCGCAGAGCCGATGGCCGTTGAGCCGGGATGCGATATCGTGCGCCGCGCCCGTGAGCTTGCGGCTGCCGGGGAAGTGACAGCTTTGGTAGACGCGGCTGCCCTGGGTTTTGCCGACAGCGATAGTGAGCGGATCCTGGCGGGCTCACGTGGCGAGATCCCTGCCGAGGCGCGATTGGCGCGCCTGTGGGTGGACGGTCCCGCACCGGGAGACGTGATGTGCCCGTTAGGAATGAGTGGTCGAAGCAAGAAGGTATCCGACTTGCTAGGAGAGGCTCGCATTCCCGTTTCCGAGCGCGCCGGCGTGCCCATGGTGAGGACGGCGCCGGGGGGTGCCGTGGTGTGGGTCGCCGGAGTTCGCGCGGACGAGCGTTTTAAGTGCACGGCGGCGACGCGCGTGGCCTATCTGCTTCGTGTGGTCGACGCGGGTTAGCCCCTCGCACCAGCTTTTCTGTGCGGCGTTGACGGTATTCCCGCGCTGATGGTGCGCGGGCTGGAAAATATACCCCGTGCGCTGCTAGAATGTGTAGTTCGCGTCCATACGGCGGTGTGTGGGCGATTAGGCACAAGAAAGGGTTGTCATGGCTTCTCAACATCCGGATATCGAGAAGGTTCTGTTTACGCAGGAGGATATCGAAGGTATCGTTTCTCGCCTGGGCGAGGAGATTACGCGCGACTACGCTGGTAAGGATCTGGTGTTGATCGCGGTTCTGCGCGGCGCCGTTGTCTTTATGGGCGACCTGATGCGCAAGATCGAGCTGCCGACCAACATCGATTTCATGGCTGTTTCGAGCTATGGCGACGGTGTGAAGTCTTCGGGCATCGTGCGTATCATTAAGGACCTGGATATCGACATCCGTGGTCGCGACGTGCTGATCGTCGAGGACATTCTGGACTCGGGCCTGACCCTCAAGTACCTGATGAAGAACCTCGAGAGCCGCAAGCCCGCTTCGCTGGAGGTCGCTGCCTTCCTGTGGAAGGACGTTGAGGACCGTACCTCGGCCATCACGCCCAAGTATGTTGGAACCCATTGCCCCGATGCCTTTGTGGTGGGCTACGGCCTCGACTATGCCGAGCGCTATCGCAACCTTCCGTATCTGGGCATTTTGAAACCGGAGGTTTATTCGTAAGATGCCCGACGACCGTAACGACAACAATCCCCAGACTCCCCGGGACCCAAAGATTCCGGGGATGCCCGGAGGCAAGAAGCCCACGCGTACGGGCTGGCTGTATTTTCTTTTGGCTTGCGCGCTTCTGGGCTATGCCTTCTTTAATATGGGTTCCGGCTTTGCCAACTCCAGCAATACCGTTAAGCTCGCGACGAGCGAGATGGTCAGTGCCATTAAGCAGGATCGCGTCGAAGATTTGACCTATACGGTTCAAGACGGAAGCGTGGCGGGGCATTACTGGAAGACGAAAAAGGACAAGGGCGATACGAGCGAGCTCAAGAGCTTCTCCTCGACCTATGTCGGCTCCGATTCGCTTGCCGAGCTTATGGCGGAGCACCCCGATACCAAGTACATCGTCAACACCAACGACCCCGATTTTTGGGGCGACCTGGCGATGAGCGTGCTGCCGACGATCGCCCTGATCGCCATCATGTTCTACTTTATGCGCCAGATGATGGGCGCCAATAACAGGAACATGCAGTTTGGCAAGACCAATGCCAAGACCAACGAGGCTACGCGTCCCAAGGTCAAGTTCGAGGACGTGGCCGGCGTGGACGAGGCCGTCGAGGAGCTCGAGGAGATCCGCGACTTCCTAAGCGATCCGGACCGCTATCGCAAACTGGGTGCCAAGATCCCGCGCGGCGTTTTGCTGGTGGGCCCTCCGGGTACCGGTAAGACGCTGCTGGCCAAGGCCGTTGCCGGCGAGGCGGGCGTGCCGTTCTTTAGCATCTCTGGTTCTGACTTTGTCGAGATGTTCGTGGGTGTCGGTGCCAGCCGCGTGCGCGACCTCTTTAAGGAGGCCAAGTCTCAGGCTCCGTCGATCATCTTTATTGACGAGATCGATGCCGTGGGACGTCAGCGCGGAGCCGGTCTGGGCGGCGGCCACGACGAGCGCGAGCAGACGCTCAACCAGCTGCTGGTCGAGATGGATGGTTTTGAGGAAAGCGAGTCGGTCATCCTGATCGCAGCAACCAATCGTCCCGATATTCTGGACCCGGCATTGCTGCGCCCCGGTCGTTTTGACCGCCAGGTCACGGTCGACCGTCCGGACGTAAAGGGCCGCGAGCAGATCTTGCGCGTGCATGCCGAGAACAAGCCGATGGACGAGGACGTTAAGTTTGAGAAGCTCGCCCAGATGACCGTTGGCTTCACTGGTGCCGATCTGGCAAATCTGCTCAACGAGTCTGCGCTGTTGGCTGCCCGCCGCCATCGTTCCGTGATCTCGATGGACGAGGTCGAGGAATCGATGGAGCGCGTGATTGCCGGACCGCAGCGCAAGGGTCGCGTGATGACCGAGGCCGAGCGCACCACGATTGCCTACCACGAGAGCGGTCACGCCCTGGTGGGTCACATCCTGGAGCACTCCGATCCGGTCCACAAGATCTCGATCGTCAGCCGCGGCCAGGCGCTGGGCTACACGCTGCAGCTTCCGCAGGAGGACCACTTCCTCAAGACCAAGAACGAGATGTTCGACGAGCTCGCCGTGTTCTTGGGTGGCCGCGTTGCCGAGGAACTCATGTGCGACGACATCACGTCGGGCGCGAGCAACGATCTGGAGCGCGCGACCAAGATGGCGCGCGAGATGGTCACGCGCCTGGGCATGAGCGAGGAGCTTGGAACGCAGGTGTTTGGTGAGGCGCAGCATCAGGTATTCCTGGGCCGCGACTATGCCGATCATCAGGACTACTCTGAGGAGACGGCGCGTCGCATCGACATTGAGGTCCAGCGCATTATGCGTGAGGCCCATCGTCGTGCGGTCGAGATCCTGGATGCCCGTCGCGATCAGCTCGACCTGATGGCCAAGGTGCTGCTCGAGCGCGAGACCGTCGAGGGTGACGCCGTGAACGCCCTGCTCGACAACGAGTGGGACGCCTACCTTGAGCGCGAGGGCGATATCCTGGCGGCCAAGGAGGAGCGCAATGCCAAGGCGGCCGGCATGCCGACCAAGAAGCGCACGCCCCGTATGAGCGAGGAAGAGCTGGCGGCTGATGCCGCGGCCTTTGCGCAGGCGGCCATGCAGGAGGATGCCGAAGTCGCATCCGATGATGCTGGCGATGACCATGCCGTTGTCGATGCCGACGCCGACGCCGACAAATAGTCTTTGTGGCGAAAGCCTCCGCGGGGAAACCTGCGGAGGCTTTTTCTTTTGAGCGATATGGGACCGTCTGTTGATTGGGGACAGACTTAAATGAGCGTTTTCACGCATTTAAGTCTGTCCCCAATCAACATTGCTGCCGCACTTTGCTCGGCTAAAGCGTACAATAGCGCCTATGCGAAAGGGGAACAGATGATCAACGAAACTATGTATGCTCGCGGTGCGGAAAGCTCCATCATCCGTGAGATTTTTAGCTATGGCCTTGAGCGCAAGGCGCAGATCGGTGCGGAAAACGTATTCGATTTTTCGCTGGGCAATCCGAGCGTTCCGGCACCCGCTGCTGTGGCGGAGTCCATTAAGAAGGCCCTGGAGCTGCCGAGCGACCAGCTGCACGGCTACACGCCCGCACCGGGCCTGCCGCAATGTCGTGCCGCTGTGGCCGAATCGCTCAACCGCCGCTTTGGCACGAGCTATGAGGGCAAAGACGTCTTTATGACGGTGGGTGCCGCGGCTTCGCTCACCTGCGCGCTCAACGCCGTTACGAATCCGGGCGACGAGGTTATTGTTATCGCCCCGTACTTTCCGGAGTATCGCGTTTGGATTGAGAAGGCCGGCTGCACGTGTGTCGAGGCGCTTGCCAACGAGGACACATTCCAGCTGAGCGTGGATAACGTATTCAAGGCGATCACCGACAAGACGGCAGCCGTCATTATCGACTCGCCCAACAACCCGACCGGTGCCGTATATACGCGCGACACGCTGACGCGACTGGCCAATGTTCTGCGCGAGGCCAACGCTCAGCGCGATCCCGAGAATCCGATTATGCTCATCTCGGATGAGCCGTACCGCGAGATCGTGTACGGTGCCGAGGTGCCTTGGGTGCCCTCGATCTACGAGCACACCATCGTGTGCTACTCGTATTCCAAGTCGCTGTCGCTGCCGGGTGAGCGCGTGGGGTGGATCTTGGTTCCCAACACCAATCCGCAGGCTGCCCGTCTGATGCCGGCTGTTGCGGGTGCTGCCCGTACGCTGGGTTTTGTATGCGCACCGGCACTCTTCCAGCGCGTGATTATCGATTGCATCGATGAGCCGAGTGACGTTGAGGCCTATGCACGCAACCGCACGGCGCTTACCGACGCCTTGGCGGAGTACGGCTACACGTATGTTGAGCCGGATGGCGCGTTCTACCTATGGGTGAAAGCGTTGGAGCCCGATGCGAATGCGTTTTGCGAGCGCGCAAAGAAGTATGAGTTGCTTGCGGTTCCCTCGGACAGCTTTGGTATGCCGGGCTGGTTCCGCTTGGGCTACTGCGTGAGTTACGAGACGATTATCAATTCGCTACCCGCTTGGAAACAGTTGGCGGACGAGTATCGTTAAAAGTAAAGCGCTCTGCCTACAATGTTTTACGTGAAACGGGGTTTGGTGTTAAGCCGGACCCCGTTGTCATGGACGTTGTGTCTTTGGGATGGAGTGGTTTTACGACTATCGAAGGCTATGCGTACAATGAATATAAGCGACGGCCGTGCCAGATAAGGAGACCTGATGCCCTACCTGCTTTCTTGTGACATTCATACCCATACGATGTTCTCTGCGCATGCATATTCGACCATTGAGGAGAATGTGTACTGGGCGGCAGAGCGTGGCTTGCAGGTGCTCGGATCTGCCGACCATCTGAGCTCTATGGTTACGGCTTGCCCCAATGACCTGCGCAGTTACCAGTTCTTTATCAATCAGGATATCTGGCCGCGCATATGGAGCGGCGTGCTGGTGCTGCGTGGTGCCGAGGCCGATATCGTTTCGCTGGACGGAAGCCTGTTTGGCGAGGACACTCCTGTCACGCTCGATATTGCCGGCGATTCGTACAGCCGTCAGCATTCGCTGTTCGATTTGGTTACGCGAAATTTGGATTATTTGGTTGCAAGCGTGCATAATCCGCAGATTGCTGAGGGCGCAACGATGGCCCAGACGACCGAGATGTATATCAACGCTCTGGAGCACCCCAAGGTGTTCATGCTGGGTCACACGGGGCGCTCGGGCGTGCCGTTCGATATCGACGAGGTGCTGTTGGCGGCTAAGGCCAAGCACAAGATTATCGAGATCAACAACCATAGTCTTGAACACGGTGTCGATGCCGAGCATTGGGGCGCATGCCGCAAGATTGCCGAGCGTTGCGCCGAGCTGGGCGTGGGGATTGGCGTGTCGACCGATGCCCACATTGGTATGGCCATTGGCAAGCTCGATCACGCCCGCAAGTTGCTCGACGAGATTCACTTCCCGCTGGATTTGATCGTGACGCGCGACCGCGAGACGCTGCTGCGCGAGATGGCGGCAGCCGGCGTGTGCGATCTGCGCAATGGGATGTAGCGGAGTTTATAAACCAAGCGAAGGGGGCGGCCCAGGCGGGTCCCCCCTTCTTGTCCCAAAAATCTACTGAGGTTGGTTAGCGGCGTTCGAGGACCGCTACGGTTTCGGTGTGGTCGGTGTGAGGGAACATGTCGACGGGCGTGATCTTGAGCAAGCGATAGCCTCCGTCGAGGAGCTGATGCAGGTCGCGCTCTTGAGTTACGGGGTTGCAGCTGATATAGGTGATGCGGCGCGGTTTAAGCGCGCAGGCAGCTTCGAGGAACTCGGGCGTGGAGCCGGCGCGCGGCGGATCGATGGAAAGGACATCGACCCGCTCGTTGTTATCGGCGGCATCTAGGATGTAATCGGTGGCGTCGTCGGCCATAAACCAGGCGCTGCGGGTGAGGCCGTTGAGCTCGGCATTACGACGTGCGTCGGCAATGCCGGCGTGGTTGCGCTCCACGCCAAGCAGCATAATGCCGACGCCCTTGTCCTGGGCGGCTTTGGCTGCGCACAGGCCGATAGTTCCGCTACCGCAATAGGCATCCATGAGTACGTCGCCCTGCTGCAGGTCCATGCCGTCAATCGCGAGCTGATAGAGCAGCTCGGTCTGCTGCGGGTTGGTCTGGTAGAACGCGGTGGGGGAGATATCGAACTCGCAGCCGAGCAGCTGGTCGCGCATGCACTCGGCGCCATATACAATGCGGGTTTCCTCGCCGAGGATGGCGTTGCCGGGACGTCCGTTGATGTTTTGGGCGACGGTGACGATGCGCGGATTGAGTGCGGCGACAGCCTCAAAGAACTCCTGCGCATGCGGCAAGTCGCGCTGAGCGGTCACGAGCGTGACCATGACCTGGTCGGTACGCCAACCGCAGCGGACGACGGCATAGCGGAGCAAGCCCAGATGCTTGTCCTCGTTAAAGGCGGGAATGTGCAGGCGCTCAGCTTCACGCGCGATGCCGTTAAGAATTTGTCGGGCGCCCGGTGCCTCGACGGGGCATTCGGGTACGGCAACGATCTTGTGCGTGCCGCGCTCAAAGAAACCGCAACGGACAGCGCCCTCCTTACCGGGAGCAAAGGGAGTGGCAGCCTTATGACGAAAGCCACGCGGTGCAGGATATTTACCCGGGTCGCCCAGGGTGACGCCCATACCGCGAATGGGGTCGACGCTAATACCCTCGCGCTCACAGAGCTCAGCAAACAGCTCCTCCATAGCAGCCTGCTTGGCCGCCAACTGCTTCTTATAAGGACGATTGAGCGCCGTGCATCCGCCACAAGCTCTCATGATGGAACAGGGAGACTTGGGATCCACAGCCTTACGCGCAGGCGAAACCGGATCTTTATGCGGACGCTTGGAGCGAGTCTGAGACGCTTTGTCTCCGCCTCGACGAGAGTCAGAACGCTTGGTCTTAGCCCTGCTCTTGGCCGATTTGCTTTTTGCAGCTTTAGAAGACTTGGATTTCGTAGAAGATTTCTCCTCCGACCCCTCAGCTGCTTCGATCAAAGCACGACGAGCCTTACGCTCCGCACGAGATTCTGCCATGAATTAACCCCACTAATTTATTAATTTAAAGCTACAAGCATTGTACCGTGCCAAGCCAACAGACGATATGCAAGCGGTTTATTGGTATCAGTGATAGGTACAACGATGATTGCCCGCTGGGCTCCGGGGCGGGGGTTAAGTTTATCGCGAGTTCCGCACGAACAGGAGGCCACTTAATGTGGCCTCCGTCGTGAGCAGGACTGTAGAGCAGGAAACTTAACCCCCGCCCCGGAGCCCAGCGGGCAACCCCTCCCTTGTGCTCTATCACGCTAAAGTGTATGATTCTGAACGTTACATGACTCACTTTATCTAACTAAAGTGCCATCAAGGGGGAATACCATGAACACCGATATGTCTCGTCGTCAGTTTGTTGGTCTAGCCGGCTCGCTCGCTACGGTGCTTGGCCTTGGTCTTGTCGGTTGCGGCGGTGGTGCCGGCAAGGGCTCCGCTGCTGGCTCTGCCGCGGCCAAGGATGTGAAGGGTGCTGCGGAGTCCAAGAAGCTCGTGGTGGGCTTTGATAAGTCCTATCCTCCGTACGGCTTTGTGGGCGACGACGGCGAGTACACTGGTTTTGACCTCGATCTGGCCAAGGCTGCTGCCGATAAGCAGGGCTGGGAGGTCAAATACGAGGCCATCGACTGGGACGCCAAGGATACGCTGCTCAACTCGGGCGCCATCAACTGCATCTGGAACGGCTTTACCATGGAGGGCCGTGAGGATGACTATACGTTCTCCGAGCCGTACATGCTCAACGAGCAGGTGCTGGTGGTAAAGAAGGATGCGGGCATCAAGAGCTGGGACGATCTTGCCGGCAAGACCGTGATTACCCAGACCGATTCCGCTGCGCAGGATGTGCTCGAGGGTGACCAGAAGGATCTGGCGGCGACGTTTGCCACGCTCGACACGATCGGCGAGTACAACACGGCCTTTATGCAGCTCGAGAGCGGCGCGGTCGACGCCGTTGCCTGTGACCTCTCGATCGCTCAGTATCAGCTTGCCGCCAAGCCCGATGCCTATACACAGCTTGATGAGCCGCTGTCCAGCGAGCACTACGCCGTTGGCTTTAAGAAGGGCGACACCAAGTCCGCCGATGCCGTGACTGAGTCGCTCAAGGCGCTCTACGAGGACGGCACGGTCAAGGACCTCTGCGACAAGTATTCAAGCTATGGTCTATCTTTCGATAATTGGGTTTTGAAATAGCCACAGCACCCAACCTTGCGGCTCCGACCCTCCTCGCGTACCAAAGTACGCTTCGTCGGGCTTGTCGCTCGCAATCTTGGGCACTGTGCCTATTTCAATTAACGCCCGCTGTTCTGTTGCTGTGAAAGAGAGGGTAGGTTGTCTATCCAAGTCATGATGCAGATGCTTGGCCAGGGATTCTTGGTCAGTTTGCAGTTGTTTGTGCTGACACTGCTGGGGTCGATTCCGCTGGGAATCCCCGTGGCGTTTATGCGCATGAGCAAAATCGCGCCGCTTCGCTGGATTGCGCGCATCTACATTTCGGTCATGCGCGGTACGCCGCTCATGCTGCAAATGTTTGCCATCTACTTTGCCCCGTACTACGTGTTTGGCATTTCGCTCACGCCCGATTCCAAGTGGACGGCGTGCGTCGTGGCGTTCATCATCAACTACGCCGGTTACTTTGCCGAGATCTATCGCTCGGGCCTGCAGTCCATTCCGCGCGGTCAATACGAGGCTGCCGAGGTATTGGGCTACTCGCGCATGCAGACGTTTCTGTATATCGTGATGCCGCAGGTCGCCAAGCGCATTTTGCCGGCGATGGGCAACGAGATCATCACGCTGGTCAAGGACACGTCGCTGGCGTTCGCCATCGGCGTGGGCGAGATGTTCTCGACGGCCAAGGCGCTGGTCGCCTCGCAGGTGAGCATGGTGCCGTTTGCAATTGCGGCGCTGATCTACTGGGTCTTTAACTTTGTGGTCGAGATGCTGCTGGGTGCCGCCGAGAAAAAATTGGATTACTACCATGACTAGTTCGGTAATGAATATAGCGAACGCACGCAAGGCGTTTGGTGGCAATGAGGTGCTCAAGGATATCTCGCTCGAGGTCAAGCGTGGCGAGGTCGTGGCGATTATCGGGCCTTCGGGCGGCGGTAAGTCCACGCTGCTGCGCTGCGCCACGCTGCTCGAGACGCTCGACGGTGGATCGCTCTCGTTTGGCGACCTTGCCGTCGCGACGGATGCGGGTTCGGGCGCGGTGTACGCAAAGGGTGATGTACCTAAGCAGGCGCGCTCGCGGTTTGGTCTGGTGTTCCAGAACTACAATCTGTTCCCGCACTATACCGTGATGAAAAACATCACCGATGCTCCGATTCGCGTGCTTAAGCGCCCGCGCGAGCAGGCGGAGGCCCGCGCTCACGAGCTGATTGCGCAAATGGGGCTGACGGGCAACGAGAACAAGGTGCCCTGCGAGCTTTCGGGCGGTCAGCAGCAGCGCGTGAGTATTGCCCGCGCCCTGGCGCTCGACCCGGAAATCTTATTCTTTGACGAGCCGACTTCGGCGCTCGATCCCGAGCTGACGGCCGAGGTTCTGCGCGTCATCAAGGACCTGGCGGCGCAGAATATGACGATGGTGATCGTGACCCATGCGATGCAGTTTGCGCGCGATGTTGCCGATCGCGTGGTCTTTATGGACGGCGGTCGCATTGTCGAGGAGGGTCCGGCCGAGCAGGTTATCGATCATCCGCGCGAGCAGCGTACCCGTGAGTTCTTGAGCCGTATCGAGGGGTAGGTTCAACTATTTGCTCAACTATTAATTGAGGCGAAGCCGCCGCAGGTCTTACAGCCTGGGGCGGCATTTTATTTGAATCGGCGGGGTTCAATAATCGCCTCGCAAGCTCGCCTCCTCCTCTCGCCGCCCGTATTCATACGCGTGCCGAAAGGTCTGCATGGACAGGCGACTGCAAGGGTAGGGTGGTGGCATAGGACATTTGGAGGGTGAGTCGGCTCGGCTGCCGACCATGCTGCTCCCGGGATGGCACCGACCGCGAACTCTCCCCGTTGGCGTCGCGCATTGCGCGCGGCCCTGCAAGGAGGTCATCATGGGTGCTCCCAAGACCGGTAACGTAAGGAACGTGGTGCTCGTAGGCCAAGGCGGGGTGGGCAAGACCTCACTCGCCGAGGCCATGCTCCACCTTTCTGGCAAGACCGCCCGCCTGGGCGGCCACGACGGCACCAAGCCCACGCTCGACTATGACCCCGAGGAGGTCAAGCGTGCATTTTCCATCTCGACGACCATTGCGCCGATCGACTGGAAGGGCGCGCGCATCAATGTGCTCGATGCCCCGTGCTATCCCGATTTTATCGGCGACGCCTTTGCCGCGATGAGCGTCTGCGAGACGGCTCTGTTTGTGGTCGATGCCGAGGCCGGCCCACAGCCTACGACGGTTAAGCTCTGGTATGCCGCCGAGGACCTGCGTCTGGCGCGTGCGGTGTTCGTAAACCGCCTGTCGCGCTCTGAGGCCAGCTTTGCGACCACGATGAATCTGCTGCAGGAGCGCTTTGGTATGCGCCTGGGCGCCGTGACCCTTCCCTGGGGCGAGGGCGAGGACTTCGACGGCATCATCGATCTGGTGCGCATGAAGGCACGCCATTGCAACGGCACTGAAGCCGTTGAGTCGGAGATTCCCGAGGAGTATCGTGCCCAGGCCGAGGAAGCCCATGACCATCTGTGCGAGCTGGTGGCCGAGGCTGACGACGAACTGATGATGAAGTACTTGGAAGGCGAGGAGACACTGACGCAGGAGGAGCTTGAAGGCCTGCTGTCGAAGGCGATCGCCGAGCGCATCTTTGTGCCGGTCTTTGCGGGCGATTGCATTAAAGAGCAGGGCGTCAACTCGCTGATGGACGATATCGCCACGTACTTCCCGGCGCCGACGGACTACGGCGAGATGCCGCTCATCGACGGCGATTCGCTTAAGATCTCGAGTGACGATGACCGCCCGGTGGCATTTGTGTTTAAGACCTTGGCCGATCCGCAACAGGGTCGCATCAGCTTTATCAAGGTGCTGACGGGTACGCTTGAGCCGGGCCTTGAGCTGGTCAATGCGCGCACGCGCAAGGATGAGCGTCTGGCCCACCTGTATGTGATGTGCGGCCGTGACATGACCGAGGTCGGCCACGCTTATGCCGGCGATATCATCGTGGCGCCCAAGCTGGCGGCCGAGACGGGCGATACACTCTCGATTACCGGCAAGGTCGAGGCTGCGGCGTTTAAGTTCCCCAACTCGCAGTACCGCATCGCCATCGAGGCCGAGAACCGCGGTGACGAGGAGAAGCTATACACGTTTATCGAGAAGGCGTGCAAGGCCGATCCGACCATGAGCATCGATCGTGACGAGGAGACCGGCCAGACTATCATCTCCGCCGTGGGTGAGGCGCAGGTTTCGGTCCTGCTCAATCGCCTTGAGGATCGCACCAAGGTCGTGGCCAAGAGCGTGCCGATCCGTATTCCGTATCGCGAGACCATTCGCCGCACGGCAAGTGCCCAGGGTCGCCACAAGAAGCAGACTGGCGGTGCCGGTCAGTATGGCGACTGCTGGCTGCGCGTTGAGCCACTCATTGGGCCCGACGGCACGAGCGATGGCTATGAGTTTGTAGACGAGGTCGTGGGCGGTCGCATTCCGCGTTCGCTCATTCCCGCCGTGGACAAGGGCGTTCAGGAGACCATGAAGGACGGCATTATTGCCGGCTACCCGCTTACTGGCATCCGCGTGGCTGTGTACGACGGCTCGTATCACAGCGTCGACTCCAACGAGATGGCGTTCCGCGCGGCGGCTCGCATCGGCCTGCGCAAGGCATGCGCCGATGCCGACCCGGTGGTGCTGGAGCCCATCGAGGAAATCACGGTGACCATCCCCGAGAGCTACGCCGGCGCCGTGATGGGCGACATCTCGGCATCGCGCGGTCGCGTGACGGGCATGGAGACCGATGAGCGCGGAGACACCGTGGTCATCGCCCAGGCGCCGCTGGCCGAGCTGACGGATTACTCGACGCGCCTGCGCTCTATCACGCGCGGCACGGGTGACTTTACCATGAAGCCCGCTGGCTATGAGCAGGTGCCTTATGACGTTCAGGCCAAGCTGGTCGAGCGCTATGAGGAGGGCCGCGCCAAGTAGCGTGTGGCGTTGCCTGCAACATATATGCCGATGCAAGGGCCGCTCTGGAAGTGCCACGCCAAGTAGATCGATGTAGGGCAACCACCACGATGGGAATAGTCCCCATCGTGGTGGTTTTTGGTGGGAGAGGTGCCTGCCGGCTTTTACTGGGCCCGTCTCCTTTCATGCCGTCGCGAAAGATAGGTCTCCTTTGATAGAATAAACGTATATAGACGTCTATTTGAACTAGGAGGCAGTATGTTCGAGGCGGTTATCTTCGATATGGACGGGCTCATGTTCGATACTGAGCCGATTTGGGCTTCCTGCTGGCCCAAAACCGCAATTGAGTTTGAGGTTGAATGCAAAGAGGGTCTTGCGGACGCCATGCGTGGCACCAATGGATCTGAAGCGGTGTCCATTATTCGCGAGTGGTATGGTGATGAGGTCGATTCTCAAGCGTTTGTTGACCGTTTTTACGAAATAGCGCATGAAGCGCTGGCTCAGGGCGCAGAGAAGAAACCCGGATTAGATCGGCTTCTCGACTATCTTCAGGCTGAGGGAATTCCGATGGCAGTTGCTTCATCATCGAGCAGAAAAATGATCGAGGCAAATTTGATAAGGGGAGGAATACTCCCTTATTTCGATTCGATCGTCTCTGGTATTGAGGTCGAACACGCCAAGCCTTATCCAGACGTCTTTTTGAAAGCGGCGGATGAGCTAGGAGCTTCGCCGCAGAAATCCCTCGTTTTAGAGGATTCCTATAACGGGGTGCGTGCGGGATTTGCAGGAGGATTTTGCACTGTCATGGTCCCCGATCTCTCTGAGCCAACAGATGAGATGGAAAGATTGGCCACGGCAATAGTTTCGAGCCTAAATGACGTTACCGATATGCTGGCAAATGGGGCGCTGGGGTAAGCATGTCAAATGAAAGGGGCTGTCGAGTGCTTCTCGACAGCCCCTTTTTTCGATTTGCGGTATTTAGTGCTTTGCGCATAAATCAAAAAGGTATATAGTCGTCTATAAACAGGTACATAGACGTCTATATAAGTATCTGGAACGAAAACTCAACTCGAATTGCCGTAACCCGGTTGGAGGAATCATGGCAGTTGTAACTTCGACTGAGCTGATCCAGATTGCACGCAAGAACGGATGGCTCCTTCCCGCATATAACACGACGAACATGGAGATGACCTTGGGTATCCTGGATGGATTACAGAGGGCCGGGATGCCGGGTATTCTTCAGATCGCCCCTACTAACGTCAAGCTGTCCGATTACGGCATGATCGCATCCATCGTAAAGCGCGCGGCGGAGGATTATATCGTTCCCACGTGTCTGCATCTCGATCACGGCAAGACGCTCGAGGACGTACGCCAGGCGGTCCAGGCTGGCTTCACCTCTGTCATGATCGACGGTGCCGCGCTTTCCTTTGAAGAGAACATTCGCTTCTCGCGCCAGGCGGTCGACTATTGCCATTGCTATGGCGTGCCCGTCGAGGCGGAGCTTGGCGCCATCAAGGGCAAGGAGGACGATCATGTTTCCGAGGCGGATCTTAAGACCGACCCGGATCAGGTTTGTGAGTTCGTAGAGCGCACGGGCTGTGATTTGCTGGCCGTGTCCATCGGTAATGTTCATGGCCTCGAAGATGAGCCGCGCATCGATTTGCCGCTGCTTGAGAAGCTTGCAGAGGTATCTCCGTGTCCCCTCGTTCTTCATGGCGGCTCGGGAATTCCCTACGAGACCATCCATGCGATGCAGCCGCACAAGATGTCCAAGATCAATATCGCAAGCGACCTGCGCAAGGCCTACATCACAACTGTTGGCAAGGCGTATGAGGCAAACAACAATGAGCACAATCTTGCCAAGGTGCTAATCGATGCTCGAGAAGCCGTTGCGGCTGTTGCCTACAAAACGACCCGCGCCATCAACGGCATCGCTGAGTAAAGCGGAATTATAGATATGGATGAGGCGAAAATGGGCGCGCTCTACCTTGGTGTCGATGTTGGCACGTCATCGGTGAAGCTTACGTGCATTGATGAAAGTGGAAAAGTTGTCGCAACTGCAAGCGAGGCTTACGAATGCTCTGAGCCTCATCCCGGTTGGAGAGAGATTGAACCCGGGATATGGTGGGATGCCGTTTGTTCGGCGTGCGTCTTGCTTGGGGAGAAGGTCGACCTGTCTCTAATTAAGGGCGTTGGGGCCACCGGGCAAATGCATACGACGGTGCTGGTTGATGCTGCTGGGGTTCCGACATGTCCGGCGATAATGTGGAATGATCAACGCACGATTGACACTGTTTTTGATGAGAAGCAGTGGGCGTTAGCTGTAGGTCTTCCCCAGGTTGCCAGCTTCCTCTCAACTGGGGTTCCGGCAATGAACCTTGCATGGATGGCTAAGAACAACCCAGCTGCTCTTTCCAAGAGCGAGGTATTCCTTTCGGTTTCGGATTGGATCGCTCTCAAGTTTGGCGGACATCCCGGCATGGACTATTGCGGAGCGTCGACAACGGGGCTTTTCGATAATAAGAAGCAAACTTGGATTGACGAGGTTTGTGAGCATTTTGGGGTTCCTAGGTCATTGCTACCCGCTGTCGAGCCTTCCGACAAGGTTATCGGGTTCGTCAGCGAAAGGGCTTCTGCCGAGACAGGAATTCCTGCAGATGCATCGATTGTAAGGGGAACGGGCGATAATCCTGCAGCGGCGATTTGTACGGGCTGCCTCCTGGAAGGCATTCCCACCATTTCGCTTGGCACAAGCGGTGTGCTGATGTATTCGGCAGAAGGGGTTGAACTTCCAGATGTTGGTAAGCCCGTATTGTTTAAATGGGGTAATACCCTTAAGACGCAAGTCCAGCTCAGTATTAGGTCGTGTGGCGGAGCTAAGGAGTGGTGGTACGGGCAGATTCTAGACAGCGACTCCTACGATCTCGAGGACAAGGCCGTTGAGGATCCTTTCTACGACATGAGGGACCTCATGTTCTATCCGCATCTGTCGGGGGAAAAGGTCTTGCACGGTTGCCCGTCGGTTCGAGGTGCCTTTTTGGGGCTTGACCTTGACACGACGCGTTCGGAGCTTGAGAGGGCACTTATGGAGGGCACGGCATATGCCCTCAGGGAACTCAAGGAATCCGTGAACCATTCGCAGGAGTGGTTCGGCATTAGGCTTGTTGGCGGAGGGGCTAAGAACGATTTTTGGGCGCAAACGCTCTCAAACGTGTTGGGAATCGATTTAGTGCGTATGGAATCGTCCGGTGCCGGTCAGGGCGCGGCATTGCTAGCGCTTTCAGCTTCTTGCGGACAAGATTTGGCCGATGTTGCCGCTGGGGTCTGCAAAAGGCTAGATTCCGTTGAAAAAAGCGACAAAGTCCACGAGATATACAATGTGCGTTTTGACAGGTATATGCGCATATTTAAGGCATTAGAAAACATCTATGAGCTAAAGAGCGCATAGCCGTTTGCCCTACAAAACCAACCATTCACCGAAAGGAATGCAAGGGCAAAACTCAGAAGGCGGTCGCTTTGTAATATATAGACGACCGTAGACAACCATGAGCGTATATGGCCGAATGAAAGGGGAGGAGCGGGCGCTCAGGTAGGACGATAGCAGTAACGAACATCAATTAAGGAGAATGAAAATGGGAGCAGTAAACGATTTCCTTATCTTCCTTGCGGAGGGCTTTACCGGCCTTTTTAATGCTGCGGGCGAGCAGTTTGCCTCGTTTATCACGGGCATGATCCCCATGCTGATTTGCCTGATCCTTACGATCAAGGCAATCATCCAGCTGATTGGCGAGGAGCGTGTCTATGGGTTCATGAAGAAGTGCACCAAATATGCAGTTCTCCGCTATACCCTCATTCCATTCCTTTGTACCTTCTTCCTCTGCAACCCGATGGCGTACACCTTTGGTGTATTTGTCGAGGAGGACTATAAACCTGCATTCTACGATGCAGTCGTGTCCATGATGCATCCCATCGTCGGTCTTTTCCCGCACGCCAACTCGTCCGAGCTTTTTGTTTGGCTTGGCATCTCGGCTGGCTACGAGGCGCTGGGGAAGAACTCCTCTGAGCTTGCTATCCGCTTCCTCGTCGTTGGCCTGATCGTTTGCCTGATCAAGGGCATCGTCACCGAGAAGCTGTACCTCATCATGAAGAAGCGCAACGAAGCTAAGCTTGCCGCCTAGTAGTTCAGCGCAAAAGGAGAGTCTAGATCATGAGTGAATTCAAAAGCGTAAAGGCGTCCCACGGCGGCAACGGTTGGGGCGGACCCCTTATCATTACCCCCACGGCCGAAAAGCCCTATGTTCTGAGCGTGACCCTGGGCGGAATCAGCCCGGTTGCCCTTCGCATCGCGGAGCTTACCGGCGCCGAGGCGCACGACCAGTTTAAGGACCCGATCGAGACCGATCAGGCATGCGCTGTTGTTATCGACTGCGCTGGCGTGGCCCGCTGCGGCACTTATCCCAAGATGGGCCTTAAGACGCTGAACATCAAACCTGGTTCCCCGTCTGGCCCTCTGGCACAGTTCATCACCGAGGATCTCTTTGCGTCCGATGTCAATCCCGATTGCATCGCTCTTGTCGATGCCGCGGATGTTCCCGCTGAGCCGGTAAAGACCGAAAAGGCATACGAGGAGACGACGAAGGAAAACGTTCACGCAAAGATTGCCGAGGGACGTGCCGAGCTTGCGTCCAAACAGTCTAACGGGGTTATGGACGTTGTCTCTAAGATCGGCACCGGCGTTGGTCGCGTCATCAGCATCATCTATCAGGCTGCACGTGATACCGTGAATGACGTTATCCGCAATATCATCCCCTTTATGGCGTTTGTCTCGGTGTTGATCGGCATTATTAACTACACGGGTTTCGCGAACGTTCTCGCCGGCGTTCTCACTCCGCTTGCGGGCTCGCTGCCCGGTATGCTGGCAATTGGCATGTTCTGCTCAATCCCGTTCCTTTCGCCGTTGATCTGCCCGGGCGCAATCATCGCTTCTGTGCTTTCTGTTCTTGTTGGCAACCAAATCGCCAACGGCACGATTCCCGCCAACTTTGCCCTTCCCGGCTTCTTTGCCGTCAACTGCCAGGTTGGTTCCGACTTTGCTCCCGTTGGCATGACTCTCATGGAGGCAAAGCCCGAGACGATCGAAATCGGTTACCCTGCATTCCTGTTTGGTAAGTTGATTACCACCCCGATCCAGATTATTCTCGCCTACGTACTGTCCTTTGGCCTGTAAACTGAATGCTTTAAGAGGGAAAGGCCCGCTATGCTCAACGCGCTCATTACAATAGCCTTCTTTATTCTTGTATGGCTTGCAGGAACATTCACCCAGTATCGCTATTGGAAGAGGGTGCGTGTTCTCATCCATGAGCGCGCTCGCGATCATGAGGGATACTTGGGCACGGGTATGTGCAAGGTGAGTTTTAGCCGAAAGGCGTTTGTGATGATCTTGACTGATCATGACGGCGTGATTAACGGTTGCTATGAGCTCAAAGGGCTTTCCCTCAAACCGGAGTTTTCGGAGATGAGCGAGATGTTGGGGTTGAATATCGAGACCGCCCTAGACCATCTGGCCAACGAAAGCTATCACGATGCTTTTGCCCAGGCTATTCGTGTTATCGACAGGTCAATGACTGCGCCTGCGGCGTAACAAAGATAGGAGAAATCAAATGTACAAGGTTAAGGTCACTGAGATCGGCTCGTTTGTTGAGGAGCTTCTCAACGAGAAGATGGTGGTCCTGTTTGGCCCGACCGCTCCTGCAGAGTTGCGCGACATCTGCGTCGTTCACGATGGAACTCCTACAGAGGATAACGTGCTTGCTGAGGGCGGCACCATTTCCATCGGCGATCAGGTCTACACGATTAAGGAGTTTGGTGAAGCTGCGAACGAGAACATGGGAGGGCTCGGTCATCTAACTATTGCGTTCGATGGCGAGCGAGAGCTGCTTCCTGGAACGGTTCTCGTGACACCAAGCGTGCTTCCCAAGCTGGAAGCCGGCATCGAGATTAGCTTCAACGGCTAAATCGCTCGGTATGGCAGGCCATGTATTAGTCGGAAAGGACGTGTTCTCATGAAACGTTCCGATTTAAAACTGCCACTTTTCACAGTCAGTCCTAAGACCTATTTGCTTGCGGACGATTCAATTGCAGCGGCTCATCTTACGGATGAAATCGCAAAAGATCGAGATCATTCGATTTTTTGGACTGCTCCCGTTCCCGAGCTCTGCGCAGTTGCGAAGGATTTGAAATTTGCAATTCCCACAGCGCAGCATGCCGATCTTGTCGGTGACGGAAAAGGAATGGGACTGACACCTCTTGAGTCGCTTAAGAGCGCGGGAGTTCAAGCTGTCTTTCTAAATCACACGGCACACCCCCTGACCGTTGATAAGTTGGCGGCAACGATCGATCGCGCTCGTGAGCTTGAGATTCTAACCATTGTTGCAGCCGATAGCGTGACAGAGTCCAAAGCGGTTGCGGCGATGGACCCGGACGTGATTCTTTGCGAGCCGAGCAGCCTTGTGGGAACCGGCCATACAAGCGGCGATGATTACATCGCAGAGACCATCGCTGCCGTACGGTCCATCAATCCCGACATCGTTATCATGGAGGGAGCGGGAATCAGGTGCGGAGGCGACGTTCGTCGCCTGATTGGACTTGGCGCGCAAGGTACCGGCATTTCGAGTGCCCTGGCGATTACGGACGACAGGGCAGCGTTGCTTACGGAGCTGTTTGACGCGCTGGACTAAAACCGTTTACAAAAAGGCGAACCCACGGGTTCGCCTTTTTGCGTTTTGGAATTATGTTAGGCGCAATGCCGCCGCTCTCAAGAGTTTTAATGGCGGCGCTGAAAAACGGTGCCAAGCTGGAACCTGCTGGATTTAAGCCATACGCGCGCATATTCAATTGCAGAGTCATTGTCCAAGTAGACTGTTTGAAGCTGCTGAAGAAGCGGGGACTGCGTAGAGAGACCGAGCGCATCCGCGCGTTGGGTATCCGCGAGCTTTGCCACAAAGGAGGTCTTTGAGTATTCGATCTGGTGGCCTGAGAGCCGCTCGATTATTGCAAAGAGACCTTCGTTAACAAAGTCGGCTGTTTCAATACCTGGGACAAGCGCCATATTGATGTTGTTTTCGATGAACATCACAGGTTCACCCTCAACGCTGCGCACTCGCTCGAGATGAAGGTAGTCAGAACCTTCGACAATACCGAGATGTCCGGAAATATCTTCGTCCGACTTACGAATTTCGCAATCGAGAATGCTTGTTTCGAAAGAAAGACCTTGTTCGATTAGAGATTCGGAGAAAGAGATAAGACCCTCTGTAAGGGGGAAAGAGATGTCTTTTGACTTAACGTAAGTTCCCTTTCCCTGAATTTGCTCAAGCAGGCCCTCATCAACAAGCTTGGAAATGGCCTTTTTGATGCTGCCGCGGCTGACGCCGAGCGTACTCATGAGCTCGACTTCCGACGGGATTTTGGATGCTTGCTCCCAAGCTCCCGAGGCGATGTTCTCGCGCAGATAGTCGACCACCTGCATATAGATGGGGGTGGGACAATCCTTTTTAATATGTGAATTGTTGACGCGATTGGTCACAGTTTCTCCTGATTACTTTGAAGCAAAATTACCTTCATTTTACGTTGTTTTGCTTCGATTAACTTATCGAGATTGTGATTGCAAAGAATAAATCACGTATTTAGTGTAAGGCTCCTGCTGCTTTGGCTGCCTGTCTTGCGTTTGCCGTCTACTCTTCATCGACAATACGGGTATCTTGGAGAGATGACCCCATGTCACAGAAATGCGCCGTAGGAGGCAAGAATCAGCCTTCCGTGTGCGTCGGTGACAAACGATGCGGGTGTGGCCCCGGTTGAACCTACTCTCCGGCGGCCTGGTTGCGGCCGGTGGCGTAGTCGATCTGCACGTGCGGCTGCAGGTTATAGCAATATACATGGAAGCAGAGGGTCTTGCCGTGGTCCTCGACCGATTGCGCCTCAAGGCGCACGCCACGACAGACAAGTTCCTCTTCGTTGTACATGGGCGTGACGCGGTAGAGCACATGGTTGCCCGTGTCGCGGATGTAGTCGAGGATCTGCTCTTCAAACGGCAGCATGCCTGTCTCGTTGAGATAGCGTGTACCGGTGAGGAGATTCTTGCGGTTGGCGTTTTCACCGCAGAGCGACCAAGCGATGAGGTGGCAGCGGTTGTAGAGGCTCTGGCCCGGAATAAAGTCGTAGCGCTGCTGGTGCCAACCGGCGGGATGGATACGCGAGATATCGCCGCGCTTGCCCTGGCCGAGTGATTCGGGGCCTGCGCAGGCGAGCGCCTTGCGGGTGCGGCCCAGGCTATCGAGCTTGGAGAATTTCTTAAAGCAGCCCTCTTCTGCAGCGCGTTCGTATTCATCGAGTGTGAATGACGGCATGCCGAGCGGGTGCATGCTGTCGGCGCGAAGGGCAACGTAGGGGTTACCCGCGTAGTCAGGAATGCTGCTGAGGTATACACCACGGGCGCGGTCGAGATCGGGGTTTTCGACCTCGTCGATGGGGGTGGCGGCGCTGTCCGCGGAAGCGTCGTCACCGGTGTCGGTTGTGGTGGAATCGGAGCCATCGCCAGAGTCCTGGCCGTTTTGAGGGTCCGGGGAGCTCGCCGTTCCCGATTCGAGCCGGGCAACCAGGTCTGCCTCGTCGTCGGTGCGGCTGGGGCTCTCGTTTTGTTTTTCGGCCAGAGCCGCCGCTTGCTCATCGCTTTGCGGCGACAGCAGCTTGGGCGCCCCGTCAAGCGATCCCGTAAACAGCGCAAACCCTAGCACCACGGTGGTGCCGATGGAAAGTATTTGCTTGTAGGCGGGCTTGCGCGACATTGAGGCTCCTGGATGGACGGTTGGGAATCTACCAGTCTAGCAGGAGCCGGCAAGGGCCGTTCTGTCGAACAAATACTCAAGATTTGGGATAGATGCTACTGATTCATTTGCCTCATATGGAGCTGCAGCGGTTGTGAATGCGGGGCTATTCGGCGTTTCCCCAGATAAAACCTGCCAAAATAAACCTGTCCCTTTTTGGTAGGTTGTGGGAGCTCGGGTTTGCTTGTCTCGCGTGACGTTGCGTGGAATAATCGAGGCGAACCATCTTAACTGGAATTCATTGCGCTTGCCCTTCGGCTGCGCCTATTTTCGGAGGCATCATGAGGGTCGTTAAGCGCATTAATCACAATGCCGCCTTGCTTGTCAACGATAAGGGAACCGAGCTTGTGGCGCTGGGGAAAGGCATTGGTTTCCCTGACGGCCCCGATGAGGTTTCGCTTGCGCAGATTGAGCGCACGTTTTACAACGTTGATGCACGCTACCTGCCACTTCTTAACGAGATCGATCCCAAGGTAATGGAATTTAGTGCGCAGATTGCCGATGTCGCGCGCACCAACATTTCGCGTGAGCTGTCGGCGAACCTCCCTTTTACGCTTGCCGACCATATCAGTTTTGCCATCAAGCGCTGCCGTGAGCACATGTATGTTCAGATGCCGCTTTCTTGTGACGTTCAGCAGCAATATCCCATTGAATTTAAGATTGCGGCGCTTGCCCATGCTGGCATAGAGCGCGAATTCGGTTTATCTATGCCACGCGGGGAGAGGGCAGGCATCGCGCTCTGCATCGTTAACAGCGTTATGGCAAGTTCTAGTAAGGCAAAGTCAAACGACGTCCGCCGCGAGGAACGTCTGATCGAAAAGCTCGTAGCGATTATCGAGAAAGATCTTGCTATCGCCGTTGACCGCGATGCTTTTGACTACGCACGCTATGACACTCATGTACGCTACTTGTTAGAGCGCGTCCGCACCGGGGAGCCGCTTAATACCGATAATGCGGCGCTCTATCGTCCTCTCTGTGAAGAGCATCCGGCTATAGCGGCTTGTGTTGACAAAATGGCAGAACTTATCGAGGAAACGTATCATGCCTCCATCGTGCCCGAGGAGAAGGTGTATCTCATGCTCCATGTCAATCGGGTCTATGCCGGCAACGTGACGGGCGAGGTGTCAGCCGACAAATAGGCGCTTTCTATACCGTTCAGGGAAGAAAGCCTACCGCTCGCAGACTTTTGGGCACCATGAGGCCGCCGTTCACATGGCAGAGCTGATAGCCTTGGCGCGACATAAGGTGTTATTCGAGAGCTGAGCTTCCGAAGCGTGACGTAAAGACAGAGCGACCTGTCGATGTCTCGTTTTGGAGCTCTTTGTCTTTACGCCGTTTCCCTCAACAATCGAATACTTCTGTGCGGACGACGGGCCACCGTCCGCTTTGTCTCCTCGCGCGCGCAGCGAGGAAGGAACCGGATCGTTCGAAAGGGAAGATGATATGGCTGACAATAAGAAGATCGCAGCCGATGTGCTCGAGGCGTTGGGTGGCAAAGACAACATCACCTTTGCAGCCCACTGCATGACGCGTCTGCGTTTTAACCTTAAGGATATGGAATTGCCTGACATTAACGCTGTTAAAAAAATTAACGGCGTCATCGGCGCTCAAATATCTGGCGGGCAGTTCCAGGTGATTATTGGGCAAAACGTGCCTAAGGTGTATGACGAGCTCATCAAGATGAGCGGCTTGGCCAAGCAGGAGAGTATCGACGAGAACCTCGATGCAAGTGGAGTCAAAACACCGCTTACCCCGACAGCCGTTGGCAATGCGATTCTTAACTACCTCTCGGGCTCCATGGTTCCGATGATTCCATTGCTGCTCGCTTCGGGCATGTTCAAAACCGTTGCCGTCGTACTCGGGCCAACGATGCTCAATCTCATTGCGGATACGAGCGATCTATATGTCCTGCTCAATATGCTCTACAACGTGACGTTCTACTTTATACCAGTCTTCTTGGGCTTTTCGGCCGCCAAGAACATTGGCGCCACGCCTATGTACGGTGCTTTTATGGGCGGTGTGCTTATCGAACCGACGTTTATGCAAATGGCAGCCGAGGGAAAAGCCTTTAGCGTTTACGGCATCCCCTGCGTGCCTGAAAACTATGCACAGACGGTCATTCCCGTCCTGCTCACAGTGGCCTTGATGTCCGTCTTCGAAAAGTTCCTGCGCAAGCATATGCCTGATTCGCTTACTACGGTGTTTACGCCGCTTTGCACGCTTGCTCTGACTGTCCCCTTTGCGCTTTGCCTGCTTGCCCCTCTTGGCTCTTTGTGCGGCAACGGTCTGGCTGCAATCTTTGGGTTCCTCGGCGCCGAGGGAGGCATCGCGGCGATTATTGGTGGCGGCTTGCTTGCGGCAATTTGGTTGCCCATGGTCATTACGGGCATGCATGTCGCGGTCATTATGATTGCCATTGCAAACTTCATGTCGACGGGCTCTGACAGCTTTATTATGGTCGCTACTACGGTTTCGCTGTGGGCTGCCTATGGAGCGGAGATTGCGACATGGCTCAAACTCCGCAACAAGGAGGAAAAGAGCCAATGTGCCGGCTATCTTGTCGCCCAGCTCATTGGAGGCGTCGGCGAGCCGTTCATCTATGGCATGCTGTTCCGCTATCGTAAGCTGTTCGTTGCCTGCATGGCGGGTTCATTTGTCGCCGGTGCCGGGGCGATCGCTTTGCATGTGAATGCCTATCTTGCTGGTGCTGCTTCAAACGTGCTTAATATTATGACGTTTGTCGGCGGTGGCAACGAGAACCTGGTCTGTGCCGCTATCGCTTCGGCAGCTGGCTTTATCGTAAGCTTTGCCGTTGCCTGGTTCTTTGGCTTTAGCGAGGATGAGCTGGAGAACGGTCCGATTTCCGAGCGCTAGAAAAGCGGTCGCATATAGGTGGTTCAGCTCAAAAAATGCCGCCTATAGATGATTCCGCAGGGCGGTATGTTTGCTGCCGCCCTGCATATTATGTCGAAGGGGTTGTTACATATGCTTATCAGTGAGGCTATTCAAGCTATCCAGGACTATTGCGGCGGCATCGATGCTTTTACCGGTAAGCCCATCGAGCTTGCGACGACGCGCGATCGGGTGCTTTACGGCAACGTCGATCAGCAATGTACCGGAATCGTTACATGCATTTGGGCTACGGCGGAGGTAATTAGCCGTGCCAAGGAGCTTGGCGCCAACCTGATTGTTCCGCACGAGGCGCTGTTCTGGAACCACGGAGACAGCCGTGAAGTGGTCGCGGGGAACGAGACCTTTGAGGCAAAGTGCGCCTTGCTTGACGATTGGGGTGGAGCGGTTTGGCGTTGCCATGACTATATCCACTCGGGCGTTCCGCTCGCCTCGGACGGTTCGATGGTCGACGGCATCTTTTACGGATTTGCGGCCAAGATGGACTGGCTTGGCTCCGCGGTAGACAAGTCATTCATGAGGTACCGCATTGAGCCAACGCCGGCCCGCGATCTTGCGCAGGCGCTCGTACACAAGCTTGGATTAAATGGAACGCGCTTGATCGGCGACGGTGACGCGCTCGTTCGCAATGTCGAGATTCCCATGCACATTATGGGACGAGATAACGACGAGATTGCCCATATCGACTCTGATGACATCGATTGCATTTTGGCCATGGAGTTTATCGACTTTACGGTGAGTGAGTACATCCGCGACGCCGCAATGCTCGGTCAGGGGAAATGCGCCATCCATATGGGTCACTTTAACGGCGAAGAGCCGGGTATGGAGTGCATGGCGGCATGGTTGCCCGCTGCGCTTGGGGCTGCCGGCGGTGAGTTGCCGGTCACTTTTGTGCCCATGGGAGACACGTATCAATACGTGCTGGCATAAATAGAACAGGGCCGCGACGTTTTATAGTGCCGTGGCCCTGTTTGCGTGTCCCCAGATAAAACCTGCCAAAATAAACCTGTCCCTTTTTGGCAGGTCTGCGGGTCAATGCTCGCCAAACGAAGTTGCGGTGGAATAGTTCCTGTTTGTGCCCGATTGGCCGCAAAACAGGAACTATTCCACCGCAACTCATCGGGATGCGCTATTGGTTCATGTTGCCGTGGATGTAGGGGGTGACCTCGGGGGAGATATGACCGCAGCCCAGCTCGCGCAGGGCCGATTCGATGGCGGCGGGCAGCGGGGTCTTGCCCTCGGCATCGACGGCGGTGCCGCCGAGCGCGGCGATCTTGGCGACATCTGCGGGAGCGGCCTCGATATGCATGCAGCCGCCGACCAGGCGTGCACGGACCTGAGCCAAGTCAAGATCGTGCAGGTAATCCTCGCAGGTGCGGATCAGGGAGACCTTCTCGAACGTAAGCTCCTCGCCCGTGGGGACGCGGGTGGCAAGGCAGGCTCCCGCCGGCAGGTTCCAAACGGGATAGCCCCATGCACGCAGCAGCTCGCGCTCTTCGTCCTTGGTAAAGCCGACCTCCATAAGAGGGGAGCGTACGCCGAGCTCTTCTGCCGCGCGCATGCCGGGGCGGTAGTCGCCGCGATCACTTGCATTGCTGCCATCGATGACGGTGGGAAAGCCGAGCGACTTGGCGTGGTTGACGATGGCGGTAAAGCCGGCGTGCTTGCAGTGGTAGCAGCGATTAGCATCGTTGCAGGCTACTTGGGGGAGCTGCAGCTGATCCACCGAAAGATTGAGCACGGGGAGCTTAAAATGCGGCCCCTCATTGGCTTGTCCATCAACGGACCGCTCAAACGAAGCCTGTTCGGGCGTACCGATGATCGGCGTGGTGAGATGGACGAGGAGGGTATTGGTGGGCATGATGCGGGCGCAGACCGCGGCCAAAAAGCTGCTGTCGACGCCACCGGAAAACCCGATAGCCACGCGCCCGTATGCCAAAAGCAGCTGTTCGAGCGCCGATAGCTTGTCTTGAAGCTCCTCTGCGGGTGCCGTGGTGTCTAAAATCATGAAACGATCCTTATCGTTGAGTACTCGGTCGAAAACTATAATCCTACTGGACTGCTTGTCATAAGACTTCTATCTATGTAACGAAAGTGCAATATGGTATATACGTTATATACAAGTTGCCAAATGCGGTAGAGTTGCGGCAATGCGACAGCGAGAGTCGATGGGGGACCGATATGATCAAGGCTGTTATTTTTGACATGGACGGAACGCTGGTCGATACCGAGCGTCTGGGCATCAAGGCATGGAAAGCGCCCGCTGCTGAGCTGGGTGTCGCGATTGATGAAGCACTGATCCATCAGTTTATCGGTCGCACGCTGCCCGATGTTATGGACATCCTCGATAAGCATTACGGCAGCCACGAGACCGCCGAGGCGATCTATGTCCGCCACAAGGAGATTCGCGACGAGATGGTCAAGACCGATCTGGAGCTTAAGGCCGGCGCCGCCGAGTGCCTAGACGAGCTGCTGGCTGCGGGCTATCACGTGGGTCTAGCGACGTCGTCGCGCCACGTTACCGCCGAGCGCAACCTTAAAGCATTCGGTCTCTTTGACAAGTTTGAGACCGTGACCTGCGGCGAGGACGTCGTGCACGGCAAGCCCGACCCCGAGATGTATCTGCTCGCCTGCGAGCGCGCGGGCTTTGCTCCCGAGGAATGTGCCGTGGTCGAGGATTCGCGCAACGGCTGCGTCTCGGGCATTACGGCCGGCTGCCACGTCTTTGCCGTTCCTGACATTGTTCCGCTGCCGCAGGACGTGGTGGATGGCTGCGAGGCCGTGCTCGATACGTTGTTCGACCTTTCGGCGGCAGTTAAAGCCGCGCGCTAGACAATTGCGGCGTTGAAACGAGCAATTGCCCACGTTTGCGCTTAAGCAAAAGGGGCCCGGCAATGGTCGGGCCCCTTTTGCTTAAGCGGCGACATAGCATACTTGCGGGCGTGCTACAGATACGCGCCTAGGTTGATGGCCGTGGCGTCGGTCTGGCTGCTTGCCTGGGTGCTGGCGCGTTCCAGCAGGAACGGCCGTACGAGTTCTTGGCGGTTGATATCCTCGGCGGCGGTGACTGCGGTGACGGTGCGCGCGGCAGAGCCGATGTGGACGTGCTTGGTCTTCGCCGGGGCCTTGTTCTCGATTTGCTCCATGAGCAATTGAACGCCCTTGCGGCCAATCTCGTAGCCCGGGGGCGCTACCGTAGTGAGCGGGACCGATCCGCTCCAAGCGAGCGGGTTGCCATCGCATCCGGCCACGCGTACTTGCCCGGGGACAGAGATGCCCTTGTCGACCAGCGCCGAGATGACGCCCGAGGCCAACACGTCGGTCAGGCCGACGACAAAATCGGGGCGTTCGTCGGCGGGGCGCGCGGCGATTTGGGCGCCGATGCCGTAGCCGTCGGCGGCGGTATTCCATTCGCCGGCGTCGATGACTTCGATCTTGATATCGGGGTGTAGGGCGAGTGCCTTATGAATGCCAAGGACGCGCAGGGTGAGTTGCATAAATGCTGCTCTACCCACAACGGTGATATGGCGTGCACCGCGGGCGATGGCAAGTTCGGCAATGATGCGACCCTGGGCCTCGTTGTCGGCCGCTACGTAGTAGCCGGGCTCGGAGCAATGGATGTCCAGATGGACGATCGGCACGGGCATCTTGGCCATAGCGGGGTGCCAGTCGGGGGACGCCATGGGCTGAACCATGACGCCGGACATCTGCGTGCCCATAAAGTAGCGCAGGTAATGGTCCTGGAGAATGCCGTCGTTATCGGCGTTGGCGATGAGCAAGTCATAGCCGTGCTTGCGTGCCTCGTTGTGGGCACCGCTGGCAATCTGGAGCGAAAAGCCGTGATCGAGACGGGGGAGGACCAGGCCAAAGGACTTGGTGGTGCCGCCGGCCAGCTGGCGAGCGCTTTGGTTGGGCAGGTAGCCCAAGCGATTGATGGTCTCGTTGATGAGCTTGAGGGTCTCGGGGCGCAACTTTTCGGGATGGTTGAGCGCGTTGGAAACCGTGCCCAACGAAACCCCGGCCTCGCGCGCGACGTCGCTGATTTTTACCTTCGCCATAGCGGCCCCTTTGATGCGTTTCAAGTACAAGCCAGATTGTAGCATCCCAAACCTTCCAAAAAGGGACAGGTTTATTTTGGCAGGTTTTATCTGGGGAAACGCCGTTGCCAGCGCGACCACCACGAAGGGGACAGGCACCTTTGCGGTGGTTTGGACCGGCTGGGCATGTGTGCATCGGGTGGTATCTAAGTTGAGATACCACTTCTGGTATATCAGCTTGCGCTTGCGTGAGTACAATACTCGAACGTTATACGTCTCAGCGCCCCCTGTGCGTGGACGTCTTGCAGTCACGCGAACGAAGGGATTTATCCTATGTGCGGAATTGTCGGCTACACCGGCTCTGATATTGCAAAGAACATCCTGATCACGGGCCTCAAGCGCATGGAGTATCGCGGCTATGACTCCTCGGGCGTCGCGCTCGAGGTGGGCGAGGGCGCCGCGGCACACCTCGACGTCATCCGCCGCGTGGGCAAGGTCGCGGGCCTGGAGAGCGAGCTTTCCAACATCGACAGCGACGCTACCTGCGGTATCGGCCACACCCGTTGGGCCACCCACGGCAAGCCCTCCGTCGTTAACGCTCACCCCCACACCAGCTGCGACGGTCGTATCGCCATCGTCCACAACGGCATCATCGAGAACTTCGCCGAGCTGCGCGAAGAGCTGGAGGGCCGCGGCCATCACTTTAAGAGCGAGACCGATACCGAGGTCTTCGCGCATCTGATCGAAGAGACTTATGCCGAGACGCACGACCTGATGGCCTCCGTGCGCGAGGCTTGCACCCACGTGGTGGGCGCTTACGGCCTGGCTGCCGTGTCTGCCGACGAGCCCGGCGTGATCGCTGTGGCCCGCAAGGATTCCCCGATCGTGGTCGGCGTGGGCGAGACCGGCTCCTATGTCGCCTCAGACGTCATCGCACTTATCGACGCCACCCGCGACGTGGTGGTGCTCGAGGACGGTCAGTTTGCCAAGCTTACGCCCGCGGGTGTCGAGTACACCGACGAGGCCGGCAACGTGATCGAACCCAAGGTCACCCACATCGACTGGGACCTGGACATGGCAGAAAAGGGCGGTTATCCCGACTTTATGCTCAAGGAAATCCACGAGCAGCCGCGCGTCGTGCGCGATACGCTGGTGGGCCGTATGACGCCGGCCGGCGAGCTCGATATCGACGAGCTGGGCCTGTCCCTCGAGGAACTCAACGACATCGACCGCGTCTACGTGATCGCTTGCGGCACTAGCTACCATGCTGGACTCATTGCTAAGAATCTCATTGAGGGCTGGGCTCGCATCCCCACCGAGGTTGAGGCGGCCAGCGAGTTCCGCTATCGCAATCCCATCATCACGCCGACGACGCTTGTCGTGGCTGTGTCCCAGTCGGGCGAGACGGCCGACACCCTTGCCGCCATTCGCGACGCGCGCATCAAGGGTGCCAAGGTCTTCGGCATCACCAACGTGGTGGGCAGCCCGGTGGCGCGTGAGAGTGACGGCGTCATCTACACCAAGGCCAACAAGGAGATCGCGGTCGCCTCGACCAAGAGCTTTATCGGTCAGGTCGTGAGCCTTACGCTGCTGGCTCTGCTGCTGGCGCAGGTTAAGTACCGTCTGACCACCAAGCAGGCGCGCATGCTGTTCCGCGAGCTTTCCGATACGGCCGAGCAGATCCAGTGGATTTTGGATACCCAGACCGAGGCCGTTCATGAGGCCGCCCTGCTGTGCAAGGACGCGCAGTCGGCGCTGTTCGTGGGTCGTGGCATGGGCGCCGCCATTTCCTACGAGGGCGCGCTCAAGCTCAAGGAGGTCAGCTACCTGCACGCCGAGGCATATGCCGCCGGCGAGATGAAGCACGGCCCCATCGCCCTAATCGACCCGGGCTTCCCCGTCATCGCCGTGGCAACCAAGAGCGCCACCTACGACAAGACCGTGTCGAACCTTATGGAGTGCAAGGCGCGCGGTGCCAAGGTCATCGTCGTTGCCACCGAGGGCGACGAGGAGATCAACAAGATCGCCGACTGCATCATCCGCGTGCCGGCCGTCCGCGACGTGTTCAGCCCCATCACGGCGAGCGTTCCGCTGCAGCTGCTCGCCCGCGAGGTCGCCATCCTGCGCGGCTGCGACGTCGATCAGCCTCGTAACCTAGCCAAGAGCGTCACGGTAGAGTAGTTGGTTCCGCCGTTCTAGCAACTAAGGCCCGGCTCCGCATCAAGACGGAGCCGGGCCTTGTTGCATTTTCCCAGATAAAACCTGCCAAAATGAACCTGTCCCTTTTTGGCAGGTTAGCGGAGCTTGCTGGTCTCGAAGTACTCGGGGAACTGGTCCAGAACCTCGGTCTGGTTGCGGAACATCATATGCAGGTGCTTGCTAACCAAAAAGCTCGCTTCGATGGGGTCGCGACCGGCGATAGCGCGGCGAATCTGCTTGTGCTCGTTCACGATGTCCTGATTGTCGAGAACCTGCGTGGCGGCGCGCAGCCAGCGGAAGCGCTCCAGGTCGGCATTGGTCTCTTCGAGCCACGACCACACGGTGCTGCGACATGCGATGCTAAAAATCATGTGATGCATGAGGTTGTCGCTCAAAAAGAAGCCGATGCGATCCTCTTCGGCCATGGCCTTTTCCTGCAGCGCGATGGCGCGGTCGAGCTGCTCGATGCCGGCCGACGTGGCGCGCGCACAGCACTCCACAATCACCTGCTTTTCCAGATGCTCGCGGATGTAACAGGCACTCTCGGCAAGGGTGAGATTGATGGGTGAGACGTAGGTACCGCTCTGGGGCACGGTGCGCACCAGGCCCTCTTGCGCCAGACGCACCAGTGCCTCGCGCACAGGGGTGCGCCCCATATCCAGGTCGTCGCAAAGTTGCTTGACGCCTAGCTTTTCGCCCGGCTTGTAGTCAAGGTAGACGATTTTGCGTCGAATGGCGTGGTAGGACTGGTCTTGTAGGCTTGTTTCTTGCTCGCCGACGTGCATCGATTCTTCCATAGTGCCTCGCAACCGTTCTATCAAACTCATATGTCAGTTGTTTATTATGCCGCGAATCAGCTCTCCGCGGTGAGTAATTCGGCTGTCGCCCGAGAACTATTGCGGCATCTTAGTCTGTATTTGCGCAAGGCTATGCCCAATGTTGCCGTATCATAAGCCGTCGCAAACGTGAAAGAGAAAGAAGGAACCCCATATGCAACTGGCGAATACCGTACGCGAGCGCTGGAAGGGCGTCTTGTTCTGCCTGATCATCGCTATCCCCGCAACGCTGCTCGGCAAGCAGGTTGAGGTGGTCGGCGGACCGGTGTTTGCCATCCTCATCGGCATGGTTCTGGCGCTTGCCTTCCCCAAGGATCGTCGCGAACCGCTCGCTGCCGGCGTCACCTATACATCCAAAAAGATCCTGCAGTATGCGGTCATCCTGCTTGGCTTTGGTATGAACCTCTCGCAGATTCTGTCCAAGGGCGCCCAGTCGCTGCCGATTATCGTGGCGACGATCTCGACCTCGCTTGTCATCGCTTTTGTGCTCTGCCGCGTCATGAAGGTTCCGAGCAAGATTGCGACGCTCGTGGGTGTGGGTTCGTCGATTTGCGGCGGTTCCGCCATTGCCGCGACCGCGCCCGTCATCGATGCCGACGATCGCGAAATCGCCCAGGCCATCTCGGTCATCTTCCTGTTTAACGTTATCGCGGCGCTCGTGTTTCCGACGCTCGGCGGCATGCTCGGCCTGACCAACGAGGGCTTTGGCCTGTTTGCCGGCACCGCCATCAACGACACTTCGTCCGTAACGGCTGCGGCGAGCGCTTGGGACAGCATGCATCCCGGCGCCAATGTGCTTGAGAGCGCCACGGTTGTTAAGCTCACCAGGACGCTGGCCATCATTCCCATCACGCTGGCGCTTGCTTGTTGGCAGATGCGTCTGGCACGCAAGGCCGGCGGCGATGCCAAAAATACCTTCTCGTTTAAGCGGGCTTTTCCGATGTTTGTCCTGTTCTTTGTGCTGGCGAGCGTGGTCACCACGGTGTTTCAGCTTCCCGTGTCCATCACGGCGCCCATCAAGGAACTGTCGAAGTTCTTTATCGTGATGGCCATGGCGGCTATTGGCTTTAATACCGATATCGTCGAGCTGGTCAAAAAGGGCGGCAAGCCCATTGCCCTGGGTTTTTGCTGCTGGATTGGCATTGCCTGCATGAGCCTTGGCATGCAGCACGTGCTGGGAATCTGGTAGCGCGTCTGCCCGTCTTTACGAGCTGCGTCGCACGCCTGAGGTGGAGCGATAGGAGCTCTTGCGGGTATGGCTTGTCCGCAGGTTTGTAGGTCCCGGAAGAGCTCTTATCGCCCCGCCAGGATGGCGATGCGGGGCAACACCTATACTCGCAGGACGGCGCCTTCTGCCCTATAGTGTTTGGTGAGCAATATCGTTCAATTTTGAAACACGCAACCGTGCAGCCGTCGGCGGTCGCACGGCACCGAGGACAGGGGCAAATCATGGATAGCGATGTCAAGCTGAATATCTTGATCGACGCCCTGGCTGCTGCCGGGGCGTCGGCATTAGCAATCGATGCGCGCGGGGACGTCGCGATCTCGACCATGAATGACGCGGCTCTTGAGCGGGATGTGGCGGCTTTTGTTGCCGGGCGCCTCGACCGTATAGGAGACGGCGCGCGTCTGGTTATGGGGCGTGCGGGTACGCGCCTGAGCCTGACCGTTCGCCCCACCGACAAAGAGGGCGGGGGCCTTTGGGTCGTCGTGGTCCGCGAGGTGCGCGGCGCCGCGGCGCATGCGGGCATCGAGTGGCTCAACGCCGACGAAGTTGAGGCCCGCTACGAATCGAGTGCGTACGGCATCGTTGAGGGTGCCGCTGCGGTGGCTGCGCCGGTTGCCGAGAGCTATGCGCGCGGCGTGCCCCTTATGCTCGAGGGCGAGCTTGGCGCGGGTCAGGTCGAGATTGCCAAGCGTCTCTATCTGGCTGGCCCTTTTGTCGATCAACCCTTTGTTTCCGTCGCGCTCGATGAGCTCACCGATCGCGGATGGCGCCACGTGCTCAAAAGCTCCGAATCGCCGTTGTTCCAAACGGGGCTGACCCTTTGCATTGAGGGCTGGAACGCGGTTGGCCCCCAGCGCCTCCGCGAGCTCGTTTCCACGATGGCCGACACTGCGCTGGCGACGCGCTGCCATGTGGTGCTGACGGCGAATGACATGCCGGGCGGCAGTGAAAGCGATCAGGCTGCTTTTGTGTCCGATCGTTTTGCCTGCGCGGTGAGCGTGGCGCCGGCGATTGCCGAGCAGGGTGGCACATCGACAAAGGTTGCGCGCTATCTGGAATATCTCGCTGATGCATTTGGGACGGCAGCGCCCACGCTGTCTGCCACGGCGACGAAGACGCTCGATGCTTACCGCTGGCCGCGCAATTATCTGCAGCTCCGCGAGGTCTCGGAACGACTGTATATATTGGTGGGGGCGGGCACGGTGGACCGCGCCGTGGCGGAGGAAGTACTCGCCCAAGAGGACGTGATTAAGACCGCAATCTTTGGCGCCCCGACACTCGAAAGCGACCTGTATATCCTGCGACCGCTGGCCGATACCGAGCGAGATATCGCGCATCTGGTTGTAGACCATCTCCACGGTAACCGAACCCGTGCGGCGGAGGTGCTGGGCATAAGCCGTACAACGCTGTGGCGCTTGCTGAAGGACGATGACCGTTGAGCGAGGCGCCCGTGACCGCGCGCGACGCGTGTGCTACAGTCCAAAGCGTTATTGTTTCGATTTGGTTACGGCGTGCGAGGGCATATGGCTGAGACTTCAAAACCGAGCCGCAGAAGGCGGAGCGCCGCGCCGGTTAACCGACGCACGACATCGGTGACGTGGGGCAAACACGCCTCGGGGTTTGATGGCTCGTTCAAGCGCACTAAATACGGCTATCCTTCGGCAAGCGCCCGCTTGGCAATGCAGGCAGAGTCCTCGCTGTTGGGCCGCAAACGCGTGGTGGGCTCAAAGCTCAAGCACGACGGAACGCTTGGTTACATCAGCCGCGGGGCGGCTCGCCGCAGCGGGCTCAATCCTGCTGGTTGGCATCGTTGTGTTCCGATCGTGGCCGCCGTTGCAGTGATCGTCATCGCGCTCGCTGCGCTCGGATATGCCGGCGGTGGCGCCAACTTGGACGCAATGTTTAAATCGCCCGAGCTCGCGCATGCAGGCACAGAAGTTGTCGAGGGCGCACAGGCCCAGACGAGCGTCGCGCCCCAGCGCGGTATCGTTGCGGCGGCCTCCACCATCGCCGATGTGCAAAAGGACGAAGGCAAGCAAGGCGACGACGCCGAAACGGCCCAGACAAGCGAAGCGACGACAACTCAAATATCAACATAGCTTGCCGGCAGAAGGGGACGTTCCTTTTCTGCCGGCAGTTTGGGACACTCCTGCGCTACCTAACGTACACCACGTTGTCGCGGCGCGGCTTTGCCTCGGGTAGCGTGTCCTCGGCGTAGCCAAGAATGCAGTTACCGACACCGCGCAGACTGCCGTCGGCGGGCAGGCCCCAGCTGGCCAGCAGCTTCAGGCCCTCGGGCGAGTCAAAGACCTCATGCGCGCGGTGAATCCAGCACGAATCGACACCCAGCGCATAAGCGGCGTTGAGCAAGTTGCCCATGGCGAGCGAGCCGTCTTCCAGATGTGTGAGCACGCTGCGGTCAACCAGCACCACCACAACGGTCTTGGCGCCATAGAAGGGGTCGCTGTTGCTGCCCATGACTTGCGCGTTGAGCTGCGAGAGACGCTCGACGGTCGCGGGGTCGGTGACGGCGACAAACGTCACCGGCTGGCGGCCCATGCCGCTCGGTGCATATTGGCCGGCTTCGATAATACGTGCAAGCTTTTCGGCCTCGACGGGACGATCGCTGTAGTTGCGGCAGCTGCGGCGGTGAATGAGTGCTTCGATAGTCTCCATGGTGTCTCCTTGCGGTGGCGTTGCAGATGCCCCGTTCATACCCGTCGGGCTCAAACGATAGACGGTCAATTGCCCGGCCAAAAGGATAGATTCCAATTGGGAAAGTAGGTTTGCATAAAAGTACCTTCAGAATGTGACAAACAAATGGGATGGTTAAACGTTTTATCCCGTCTACCCTGCGGTTTTTTACCACTTGCCTAAATGACGAACGCATAACCTCTGATAAAGGTTTTACTAAAGGAGTACCAACGTTTATCAACGCGCCGTGGTGGCGCCGGGCCAGGAGGTAACTATCATGTTCCAGGCTGGAGATGTCGTCGAGACCGACTTCGAAGGATTTCTGAAGCTGCTGCGTTCCAAGACGCGCGCTTTCGTGTCGATCAACGATCACGAGTACTACATCACGCACACCGATGGCTATTGGCGTGTTCAGGATTGCGAGGCCCTCAACGACAAGGGCCACTTTACTGACTGTTCTGAGTTGGTCAACACGGTCTGCGAGGTCGTCGAGCTGCCGTGGATTGCCGGCAAGAGCCTGCATGACAGCTTCTCGGGCGCTACGGTCTATGAGGCCGTCGCCGCTTAACAGGCAATAAAACCCGATTTTCACGTGACCGCTGGCGCCGCCCCCGCGCCGGCGGTCTTTTTCTGCCGATAGGCCATAAAAATGCACGCATTTGCGGAGAGCCTGTTGACGATAGTCAAAACTCGGACTAATCTAGAGACACATAATTGGTCAAAAATCGGACAATTGAATGGTGGGATAGATGAATAGTGCGGTTACGCTGGTCGACTTCGATCGGTTGCTCAATGGACTCGACCATATCTATTCGGAGTTCTCGCGCGCCTGCGGCCTTTCGGACTGCGCCTATTGGATGCTCGTCGACACCAGCACGGCGGGCGGCAGTATTGCCGTAAGCCGTCTGACAAGCGAATGGTTCTACAGCAAGCAGACCATCAACTCGGCAATTAAAACCTTGACGGCGCGGGGCTTCGCAACGTTGGAGTTTGCCGAAGGCAGTCGTAAGAACAAGGTTGTGAGCCTGACCGAAGAGGGCAGGCGATTTGCCGAGCGTTATGCGCTGCCGGCACTCAAGGCCGAGCAGCGAGCCTTTGGCGCGCTTGAGCCGTGTGAGCAGCGCGAGATTATGCGCTTGATCGGCAAATTCTCTCAGGTGCTCGGCGAGGAGTGCGAGACATTTAAGCAGCATATCGCTGCCGAGAGCCAAGCCGAGAATCAAGGTGAGGGGGAGTCGTGCGACTGCTAATGAGGTTTTTGAAGCCCTATCGAGGGCTTGTCGCAGTGACGCTGCTGGTGCTGCTGGTGGATAACGTCGGTACGCTGCTGGTTCCCACGATGCTGGCGAACATGGTCAACACCGGTATTACCACGGGCGATGTCGACTACATTTTACGCAACGGCCTATACATGTTTATCGCGACCAGCATGGCTAGCGGCGGCACGGTGCTGGGCTGCTATCTTTCGGCGCGCCTGGCCGCCAACGTGGCTTGCGATATCCGCAATGCCGTGTACGACAAATCGCTCGAGCTCGCGGCCAGCGATTTTGAGCGCTTTGGCACCGGATCGATGATCACGCGCTCGCTCAACGACATCAACGTGATTCAGCAGGCGATTCTGCAGACGATTCAGCTGGTGCTGCCCGTGCCGTTTTTGGCTGTGGCGGGCATCATCTTCGCCTGGTTTATCGATCCCGCCATGGGCACGCTTCTGGGCGTAGTCGTTGCGATTGTGCTGGTGGCGGCGGTCTTTACGGTTGCCAACGCGGCGCCGATTTTTATGCGCCTACAGGGCTTTATCGACCGCATGAACGTGGTGCTGCGCGAGAATATTGTGGGCGTGCGCGTCATCCGTGCGTTTAACAAGGAGCGCCACGAGGAACGGCGTCTGGACGAGGTGTTTAGCGAATACGCCGCCAACGCCATCAAAGTCAACCACCTGTTTGTGGGCCTCGACAGCTCAAGCTTCTTTTTGATGAACATCGCCGAGGTGGCGGTGCTGTGGGTGGGCGGCAACCGCGTGGGCGCCCACGCCATGCAGATTGCGAGTATCTCGGCGGTGCTGGAGTATGCAATTCTGATCCTGTTCTTTGTGATGATGGCCCAGATGGTGGTGCTGACGCTTCCGCGTGCTGCCGCGTGCCTGAACCGTGCGCAGCAGGTGTTGGAGATTGAGCCGAGCATCGTCGATGGCGAGCGCACGCTGGATGACGGGGCGCGCGAGCCCCAAGACGAAGCCGATGCGGTGGCCGTGTTCGACCACATGTCGTTTCGCTTTGACGATGCCGACGAGGACACCCTGTGCGACCTGAGCTTTGCCTGCCGTCGCGGTCAGACGACTGCGATCGTTGGCTCGACAGGCTCGGGCAAATCGACGGTGGCAAAGCTCCTGCTGCGCTTCCACGATGCCACCAAGGGCTCCATTCGCCTGAATGGTGTGGACCTGCGCGAGCTTACGCAAGACGAAATCCGCGGGCGCATTGCCTATGTGCCGCAGAAGGCGTGGCTGTTCTCGGGCACGGTGGCGAGCAACCTTCGCTTTGGTAACGAAGGCGCGATCGAGGGCGACATGCTTCATGCGCTTGAGGTTGCCCAGAGCACCTTTGTACTCGACCAACCGCAGGGGCTCGATACCCCGGTTGCCCAGGGCGGTACGAACTTTTCGGGCGGCCAGCGCCAGCGTTTGGCAATCGCCCGTGCGCTCATGAAGCATGCCGATCTATATATCTTCGATGACAGTTTTTCGGCCCTGGACTTTAAGACCGATGCCGCCCTGCGCCATGCGTTGCGGGACGAGACGTGCGATGCCGCGGTGCTCATCATCGCCCAGCGCATCTCGACTATTTTGCATGCCGATCAGATCGTGGTGCTCAAAGACGGCAAGATCGTGGGCCTAGGCACGCACGACGAGCTTATGGAAACCTGCGAGGTGTACCGCGCTATCGCGGAATCGCAGATGAAGGGAGGTGAGTAGCATGACCGAGGAGCTCAAGAAGCAGGGCGGCGTTGATGACGCCGCTGCCGCGGGACTGGTCGAGGAAACGGCTGCCGCGTCGACCGAGCTGGATGACGCCGCCAAGGCTGCAGCCGAGCGCGAGGCTCGCCGCCAAGCGCTCTACGAGGAAAACGAACGTGCCGAGGACGAGCGCGCCCGCGCCGAGGCAGAGCGCATGCGCGACGTGGACGACGAAGACGAGGACGAGACGCCCCGCGACACCTGGGCGACGGTGCGCCGCCTGTGGAGCGAGGCCGCCGGCGACCATTGGCGCTTCTATATCGTGTTCGCGAGCATTGTGTTCTATGTCATCTTTAACACCGCCGCGCCGGCATATAGCGCCCGCGTGATCGATGAGCTGTGGGGCCACATTCAGGTGGCGTTTGCCAACGACACCACTTTCAGCATCACCTGGGAGAACTGCGGCAAGACCATTTTCGTCTACTTTATGATCTGGACTGCCGCTGCCTCGTTCTATGCGCTCCAGAGCTTTTTGATGTCGAGCGTGGCCGAACGCCTCAATCTGCGCCTGCGCAACCGCATCGCGCAAAAGCTCAACCGTCTGCCGCTCGCCTATTTTGACGCGCATCGTCCCGGCGAGGTCGTCAGCCGCGCGACCAACGACCTGGACAAGATGTCCGAGAGCATGCAGCGCGGATTGCTGCAGCTGCTCGTGTCGATCGGCACGGTTGTTGGTGCTGTGAGCGTGATGTTCGTGTTCAGCGTGCAGCTTACGCTCGTCTTTCTGTTCTTTACGGCACTGTCGCTGCTGGTGACGAAGGTCGTCTCGCGCCGCACACACGATGTGACGGGCGAGCGCCAGGAGTGGGTGTCCAAGATTACGAGTGCGGTCGAGGAAGGCTATTCGGGCCGTCTGGTGATCCGCGCGTTTAACCGCGAACGTCAGAGCTCCGCTGAGGTGCACGAGGCTTCGAAGGAACTGGCTCGTGTGAGCACCAAGGCCGACTTTATGATCAATGCTGTCGGCCCCGCAGTGCGCTTTATCGGCCGTTTGGCGCAGATCGTTATTGCGCTTGTGGGCTGCAGCATGCTGGTTGCCGGTCACATGACCGTCGGCGTGTTCCAGGCGTTCTTCCAGTTTATCTACGAGGCGTCCGAGCCCATGACGCAGTTGTCGTTTACCTTCAACTCGCTGCAGAGCGCGCTGGCGAGTGCAGAGCGCGTGTTCGACCTGCTCGATGAGCCCGAGATGGAGGCCGATCCGCTGCCGGACAAGGCCGCCAAGCTGCCGGGTCGCGTGGAGGGCCGCGTCTCCTTTGAGCATGTGCGCTTTGGTTATTCGCCCGACAAGCCGCTTATGCGCGACGTGTCGTTTACCGCCGAGCCGGGCCAGAAGATTGCCGTGGTGGGAACCACGGGCGCGGGCAAGACGACGCTCATCAACCTGCTCATGCGCTTCTACGAGATTGACGGCGGGCGTATTACGCTCGACGGCGTGGATACGAGCCGCATGGACCGCGGCGAGCTACGTCAGCAGTTTGGCATGGTGCTGCAAGACGCCTGGCTGTTCGATGGCACGATTGCCGAAAACATCGCCTACGGCTGTCCCGAGGCGACGCGCGACGAGATCGTGGCCGCCGCTCGTGCCGCGCAGGTCGACTTCTTTGTGCGCACCATGCCGCAGGGCTACGACACGCGCGTGGCCAACGATGCCGAGAGCATCAGCCAGGGCCAGCGTCAGCTGCTGACCATCGCACGCGTGCTGCTCAACAACCCGGCGATTCTCATCCTGGACGAGGCGACCTCAAGCGTGGATACGCGTACCGAGCTTGCCATCGGTCGTGCCATGGACGCGCTCATGCGCGGGCGTACGAGTTTTGTGATCGCGCACCGCCTGTCGACGATTGTGGATGCCGACCTGATCTTGGTCATGGATCACGGCAACATTATCGAGCAGGGCACGCATAAGGAGCTGCTGGCTGCCGAGGGTGCCTACGCCGACCTCTATCTGAGCCAGTTCGCATAATGTGACAAAGGGACAGTCCCACATGTCGCATCAACGCAAAGGCGCGCCGGGGATGAATTCCCTGGCGCGCCTTCTTGCGTTGATGCCGATGTCGTTTTGTGCCGCTTGCGTTCCTAGCGTTCGTCCACGAGCTTGGCGACGAGGGCTTTGAGCTCGGCCACCTCTCGCTCGAGTTCCTTGACGCGGCGGGCGTTCTCGGTGATGCCCTGGCGGTTGAGCGCGGACTGCTCGGCGGCGTCGTCGGGCATGTACTCGCGATGCTGCTTGGCATCGAAGCTCTCCTCGAACACGCGGCAGCCGTTGCGCTTGATGATGCGTCCCGGCACGCCAACAACGGTGCAGTTGTCGGGCACGTCCTTAACGACGACCGAGTTGCCGCCGATCTTGACGTTGTTGCCGATGCGGATGTTGCCGAGCACCTTGGCGCCCGTGCCCACGGTGACGTTATCGCCGATCGTTGGGTGGCGCTTGCCGGTCTCGTTGCCGGTACCGCCGAGCGTGACGCCCTGGTAGAGCACGCAGTTGTCACCCACAATGGTGGTCTCGCCGATGACGACGCCCATGGCGTGGTCGATAAAGAAATGTTTGCCGATCTGTGCGGCGGGATGAATCTCGACGCCGGTGATGTGGCGGGTGATTTGCGAGAGCACACGGGCGAGCGAGCGATGACCGTGCTCCCACAGCCAGTGCTCGGGCACGTGATTCCACTTGGCATGCAGGCCGGGGTACGAAAGGAAAATGACCAGACCGTTTTGCGCGGCGGGGTCCTGCGCCTGGACGGTCTTGATGTCCTCGCGAATGGTATTGATAAAGCTCACCGGCCGTCCTCCCTTAGCGCCATGGCAATGCGATTCAATAAAGTATAGCGATTCGCTAGGGATTAGGAAGAGCAATCTTTCACGGCTTTGCGTGACAGGTGTCAGTTATGCATACTTGCTGGTAATGGAGTCATGCTTTTGTGCGGTCGTGTGCATGGTCGCGTCGCAACCGTATACTAGTTAACTTGGACGTGTCCGCGCCCACAACTGAGAGGTTTTACTTCATGGGTTTCATCAATTTCATTGCCGAGCTGCTTAAGGACCCGCGCACTGCGATCGCCAGCTGGATCGCCGCCGGCCCGCTCATGGCTTACGGCTGTGTGTTCCTGATCATCTTTATCGAGACGGGCGTGGTATTCTTCCCATTCCTTCCCGGCGATTCGCTGCTGTTTGCCTCGGGCTTCTTTGCCCACAACGGCGGCTTTAACATCGTGGCGCTTCTGGCCACCACATGGGCCGCAGCCATCCTGGGCGATCAGTGCAATTTTATGATCGGTCACTTCTTTGGCAAAAAGATCATCGCCTCGGGCAAGGTTAAGGCCATGACGCCCGAGCGCATCAAGAAGTCCGAGGATTTCTTGGACAAGTGGGGTCACCTGGCCATCTTCCTGGGCCGCTTCTTTCCGTTTATCCGCACCTTTGTGCCCTTTATTGCCGGCATGGGCGGCATGCACTGGCGCAACTTTGTCATCTTTAACGTGCTGGGCGGCATTACCTGGTCGACGCTCTTTACGCTGCTGGGCTACTTCTTTGGTGGCATTCCCTTTGTGCAGGAGCACTTTGAGCTGCTGATTATCGGCATCGTCGCCGTGTCGATCATCCCGACCGTGGTCGGTCTGGTTAAGGCTAAGCTGGGCAAATAGAACGCCTAGCTCGAGTCGTCACGCAAATCGTGTCGTTGAGGCCCGTCACCGCTTACGGTGGCGGGCCTTTTTGCTTCGGCCAAATGAAAATACTTTAGTTAGTTAAAGAAAAACGTTTTATCCGACGCGCGTGCGGAGTACAATCTCGTGCATGCGAATCGACGTGCCATCGGCTTTGATGCCGTTCGCGTGTCCCGTCCGGCTCTACGCTCCGGGCGTGCGACGTTGCGACGCGGTCGGCCTCGGTCCTTGCGTGCGGGTTCGCGAGTATGCAACTGTGTATGTAAGGAGCGACATATGACTGTCGAGAAGAAGGATATCGATTGGGGTAGCCTCGGCTTTGGCTACATGAAGACCGATTACAGCTACGAGGCCCATTGGAAGGATGGCGAGTGGGACGAGGGCGGCCTGACCACCGACCATACCCTGCATGTCTCCGAGTGTGGTGGCATCTTCCATTACTGCCAGGAGGTCTTTGAGGGCCTGAAGGCCTACACCGCCGAGGATGGCAGCATCGTCTGCTTCCGTCCCGACATGAACGCCGAGCGTATGTACAACTCTGCGCAGCGCCTCGAGATGCCCCCGTTCCCCAAGGACAAGTTCGTTGAGGCCGTCAAGCGGGTCGTTTCTGCCAACGCCGCCTGGGTTCCGCCCTTCGGTTCCGGCGCGACCCTGTACGTGCGTCCGTTTATGATCGGCTCCGGTGACGTGATTGGCGTGGCTCCCGCTCCTGAGTACACGTTCCGCATTCTCGTGACCCCGGTCGGTCCGTACTTTAAGGGTGGCCTTAAGCCCGTCAAGCTGCGCGTTTCCGAGTACGACCGCGCCGCACCGCACGGCACCGGCAACATCAAGGCCGGGCTCAACTACGCCATGTCCCTCAAGCCCACGATGGAGGCCCATCGCGAGGGCTATGCCGAGAACCTGTATCTCGACTCCGAGTCCCGCACCTATGTCGAGGAGACCGGTGGCGCTAACGTCCTGTTCGTGAAGGAGGATGGCACCCTCGTCGTTCCGCAGTCGCACACCGACTCCATCCTGCCCTCCATCACCCGCCGTTCGCTCGTTCAGGTTGCTCAGGACCTGGGCATGACCGTCGACCAGCGTCCCGTCGAGTGGGCCGAGGTCAAGGCCGGTACCTTTGTCGAGTGCGGTCTGTGCGGCACCGCTGCCGTCGTCTCTCCGGTTGGCGAGATCGACAACAAGGTTTACGGCGCCGACGAGACCGTGACCTTCCCGGCTGGCTACACCGAGATCGGCCCTGTGATGAAGAAGCTTCGCGAGACCCTGACCGGCATCCAGTCTGGTGCTGTCGAGGATAAGCACGACTGGGTTTACACCGTCGCGTAAGCTGTCTTAGCTGTCCGGCCCGAGGGCGACCCTCCTTTCCGGCGCGTCCTCGGACATGAAAGAACCTCCGCTGTGCACTTCGTGCGGCGGAGGTTCTTTCGTCCTTCGGAGTGCGCCGGAAAGGAAGGTCGCCCTCGGGCCTGTGTCACCTTGGCGCTGTCGTATAGGCAATGATTAATCTGAATAAAGATGGTGCGCGGCCTATTGGCCGCGCGTTGTGCATGGATACGAAAAGGGCCCAAGGTTTGTGCCTTGGGCCCCAAAGGGTTGATGAACTGGCTTAAGACTCGGCCGTGATTGTTAGAACTTGACGGTCGGTGCCTGGCGGGTTGCCTCGGTGGCCTCGAAGCCCTGACGCTCCTTAAACTGGAAGATGCCGGCAAAGATAACAGCCGGGAACGTCTGGATGGCGTTGTTGTAGCTGAGCACGCAGTCGTTGTAGCTTTGGCGTGCATAGCTAATCTTGTTCTCGGTATCCTCGAGCGATGCCTGAAGCTGCGAAAAGTTGGTGTTTGCCTTAAGGTCGGGGTAGGCCTCAGCTACGGCAAAGAGCTGGCGCAGCGCACCGGTCAGCACGTTGTCGGCTTCCATCTTGGCCTCAGGGGTGGTGGCGCTCACGGCGGTGTTGCGCGCGCTGACCACGGCGGCGAGCGTGTCCTGCTCGTGCTTGGCGTAGCCCTTGACGGTCTCCACCAGGTTGGGGATCAGGTCGTTGCGGCGCTGCAGCTGCGTGTCGATGTTCTGCCAGGCGTTATCGATGCGATTGCGCTTGGTGACCATGTTGTTGTAGATGCCGGCGATGGCGCAGACAATCACAATGACAACAACGATGCCGATGATGACGGTAATCATGATGTCTCCGTTTCGAAAGGCCGCGGCGGCATGCGCCAGCTGCCGTTGGTATAACGCTACTAGTATACCCGCAACGTTTTGCCGTGCCGAACTTTCCGGTAAGCGTTGTGTTTTCGGCGGGGTTGGCACCGGGACAAAGCGCGCGAGGTACAGGTGTAAGATATGCGACAGATTGACGAGTGTTGTCTTTGCCCTGAGGATGGCGATACCAGTGGACCTTCGCATTAAGAAAACCTACCGCGCCCTGTTCGATGCCTTCACCGAGCTTCTCGAGGAGCATCGTTTTGAGGACCTGACGGTTGCCATGCTGTGCGACCGCGCCATGATTCGCCGCACGACGTTCTACAAGCACTTTCGCGACAAGAACGATTACTTCGCCTTTTATATCGATGAGCTCATGTCGGGCTTGCCGCAAAAACAGCCCGATGAGGCCGGCGCAGTGTCTGCCGAGGACGTGCGCGCGCTTCGGCACGCGATTTTGGACGATGCCATGGATTTGATTCTGGCGCACGAGCAGCTCATGGATAACATTTTGGCAAGCAGCATGTCGGGCATGTTGACCAACGTTATTTGCGACCGCATTGCCCGCTCCATCCGCGAGCGTGTGATGAACGTGCTTGCCGAGGATGCCCTGGCCCCCGTGTCACTCGAGACGACGTCTGAGTTTGTCGCCGGCGGTATTATTCGACTTTTCACGATATGGTGGGAATCGGGCCACAATCTTGAGCGTCGACCTGAGATAGCCGATGTGGTCGATGCGCTGTTTGAGCGGACCATGACACCGGTGGATCACTAAGGTGGCGGAGAGAGGGGGATTCGAACCCCCGGAACGCTCTCGCGCTCAACGGTTTTCAAGACCGCCGCATTCAACCGCTCTGCCATCTCTCCGTGAGTCGTAATGATAGCATCGTTTTGAATTTGCAACAGGGAAGGCGAACGATGACGATCACCGAAATCGACGAGAAGTTCATGCGCGAGGCGCTGGCGGAGGCGCGAGCCGCCGCGGCGGTGGGCGAGGTGCCCATCGGAGCCGTAGTGGTGCGCGACGGCGAGATCGTCGCGAGGGCGCACAATCGGCGCGAGCTCGATCAGGATCCTTCGGCTCATGCCGAGTTTGCGGCCTTGTGCGCTGCCGCTCGGTCGCTCGGTCGCTGGCGCCTTTCCGATTGCACGGTCTACGTGACGCTCGAGCCCTGCTGCATGTGTGCGGGCCTTATGGTCAACGCGCGCGTCGGACGCTGCGTGTATGGCGCGGCTGATGCCAAGGCCGGCGCACTGGGTTCGCTGTATGACCTGAATGCCGATTCGCGCCTGAATCATCGGTTTAACGTGACGGCTGAGGTCCTGGCGGATGAATGCCGCGAGCTGCTGAGTAGCTATTTTGGCGGTCTGCGCGGAGCGGGCGGCGCTGATTGCGGTTGTGGGGCCGATCTTGAAGCACACGCCGCTCACGCCGCAGCGCTTGCAGGTGCCGGTGAGGATGCTGGCACGGCGGTTGACTTTGATCCTGCGTGCCGCCGACCTCGCCGTGTGCTGTTGGCGATCGACTCCTTTAAGGGCAGCGTTTCGAGCGCGCAGGCGGAGGCGGCGGTTGCCGAAGGCGTGCGCCGCGTTTGGCCCGATGCCGAGGTGTGCGCATTGCCGCTGGCAGATGGTGGCGAGGGAACGCTCGATGCCGTTGCTGCCTGCGGTGGCGAGCTTGTGACCTGCGAGGTAGCAGGCCCCTTTGGCGAGCGTGTGCCTGCCCGGATGTTAGTGGACGGCGAGCACGAGTCGGTTGTTATTGAGATGGCCGAAGCAGCAGGCATCGGGTACTCACCTTGCACGGAATCGGCGGCGCTGGCTGCTACAACCTATGGCGTGGGCGAGCTGATGCTCCGTGCAGCTCGTGTCGGGGTAAAGACTATCTATATTGGCTTGGGCGGCAGTGCCACCAACGACGGTGGCGCCGGCATGCTGCAGGCGCTGGGCGCGCGTGTGGTCGATGATCAGGGCTGCGATGTCGCCCCCGGTCTTGCGGGCCTTGAACACGTGGCGAGTATCGATTTGACGTCAGCGCTGCAGGCTTTGGATGGCGCTCGTATCGTTGTGCTTTCGGATGTCGAGAATCCGCTCGTAGGGCGTCGCGGCGCGCTTGCGGTGTTCGGCGGACAGAAGGGCCTGCCGACGGATGCTGCCGAGGCGCTGAGCAGGTGCGACAGCTGGATGGTCGGCTACGGCCGCCTGCTCGATACGGCGATTGCCGGAGCTCGAGCCCAGGGTTTGTTGCGCACGCCCGAGGGCGCACGGACATTTGGCTCGGTGCTCGGCGTGCCCGGCGCGGGCGCTGCCGGTGGCTTGGGCGCGGCGCTGCTGGCGCTCGGTGCGAAGCTGCGCTCGGGTGTGGAGACGGTGCTTGATCTGATTGGGTTTGACGAGCACGTGCGCGATGTCGACCTGGTCATAACGGGCGAGGGCAATATGGACGAGCAATCCGCAGCCGGTAAGGCGCCGGTGGGCGTGGCCCGTCGTGCGAAACGCTATGGCAAGCCGGTTGTTGCCGTCGTGGGCGGTCGTGCCGACAACCTGGATGCGGTGTATGGGCAGGGCGTCGACCTGGTTTTGCCGGTCTGCCGCAAGCCCATGGGCCTTGAGCTGGCGCTCGATCCCCAGGAAGCCACAACCAACCTCATCTGCGCCGGCGAAGCGGCCGCCCAAGCCTACGACCTTGGCCGCATCTAAAAGTAGTCAAAAAAGCCCCGTCCCAAATTAGCTACCTTGCCCCATCGGGCGGGAGCGGGTAAGATATATCGAGCGCCTAGCGCGTTCGATGGGTTCGGATGACGACATGTTCCGAATCTGGTCAGGTCCGGAAGGAAGCAGCCATAAGGAGCCTCTGTCGGGCATCCGAATCCATCGAGCGCACGGGCGCTTTTTGGTGCCGCGGCTACCCGCGAGTGCCGGCAGGGCGCTTGGTGTCTCGCTGGTCCTCGGCTTCGCCTGCGGGATCGCTCGACTACCAAATACCTCGTCGCCGGCCGGGCCCCGTCGTCCAAAAATCACCCGTAAAGGCGCGTTTAGCTGAACAATTCAATCCCGTGCTTAGTGGCGCTCGCTGGCGTTGCCAAAACATCGGCTGCTACGTGCCTTGGGCGCTAGTGACCGTTGTCCTTACATCTGTAACGAGTTGCTTACGCATCCCCAGGGCTCTCCGTACTATCATGAATCAGATTGAAGAGAGATGATGATAGGGAGCGCCTATACATGATTGAGCTGCTCAGGCGTTTTGGTGGTAAGTTTCGCCGGTATATGGTGATTGGTCCTGCGTGCAAGTTGATCGAAGTAATCTTTGACCTGCTTACGCCGCTGGTGATTGCCCAGATGATTGATAGGGGCATCGGCGTGCACGATGTGAACGCTGTCGTCCACTACGGTATATTGCTTGCCGCCATGGCCGTGATCGGCATCTCGTTTACGCTCGTCTGCCAAAAGATGGCGGCGCTGACCTCGCAGGGCATGGGCACCGACATTCGCGGTGCGCTCTACCAGCACATCAACAAGCTGAGCTACGCCGAACTCGACCGCTTTGGCACGCCGTCGCTCATCACGCGCATCACCAACGACGTCAACCAGGTGCAGCTTGCCGTGGCGCTGGGCGTGCGCATGCTCATCCGCTGGCCCTTCTTGGCGGTGGGCTCCATGTGCGCGGCCCTTGCCATCGACCTTAAGCTCGGCATCATCTTTTTGATTTGCACGCCCGCCATTGGCTTGGTGTTTTGGTTTGTCATGGCGCGCTGCATTCCGTATTACAAGCAGCTGCAGGCAAAGCTCGACCGCATCGCGCTCATTTGCCGTGAGGGTCTTTCGGGCGCCCGCGTGGTTCGCGCCTTCGTGCGCGAGGACCACGAGCGCGAGCGCTTTGCCCAAGCCGCCGATGACCAGGCCAATACTGCCATCGCGGTGGGCAAGCTCTCCTCGATTCTCAACCCTGTCACGTTTCTCGTGATGAACCTGGGCGTGTGCGCCATCCTGTGGGTGGGCGGCATCCAGGTCAACGTGGGCGAGCTCACGCAGGGTCAGGTCATGGCGTTTGTGAACTACATGACGCAGACCCTGACCTCCATCGTGTACGTCGCCAACCTGGTCGTGGTTTTTACCAAGGCGAGCGCCAGTGCGTCACGTATCAACGAGGTGCTCAATTGCGTGCCGAGCATCACCGACGAGGGCAACCAGCCGGTCGCGCTGCCCAAGCCGGGCAATGTCGCTCCCGTTCCTGCGCTGAGCTTGAGCCATGTGAGCTTCTCGTTTGGCGCCGGCGCGGCCAATGCTGTCAACGATGTGACGCTGGAACTCCCGCTGGGCAAAACGCTCGGCATTATCGGCGGCACGGGCAGCGGTAAGTCGACGCTCGTCTCGCTTATCCCGCGCCTGTACGATGCGAGCACTGGCAGCGTGAGCGTGATGGGCGCCGACGTGCGCACCTGGCCGCTCGATCAGCTGCGCCACGTGGTCGCGACCGTTCCGCAGCGCGCGTCGCTCGTGAGCGGCACGATCCGCAGCAACCTAACCTGGCGCGACGAGTCGGCGACCGACGAGGAGCTGTGGGCGGCGCTCGATATAGCGCAGGCCAGCGAGTTCGTGCGCAACAAGCCGCAGGGGCTCGACGCCCCGGTCGAGGCGGGCGGCAAGAACTTTAGCGGCGGTCAGCGCCAGCGCCTGACCATTGCGCGTGCTCTGGTGGGCTCGCCGCAGATTCTGATCATGGACGATTCCGCCTCGGCGCTCGACTTTAAGACCGACGCGGCGCTTCGCCACGCCATCCGCGAGCGCAGCGTACGCGGTGCCGCCGCGGGCGGGCTCCCGCTGACCACAGTGATCGTGAGCCAGCGCGTCTCGACCGTGCGCGATGCCGACATGATCTGCGTGCTCGACCACGGCTCGGTCGCGGGCCTGGGTACGCACGACGAGCTGTACGCAAGCTGCCAACTCTATCGCGAGATTTGCCAGTCGCAGCTTCGCCGCGAGGAGCTCGAGGGCCAGCAGGGGAGTGCGGCGCCCGCGCCCGTCCCAAGTCCCGCGTTCGCCCCGGCTGTCCCGGCATCCATTTGCGCAAAGGAGGGCTGCTAAATGAATCCGTATACTTCTTCCGGTTCGGTCGCCACGATGACGGCCAACGTGTCCGGCAACGATAGCCTCAACGACTTGGGTGACGGCCCGCGTCAGCCCGGCGACCCCGAGCGCTACCCCGTGGGCACGGTAACTCGCCGCCTGCTGGGCTACGTCCGTCCGCATCGCATTTCGTTTACGGCGTCGTTTGTGAGCGCCGCCATCTCGGTGATCTTGCAACTCTATACGCCCATCCTCATCGGCGAGGGCATCGACCTCATCGTTGCCGCCGGGCAGGTGGACTTTGACGCACTGCTGCCGCTCGTTACCAAGCTCGCGATTGTCGTGGTGGGCGCGGCGGCCTTCCAGTGGCTGCAGGGCTACTGCGTCAACCGTCTGTCCTACGAGACGGTGCGCGACATGCGCGTGGAGGCTAGCGACAAGCTCAGCCGCATGCCGCTCAGCTTTATCGACAGCCATGCCCACGGCGACCTTATGAGCCGTGTGGTCAACGATGTCGACCAGGTGGGCGACGGCCTGCTGCAGGGCTTCACGCAGCTTTTCACCGGCGTCATCACCATCGTGGGCACGCTCGCATTTATGCTGTCCATCAACCTGACCATGACGCTCGTGGTAGCGCTCGTCACGCCGCTCTCTATCTTTGCGGCCGGCGCTATCGCCAAGCTCTCCAACAAGAGTTTTACCGCTCAGCAGCGCATTCAGGGGCAGCTCGGCGGCCATATCGAGGAGTATGTGGGCGAGCAAAAGCTCGTGGATGCGTTTGCCTACGGACCAAATGCGCAACAGCGCTTCGATGCCCTCAACACCGAGCTCTACACGGCGGGCGAGCGTGCGCAGTTTATGGGTTCGCTCTCCAATCCTGGCACACGCTTCATCAACAATATCATCTACGCCGTGGTGGCCGTGATCGGCTGCGTGGGCGTGATTACGGGCGTGCCCGCGGCGCTCACGGTGGGCGGCGTGCAGATTTTCCTGTCCTACGCCAACCAGTACACCAAGCCGTTCAACGAGGTCACCAACGTCATTACGCAGATCCAGACGGCCTATGCCTCGGCGCGCCGTATGTTTGCGCTGCTCGATGCGCGCGAGCAAGAGCCCGATGCAGCGGATGCCGTTGAGCTCGCAGCTCCGAAAGGCGAGGTTTCGTTTGAGCATGTGGACTTTAGCTACGTGCCCGACCGCAAGCTGCTGCAGGATATCTGCATCGATGCCAAGCCGGGCATGCGCTTTGCCCTCGTCGGTCCCACGGGCTGTGGCAAGACGACGCTCATCAACCTGCTGCTGCGCTTCTACGATATCGACGCCGGCCGCATTGCGGTCGATGGCCGTTCCTCGCGTGACTACACGCGCGCAAGCCTGCGCCGCGCCTTTGGTATGGTGCTGCAGGATACGTGGCTGTTCGAGGGTACGGTGGCGGACAATATCGCCTACGGTCGTCCCGACGCCACGCGCGAGCAGATTATCGAGGCCGCCAAGCGCGCGCACGCGCACAAGTTTATCGTGCAGCTGCCAGGCGGCTACGATACGGTGATCGGCGAGGACGGCGGCACGTTTAGCCAGGGCCAAAAGCAGCTGCTGTGCATCGCGCGCGTCATGCTCACCGACCCGGCGATTCTGCTGCTGGACGAGGCCACGTCGAGCATCGATACCCGCACCGGGCTGCAGGTGCAGGCGGCATTCGACGAGCTTATGGCCGGCCGTACGAGCTTTGTCGTGGCACACCGCCTGTCGACGATTCGCAACGCCGATTGCATCCTAGTAATGCGCGATGGCGAGATTATCGAGCGCGGCACGCACGACGAGCTGCTAGCGGCAGGCGGCTTCTACGCCGAACTCTACCGCAGCCAGTTCGCCCAGTGAGGAAGCCCGTGGGGCAAATTAATCAATCGACAGACGGTGGTTTACATCTGTCACGTTAGTACTAAGATATTCATCTAATAAATTGCATTAGTGGCTTTAGTTTTGGGGGAAACGAGGCAACGTGACTATGACGTGCTCTTTGGTGGTTAACAGCAAGAGCGGTAATACCAGGATGGTTTCGGGCGCGATCAAGCGCGCTCTGCAGGCTGCGGGCGTTGAGTTTGTCCATGCCGCGGCGTTGAGCGACGATGCGGATGCAGATCAGGTTGCGCTCGAGGCGCAGGGCGCCTGCGCGGCCGACACGGTGCTCGTCGGTTTTTGGTGCGACAAGGGTGCGTGCACGCCTTCGGTCGCGGCGTTGCTCTCCGCCTTGCACGGCAAGCGCGTCTTCTTGTTTGGCACCTGCGGTTTTGGCGCCGACCAGAGCTATTATCAGCAGATTATCGATCGTGTGACCTCCAATTTGGCTGTGGATGCCGAGCTTGCGGGTTGGGCGATGTGCCAGGGCAAGATGGGCCCCGCGGTCAAGCAGCGCTACGAGGCCATGCTCGAGCAAGATCCCGACAACGCCCGATTTAAGATGCTGCTCGACAACTGGGTTGCCGCAAAGGATCACCCCACCAAGGAAGATCTGGACAACATGGCTGCAGCCGCCAAAAAGGCCGTGCTGGGGGAGTAGCTCCCATCGCCGACGGCGGTCGGTCCATCTTTCTAAATGAAACGTCCTCCCGGGCGTCGGGGCACGAAGTTCCCTGCTCTACAGTCCTGCGCAAGACGAAGGCCACATTAAGTGGCCTTCTTTGCGTGCGGAACTCGCGATGAACTTCGTGCCCCGCCGTCCGGGAGGACGCCTCTTTATTGATGGGAGGCCTGATAGGTCGATGGTTCCGTGCCCGGATGCGTCCAATGTGGGACGGGCTTTCCGGATGGGCAGGCTTTCGAAAAATGCGTCCCGGAATTTGCCTTTGGAATGGGACGTAGTTTCCCGTTGAGGTGCTTTGCGGAAAGTGCATCCCACTCTGGGCGGTCGAAGTGGGACACACTTTCCCAAAGGCGCTCCAACGGGAAATTGCGTCCCATTATTCGGTCAAGAAACGGGATGCATTTTCCCAATGAGAGCAAAACCGGAAAATGCATCCCGGAATTTGCGCTCAAAGTGGGATGCGGTTTCCGGTTGAGGGTCTAAGGGGAAAGTGCGTCCCAGAATCGACGCTTGAAATGGGATGCAGTTTCCCGATGAGGCACTCGATGGAAAATACATCCCAGAAATGGCCTTTGAGCTGGGATAAGATTTCCGCGGCATCTCGGATTCTCAAAAATGAGACACGCCGTTGGCGAAAATGAGACACGTGATATCGGGCATCGGACGTATCATTTGCAAAAATGAGTCAACTCCACTCGAATAAAGCGAGGTCCCTCATGTACGTTCCACACCCCCGTATCCGTAGGCTGTCGAAAATCCCGCTTGTTGGGACGGCGGCGCTTGCTGCGCTGATCGCCACGAGCGTCGCCTGTTTCACGGCGGCTCCCAACGTCGCCCAGGCGGCCGACGCGCCTGAGATCACCGATATGACCGAGCAGGACTATAGCGATTTGGGCCTGGGCACGAGCGAGGACATTCCGGCCGATACCGTTGGCCCCTATTCCACCGATACCCCCACGACGTTTGCCACGCGCAGCGAGGTCTATATGGCAGCTAACGGCAGCCATGGCAATCGCTACACTCTGCGCGACAAGCTCGAGAACGTCGAGCGCGGCGATATTGGCGGCAGCAGCAAACTCACCGATGGCTATGGAAGTGTGTGGGGCGCCGCAAAGTTCTGGCAAAACGTCAACAATTTCGATACGAACAGCGACCTCTACAAGCATAGCGACTACGGTGGCGGCACCTGGTCGTATTTGAGCAACAATGAGTCCTCGACGGTGCTCGCCAACGACAACAACGGCTTCTCGGGCATTCACGCCACAAGCGTTGAGTTCTGCAGCGATGCCAGTACAGGCAAAAAGAGCCGCGTTGCCGAGCTTCGTGCCTACGGCGACAGCTCGTCCACGACGATCGACGGCAAGTCGTACGCCGGAAAGGTTGAGCTGGTCCTCTATTAGTTTAGCAACGGGCGCACGCGCAGCCTTGATACGCGCCTGTCGGTGACGGTCAACACCAATATGATGGACGGAGGCCGTTTTAAGTATCTGAACGCCGGCTACCTGCAAGAGCACGATGCCGTCTTTGATGTCGAGGCGGGCGATGTCGATGGCGACGGTGTGGACGAGCTTTTTGTCTACGCGGGTTGCTATGTCGACGAGAACGGCGTGCGCAAGGCTGTAGTCGACATGTATGACTTGGAGGGCGGCAACTGGAAGCAAAGCGTCGTCAAGATCGATGCCGGTAACGCCACGGACTACACCACGCACAACAAGGGCGGGAACGACTCCTGGACGCAGCTTCAGTCAGCTCCTGTCGTTTCGCTAGCGGCCGGCGACCTCGATCGCGATTTTTGCGATGACCTCGCCATCGTGGTCTCGGCACCCTACGGCAAGAAGAATATTGATAAGTCGACGCATTGCGAGCTGTTTTCGTGGGATGCATCCAAGGGTGCGCTCGTCCATGTCGATGCTCTGGGCGACGCGGGCGCAATCTCCCTCTCCTCGAACGGCAAGACCATGGTCGCTGCGAATGCGACGTTCGGCACGTTTGCCGCCTACGATGAAGAAGGAAAGAAGACGGGTGAAACCGTCACGGGCCTTATTCTTGCGGGCTATGACTGGCAACGCAGTGCTTTTGATTACGACGCCTATGACGGCAGCAAGGGGCTGTACGGCGCGCTGTACCGCTACGCGTATTTTGACTCGGAGTCTGGCGAGTTCAAACTATCCGATTGCAAGGAATACAGAGACGGGCTCCTTGCCTCCTATGGACTGATGCATGTGCCCAGCAGCGCATGGAAGGATAGTGCTCAGGATAAGCGCTATCCGTGCACCTTGGCGCCTATTGCCCTTGCCACTGCCAACCTTGACGGCCTGTCCGAGCAGCTGGCGGTCGACGAGGTGCTCGTGGGCGGCGATGTGTTCCGCGACTTTGCCTGCAACACGGCACAGAGCGGGGCTCAGGGCTTGGGGTCCATGGTCGGAACCATGAGCATGAGCGGTCAGCAATACAACAGCAGCAACAAGCATGACCACAAGGGTATAGAGCAGGTGTGGATCAGCGACGTCAAGGCGGGCAGCGTCTCGGGTTCGGACCGCTATAACGAGAGCTTTATCGCCGTGGTGGGCAAGCACCGCGACGAGGACCTGCGCAAGAACGATGACTACTATTGGATGACCGCCTCGCATTTTTCGCTCGACGAGAACGGAAAGGTGCGCCGCGGCGAGGAGCAGGTGATTAGCGAGAGCAACCGTCGCGGCACTACCTACGGCACATTTATCTCGCTCGCGCTGCCCGATGTCGACAACGACAGCGTCAAGATCACGTACAAGGACCGCTACAAGGTCTATACCAACCCGCGCGTGCTTGCCGTGCTGCAGGATGCGCCCTATGTTGAGGATCTGGAGCAGGCATACGGCTATCTGGTGTTGGGCGGCACGTCATACGGAGAGGAAAAGGGCACGGGGACATCCCAGGGCTATACCATTGGCGCCGAGTTGGGCGTTGCCGTCGAGGTGCAGACCGGTCCGCCCCTGGTCGCGATGAATGCTTCAGTCGATTTTGCCGCCGAGGGATGCTATGACTACCGGAGCGAGCGCACGGTCAGCGCAAGCGTAAGCTATGAGTCGCATGCCGGCGAGGGTGACAAGGCCGTGCTCTACACGATTCCGATGGTCTATTACGAGTATGAGATCGAAAATGAGGAAACTGGTGGCAAGGGCGTGATGGCGGCGCCCGTGTCGCTCGGCGCGCAGACCTCGGTCGTTAATGTCGAGGCCTATGACCGCATTGCCAAACAGCACAATATGACGCCGCTCAGCTACTTTCTGACCAACCGGTCGGGAGAACCCGGAACCTATCAAACGACGCTCAACGGCGAGACTCCCGTTGGGGATTCCTTTGGCCTGGGCAAGCCTGGCGTAACGCGCGCCTACACGCACGATGGGTTTAACGGCGCCGCCGCGCAGCCGGGGGCGAGCATTGAGCAGACCATCGAAGTCGAGGAGGGCAAGGAGCAGGAGCTCGAGCTCGGCTTGACGCTGAACGGCAGCGTTGTCATGGGCGCGAAGCTCGCAAAGCACGAGTTGTTTGGCGGCCTGTGCTTTGGTGCCAACGCCGGCTTTACTACGGGTAACTCCTCGAGTGAATCGACCGAATACGGCGGCACCGTCGACAACCTGCCCGAGGCCGCGCAGGGCAAGTACGGTTTTGTGTGGCGTCTGGGCGTCAACGCGGTGGATGTCGACAAGTTCGAGGCAGACTCGGGCGACAAGCTCGGCACCAAGGACACCGACCAGTTCTGGATCGTGGGCTATGACGTTAAGGACGTCGAGATGCCCGACGCGCCGGCCGTGACGGGCTTTACGGCAAACGCCGTCGATTCGACCAGCGTTACGTTTAGCTGGGACGATGTACTCGCAAACAAGAGTGGCTTTAGCTACGGCGTGGGCATGCTGCAGAGCAATGCGGCGGATGTGGTCGTCAATAGCTGGAAGATTGCCGACAACACACAGACCTCGCTCAAGTGGGATGGGCTGCAGCCCAATACGGAGTATCGATTCGCCATCGCCGCCGTTAAGAATGGATCCACGACCGAAACAGGTATTCGCTCGGCAATCATCACGGTCAAGACCATGCCCGATGGCATGACGATGACCGTGAGCGGACCTGCGGCGGATGTTGAAGAGGGGGAGAGTGTCGAATACGAATCCTCGGTTGAGCGCGCGGCGGGAAGCCACCTAACGCTCTCGGCTATCGGCAACGTGACGCAGCTCGGTGCCGACGGTAGCGAAACGGAGCTGGCGCCGACATATATGTGGTATCGCAAGGGTCGCGGCGAGACCGAGTTCAAGCGTGTGGCTGCCGATGGCAACCTCGCAGCCGGGACGGCCTCGACGCTTGGGATTGACCTGACCGCAGATGATGACGGCGCGCAGTACTACTGCCATGTGGGTTACAACGATGTTGGCCTCGATACCGGTGTGACGCTCGTGAATATCGCGACCGAGGAGACAGCACCCACAACGGTGAATGCCACCCCGATCCGCACGCGCCGCCTGTTCTCGCAGGCAAGTGCGGGCGCCAAGAAGTTCCTGGACCATACGCTGGTAAACACCGCCGGCCCCACCGACTCCGAAGGCCCAAAGGACCCCGAGACTCCTGAGACCCCGACGAACCCAGACAAGCCCAAGTCCGACAACGGAGCTAAGACCGACACCAAGGTCAAGACTACGACCACAGCGAAGAACCTCGCAAACACCGGCGACCAAACATTCGCCCTAGTCGCCACCGCAGCAGCAGCGGGAGCAACGCTCGTAGTGATAGCCCTCATCATGCTGATCAAGCGCCGCAAGACCCACTAGTAGCTAGTCGAACATATCGACAACCCAAAAACCCGGGTAGCCAAAAAACAGGCCACCCGGGTTTTCTGTTGAGTGGAGACTCCGCAAGCGGAAACTGCATCCCACAATTAGCGCCCAGACCGGGACGCACTTTCCCAACGAGCCTCAACCGGAAAATACATCCCGGAATCCAGCTGAATAGTGGGGCACACTTTCCCAATCAGGTCCCAAGCGGAAACTGCATCCCGTTCCGGACGTGAATTCTGGGACACGGTTTCCGGATGCAAAAAGGCCACATGACGTGGCCTTCGACTTATATATGTTCAGCGGATACCCCTACGACAAGCCGCGCTCCAACAACAAGGCGTCTGCCCGGCGACGCGGAACGTAAGGTTCATCGCGAGTTCCGCACGAGCCGGAGAGCACTTAATGTGCTCTCCGTGCGAGCAGGACTGTCCGAGCAGGGAACCTTACGTTCCGCGCCGCCGGGCAGACGAACCAGTTATGAGTGACCCGCTACTTGATCTTGGTCGTACCCGGTGCCAGGTTGGGGTCGGTTTCGTTGGCCTCGGTCTGGAAATGCTCGGTGTAGACGTTCTTGCCGTCGCGGAACATCTCGTAGTACTGCATCTTGGCGTAATCCTCGCGCGCCTTGGTGGCGGCTGCGGCAGCGGCGTCGTCGCCGGTGACGTTGGAGGAGAGCGCCCAGCGCAGGCTGGCGTCCTCGTAGCCCACGGAGTTGATAGCGGGCAGCGACTCGCGCAGCGTCATGTGCGCCTTCTGATAGTCGGAAAGCGGGGCACCGATCAGCTGCATCAGCTGGGTGGACAGGTAGTTGGTGGACAGGTCGTCGACCTCGCTCGTCTGGTCGCAGCCGGCAACGTCGTAGTTGGCCCAGATGATGTAGTCGGTCTGCCACAGACGTTCCTGGTGCGTGGCATCGTCCTCGCCGGTAAACCACTTGTCGTTGAACTTGGACGGGAAGAACGGCTGGTGGTCGCCCCAGAACACCACGACCACCTTGCGATCGAGTTTGCTCAGGGCGTTGAGGAAGTAGCGAAGCGCCTGGTCGGACTGCTCGATGCACGAGACGTACTCGTCGACATCGGACAGCGTGCCGTCCTCAACGGTCTTGGCGTCCAGGTCGGTTGTGTCGATGTTGAGATGCATCTGCTTGTCGACCGGCAGCAGGCCCGTGTCGTAGCCCGAGTGGTTCTGCATGGTCACGTCGAAGATAAACTGCGGATCGGCGTTCTGGTCGAGCAACTCGAGAATCTTGTCGTAGGTAGCCTGGTCGGTCACCATGCCGCGCAGGGTGTCGGCTCCCTGGAAGTCGTTGATGGACAGGAACTGGTCAAAGCCAAAGTCCTTGTAGACGTTCTCGCGGTTCCAGTTGGTCGCGTGGTTGGGGTGCATGGCTGTGGTGGAATATCCGAGCGACTTGAACTGCTCTGCCAGGTTCCCGGTCGTTTCCATGTTGTAGATGGTGTAGGGGTACACACCCGAGCCCAGGTTGGCCATGGAGTTGCCGGTCATAAACTCAAACTCGGTATTGGCGGTACCGCCGCCGTAGGCGCTCACGTAGAGCTTGCCGCGGCTGAGGCAGTTGGACAGGCTCTTAAAGTACTGCGGGCCCTCGTAGCCGGCGCGCATATTCTGGTAGATGGATAGATCCGAGAAGGTCTCGTTCATGATGGCGATGACCGTGGGCTTCTCGCTGTCGAACTGCTCCTTTGCGGCGGCGCGCTCGTCGCTCTTGGCCGCGTCGGACTTGTCGTAGGCCTTGGCGTACTTTTTGAGCGTGGCCTTGGCATCGTCGACGGAGTAGTCGGCGGGTTTGGGCGGCTTGATGGACTGCGCCGCACTAATAAAGGCGGGCAGGTAGCCCTCGCGCCAGTAGCTCTCGAGCGGGCGCCAGGTGTAGACGGTGATGCCGAGGGTGTTGTAGTAGTCGATGAGCGTGACATGCGCGGTTACGCCGCCCAGGCACAGCACTGCCACGAGCAGGTTGGTGAGCAGCATACGCTTGGCGTTGGCGGCACCCTTCTGACGGTGCGGTGCCACCAGGCCGGCGTACTCGCACAGCAGCATGGCGATGGCGGTAAAGCCCATGGACAGCACGCAGAACAGCGAGATCGAGAAGGTGTAGCCGTTGCCGGCGACCGCGGCGGCGGTGGAGATGGCCGAAAGGTCGCCCGGCTGGATGGGCATGGATTTAAACGTGATGACGAAGAACTCGGCAATGCCCAGGACAAAGAGGGCAAAGGCCAGGACCGCGGGAGCTGCGCCGTGGCGCTGGAATAGGAAGAACAAGCCGGTCATGAGCACGGTGATGATGGCCCACTCGAGCAGGATGCACAGGGGGTAGACCCAGGTAAAGTCGTGGTTGGACGAGACTTCCATTCCCAGCAGCGCAAAGACGCCGGCGAGCAGCAGGCACAAGACAGCGGCGACGAGCGGTTTGCCCACAAAGGCGCCGCGCAGGCGGGCGAGCTTGCCGGTGGGGGCGGGGGCGTCGGGCGCGGCGAACGCAAAGACGCGCGGGGCGATGCGGTCGCGTGCGATGCTGGCCCAGGCGCAGCTGGTGAGGATGGCGTTGGTCAGGATGAGCATCACAAAGGCGAGCGGCTCGTTTTGGGCGACGAGGCCCACGGCGCCCCAAATAGTCAAAAAGACCTGGAACAGACCGAAGGCGACGCTCCAGGCGATGGCGCCCTTGGCAACGGTGCCCGACTGTGCGCGAATGGCCTTGGCCTCGCGCAAGACAAGGTAGACGGTCGCCGCAAGACCGACGAGCGAGATGGCGGCAGCGAACATGCTGAAACTCCTCACAAATGCAAAACCTACGAAAGCGGGGATTTACCCGATTGTTACCAAGATATGCGCATCATTTGACGGCTGCGCACAACAACCAGCCATATTAACGCGCGAGCATGGCGGTGTTGCGCAATGGAGTGCCCACCTGCGCGATAATGGACGGGAATTACACGGAAACGTAAAGGCTTCTTAAAGAAATGGCGAGGGTAGGGCGATGAGCGAGCAGGTTTGCAAGGCGGACATGGGCGGCGACGGAGCTGCGGTCGTGGACGCCGGCGGTTATCCGGTCGAGACTACGGGCAACGCGATGCTGGACATTTTGGAGCACCGTTCGTCCACGCGCGCTTTTGCGCGCGATGACGACGGCCGTCCCATGGCGGTGACCGACGAGCAGCGCGCGGCGATCCTGCACGCGGCGAGTCGCGCGCCGTCGGCGGGCGCCATGATGATGTACTCCATCGTGAGCATCCGCGAGCAGGCTACGCTCGATCACTTGGCCGATCTGTGCGACCACCAGCCCATGATTGCCAAGGCACCGTGGGCACTTATATTTGTGGTCGACTATGCCAAGTGGATCGATCTGTTTGAGCATGTGGGCTGCTTTGAGCCCGAGTTTGTAGAGCGCACGGGCAAGTCGCCCCGTCGTGCGCCGGGTCTGGGCGACTTTGCCATCGCGGCACAGGACGCCGTGATCGCCGCGCAAAATGCCGTGGTCGCCGCCGAGGCCCTGGGGCTGGGAAGCTGCTACATCGGCGATGTCGTCGAGAATGCCGAGGAAGTGGCCGAGCTGCTGGATCTGCCTCCGTATACCATGCCGCTGTCGATGCTCATCATCGGCACGCCTCGCAAAGAGCGCCCGGCCATTGCGCATCCCGTGGTGAACCTGGTGCACGAGGAACGCTACTGCCGTGCGGATGCCGCGACCATGGACGCGCAGGTGGCCGAGATGGATGCGATGTTTCGTCCGCACGCCCGCGAGGTGGGCGAGCGCGTGGTGGATATCTACACCCGCAAGCACACGAGCCCCTTTATGGCCGAGATGAGCCGTTCCATGGAGTGGTGGTTCAAAAACTGGCTCGGAAAATGACGGATGTGACAAAGGTGCAGTCCCTTTGTCACATTCCATATCGCCGTGGTGGCCTAAAGGCCGTATAAATGTTTATCTAGCTGGGAAAACGATACATTAAATCATGGGCCGATTACCTATAATCCCTTCGAACATTAAAGTTGGGAAGGAAACCGGCTTATGGAACAAAAGGCCAAGGAGGCAGCCTCGCACGCTGCGATTCCTGTGAGCATCTCGGCGATGCTCGTCACGCTGGGCGTGGTGTACGGCGATATCGGCACCAGCCCTATGTATGTAACCAAGGCGCTCGTTGCCGGCAACGGCGGCATCGGAAGCGTCACGGAGGAGTTCGTGCTCGGCGCGCTCTCCCTTGTCGTGTGGACGGTCACGCTGCTGACCACCATCAAGTATGTGCTCATCTCGCTGCGCGCAGATAACCATGGCGAGGGCGGCATCTTTGCCCTGTACAGCCTGGTCAAGCGTTGCGGCAAGTGGCTTATCATCCCCGCCATGCTGGGTGGCGCCGCGTTGCTCGCCGACGGCATCCTGACGCCGGCCGTTACCGTTACCACGGCCATCGAGGGCCTGCGCACTATCCCGGCGGTCCATGCCGTGCTGGGCGATGACCAGGGCCGCGTCGTCGCCATTACGCTCGCCATCATCATCGTGCTCTTCTTGGTACAGCGCATCGGTACGGCCAAGATCGGTCACGCCTTTGGCCCCATCATGACGCTGTGGTTCCTATTCCTGGGCGGCACGGGTCTGTTCTTTGTCTTACAGCACCCCGCCGTGCTGCTGTGCCTCAACCCGCTCCGCGGCATCGCCTTTTTGTTGAGCCCCAACAACCACGCGGGCATCATGATTCTGGGCAGCTGCTTCCTTGCCACCACCGGTGCCGAGGCGCTCTACTCCGACATGGGCCACGTCGGCCGCGGCAATATCTACGCTACCTGGCCGTTCGTTAAGTGCTGCCTGCTGCTGTCCTATATGGGCCAGGGCGCTTGGCTTATGAACAACGCTGCCAACCCCGAGCTCATGGGCATTGCCGATCTCAACCCGTTCTACCAGATGCTCGACCCGGGCCTGCGCCCGTTTGCCGTCGGCCTTTCCACCGTCGCGGCCATCATTGCCTCGCAGGCGCTCATCACCGGTGCATTCTCGCTGGTGTCCGAGGCCAGCCGTCTGGACCTCATGCCGCACATGCAGGTCTTCTACCCTGCCGAGACCAAGGGCCAGCTCTACATCCCCATGGTCAACAACGTCATGCTTGTCGGCTGCGTCATTGTGGTGCTGCTGTTCCAGAACTCGGCGCATATGGAAGCCGCGTACGGCCTTGCCATCACGCTGACTATGATGTGCACCACGCTGCTGCTCTTCTTCTACCTGCACGAGGAGCGCAAGCTCAAGGTTGCTCCGTGGATCTTCGCGGCCTTCTTCCTTTTGCTCGAGGGCTTTTTCTTCGTGAGCTCGCTCACCAAGTTCTTCCACGGCGGCTACTTCACCATCCTCATGGCTGCACTCATCATGGGCATTATGGTGTGCTGGTACAACGGCACGGCGGTCGAGCAGCGCCAGTTTACGCTGCTGCCGCTGCGCAGCTACCTGCCGCAGCTCAAGCGCCTGCGCGACGACGACCGTTACGAGCGCATGAGCGACAACGTCGTGTACCTGACCAAGGACACCCATACCGACTACATCGACCGCGATATCGTCTATTCGATCTTGGACAAGCATCCCAAGCGCGCCCGCGCCTGGTGGTTTGTGAATGTCGAGACCATGGACGAGCCGCACACCTTTGCCTATTCGGTCGAGACGTTCGGCACCGACTACGTGTTCCGCGTGCATCTGTACCTGGGCTACAAGATCAACCAGCGCGTCAATGCCTACCTGCGTCAGGTCGTTCAGGACCTGGCTGCCACCGGCGAACTGCCGCCGCAGACGCATGACTACTCGGTCTACAAGGATCCGGGTAACATCGGTACGTTCAAGTTCGTCCTGATCCGTAAGCTTCTGGCGCCCGAAAGCGATGTGGAGCCGAGCGAGCGTACGGCCATCACGCTCAAGTACATCATCCGCCGCGCCGCCGGCACGCCTGCACGCTGGTACGGCCTGGAGAACTCCAACGTGAGCTTTGAGTACGTGCCGCTGTTCACCAAGTTCAAGGCCGTGAACAAGATGCAGCGCCTGGCTCCCAACGAGCGCCCGTAGTCGACGCTTGAGGTTTGGCTGCGAACGGGCAGGCTTGCAATGACAGTGATTGAGTCCTGGGAGGAAACCATGGATGCAAAGGTGCTTGACGGTTGCGATTTTGCGACCGAGCTGGTGCGTGAGGCGCGCGTCGATGCCGCCGAAGATCGGTTCTTTACGAATCGTGCCAACATGGATATGGCCGACCGCGTGATCTCGATCGTGGTGACGGTGCTTGTCGCGGTGTGCGTGTGTGCCCTGCTCGCGCACGTGCTGTTTGTCTAGCGACCGCCGGGCGTAGAAGGCTTTACACTTGGAACCACCACAAGGGAAACCACCGCAAAGGTGCCTGTCCCCTTTGTGGTGGTTTTTGTTTTTGAGAGAGGGGCGGGGCGCTGATGGACGTCCGTACGGACGGCGATATTGCCGATAGCTTTTGGTGGCGGCGCACAACGCTGACGCGCCGCACTCCTCTGTATGACGCCTGCGTATCAGTGGGGCTGCTGGTCGCGGCGACGATTGTGGGCGCGCTGCTCGACCATCCGGGTCTCGCGCCGAGCATCATGATCGTCTATGTGTTCGCCGTTCAGCTGTGCGCATTCTTTACCTGGAGTCGCCTGTATTGCTTGCTGAGCTCGGCTGCCGCCGTGGCGCTCTACAACTTTTTGTTTGTCGACCCGCGCTACTCGCTGTCGCTTATCGACCGCGGCTATCCCGGCATGTTCTTCATCATGTTCGTGGTTTCGCTTGTGTCGAGCTCGATTGCGTTGGCCCTGCGCCGCGCCTTGGCACAGGCTGCCGCCAGCGACCGCCGCACGCATATGGTGCTCGAGACCAACCGCATGCTGCAGCGGTGCGCCGATCAGCATCAGATCGTTCACGCCATGGCCACGCAGCTGGCGCGTCTTTCGGGCTGTCCGGTTGTGTGGTACAGCGCCGACGCCGAGGGCGATGACCTGCTGCCGCGTGCGACGTACACGGCCGTGGGCGATGCCGCCCCGGTGCACGAGCTGGCGCCGCAGATGCCGCCGAGGCTCTCGGCGTCCGCCTACGTGGGAACGCCGCTCGACGCCACGTTTGGCGGTTCGGCGTTTTATGGCATCTACCTGACGGTTCGCACGGGCGACGGCTTCGTGCGCTCGGGCGACCCCGCCTCGGTGGTGGGCGTGCTGGCTATCGTTGCCGAGCCCGACGTGCTGACGCACGAGGAGCGGACACTTGCCGATGCCATCGTGAGCGAAGGCGAGCTGGCACTCGATCGCGCCCGCGCCATGGAGGCCCGCGAGGAGGCGGCGGTGCTCGCCAAAAACGAGCAGCTGCGCGCCAACCTGCTGCGTTCCATCTCGCACGACCTGCGCACACCGCTCACCAGTATTTCGGGTAATGCCGACGTGCTGCTCGACCAGGGCTCGACCGGCACCGCCGTGCTCGACGCCCAGACGCGCCGCGGCCTGCTCCTGTCCATTCGCTCGGATGCGCTGTGGCTCAACGCCACCGTCGAGAATCTGCTCGCCATCACCAAGCTCGAGGGTGGCGGTATGCGCCTGTCGACCACGCTCGAGCTCATGGACGATATCGTCGAGGAGGCGCTGCGCCACGTAAATCCGGCCGTGCGCGAGCACGACCTTAAGGTGGTGGCGTGCGATGAGCCGGCGCTCGTCAATGTCGATGCGCGCCTGATGGTGCAGCTGGTGGTCAATCTGGTGAACAACGCCATCACCTATACGCCCGCGGGCTCGCATATCATGATTTCGATTAGCGTCGACGATGGACGCGTGGCGTGCTCGGTGGCCGATGATGGTCCGGGCATCGCACCCGAGGATCGCGAGCGGATCTTCGAGTCGTTCTATACCGCCAACCACGGTCTGGCTGACAGTCACCGCAGCGTGGGCCTGGGTCTTTCGCTCTGCCGCTCCATTGCGCTGGCGCATGGCGGTAGCATAGAGGTTGCCGCGGCGGACCCGCACGGCTCGGTCTTTACGATTGAGCTTCCTGCCGCCGATGTTTCGTTTGATAAGGAGTAGCGCTGTGCCGAACTCTGCCGTGAAACCGCTCATCTTGGTCGTTGAGGACGACCCCGCCGTTCGCAACCTTATCGTTGCCGCGCTCGAGGCGCACGGCCTGCGCCATATGGCTGTGGAGACCGCTCATGCCGCCATCGCCGCCGCCTCGTCGCAGTCACCGAGTATTGTGCTGCTCGACCTGGGCCTGCCCGATATGGACGGCGTCAAGGTGGTGGAGTCGGTGCGCGCGTGGTCGGGCATGCCGATCATCGTGGTCTCGGCACGCAGCGAGGATGCGGATAAGATTCGCGCGCTCGATGCCGGCGCCGACGATTACCTGACCAAGCCGTTTTCGGTTGAGGAGCTGCTCGCGCGCATCCGCACCACGCTTCGGCGCCTTTCGTATGCGCAGACCGGTGGTGTGGCCTCCGAGGGCTCGTTTGATACCGGCGAGCTGCATATCGATTTTGATGCCGGCATCGCCACGATGGCGGGCGAGGAGCTGCACCTGACACCCATTGAGTACAAGCTGCTGTGCCTGCTGGCCCATAATGCCGACAAGGTGCTCACGCACCAGTTTATCCTGCACGAGATTTGGGGAACGGCGACCAAGAGCGACCTGGCGAGCCTGCGTGTCTTTATGGGGACGCTGCGCAAAAAGATCGAGTCCGACCCCGCGCATCCGCGCTATATCCAGACGCACGTGGGTATTGGTTACCGATTGGTCATCCAGGGATAGGTCGGCATCCGCCATCCCAATATGAGTTGCGGTGAAATACGGTCTAAATTTGCCTAATTCCAGGCAAAACAGTCCGTATTCCACCGCAACGTTGTCTATTTGCCCTTGGGCTTGCTGGCGTAGAACTTCTTCTTTTTGGACTTGCCGGCAGGGGAGGGTTTGCCAGCAAAGTTGGACTTGCCGTTGCCGTGCGGCCCCTGGTCGCCTGCCTGCGCGTGCGCGGGCGCTGCCGCGCGAGGCTTGCGGGCCTCGGGGTTGCGCAGCTCCTCGGTTCGCTCGGCAATCTCCTCGGCGCTAAAGCCGACCTCGGCCATGGCGTCCTCGATGGGCAGGCGGCGCACGATATAGCAGTGGTGCACCTTCTGGTTGCGCGCGAAGTCCTCGGGAATGGTCTGCGTCGTAATGTCCTCCAGCACGACGCCCGCGCGCGCGAGCTTGCGCGTCTCGGGGCGGAAGCCGCGCAGGTTGCAGCTAAAGATGGCGTGGCCGCCCTGTGCGAGCAGGCGCGATACGCCGGCCAAAAGCTCAACATGGTCGCGCTGGACATCCCAGGTACGGCGGCCCATCTTTGACGAGTTCGAGAACGTGGGCGGGTCGACAAAGATCAGGTCCCAGCGGTTGCGCGTCTGGCGCTGGTCGCGAATCCAGGCGAGCACGTCGTCGCGCACAAAATGATGCTGCGGACCAACAAAGCCGTTCTGGCGCATATTGCGCTCGGCCCAGTCCAGGTAGGTGTTCGAGAGGTCGACTGTCACGGTTTCCTCGACGCCGCCGTCGGCCGCATAGCAGGTGGCGGTGCCGGTGTAGGCGAACAGGTTGAGGAAGCGGCGCGCCTGTTTGGCGTGCTCGCGCACTAGGTTGCGGGTGACGCGGTGATCCAAGAAGATGCCCACATCCAGGTAGTCGTCAAAGTTGACGGCAAAGGTGAGCCCGCCTTCTTCGATGAGCGGCAGACGACGGCGCGCGATGTTGGCGCGCTCGCCCGATCCGCCCTTGCCGGCGCCCTGCTTGCCGTACTGCGAGCCGCCGCGCGAGCGCATGCGGGCCTTGGCGTGCACATGCTCGGCCGGAACATCAAGGATGCGCGGCGCGATGGCCAAGATGTCGAGCATGCGGGCCTGGGCCAGCGCGGGATCGATGGTCTTGGGCGCGGCGTATTCGGCGATGACGAGCCAGCGGCCCGGCGTCTGCGGGCAGCCCTCGTACAGGTCAATGGCGGCGGAGTAGTCGGGCAGGTCGGCATCGTAGACGCGGTAGCAGCTAACGCCCTCGCGCTTTGCCCACTTTCGACGCAGACGGGCGTTCTTGCGCAGGCGGTTGGCGAACTGCTCGGACTCCGGGATGAGCACGGGCAGCGGCTTGCCGTCGCCCAAGTCGAGCGTGGCGGTAGGTTCGGACATGGGGGTGTCGGCAGCTTCGTCCACGGCGTCCGCGGACTGTTCCTCGGCATCTACGCTGGTCGCAGCTTCGAATGCAGCGGCGGCGTGGTCGAGCGAGGGCCAAACCTCAATAGCCGCCTCCTCGTTATTGGGCATGACGGCGATGGAGTGCTCGGGCTCGGCGTGAAGGGCGCGTGCCATAAGGCTATCGCGGGTGAGCGCGGCGACCGGTGCCGAAGCGAGCTCGGGCGCGCGGCGCAGCTCGCCGACCAGCGTCATGGCGTCGTGCATGAGCGAAAACGGGGTCTCAGTGGTGTCTGCGACCACGGCGGCGCCGGCGACAGTGCCCGCGTGGTCCAGCACGGTGGCGGACTTAGCGGCGCAAAAATCGACAAAGCGCTTGTAGCCGGCACACTTGACCATGCGCTCGGCGGTCTTGCGGGCGGCGGGGTCGATGTCTGCGGCCACGATGCGCGCCTGGCGCTCGCGCGCTGCCGCCTCGCGCGAGCGCGCCTCGGCAAGCAGCTGCTCCCACAGGGCGGCGTCGTGTAGCTGCCAGCCCTCAAAGCCCCAGCGCTCGCGTGCGGCGCCCGGGGCGCGGTTGGTCAGAATGTTCACGGCCTCCAGCAGCAGACCGCCGCCGGCGCACGAGGCATCGATTAGCGTGGGAAGGGCTTCATTCTCGTAATCGTCAGCCGTTAACTCGCGCTCGCACAGTGCGGTCCAGCCGACCTGCGCCAGCACCAGGGCGGCATAGTCGGGGCGCAGCACGTGTGAGCCCTCGCCGGCGCGGGTCGCTGCGGGCGGCAGGCGTTTGAACAGCGGGTCTCCCGAAAGGTCCAGGCTGATGCTCGCGCGGCGCTGGCGCAGCGAAAGCAGCAGGTGAACGTCGGGATCGGCGGCATCGACGTCGGCACGACGGCCCGTGGTCTCGGCCAGGCGGTCGCACAGCGCGTCCTTGGCGCGCAGGGCCGAGAAGCGCGTGTTGCGCAGCTGCTCGGTCACGCCGCGGGCGGTGATGGCGATGGTGGCGCCGGGGCGGATGATGGTCTCCCAGGTGATGTCGTAAACGCTATCGTACAGCTCGTCGGCATCCTGCGCCTCAAAGCGCCCAAGCACTACGAACACGCGGCTGGCCAGGCGCGACCACAGACAGGCGCGGTAGCCCTGCTCAAGCTCGCCCTCAAACGTAGCGCGGCCCTTCAGGCGGCGGACATGCGAAAGCCCGAGGCGTTTAAGCTCATCGGCGAGTGCGGACTCAAAGCCCTCGGGGCAGCTTGCGTAAAAATCCATGGGTGACCTCTCTGGTTGCGTCGCTCCATTATATGATGGATGCTTCGTTTGCCCTTATCCTCGAAAGGAACCCATATGATTGATGCGTGTCCCAAACCTGCTGTGCTCTTTTTTGACGTGGACGGCACGCTAACGTCGTTCGATCCGGACAATATGACCGACAAGGACTTCAATGCAGTCCATCCGTCGAAGGCTGTTGTCGATGCATTTGGTCGCTTGCGCAGTGCGGGCCACCAGGCATTTATCTGCACGGGTCGTCCCCTGTGGCTCATCGCGGACAGTTTGCGTGCGCTCGACCCCGCGGGCATCGTTGCCATGGCAGGCGCCACGCTCGAGGTCGAGGGCCGCGTGGTGCATGAGGACTGCTTTGACGAGGACGTTATCGAGGAGCTTGCGCGCCGTATGGCCGCGGCAGGGATTGAGGCCTTTTTCGAGACCAACGTGGCTACTTTTGCCCTGGAACCCGCGGGTGTTGAGCAGTCGTCTCTGATCGGCACTTCTGTGGTGCACAGCACCGAGGAAATGCGCGTCGACGGCCGTCTGCGCGTGGGCAAGGTAGGCATCGTCGCGAGCGACCTGGCTCGCGTAGCCAACGATGATGGCTTTATCGATCGCGAGTTTGAGCTGTGCAACACCGGTGGTCAGAATCGCGAGCTGAGCCCCAAGGGCATCGACAAGGGCGTGGGCGTGGCGCGAGCGCTGGAATACCTGGGTCGCACCGGCAACGCGCGCACCTTTGGCTTCGGCGATTCGGGTAACGACCTGGGCATGCTCGCTGCCGTCGAGACGGCTGTCGCCATGGGCAACGCCATGCCCGAGGTCAAGGCGGTCGCCGACTACGTGACCGACGATGTCGCACACGACGGTACCGTCACCGCCATGCGCCACTTTGGGTTGATCTAATAAATGGCCGGGTCACCCGCAGTGGGGCGACCCGGCCATTTGAGCTATTTTGCAATATAGAGCTTGGGATGACTGCGACTGCTCTCGATCGCCGCCGTCATGATGCCCTCGTCGTCTCCATCAACGATGATGCCATCGAGGTCATCGATCTGCGCGGACTGATAAAAACTGGTCTTGTTGAACTTTCCCTGGTCAACCATCATGTAGCCCTGGTTTGAGTTGGTCAGGTACATATGCTTGATCATGGCTGAGAAGTCGTGCTCGACGGTAAAACCGTGGTCGGGGTGGAATCCGTCGGCGCTGACAAACGCCTTGTCGGCATGTAGTTTGCTCATGCAGTCGAGCGTTAGCGCGCCTGCCAGATAGAGGTGGCCCTTGCGCACGGAGCCGCCCAGTAACACTACCGAAGCATTGGGGAGATTGAAACTGGCGTAGTTTGCGATTGCAAGATCGCCGGTGATAATGGTGATCTCACGCTTGTCCATGAGGGCCTTAGCGAAGTAAAAGCCTGTGGTGCCGATATCAATTACCAGAACATCGCCATCATCAACAAGAGTTGCTGCGGTTGCGGCGATGGCCTCCTTGGCCTCGACTTGGACATTGATGCGCTCCTCGGGATACGAGATTGCGGTGGAGCGAGAAAGCGATACCGCTCCACCGCGTACGCGACGCAGCTTGCCTTCGGATTCCAGCGAGACGAGGTCGTGTCGTGCGGTGACTTCCGAAACCGAAAAACGGCGAACGATGTCGGATACCGAGATATTTGGCTTTTCGGCCAGCCAGTTCATAATAAATCGCTGACGCTCGGCCGGTGAAAGGTCTGAAGTAGATGCCATATGCCGCTCCTTTTGAACGAAAGACAAAAGATACGCCTTTCGTAATCGAAATATAACGTATCGATATGAAAAGAACAAGACGAAATCGAACGAACAAAATGAGCGTCAGGGCATGTTCATAATTCACATGTAGCGGATAGCTCGCACGTAGACGGGCTGTAAAGAGTCTCATTCTGAAGGTGGTGCCGAAAAGCGATACGTTCACACCCGATATTCGACCGTTCACGGAAAGTCGACAATTGAGCTTTCGATAACTTTTGAAATAGTTTATAAAAGAAAACCGTAGAGCTTTTGAAACAAAGAAAAAGGCTTTCGATAGCAATAATGCAAGGTGAGAAAGGACCGAACATGGCGATCAAAGTGTTTGCCGACGGCGCTAACCTCGAGGGCATGCTTGACATGCACGACAACGGTAACGTCCAGGGCTTCACAACCAACCCTTCCCTTATGAAGGCCGGTGGCGTGACCGATTATCGCGCTTTCGCCAAGACGGTTCTTGAGCACATCACCGACGTGTCGGTCTCTTTTGAGGTTTTCGCCGACGACGAGGCTGGTATGGAAGCCGAAGCCCGCGAGATTGCAACCTGGGCAGACAACGTCTACGTTAAGATCCCGGCACTCAACACCAAGGGCGAGTCCACTGCCGCGTTGGTCAAGCGCCTTTCTGCCGACGGCATCAAGGTGAATGTCACCACTATCTTCACGCCCGAGCAGGTCGACGAGTTCGTCGATGCCGTTTCTGCCGAGACCCCCTCTATTCTGTCCATCTTTGCCGGTCGAATTGCCGATACCGGCGTCGATCCGCTGCCCCTCATGGCGGAGTCCGTAAAGAAGGCTGCCGTTAAGCCTGCTGCCGAGGTTCTCTGGGCGTCTACGCGCGAGGTCCTCAATATCTTCCAGGCGGAGTCCGTTGGATGCCAGATCATTACGGTCCCCAATGCCATTCTTGCCAAGCGCAAGAATTTCGGGAAAGATTTGCTTGAGTACTCGCTTGATACGGTCAAGGGCTTTGCCCGCGACGTTCAGGCGCTTGGTTTTCATATCCTGCCCGAGGAGTAGGGGACGAGCATGCTGACCGATCTTCTTAAGCCCGAGCTTGTTGCCTGCCACGTCGAGGCCTCCGACTGGGAGGAAGCGATCAGGGCATGCGGTAAGTTGCTCGTAGACGCTGGCAAATGCGACCAGAGCTATGTTGACGCCATGATTTCATCGGTTCACAAATTCGGCCCCTATATGGTCTTGGAAGAGGGCATCGCCATGCCCCACGCTCAGGCAGATGGCAATGTAAGCGAAGCGGGAATCTGTATCGTCACGCTTGACCCTGCCGTTGCGTTTGGCCACGAGGATTTCGATCCGGTTCACGTGCTCGTGGGTATTTGCGCACCCGACCCCAAGGCTCATCTTGGCTGCTTGGCGGAGCTTTCGCAGATGTTCGAGGACGAGGACTGCGTTGCCAAGCTCAGCGCATGCGATACGCCCGAGCAGGTTTTGGAGACCATGCGTTCATTCTTTTAGGCCTTAATGGCACGGCGATGCGTCACCGTTTTTGGATAGACGGAAAACCGTCACGTGTAGGAGAGGAAGGTTGCCATGCATATCATCACCGTATGCGGAAACGGCATCGGGTCCAGCCTGATGCTCGCTGGCAAAGTCGAGGAGCTTTGCGAGGAGGAGGGCATCAAGGCCGACGTTGAGTCTATGGACCTGAACGGTGCTTCTTCCGCAAATCCGGATTTGTTCATCACCGTTAAGGAGCTCGCCCCCGAGCTCCACGGCAACGTTGTGATCGTTCGCAGCTATGTGAACAAGAAGAAGATCCGCGAAGACGCCCTCGAGGCAATCAAGGCGGCTGCCGCGAACGCCTAAAGCGGCACGAAAAAGGGCGGTTCCCTGTGGAAGAGGGAAACGCGCCCACGTTAGAGAGAAAGGAAGCGCAGATGCAAGCCATCCTTCCCATACTTGAGTTTATCCAATCGATTCTGACCAAGCCAGCGTGGATCATGGGTCTGTTTGCCTTTGTGGGCCTTGTCGCGCTTAAGCGTCCTGCCCACAAGGTGATGACGGGCACCCTGAAGCCCATTCTTGGTTACATCATGCTGTCCGCCGGCGCCGCTGTTGTTCAGGAGAACCTTGCTCCGCTGGGTACCTTCATCGAGACCGGTTTCCACATCACCGGCGTCGTACCCAACAACGAGGTCGTTGTTTCGATGGCTCAGAGCGTCCTCGGCGTTCAGACCATGATGATCCTGATTCTCGGCTATGTCGTGAACATTATCATTGCCCGCTTTACCAAGTTTAAGTACATCTTCCTGACGGGCCATCACAGCATGTTTATGGCCTGCCTGCTGTCTGCCGTTCTGCAGGCATCTGGCTTCCAGGATGTCCAGCTTGTCATCGTGGGCGGCATGTTCCTGGGCCTCGTGAGCGCTATGCTTCCCGCCGTTGGTCAGCGTTTCACCGAGAAGGTTACCGATGGCGATGAAATCGCCATGGGCCACTTCGGTTCACTCGCCTATTACATCTCCGCTGCAGTCGGTACGCTTTTTGCTAAGGACGCCGAGGAGAACAGCACCGAGAAGATCGAGGTTCCCGAGAAGTTCGCCTTCCTGCGCGACACTACCATCTCCACGGCTCTTACCATGGCCTTCTTCTACCTGGTTACCGCTTTCGCCGCTTACATCGCAGATCCTGCGGTCGTCACCAAGACCGCTGGCGGCGACAACGTGATTGTCTATGCCCTGACCTGTGCCCTGTCCTTTGCCGTTGGTGTCACCATCGTCTATAACGGCGTTCGTATGATCCTTGCCGACCTGGTCCCGGCTTTCCAGGGCATCTCCAACAAGCTGATCCCCGGTGCCATCCCCGCCGTCGACTGCGCCGTCTTCTTCCCCTATGCTCCCACCGCCGTCATCCTCGGCTTTGTCGCATCCTTCATCGGTGGCGTGGTCGGTATGTTCATCGTGGGCGCTACCCTGGGCATCTTCATCATCCCGGGCATGGTTCCCCACTTCTTCTGCGGTGCTACCGCAGGTATCTACGGCAATGCTACCGGCGGTCGCAAGGGCGCAGCTCTTGGCGCTTTCGTCAACGGCCTGCTCATCACCTTCGCCCCGGCCCTGCTCCTGCCCGTTCTTGACGTCTTTGGCTTCAAGAACACTACGTTCGGCGACTTCGATTTCTCCGTCATTGGTATTACGCTTGGCCGCGCTGCCGAGGCCTTCGGTACCACCGGTGTCTACGCGATTCTTGCTGTCCTTCTGATCGTCGCCTTCGTCCCCAACTTCATCCACACCAAGGGTGCTGTGATCAATCACGTTGAGGAAGAGTAATCCAGGCATACGTTAAGCCCCAATCGGGTGGAGCTCCGATAACCGGCTCCTACACGGAAGCGGTGACGTCTCAAATGAGGCGTCACCGCTTTTTGCTTTGGAGTGGTTGTGAAAACGCACCGGTGAAGCGCTGTCTCTGCGCCGCGAACGGAATCAACCGTGATGATCAGCAAAAACGTTTTGCCTCTGGGGTGTCGATAAAAAATGGTAAAACTGCAAAACCGTTCGCCGAGAAGATGAAAAACCGCAGCTCACGCCTTGATAAACGTGGCTAAAGTGTTTAGCAGTTCAACGTCCATATGCAAGCGAAAGTTTTGTTGCGGTATCTGCAAGTTTTCCCATTGGATGAGAAAACTTGCAAGTTCGACGATGGGCAGCGGTGGTTCGTCCTTTGCTGTTACTTTCCCTGCACCATGGTGAGGGAGATCTTTTTGCGGTCGCGATCGACCTTTTCCACCCACACCTTTACCGTATCGCCGACGCGCACCACATCGCTCGGGTGCTTGATAAAGCGGTTGGCAAGCTTGGAGATGTGCACGAGGCCGTCCTGGTGCACGCCCACGTCGACGAAGGCACCAAAGTCGACGACGTTGCGCACCGTGCCCTTGAGTTCCATACCGGGCTCCAGGTCGTCGATGGAAAGCGCCGAGCGGCTAAAGACCACCTCGGGCGCGTCGTCGCGCGGGTCGCGGTCGGGCTTTTTGAGCTCGTTGACGATGTCGATGAGCGTGAGGGTGCCGCAGTCCAGGTCGCTTGCCAGCGCCGAGATGCTGCCCAGGCGGCGCTCGATGTCGGGCACGCCGCCGCGGCTGAGCTCGCTGGCTTTAACGCCGGCACGCTCCAGGACGGACGTGGCCACCTCGTAGCTCTCGGGATGGACGCTTGTCGCGTCAAGTGGGTTCTTACCGCCGCTAATGCGCAAAAAGCCCGCGGCGTTGAGATATGCCTTGGGTCCCAGCTTGGGGACCTTCTTAAGCTGGCGGCGATCGGTAAAGGCGCCGTTTTCCTCGCGGTAGGCCACGATATTCTTGGCTACGCTCGGCGTGATGCCCGATACGTATCCCAGCAGACTTGCGCTCGCGGTGTTTACGTCGACACCCACGCGGTTGACGACGTCCTCCACCACGTGGCCCAGGGTGCGCGAAAGCTCGGCCTGGTCAAGGTCGTGCTGGTACTGGCCCACGCCGATGGACTGGGGCGGAATCTTGACGAGCTCTGCCAGCGGGTCCTGCAGGCGGCGGCCCAGGCTCATGGCGCCACGCACGGTGACGTCCAGGTCGGGGTATTCCTGACTGGCGAGCTCGGAGGCGGAGTACACCGACGCGCCGGCTTCGTTGACGATGGTGTAGCGAAGGCTGGGCGCCTGCTCGGCGATGAACTCCGAGACGACTTCCTCGGTCTCGCGGCTGGCGGTGCCGTTGCCGATGACGATGGTGTTGACGCTGTCCTTCTTGACGAGGCGGGCGAGTTCGCGCTTGGTGCCGGCGACGTCGTGGCGCGGCTTGGTGGGGTAGACCACGCCGTGGTCGAGCAGCTTGCCGGTCTCGTCCATGACGGCGACCTTGCAGCCGGTGCGGTAGCCCGGATCGAGCGCGAGCACGCGTGCGCCGCGCACGGGACGCGCCGAGAGCAGGCCCTCGAGATTCTTGGCAAAGACGTTGATGGCCTCGGTCTGAGCGCGAACGGTGAGTTTGGCGCGGGCTTCGCGCTCCAGCGAGGGGGCCATGAGGCGCTTGTAACCGTCAGCGATGGCGGCATCGAAGATGGGAGCGAAGACGCCTTGGCGACGGGGCCAGCGGCTGCCGAGGCGCGCCGTGGCGGCGGCGCCGTTGACGTTCACGCGCACGCGGAGTTTGCCCTCGCGCTCACCGCGGTCGATAGCCAGCACGCGGTGGTTGGGAATACGGCGCAGCGGCTCATCATAGCTGTAGTAGGGCTCGTAGGGAGTCTTTTCGGCGGGGTCGGTGGCCTCGACGACGATGTCGGCGGTGTTTTGCGTAAAGGCGCGCAGGTCGGCGACGTTCTCGGGGTCCTCGGCCACCGTCTCGGCCACGATGTCGGCGGCGCCGGCGAGCGCCTTTTCGGGCGTGTCGAAGCCGGCCTCCTCGTTGACGTATGCCGCGGCGGCGTCGAGCGCGCTGCCCTTGGCCGAGGCCTGCATAATGATCATGTTGGCGAGTGGCTCCAGGCCGGCCTCGCGGGCCTTCTGTGCGCGGGTCATGCGCTTTTTGCGGTAGGGCTTGTAGAGGTCCTCGACGCGCTGGAGCTGCGTGGCCTCGCGAATCTGCTGCTCGAGCTCGGGCGTGAGCTTGCTCTGGGCGTCGATGAGCAGAATGACGTCCTCTTTACGCTGCTCAAGATTGCGCAGGTAGGACAGACGCTCGTCGAGTGCGCGCAGGGCGACGTCGTCCATGCCGCCCGTGGCTTCCTTGCGGTAGCGCGAGATAAAGGGGATGGTGTTGCCCTCGTCGATGAGCTTGACAGCTGCCTCGACGTTGGCGGCCTTAAGGTTGAGCTCGCGGGCGAGCTGGGCGATAAGATCCATGAAACTCCTTGCGTATGAGGTGTGTTCGCAGCACAGGGCTACCAAGGATACCACCCGTCCCAAAAGGCTGTTTTGGGGCTGCGCCACGAAAATGACCTATCTACTACGTTTAACCCGTATGGGTCGGCCATCCCCCGGTTTTCTGAGAATACGCAAGCCGTCTACCTGCGGCTTTTATTTCGCGAAATTCGGTATGGTTGAGGGTGATTGGTTAAACGTAGTAGATAGGCGCGTTTCGTGGCGAACGAATCAAGCTGAGGCGCAAAATAGCCCCCCGCTCCAGAAAAAACGTCGGCAAGGTAGCAAAATGCCCCGCGGGCAGGAGGCTGCTCGCGGGGCAAAGAAGAGGGGCTTGTTTGCGGCGGACCGAGGGATTCGGCATGGGGTTTCTGCCGCGGCCCGCTCTTAAGACATTACAGCTCGACGAGCTGGCCGGTCTCGGCGGCCTCCTTGATGGCGTTGAGAAGCGTGAGCGTCTTGACGTTATCGGCGGGGGTTACGACGGGCTCGACCTCGCGGCGGACAACCTTCACAAAGTGCTTGAGCTGCATCTTGTGCGGCAGTGCCGGGTCGACGGCCGGAATCTCCATCTGCAGCGGCTTGTGCCAGTTAGAGGCGCCGTCGTAGGAGAACTGGTGCAGGCGGGGCAGCGACAGGGCGCCCTTAGTGCCACCGATAAAGTAGGCGTCGGCGTCGAAGGGGCGGTACTGCGGATCCTCGCGAGCGGTTGCCTCCCAGTTCCAGGGGCTGGCGGTGGCGTCGGAGATGGTCATGCTTGCGAGCGCGCCATCGGCAAAACGGACGTTGACCACGGCGGAGTCCTCGGTCTCAAAACCGCGAGCGGCGCTGGACTGCATACCCTGGACGGCAACGGGCTCGCCCAGCAGATAGCGGAGCAGGTCGACGTCGTGCACCAGGTTGACCAGGATCGGGCCGGCACCCTTCTTGCGGCGCCACTCGACATCGAAATACTCGTCGTTCTTATAAATCATGTAGTGGAAGCTCGACACGGTGAGCTTGCCCAGCTCGCCGGACTCGATGATCTCCTTGGCCTTGTTGACGAAGGGGTTGTGGCGACGGTGCTGACCCACGAGCACGGGCACGCCGGCGGTCTCGGCCTCGGCGGCGAAGGCCTGGGCATCCTCGAGGTCGTTAGAGATCGGCTTTTCGACCAGCGGCACGATGTTGCGCTTTACGGCCTCGCGAGCAACGCCCAGGTGCAGGTCGTTGGGGGTGGCGATAATGACGGCCTCGGGTTTGACCTCGTCCATCATCTGGGCGGGATCGGTGTAAAACGGCACGCCGGCGGCCTCAGCCGTGGCGCGGGCGCCCTCAAAGGCGTCGGCGATGGCGACGAGCTCGGCCTCGGGCTCCTCGGTGACAAAGCGGATGTGGTTGCGGCCCATGGCGCCGGCGCCGATAACGGCAATGCGGACGGGGTTGAGCTCAGACATTTCGACTCCTTAATACTGGTGACCGGTGAAATGCGACAAAGGGGCTGTCCCTTTGTCGCATCGGTAAAACTAGGCGGACTTCTTCTTGCTGTCGGAGACCATCATGTAGACGGTGAGCACGACGGCAATGGCGGCGATCACAATAGCGCCGTAGAAGGACTGCTGGTAGGCGGCGCTGCCAGCCTCGGCGTGATACAGCACGGCGGTGATGGGCTGACTGATCCAGGTGGAAGCGGCATAGCCCAAAAACATGATGCCGTAGTTGACGCCGATGTTGCTGGTACCAAAGGCGCCACCGGTGAGCGGCGGGTAGATGACGAGCAGGGCGCCAAAGCTAAAGCCGAGCAGGGCGAGCGCCACAAAGAACATGCTCTGCGTAAAGCTCATCGACATGATGACGAGCGCGACGATGGTGACGACAAGGCTGATGAGCAGCGACTTATAAGCGCCGAGCTTGTCGATGATCTGGCCAAAGGACAGACGACCGACCAGGTTGGCGCAGGTGTTGACGGAAACGACCACACCGCCGAGAGCGACAGCCGCGGCGCTCGTGGGGTCGGTGAAGAGCTGGACGGCGGCGATGGAGGCAACCTTGCCCACGAGCAGGGTGCCCGCGGTGGCGGCAAAGGCGAAGGTGACGATGAGGACCCAGAAGCGCGGGGTCTTGACCATCTCGCCTGGGGTGAGGTCGCCGAAGGTGCCGGCGTGCGCGCCGCCCTTGGGGGCCTCGAAGCCTTCGGGCAGCCAACCGGCCTCGGGGGCCTTCAGGAACGGGGCGGAGGCGGCGATCATCACAAAGAAGATGACGCCGAGCGCCTTAAGGGCGCCAAAGATGCCCAGGCTCGGGATGAGCAGCGAGGCGAGCACCGGGGACAGCACGGCAGGACCGGCGGTCGAAGCGGCGAGCGTAATGCCGGAGGCGAGGCCCTTCTTGTCGATGAACCACTTTTGGCCGGTGGTGAGCGCCGGGTTGTAGCCCAGGCCGTTGCCGACAGCGGCGACGAGCGAGAACCACAGGTAGAACTGCCACGGCTCGGTGACGGTGCCGGACATGAACCAGCCCAGGCCGTAGCACACGGCGGCGGCGATCACGACGTTACGCGGGCCGATCTTATCGGAGATACGGCCGGCGAAGATGCCCGTCACGGCCATGATGGTCTGAAAGACCGGGAAAGCCCAGGTAAGGGCGCTCGACCACTCGGGGTAGACGGCGAGCAGGTTCTTGCTCACGACGGAATACAGCGCGATGGAGCTGATAAAGAACATGGTGACGCACGCGGCGGAAAGCACGACGGCGCGACCCTTGTTGGAGTTGGTGGAAGCCATTGGACTCTTTCTAATCGATACGGGGGAGGAGCGGGCGTGTCCGCGGGACCTCCCTGTCAGGTTGGTTTACTGGTCAGTCGGCTTGGCGACGCCGGACTCATCGGACCAGAGCTCGACACCCTTGTTCTTAAGGTAGTTGTCGGCATAGGCGCGACGGCCGCCGGGCTTGGCGGTGAGGTCGCCCATCATGTTGGAGAAGCCGCCGTCGACCTTGATGGCGTCGCCGGTGGTAAAGTCCGAGCGCGTGGACGCCAGGAACATGACGGCGTTGGCGATATCGCTGACCTCGCCGATGCGACGCGTGGCGATTAGGCGGCTGCGGCTCTTCTCGACCTCGGGGTCGGCGTAGAAATTGGCCGACATCGGGGTCTTGACGAAGCAGGGCTCGACGCAGTTGGAGCGCACGCCGTAGGGGCCCCACTCGGCGGCGAGCATCTTGGACATCATGTTGACGCCGGCCTTGGTAGAGCTGTACACGCCCGAGAACGTCTCGGGGGAGTGGCTGGCGACGGTCGAGATGTGCACCAGGCGGCCCTGGCCGGCCTTGATCATCTCGCGACCAAAGCGCTGCGAGGTGATGAAGTAGCCGGTGAGGTTGACGTTGAGCACCTGCTCCCAGTCGCTCAGCGGCAGGTCTTCCATGGCTGCGAAACGCAGGATACCGGCGGTGTTGACGAGGACGTCGACGCGACCGAAGTCGGCGATGGTGGCGTCGACGGCGGCCTGAACCTCGGCCTCGTCGGTGGCGTTCATCTTGTAGCCCTCGGCGTGGATGCCAAACTCGGCGGCGAGGTCGGCGGCTGCGGCCTTGACCTTTTCCTCGTCCAGATCGAGCAGGACGACGTTGGCGCCGTTGCGGGCGAACTCGCGGCAAATCTCGACGCCCATACCGCCGAGCGCGCCGGTCACGGCGCAGACATCGCCCTCGAGCTTAAGCCAGTTGCTCATAGGAACTTCCCTTCTTGTGCCTCCCGGTGGGCCGTTCCCATTAATCGACCCACGTGGTTTTCGCAGGTTATCGTATGCTTTGCATTTGCGCAGGTGAATTGCATATTTGTTAGAATGGCGTTAACCGCAAGTTTACACTATGCGATGCAGTTTATGCTTAACTGAGCGCGTGACCTGCGAAAACAACCCCTCCCTGTGGCACCATGTGGCCACGGGCGCGAAAACGGGAGATTGACGTGTACGATCGACGACTTAAGGCCATATCGGCCGCCGCGGAGCTGGGAAGCTTTTCGCGTGCAGCGGCAAAATTGCGCGTGTCGACCCCGGCGCTCGTCAAGCAGGTGTCGGGCTTCGAGGCCGAGTTCGGCATCACGCTGTTCGAACGCTCGCACTCGGGCGTCAAGGTGACGCCGGCCGGCGCTCTGCTGGTGGACGACGCGCGCTCGATCATGCGGCAGTCCGAGGACGCGCTGCGCCGTGCCCGACGCGCCGCGGGCGATGGCGGTGCCGTGCGCCTGGGCGTGTCGATGATGTGCCCGGGGCGCCAAACGCTGTCGATGTGGTCGGGCATTCACGATCTGGAACCGTCGCTGCGATTTGAGATCGTGCCGGTAAGCGACCTCTACGATGAGCGCGAGACCGTCATGCGCAGCTTGGGCCGCGAGGTCGATGTGGTGCAGTCGAGTTTTTCTACCCCACGCTGGGGTGATGCCTGCCAAAGGCTCCGCATTGTCAACGTGCCGTTTTATATCGACCTGCCGCGCACAAGCCCGCTGGCGCGCAAGACGCGCATCACAGTTGCCGACTTAGAGGGCATGCGCCTGCGCGTGCTCCGTCACGGCAACGACGCTATGGACAGTCTGCGTATCGATCTGTTGGCCGACGGCGGCGTAGACGTGATCGACGTGGACAGCTTTGACTTTGCGCTCTTTAACGAGGCAGAGGAAAAGGGCGACGCGGTGCTCACCTGCGGCGCATGGTCGGGGGTACACCCGGCCTTTGTGGGCGTGCCGTTCCTATGCGGTCGCGAGGTGCCGGTCTTTTTGCACTATCCGCTCGAGCCCACCCTCCAAGTCCAAAAATTCGTCAACGCCATGGCACAACTTCTCAAATAGCCAAAAGAGTCCCGTCCCAAATTAGCTACCCTTTGCTACGGGTTTAGCGGTCCTCGCGTTGCGGCCCGGCTGCCTCGGCTGTCTTTACGCGGTTCTTGTCGATGTACATGTTTTTGTCGGCCTGAGAAAAGAGCTCACGCATCATAGGCGGTTCATCAAAATCACTGGAAAGCGCGTAGCCCACCGCATAGCTGATAGGCATGTCGGGGTGAGCCCCGGAATACTCGTTCACGTTCGCACGAACCCGAGCGAGACAGGATTCCACAGCGGCTCGGTCGGCATCCCACAGCACCGCGATAAACTCATCGCCGCCGTCGCGACCCACAAAGCACGTCTCCGACGCCACACTTCCCAGTTGTTGGGCAAAAGAGCGAATGTATTCATCGCCCTTCTCATGGCCGAAGTTGTTATTGACCATATGCAGATTGTTAAGATCGAAGACGCACAGCGCAACGGGCGCCTCCGCGGAGACAGGCTGCTCCTGCCCCAAGATCTCCTCGCACTTATTCTTATTGGGCAGTCCTGTGGCTTCGTCGAGATAGACTTTGCTCTGCAGCTCGCGGTTGAGCGCGGCAGTGCGCACCGCGCGAACAAGTTCGACCGCAAAGGTCGCCACCAAGCCCACGATGTCGATGATCACCAAGCCCTCGAGATAGTTGAGCGCCGACGCCTTCTCCTGAGAGTAGTCCTCTGCGAGTCGCGTAGCATCGTCGCAAATGCCAAAGAACTCCTCGCTCATGGAGATGATGTCGGTGCTCTCGTAGCCGACTTCGCGCACGCGGCTAATCTCGGCGCAAAGCTCATCATAATAATTTGCAAGCTCGGTCATCTTTGCCTGATACTCATCGTCGTCGAGACGGACGAGGTTGAGGTCGTCACTTCCGTAACGCAAACCGTTGATGTATGAATCCACGGCTTTGAGCAGGTCATCTTGAGGCTGGCCCGCATCCTCGAGCTTAACGATTCGCTGCGTGGTACCGCGCACCAGACCGGCGTAGTTGACCACGCGCGCCGTGCCCTGGATATCGGAGACGAGCAGCATAACATTGATGAAGAAGAAGATGAGAACTGCCGTGAGCACCATCATGAGCAGGCGCACCGCCTGGCTGGCCTTCTTGGCGACAGAAGTATTCACAAGTTCACTTCCTCAAATGGCAAAAGCGCAGGTGGCGCATAGCGTGCTGAAATTCATGGGTGGTTAACTCTACCATATAGGCCAGCAGCCTCAAACTGCAGCAGACACTCGTCCAAATTGGCGTGACGCCTGCCTTGTTGTTCTTGACCTGGCTGCGCTATCGGACATGCTTCTGGTCTTGGATCACCATGGGAAAGCTCATCCCGTTTTGTGCGTCTAGAGTGGGATGCGGCTTCCCAAAGGTGCCGTTAGGGGAAATCACATCCCGGTTTACCCCCTTGAAATGGGATGCCGTTTCCCGGAGGGGGTCCAGCGGGAAACGGCATCCCATTTTGGGCCCGAAAAGTGGGATACGGTTTCCGGCCGGCATGAAAAAGCCTCCGCAGCTCGTGTGGCTGCGGAGGCTTTATTCGTTGCGGCGCATTGTGTTTGGGTCGCTGAGATGAGTCGATTTGCCCCGAAAGAGGAGGGCATTGACCTTAGGGTCATGCCCGACGAATGAGCGGCAAATCGGCCATCTCGGCGAGCCGAACTACTCCAGCTCAAACGCTCCGGTATAGAGCTGGTAGTAATACCCGCGCTTGGCGATCAGCTCGTCGTGGTTGCCACGCTCGATGATGCGGCCGTGGTCCAGGCAGATAATCGCGTCGGAGTTGCGCACGGTGGACAGGCGGTGCGCGATGACAAACGTCGTGCGGCCCTCCATGAGCTTGTCCATGCCCGCTTGTACGATAGCCTCGGTGCGGGTGTCAATGCTCGATGTGGCCTCGTCCAGAATCATTGCCGGCGGATCGGCGACGGCAGCACGTGCGATCGAAATCAGCTGGCGCTGGCCCTGCGACAGCTGCGCGCCGTTGCCGGTGAGCATGGTGTCGTAGCCGTCGGGCAGGCGGGTGATAAAGTCGTCGGCGCCCGCGAGCTTGGCTGCCGCGATGCACTCCTCGTCGGTGGCGTCCAGGTTGCCGTAGCGGATGTTGTCCATCACGGTGCCGGTGAACAGGTTCACGTCCTGCAGTACGACGCCCAGCGAGCGGCGCAGATCGGCCTTGCGGATCTTGTTGACGTTGATGCCGTCGTAGCGAATCTTGCCGTCGGCGATGTCATAGAAGCGGTTGATGAGGTTGGTGATGGTCGTCTTGCCGGCACCGGTGGCACCGACAAACGCGACCTTCTGGCCCGGCTTGGCAAACACGGACACGCCGTGCAGCACCTCGTGGTCGGGCGTGTAGCCAAAGTCGACGTTGTCCATGACCAGGTCGCCGCGCAGCGGTACGTACTCGATCTCGCCGGTTGCGCGGTGCGGGTGTTTCCACGCCCACATGCCGGTGTGGTGGTCGGCCTCCTCGAGCTGCCAGGTATCGGGGTTCACCTGCGCGTTGACGAGCGTCACGTAGCCTTCGTCGGTCTCGGGCTTCTCGTCGATGAGCTCAAAGATACGGTCGGCGCCGGCGAGGCCCATGACCACGGCGTTGATCTGCTGCGAGATCTGGCCGATCTGTCCGCAGAACTGCTTGGTCATGTTGAGGAACGGCACCACGACGGCGATGGACAGCGCCATACCCGAGATGCTCAGGTTGGGCACGCCCAGCGCCAGGAAAATGCCGCCGGCAAGGGCCACCAACACGTAGAGCAGGTTGCCCAGGTTCATAAGGATGGGCATGAGGATGTTGGCGTACATGTTGGCCTTCTGCGAGACCTCGAAGAGCTTTTCGTTGCGCTCGTCAAAATCGGCCTCGGCGGCAGACTCGTGGCAGAATGCCTTGACGACCTTCTGGCCGTTCATGACTTCCTCGATATGGCCCTCGACCACGCCGAGCTCGGACTGCTGCGCAATAAAGAAACGCGCGGAGTTGGAGCCGAGCAGCTTGGTCATAAAGGTCATAAAGACGACGCCGGCCACAATGACCAGGCACATCCATACGCTGTAGTACAGCATGATAAAGAATACCGTGACGATGACGATGGTCGTCATGAGCAGGTTGGGCAGCGACTGGCTGATCATCTGGCGCAGCGTGTCGATGTCGTTGGTGTAGTGGCTCATGATGTCGCCGCGCTGGTGCGTGTCGAAGTAGCGAATCGGCAGGTCCTGCATGCGGTTGAACATCTTCTCGCGCAGCTTCTCGAGCGAGCCCTGCGTGACGATGGCCATGGCGCGGTTCCAGAACAGCGAGGACAGGATGCCGATGCCGTAGATGCAGGCGAGGGTGGTCACGAGCTGTGCGATCTTGGGCTGTGCAGCTTCCCAATCGCCCGACTGCCACGATTCGCTAATAATCTGCAGGGCGCTCTGAAGGAAGGTCGCGCCGATGGAGTTGATGATGGCGCAGAGCACCACGCCGACGACGACGAGGGGCAAAAGCACGGGGTAGAAGCCAAAGAGCGTCTTGATGAGGCGCGACATGGTGCCACCCTTGCGGTTGAGCGCGCGCTCGGCGGTCGTTGCCTTACTCATGTGCCTCGCCTCCTTCCTGGGTTTGAGCTTGCGGTACGGATACCTCGGTGTCGGCCTCGGCAGACATCTTGTTCTGCGAGGTAAAGGTCTCGCGGTAGATCTCGCTCGTCTTAAGCAGCTCGTCATGGTTGCCGATCTGCGCGATGCGGCCGCCCTCCATGACGATGATGCGGTCTGCGTCCTGCACGGAGCTAATGCGCTGGGCGATGATGAGCTTGGTCGTGTTGGGCAGATAGCTTGCCAACCCTGCGCGGATCTTGGTGTCGGTCTTGGTGTCGACGGCGCTGGTGGAGTCGTCCAGGATCAAGATCTTGGGGCGACGCAGCAGGGCGCGCGCAATGCACAGGCGCTGCTTCTGACCGCCGGAAACATTGGAGCCGCCCTGCTCGATCCAGGTGTCATAGCCTTTGGGGAAGCCGTCGACAAACTCGTCGGCGCAGGCCAGATGTGCCGCCTCGCGGACTTCCTCGTCGGTGGCGTTCGGGTCGCCCCAGCGCAGGTTCTCGGCGATGGTTCCGCTAAACAGCACGTTTTTCTGCAACACCATGGCCACTTGGTGGCGCAGCGCGTCCAGGTCATAGTCGCGCACGTCCATGCCACCCACGCGCACGGTGCCCTCGGTGGCGTCGTACAGGCGGGCGATGAGGTTTACGAGCGTGGACTTGGCCGAGCCGGTACCGCCGATGATGCCGATGGTCTCGCCGCTCTTAATGTGCAGGTCGATATCGTCGAGCGCCTGGCGCTTCGCATGCGCAGAATACTTAAAGCTCACGTGGTCAAAGTCGATGGAACCGTCGACAACCTCGAGTACGGGCTCGGCGGGATCGGCGATCGTGGGCTCGGCGGCCAGCACCTCGGTAATGCGGTGCGCCGATTCGTCGGCCATGGTCACCATGACAAAGATCATCGACAGCTGCATCAGGCTCATGAGGATCTGGAAGCCATAGGTAAAGATCGAGGAGAGCTGGCCCACGTCGAACAGCGTGCCCTGGCTCGTGATGATGAGCTTGGATCCCAGGTAGATGATGACGACAAATGCGCCGTTGACGCAGATGTTCATCATGGGGTTGTTAAAGGCGAGCAGCTTCTCGGCGCGGGTGAAGTCCATCTGGACGTCGCGCGCGGCGGTGGCGAACTTCTCCTTCTCAAAGTCTTCGCGCACGTAGCTCTTGACCACGCGCATGCCGGTGACGTTTTCCTCGACGGACTCGTTAAGGGCGTCGTACTTGTGGAACACGCGCGAGAAGATGGGGCGTACCTTAAAGATGATAAAGAACAGTCCAAAGCCCAGCAGCGGAATGATGACCAGGTAGACCATGGCAACGCTGCCGCCCATGATAAACGCCATGGTAAAGGCGAAGATCAATACCAGCGGCGCACGCACGGCGATACGGATGATCATCATAAAGGCCTGCTGCACGTTGTTGATGTCGGTGGTCAGACGCGTGACGAGCGAGGAGCTCGAGAACTCATCGATGTTGGCAAAGCTGAACGTCTGGATTTTGTAGAACAGGTCGTGACGCAGGTTCTTGGCGAAGCCGCAACTCGCGTGGCTGCAGGTGACGCCGGCAGCGGCGCCAAAAGCCAGCGATGTCAGCGCGATGAGCACCAAAAAGCCCGCGGTGGGAAGCATCTCGGCTACGGTGGTGCCGTCTTTGATGGCGTCGATCAGGTTGGCGGTGATAAATGGAATCAGCATCTCGCAGAGCACCTCGCCAAGCACGAGCAATGGCGTGGCAACAGTGACTTTCATATAGTCGCGGATGCTGCCCATGAGGGTTTTAATCATCCAGTTCCTCCCAGGTTACACGGATTTTCTCGAGCATTTCGGCGAGCTGCTCGCGCTCGTCGTGAGTGAGGGCACTAAAGGCCCGTTCTCTAAAGCGGATGCGGGCCGCCTGGTCGATGCGGGCGTTTTCCCGGCCGGTTTCGGTCAGGCGAATGGTGAGTTGCCGTCGATCCTTGGGGTTACGGCTGCGCTCGATGAGACCGTTGACCTCGAGCTTGGACAGGATCTCGGAAAGCGACCCCGGCTTGAGGTCAAAGTGCATGCCGAGTTCCTGCTGCGACATCTCGCCGCCGGGCTGCTTGGCCAGCAGGCAAATGATGGGCGCCTTGCCGGACACGCCTCCGCCATGAAAATGCATGTAATGGCCGCAAAAGCCCAGGCCGCTCAGGATGCGCTTGGCGAGTTTGTCTTCAGCGCTGACCGCTTCGGGTATGTCTACCGGTTGCGACGGGTCGCCGCCGGGCTCGTGCGAACAAAGGTTAAGAGGTTCATCGCACATGAATTAGTGTTGCTCCTTTCTTTAGTTAGGTAGTGGAATTGTTTTGTGCCTAACCAATCTAGGAGCATGAGAAATGAATGTCAAGGTACCAAACTAGTGGTTACGCGGTTTTACCAAACCGCGTAACGGCTCGACGCTGCAAACCCGCCAGAGCGGCAATCTGCCTTTCAACTTCGGCGGCATGACCAGAAGGTCAATGCCGCCTTGTTTCAAGGCACCTTGCTCGCTCTGGCGGGTTTTCGCTCATATGACCCAATCCGCTGTCAAGAGCCACAATGGCCCCGCCGACCGCTTGCAATCGGTCGGCGGGGCCTGCCGTTGAACCCGTCCCGGTCCGCCCCCGGCATGTCGTCGACGCCTTCGGCTCAGTCTCATATCCG
>JAXJJM010000050.1:0-56716 GCA_036298225.1 Collinsella sp.
AATGCCGCCCCCGGGGCCCGCGAGGGGCCTCGGGGGCGTTCGGGTAGCTGCGGGAATGGCCTATTTGCTCAATGTGTTCGGCTGAGATCGGAAATCAACCGAAGCACGGCACGCCCGCAAAACCACTACGCCCCAAGTGCCGCCATGGGAATCACTGCCACGCCGTCGTCGCGTGTGTAGGCAATGCTCCCCTTTCCAACCACGACCGCCAAAAACGCCGGCGTGGCATTCTGGGCGGCAGGATTGGAGAGCACTTTCCTCTCCAGCGCCTTGAGATTTCTCGCTCCATCGTCTGCTTTCGCATCACTCAGCTTGACCTCGATGGCTCCCCAGCGCCCGTCGTGCTCAACGATCAGATCGACCTCAAGGCCCTTCTCATCTCGGAAATAATGGACACTGTTGTCGACACCGCCGTAGGTGGAAAGGAACACGCGCACGTCGCGCAGGACGAGATTCTCAAAGAGCATCCCCAGCGTTTGCATATCGCCAAGCAGCCGCTCAGGGGTAGCCCCCAGCAACGCCGCCGCAAGTGACGGGTCACAGAAGTAGCGCTTGGGGCGCACGCGAACGCGGGCCTTCGAGCGCATGGGCGGCTCCCATCCGCACAGGTCCTCGGTCAGCTTGAGCCTGTTGAAGAGGTCCAAGTACGCAGCGATGGTCCTCTCGTCGGGGCCCGCCTCACCGTACGAGGCGTCCTTTACGAGCGTCTTGTACGTGACAGCCTGGCTCTCGTTCATGGCAAGAGCTCGCAAAAGGCCGTGTGCAAGCTCGGGCGACATGCCCTCGTCCAGCACGTTGACGTCGAGCACCGAGTGCACGTACTGGCTTGCCGTCTCTCGCGCAAGATCTTCCGAAAGCCCAAGATTTGCAGGCCAACCGCCCCTGCAGCACCAGCGGGCGACGTCATCCACCGTGCTCTCGCGACGCTGAGGGGCAAAATCCTCGCCCTTAAAGAGGCTTGCCAGTGACACGAGCGGCTCGCCGTCGCCCGACTCACACAGGGCCATGGGGCGCATTGACAGACGGGCGATCCTACCCGTGCCGGAATGACGAACATGGCTGCGCTCCTCGCTTTTGAGCGCGGTCGAGCCCGTGAGCAAAAGTGTCCCCCGTTCGTTGCCGCTCGCGTCCACGAAACGCCGGGCGGCATCCCAAACCTCGGGCACCTCCTGCCATTCATCGACCAGGTGTGGCGCATCGCCGATGAGCGCCAGGCTTGGGTCGACCTCTGCCGCCGCACGCTGCGCAGGCTCATCGAGCCTGGAGACGCTCGCCGAGCGAGAGAGCGCCGTCCAGGTCTTGCCGCACCATTTGGGGCCGTTGATCTCCACACAGCCAAACGCCCGCATAAGGGTGTCGAGGCGCTCCTCTATGAGCCGGGGCCTATATCCCTTTTGGGTCAATCTCTTTGGTGCATCCATAGACGGCCGTCCCTCTCTATCACGCGATATGCGAAATTACGCCATTCTCAATGCTGATTTTACGCTACTTTCAATGTAGTTTTTACGCCATGACAGATGTAGTTTTTACGCCATTTTCATTGAAGGTTTTACGCTTGGCATCCTTAGCGCGACCCATTCCGAGCATCACATCAGAGCGTGCTTGGTTATCTCCGCTCGCACATCTCGGCAAACGAAATCAGCTTGGCATCTCCCCTGCTCGCCGCAGCTTCCTGACATCCTTGCGTAAAGCCTCGCTTCGAGAAGATCGCATAGCTTTTGTGCTGCCGCCTAAAGAGCTCGCTTCGATGCACGAGCTTTTGCAGCACGTCTTCGCCCACCGGTTCATTGCGCCATTTGCATTCCGCAAACAGCGCAGTGCCCTCGCCATCGTCAACAATCAAGTCGATTTCTTCCTGCGTATGCGTGCGATTATCCGTCCCCCACCAGCGCCCAACGCTTGCCGGAACCACATCAAGCTGGCCCGCCCGCGCGAGTTCGTACACGTATTGTCTGCATATAAGCTCAAAGACCGTACCCATGTAATCCGATACGTGCGGCTCAATGCGCTCATACGCCATCTCGGCCATATCGTTTTGAATCAGCCCGATGTTCTGCGGAACAAACTTGTACCAGAACCTAAACATCTGATCGCTCAGCAGATACACGGCTCGCTTATTGCTCGTCTCGTTTAGGGGCAGCTCGCGCTCGACAATCCCAAGCGACGCCAGCTTATCCACATAGCTCTTTACGTTGCTCGCAGGGATTCCCGTAGAGCTCGCAATCTCCGAGATCTTCGAGCGCCCCTGAGCAATTGCTTGCACGATCGCATCATATTGCTCGGGATTGCGGCACTCCTGCAATAGCAGGTTACTCGGCTCCTCAAAGAGATAGCCCGTAGGAGTAAGAAAAAGACGTTTGATGTTGTCCTTGAGCGGTGCGGCAGGATCGACTTTCTCGATATATGCAGGAATGCCACCCGTCATGCCATAGCAAACTGCAGCGTCTTCGCGACCCATGCTCTGCCACAGGCCGAGGGTCGTCATAAAATCGAGCGGCATGATCTTAAACTGGGCCGTACGCCTACCGTATAGCGGACTCTCGTAGCCCAACACCTGCTCTTCCATAAACGAAAGCGACGACCCGCACAGGATAAGCATAAGCTTGGCCTCTTTGTACAAGTGATCGATCTTGTCTTGCAGCAACGAGCTGATCTCGGGATTCGATTGGGCGAGATAAGGATACTCGTCGATCACGACAATCAAACGTTCCGTACGAGCCATGGTAGCCAATGCATCGAACGCCTCGTCAAAACTACGAAACGACACGCCAGCAACACCAACGGAGCCCGCAAGTATCGCCTGGCTAAAGCCATGCAGGTTTGCCTCTGCATTGGTACGACGAGCTTGAAAGTAAATAGCCTTCTTGCCTTGGATAAACTCTGTGATAAGACGCGTTTTGCCCACGCGACGGCGGCCGTAAATCACAGGCATCTCAAAGGAGCCCGTGCCATACAGTCGATTGAGCTCGGACATTTCCGCCGTTCTTCCAATAAACATAGGGCCATCCTTCCTTTACGTTATAGCTAGCTATATTATACCTTCCTATAATATAGCTAGCTATAACGTAATTCGACAAGCGGCGCACGCAAAAGGGTCGGTACACCACCGCACGTGGACCGTTCCGGAAAATGTATCCCGTTCTGGAGCCAAAAACTGGGCCGTAGTTTCCGCCAAACATGCCATCCGGAAAGCGTGTCCCGTTCTGAGCGCCAAATCCGGGACGCAGTTTCCACTCCAAACAAAGGGCCCCGGCTCGCGATGGAGTCGGGGCCAAAGGCGCAGCGCATGTAGTTGATGTTGAGCGCGAACAGCCCATCAGCAATGGCTGTCCGCGCCCTACCCTACCCGCGGTTGCGGACGCGGCTGTAGGGCGTATCCACCATGGGCAGATCGGGACGCAGCTTGCCGTCAAATGCGCGATAGGCGTTCTGTACGGCGGGCGCCGTGGGAATCGTTGCGATCTCGCCGATGCCCTTGCCGCCGTATGCCACGGGCAGTAGCTCGTCCTTCTCCACGTAAATGGCGTGGATATCCGGAATCTCGGGCGCACGGAACAGCCCGAGCGTGCCGTACCTGGCCTGGGGTACGCAGTCCTTGAGCGGCCAGTCCTCGGTAAGCGCATAGCCCATACCCATGAGCACGCCGCCTTCGATCTGACCCTGGATGGAGATGGGGTTGACCACCTTGCCGGAATCGTGCGCAGCATAGACCTCGCTCACGCGGCCGTCATCGTCCAGAATGACCACATGCGTGGCAAACCCATAGCAGATGTGGCTCTTGGGGTTGGGCACGTCGGCGCCCAGCTTGTCGGTCGGCTCCAGATACACATAGCCAAACTCGCATCCCTCGAGCGCCTTGATGGCGGCCGCAGGATCCTGAGGATGCATGCCCTGGCCGGCGACGAGCTCCTGAGTGCGCAGCTGATAGGCGCGGCCGTCGTCATACTCGATCTTGACGCCGTCGCCGTGCGCGCTCACGGGAGCGGCGGGCGCAGGCTTGCCAGCCTCGATGTCAAGCATGGCATCGCGCAGCAGGAAGGCGGCACCGCGCACGGCCTCGCCGGTCACGACCGTCTGACGCGAGCCAGACGTGGTGCCGGAGTCGGGAGCGTTCTCGGTAGAGCACTCGCCGTTGGCGATGCAGCGAAGCGGCAGGCCGCATGCTTCGGCAACGTCCTGCAAAAAGACGGTGTTACAGCCCTGGCCGATGTCGGACGTGGCGGCGTAGACCACGGCGCGGCCATCCTCGATGCGAATCTTGCAGCGGCCGGCATCGGGCAGGCCAACGCCCACGCCAGCGTTCTTCATGGCGCAGGCGATACCGGCGTGTCCGGGATGCGCGTAGTAGGCATCCTTGACCTCGAGCAGCGTCTCCTTCAGTGCCGTGGAGCAATCGGCAATCTGGCCGTTGGGCAGAACCTCGCCCGGCTCGATGGCGTTGCGGTAGCGAATCTCCCACGGATCCAGGCCGACCTTCTCTGCCAGCAGGTCGATCAGGCTCTCGAGCGCAAACTCGGACTGGCAGACGCCAAAGCCGCGGTACGCGCCGGCAGGCGGGTTGTTGGTGTAGTAACCAAAGCCGCGAATGTCGGTGTTCTGGTACTTGTAGGGGCCGACGGCATGTGTGCAGGCGCGCTCGAGCACCGGGCCGCACAGCGACGCGTAGGCGCCGGTGTCAAAGTTGATCTCGCAGTCCAATCCGGTAAAGTTGCCCTCGGCGTCGCAGCCCAGCATAAAGGTGCCGTCCATGGCGTGGCGCTTGGGATGGAACGCGAGCGACTCGGCACGCGTGAGCTTGCACTTCACAGGACGCTGGAACTTATAGGCAGCGAGCGCGGCCAGATGCTGGATGGACACGTCCTCCTTGCCGCCAAAGCCGCCGCCCACGAGCATGGTCTCGACGACCACACGCTCGGGTTCGCTATCCCAGCCAAACATGTGGGCGCACTCTTTTCGCGTGTCGTAGGCGCCCTGGTCGGTCGACTGCACCTTGACGCCGTTCTTGTACGGGAAGGCGACGGCGCACTCGGGCTCCAAGAAGGCATGCTCGGTAAAGGGCGTGGTAAAGCGCTGCGTCACGATAAACGCGCTTTCTGCCAGCGCCTTGGCGGCGTCGCCGCGCGTCACGTGACGGCTCTGGCACACGTTGTCCTTGAGCTCCACCGTGTTGCCAAAGGCAAAGAAGCTGTCGTGCAGGCGCGGGGCGTCGGCAGCCTTGGCCTCGACAATGTTGCGCACGGGCTCCAGCGGCTCGTAGTCAATCTTTACGAGCTTCTTGGCCTTCTCGAGCGTCGCCTCGTCCTCGGCAACCACCAGCACGATGGCGTCACCCACGCAGCGGGTGATATCGCCCTGGGCGATCATGACGTCCCAGTCCTGGATAAGGTGGCCGACCTGGTTGACTGGCACGTCCTCGGCGCGCAGGATGCCCACCACACCGGGCAGGGCCTCGGCCTTGGAGGTGTCGATGGAGAGCACGCGGGCGCGCGGATACTTGGAGCGCACGGCGCTGGCATAGGTCAGGCCCGGCTGATCGAGCTCGTCGATGTCGTCGGGATACTTGCCCTCGCCGAGCACCTTCTTGCGCACGTCGATACGGAAGGCGCGCTTGCCCACGCCGTAGTCATCGCCGCGCTCCAGGTCCTCATCGATCTGCTTTTCGCCGCGGAGCACCGCAGCGGCCAGCGAGATGCCCTCGATAATCTTTTTGTAGCCGGTGCAGCGGCAGACGTTACCGCGAATGGCGTACTTAATCTGCTCCTCGGTGGGCTCGGGGTCCTCGGCGATGAGCGCTGCGCCCGCCATGACCATGCCGGGAATGCAAAAACCGCACTGCACGGCGCCCACGGCGCCAAAGGCGTACACAAAGGCCTCGCGCACGTCCTCGGGCAGGCCCTCGACGGTCACGATGTTGCGACCGGCAGCAAGAGCAGTGGTCAGCACGCACGCCTTGACGGCCGCACCGTCCACATGGATGGTGCAGGTACCGCAAGCACCTTCGGAGCAGCCGTCCTTGGCGGAATGGATATGCAGGTCGTCGCGCAGGTAGCGCAGCAGCGGTTTATTCTCCGTCGTCGTGCGCTCGACGCCGTTAACGGTAAAAGTGAATTCCTGTGCCATGGTGATTCCCTTCTACACGCCGGCGGCGATGCCGGTGCGGTCGTGGATGGCGCCATGCGGGCAGACGACGGCGCACATGCCGCACGACAGGCAGTCCACGCCGTCGATATGGGCGCAGTTGTCCTCGATGCGGATAGCGCCGGCAGGGCACTTTTTAGCGCACATGCCGCAACCGATGCAGCTCGTGTCGCAGATCTTGCGCGCAATGGCACCTTTGTCGGTGTTGTTGCAGCGCACCAGAATGTTCTGGTAGCCGGGAACGAAGGCAATCACGCGCTGCGGGCACGCCATACCGCACAGGCCACAGCCCGTGCACTTGGAGCGATCCACGCGGGCGATGCCATCGACCAGCGCAATGGCGCCGTGGGGGCAGGCCGTGACGCAGGCGCCACAGCCAATGCAGCCTTCGCTGCAGCGGGCGTCGCCGCCTGCGGAAGCGCAACCACTTCCGCAGGCAACGTAGGCCACGTTATGTTGAATGGATTTGGCCATAAGAGACTCGCCTATTTCTTAAGAAGGTACGAATAGTTGTCGCGCACGGCCCTGATGGTCAGGCGGACGGCCTCGGGAAGACCGGTGTTGACGGCATCGACCGAGACGGTGCGGACCGTGCCGGCGACGCGGACCTTAAAGTGGTCCTCGTCCACGGCCAGGAAGCCCTCGTTCTCGGAGTTCTCCATGTCCTGCTCGCTCCAGAACAGGGTGAGCTTGTCCTTGTAGGGACGACCCTCCTGGTAGGGGCAGAACACGGCGCAGTTACCGCACTCGTTGCACATGCCGTCGACATGGACGACCTGATGCTTGGCCAGGCCCGGCACCTTAATTGCCACGTTGGCGCGGTTGGGGCACACGTCGCAGCAGACCTCGCACACCGAGCCGCAGCCCAGGCAGCGGGTCTTGGTGCAGTTGCGCTTGTCGCGGCACAGCGACCCCTTGCGCTCGTAGCAGGTGTCCTCGCGGCCGGCCTGCTCGTTGCAGTCGGCGTACTTGTTAAAGTCCACGCCGGCGATGGCACGGGCGACCTCCGCGGCGTCGGCGATAGCCTCGACCACGGTGGCAGGACCGCGACGGCAGTCGCCCGCAGCCCAGACGCCCTCAACGCCGGTGGAGGTGGCGGCAAGACGGCCGCGACGGTCGTGCTCGACGCCCGCGGCATCGTAAAGGCTGGCATCGATGCCCTCGCCCACGGCGCAGATCACCGTGGTGGCGGAAAGCTCGACGGTCTCGCCCGTGGCGACGGGACTGCGACGGCCGCTTGCATCCGGCTCGCCGAGCTCCATAACGTCGCAGGTCAGCACGGAGCCGTTGAGCGCCTTGGGCGCCAGCAGCTCGCAGAACTCAACGCCGTCGGCAAGAGCAAGATCGAGCTCTTCCTCGTCGGCGGGCATCTGCTTCTTGGTGCGGCGATACACCAGGCGCACGTTCTTCACGCCGGCCAGGCGCTTGGCCACGCGGGCCGCGTCCATGGCGGTGTTGCCGGCGCCAATGACCACGACGTCCTCGCCCAGTTCGAGTTTCTCGCCCTTCTTGGCGGCCTCGAGGAACTCCAGCACATCGAGCTCGGCACCCTCGCCCAAGCCCGCAGAGCCGGGCATCCAGGCACCGGTGGCCACGACCACGTCAGTAAAGCCTTGAGCCTTGAGTTCGTCGATGGAATCAACGCGAGCGTTGAGCTGCACCTTGGCGCCAAAGGCCAGGCAGAGCTCGGCATCGTGGGAGATATCGTCGCTGGCGATACGGAACTCGGGGATCACGTGACGGACCACGCCGCCGAGAGAGTCGCGGGCCTCGAAGATGGTGACAGGCACGCCGGCACGCGTCAGGAAGAACGCCGTCGCCAGGCCGGCCGGGCCGCCGCCGATAACGGCAACGTTGCGCTCGCCGTCGTTTGCGATGGCCTGGGCGCGCAGCTTGGGCAACACGGCGGTCATGGCCTCGCGGGCGGCCTTGAGCTTGCTGGCGCGAATCTGGGCGCCCTCGGGCTCGTAAAATGCACGCTCGCAGGCACGGCCGCAGGGATGCGGGCAGATGGTGCCGGTAATGAACGGCAGGGCATTGCGCTCGATGATGATGTTGAGCGCGTCCTCGTAGCGGCCCTCGTCAACAGCCGCCAAGTAGGCGGGAATGTCCTGCTGAATGGGGCAGCTCGTACGGCACGGCGTGGTAAAGCAGTCGGAAAGCGGGCTCTTACCGGCGACCTTGCGATCGGGCAGCGGGCGCAGCGGCTTCTTATAGAGCGGGTTGGTAAGCGAATCGACCTGGATCGCGGTCACGGCGTCGAGAGAGACACCCTCAAACGGCTTGCCGTCCAGATCGGTAAACTCGCCGGCCATCTGGCTAAAGCGCTCGTAGCCACCAGGCTTGAGCACGTCGGTCGCCAGGGTGACGGGCCAAATGCCGGCATCGTACAGGGCGCGGATGTTGTAGACCGTAGCACCGCCGGAGTAGCTGATGCGCAGCTTGCCATCGAACTGCTCGGTAATGCGGCGGGCGGCCTCGATGGTCAGCGAGAACAGCGAACGGCCCGACATGTACATCTCGGTGGAGGGCAGCTCGTTTCTCGTCACGTCGACGGGGAAGGTGTTGGTCAGCTTGACGCCAAACTCCAGGCCGCGCTCGGCGCACAGGGCAATCAGGCGCTCGAACATGGGCACGGCATCGGCCCACTGCAGGTCCTCGCGGAAGTGCGTGTCATCGAAGACGATGTAGTCAAAGCCCAGCTCGTTGAGGCGCTGGCGGGCAAACTCATAGCCCAGCAGCGTGGGGTTGCACTTGATGTAGGTGTTGAGGCCCTTCTCGGTGATGAGGTAGGTCGCGATGCGCTCGATCTCGGCGGGCGGGCAGCCGTGCAGCGTGGACTCGGTAATGGAGTTGGAGACGCGCGCCGGGATGGACTCGACAAACGCAGCATCGACATGCTCAAACTTGTCCAGGTTAGCGAGCGCCCACGTGCGGCACTCGTTCCAAACCTCGGAGCCGCTGGCGTCCTTCATGCCCTCAATGTACGCATCGACCTTGGGGCTCTTAATGCCCTCCAGGTCATAGCCCACCGACATGTTAAAGACAAAGCCGTCCGGGCTGCCCAGGCCGTACTCGCGAGCGATCAGGTGGCAGGCGAACCATGCCTTCACGTACTCGGCAAAGGCCTGCGGAACCTCGAGCTCGGTCGACCACTCGCAGTTGTAGCACTCGTCCTGCGCCACAATGCAGGGCTTGTTAACGCACTTGGAGAGCTCCTCGCCATCCATAACCTGAACGGTCTTGAGCTCAAAGAAGCGGGAGCCGGCCACGTAGGATGCCACGATGTTCTGGGCCAGCTGCGTATTGGGACCGGCGGCCGGGCCAAACGGAGTCTCGATGCGCTCGTCAAAAATGGGAAGCGCGCCCTCCTGGTTGGTCGCGACCATCTTGCGCACGCCAAAGACGGCGCCCTGGGTCTTGTGCTCCTCGATGATCCAGTTCATCAGCTGCGAAAACGGGATCGGCCTCATGATGTCGCTCATAGTGAGCTCCTCTCTGTAACGCCCGGCGAGACCGCGCGGCGGGCGCAAATACGGTGTAGCGCTAGCACAGCGCCGGCGACCCCGCGGAGGTCGCCTATACGCGCGCCGGATGCGGCGAAACATCCGACGCGCGTGAATCTACTTGTGAATTAGTAGGTGCGATCGTTGAGCGTGCTCCAGAGCTTCTTGGACTCAGCCATGGTCCACGCGTTGATCTTGTCCTCATCAATCCCAACGAACTCGCGATCCTTGTACAGGACGCGGCCGTTGATGATGGTGGTGCGGCAGTTTTTGCCCATCATGCCAAAGAGCATGTGGCCGTCGATGTTCTCCTCGCTCAGCGGCGTAAAGGGCTTGTAGTCCATGACGATGACGTCGGCGGCAGCGCCGGCCTCGAGCACACCGAGCTTGCGATCGAAGTACTTGCTCGCCATCTTGGCGTTGTTCTCGAACAGCATGGTCATGGCCTCGCACCAGCCCACGTTGGGCATGGCGGCGTTGTGGCGCTGAATGATCAGGAAGACCTTAAGGCTCTCGAGCATATCGTGGGTGTAGGCGTCGGTACCCATGCACACAGGAATGCCGCGGCGGAAGAATTCGAGCACGGGGGCGCAGCCCACGGCGTTGCCCATATTGGATTCGGGGTTGTTGACGAGCCAGGTGCCGGACTCCTTGACGATATCCATCTCGGCAGGCGTCACGTGGATGCAGTGGCCCAGCATGGTGTCGGGACCTAGCAGGTTGTGCTGCAGCAGGCGCTCGACCGGGCTGATGCCACCGCGGTTGAGGCGGGAATCCCACACGTCGTTCATGCCCTCGCACACATGGATGTGGAAGCCGGTCAGGCCGTTGTTGGCCTCAGCCATCTTGTCCATGGTCTCGTCCGACAGCGTAAAGGTGGCGTGACCGCCAAACATGGCGGCGATCATGTGGTTATCGTTATCGTGACGCTCCTTGGCGGCCCACTGGGCAAACTCGGCGTTCTCGGCAATGGCCTGGTCGCATTTTTCCTGGCCGCGGCGATCAGAGACCTCGTAGCACAGGCACGAACGCATGCCCAGCTCCTGAGCTGCGTCCTTAATGGTGAAGAGGCTTCCCGGGATCTCGCAGAAGCTCGCATGGTGATCGAAGATCGTGGTGACGCCATCGCGGATGGAGTCAAGAATCGTGGCATAGGCGCTGGCCTTGGTGCCGTCGAGCGTCAGGTTGTCATCGATCTTCCACCACTGCTGCTCAAGATTCTCCAGGAAGTTGGTGGGGTTGCAGCCCTTAATGGCAAGGCCGCGGGCCAGACCCGAGTAGATGTGGGTGTGGCAGTTGATAAGTCCGGGCATGATGAGGTTGCCCTGGGCGTCGACGTACTCGGCATCCGGGTACTTGGCCTTGAGCTCGCACTCGGGACCTACTTCGACGATCGTATCTCCGTCAATGGCGACCGCACCGTTTGGAATGAACGGGGTCTGAGCGTTGCGAGTAAAGACGGAACCGTTAGCGACCAGAAGCATGGATGCTCCCTTCAACATCAGGGGCGGGGTTTGACACCTCTGACATGGCGGAGTGCGAAGCGCCGGCCTACACCGGAAACGGGCCCTCTCCCGTCAACGCTTCACCAAAGGGACAAACCCTTTGAAGTGCGGCTTGGCGCCGCATGACGTCGGCGGACGAGGCGATGCGTCCGCCGACGAATAGCACCGAATTGGTTACTTCTTGCTCTCGGGCAAGACCAGATCCACGGCAGCGTCCTTGGCAGCATCGATATGCTGAGCCACGACCGGCGTCTGCGGAAGGATCAGGTTAAGGACAATGGCCATGATGGCGGTGGGGGTTACGGCATTGGAGCCGATGACGGTGGACACCCAGGCGGGCATACCCTCGCCGGCAAGGCAACCGCTGGCCATCCAGATACCCAGGCCAAAGACGACGGAGGTGCCGACGATAGTGGTAGTGCGCTGCGTGAGGCCCTCGCGGGTGAACATGCGCACGCCGTTCATGGTGATGGTGCCAAAGACGCCGACGGTCGCGCCGCCGATGACGGGCTGCGGGATAGCGGAAAGGACGGCAGAAAGCTGCGGGAACAGGCCGGCGATGGCAAAGACGGCCGCGATGATCACAAAGACCCACTTGTTGACGACCTTGTTGGAGCAGATGATGCCCACATTCTGGCCAAGGGCGCTGGTGGGAAGACCGCCCAGCAGGCCGCCGACCATAGAGGTGAGGCCCTGGGACACGATAGCGCCGGAGAGCTCACGCTCGGTGGGCATACGGTCGATGGAGCCCAGGCAGGCGGCGGAGACGTCACCGATAACCTGAATAGCAACCATGGGGAACACGACGGCGAGGGTAATGCAGACCTCGGGATCAAACTCGAGCGCGTAGGGCATGAGCTTGGGAAGGGCGAAGACCTGAGCGGTGGCGACGCTGGAGAAGTCGATCATGCCAAAGGGGATGGAGACGATCATGCCAACGATCATGCCAAAGAACACGGATCCCAGCTTGAGCGTGCCCTTGCCAAAGTTGGCGAGCGCAAAGACCACGGCGAAGGTGATAAGAGCGACGCACCAGGCCTGCGGGGTGCCCCACAGCGGCGTACCCATACCGCCGGCCATATACTTGACGGCCGTGGGATAGAGAGAGACGCCAATGGAGAAGATGACCGTACCGGTCACGACGGGTGGGAACAGCCACTTGATCTTGCTGTAGGCCAGACCAAAGAGGACCGCGACGGCGCCGCCGACGATCTCGCCACCCAGCAGCGCACCAAAGCTAAAGCCCGAGGCACCCATGGCCTGCAGGGCCGGCAGGAACGCGAACGAAACGCCCATGACGATGGGCAGGCCGCCGCCGATGCGACGGAAGGGAGCGAAGGCCTGAAGGGCCGTATCGATCGCCGAAAGAATGAGCGCGACCTGGATGATGTCGGTGCTCTGCTGGCTATTAAAGCCGTAGACGCCGGCCATGATGACCGCCGGGGTAATGATGCCGGCAAACGATGCCAGTACGTGCTGAAGGGCACACGGGATCATTTCCTTAACGGGCGGCATGCCTTCGCGAGTGAACAGGGCTTCAGTGCCGTTCGTAACCGTCTCCTGGGTCATTTGACCACCAATCCTCGAAGTAGTTGTTTTCGCATCTAACGCTCTATTTTGACGCAGTGCGGGGTTGAGGTTGTGCCTTCATTGCATATCGTATTAAAGATGATTCTCATTCTCAATAATAATTTTTTGTTATCAGACTATTCTTCAGCTGAAATAACGCATTTCCGCAGGTCAGGAAAGTGTCTGGTCAAAATAACATCTAACATTTCTTTTGGTCAACCGTTTACCGCTAAATTCCTACCGTTCGTCTGCATTACGCAATGTACCTGCGGATATACGAGATGATGGGCAGCGTGTTACCATGAGAAAAAATTGTTATGAACATTTCCGATTTCACCCAAAGGAGTTGCCCGTGAACGAGACCGTACGTCGCTTTTTGCCGATGGTCGATTTTCTGGAGCAGATACTCGGCAAAAACAGCGAAATCGTGCTGCACGATTTCTCGGATCCCGACCACGCCATCGTCGATATTCGCAACGGCATCGTGAGCGGCCGCAAGGTCGGCGGTCCCGCCACCGATCTGGCACTCAAGATCATGCACGACGCCAAGTATCGCAACCTGCCGTTTATTACGGGCTACGAGGGGCGCGGTGCCGGCGGCAAGACGTTGGAGTCGGCGACGTACTTTATCCGCGAGGATAACGAGATCGTCGGCATGCTTTGCGTCAACACCGATCTTTCCACGGTACGCTCCATCAACGCCTTGGCTCAGCAGCTCATGGCCTGCTTCGACGCTGTGCCAAGGCAGGCGGAGCCCGCGTCTATCGAGGTCGAAAGTCTTTCGGAGTCTACACAGGAGCTCATCGACCGCAGTATTTCCGAGCTGCTCGAAAGCCGCGGGCGGGATGTCGCCTCGCTGGGGCAGGCAGATCGCGTGGACGTTATTCGCCACCTTAACGGCAACGGCGTATTTATGCTCAAGGGCGCCGTGGCCTGCGCCGCCACCGCGCTGGGCATCTCGGAGCCCAGCGTCTACCGCTACCTGCAAAAAGTCCGCAAGGAGGGCTAGGTCTCTAGCCCTCCCCTGTGGACAGAGGAAAACGGGTCACTCGCACATCGCTCGACAAAAAAGAGCCCTGCAGCTCGCACGCGCTGCAGGGCTCTTTCGCATGTCATGTTTAGTTGTTGCCAACACCTTAGAGAGCGGCGACGACCTCGATCTCGACCAGACCGCCAGCCGGAAGAGCGGCAACTTGGAAAGCACTGCGCGCGGGGAACGGGGCCTCGAACTTGGAGGCATAAATCTCGTTCACGGCAGCGAAGTCGGCAATGTCGGCCAGGTAGACCGTGGTCTTGACGACATCGGCAAAGGTGGCGCCGGCAGCGGTCAGCAGGGCCTCGACGTTAGCAAGGGACTGCTTGGCCTGGGCCTCGACGCCCTCGGGCATCTTGCCGGTTGCGGGATCGATGCCCAGCTGGCCGGACAGGAACACCATGTTGCCGGTCTGGATGCCGGGGGAATACGGGCCGATGGCTGCGGGTGCGTTATCGGAAGACACGACGGTCTTGCTCATGTTTTTCTCCTTACAATCAGATAGAGAGCGTGAGCGCGGCGTTCGCACCGGGAGGCACAATTCGGTCTGAACACCGCGCTTGATTGGGATAGTAGGGGATGATTTTGCGCGATGCAAGATAATTATCAGATTGCGATAATATTTTATCGCCCAACGGCGCGTACGGACCGCCGAACGGCGTGACTGAGGGGCTGCTGAAGACTTTGTCCTGCTTAGGCTGCGGTCATCGTCCATCGCGACGGCGCCACTATACTTTTGAATATCTGAGCATTTTGAAAGGCAGGATATGACCGCAATCGCCAGTCGAACCACCAACCGCAGACCCGAGCTCTTGGCCCCCGCCGGAGGCCCGGAGCCCTTTGCCGCCGCACTCGCTGCCGGCGCCGATGCCATCTACTGTGGCATGGGCAGCTTCAACGCCCGCCGCAAGGCAACGAACTTTACCGACGAGGCCTTTGAGCAGGCCTGCCGTGCTGCACACCTGGCCGGCTCGCGCGTCTATGTCACGGTCAACATCGTCATCAAGCAGTCCGAGATGGGCGATGCGCTGCAACTCATCCACCGCTGCTCCACGCTGGGCGCCGATGCCTTCATTATCCAGGACTGGGGCCTGTTCTTTGAGGTCAAGCGCACCATGCCCGGCATCGAGACGCATATCTCGACCCAGGCGAACATCCACGATGACCGTGGGACTATCTGGTGCTGTGAGCAGGGCGCCGACCGCGTGACCCTCTCGCGCGAGCTTTCCATCGACGAAATTGCCACGATTCACGACGCCGCGCCCGATGTGGACCTTGAGGTCTTTAGCCACGGCGCCATCTGCTTTTGCTATTCGGGCCTGTGCCTGCTGTCGAGCTTTGCCATGGCGGGCCGCTCGGCCAACCGCGGCATGTGCGCTCAGCCCTGTCGCCTGCCCTACGAGCTGATCGACGAGAACGGCTGCGCGCTCTCCCCCGCCGGTCGCGAGCGCGCTCTATGCCCGCGCGACACCAACACTTCACAGCTCGTTCGCCGTCTGTATGACGCCGGTGCCGCATCGCTCAAGCTCGAGGGCCGCATGAAGGCGCCCGATTACGTGTACTCCATCGTCGATGTGTATCGTCATCAGATCGATGACATGCTGGCCGGGGTCGCCGTGGATAAGGACGAGGACGCTGCTCGCCAGCGCCAACTCAAGCGCTGCTTTAACCGCGACTTTACGCACGCCTATCAGGACGGCACCTCTGGCGACGAGATGATGAGTTACGAGCGCTCCAACAACCGCGGCCAGATTGTGGGCACGGTGCTGGGCAGCCGCCTGGCCAACCGCGACGTGCGCGGCCTCAAGCCTGACGACCGCCGTCGCCGTGCCGCCATCGCCCGCATTGAGCTGTTTGAGCCCGTGGGCAAGGGCGACTTGTTGGAACTTCGCCACGACGACGAGTTCGACCAGTTCCTAACCACTATCGCTACCGATGATGCCGCCGCCGGCGGCATCATCGAGTGCCGCGTGCCCCGCAGCATGCCCGAGGGCTGCCGCGTGCGCGTGATTCGAAGCCAGCGCGCCATCGATGCTGCCGGCGCCGCGCTCAAGCGCGATGTGCTGCGCCGCCGTACCGTTGATGTAACCGTTGTGGCGCGTTTGGGCGAACCGTTTGCCGTCACGCTTACTTGCTGCGACGACCCATCGCTCACCGCCACGGCCACGGGCTTTACCGTCGAGGCCGCCAAGACCCGCGCGGTTGAGGCGTCCGATCTGGTTGAGCATGTGGGCCGTATGGGTTCCTCGCCCTTTGAGGCCGCGAGCTTTGATGTGGCGCTCGATGAGGGCTGCGGCATGGGCTTCTCCGCTGTGCACAAGGTGCGCGCCGCCGCCTGTAAAGCATTGGAGGAGGCCATTCTGGCGCCGTATGAGGAGCGCGCGAAGACGCTCGAGTTGCCGGTGATTGTAACCAGCGATTCCCGCCCCATGCCCGAGCATTACCGCGATGAGCCGCAGATCTGTGCCACCGTCACTTCGCTTGAAGCAGCCGAGGCCGCCCGCGCCGAGGGCGCCACGCGCATCTACATGACCACCGACGCACTCGAGGCCGCCGAGCTCTCCCCCGCCGACGCGCTCGAGCAGGGCATCGTTCCCGTGCTCGACGAGGTCTGCCGCGCCGTCGACCATGCCCGTGTCGACCCCTGGATCAACGCTGGGGCCACCGTCGCCGTCGGCAATATCTCCGAGCTCGCCGTTGCCGCCCAGGCCAGTGCCACGGCCGAGATCCGCTCCTGCCTGCCCGTGCACAACACGCCCTGTATGGAAGCGCTTGCCGAGCGCGGAGCCGGCGCGTTTTGGCTCTCGCCCGAGATTACGCTCGATGAGATCGTCTCGCTCGGCGCCGCCGCGCCCGCGGCCCTGGGCATCACCGTTTTTGGCCGCCCGCGCGTTATGACAAGTGAGCACTGCATCCTACAGGTTGCCAACGGCTGCATCCACGATTGCGCCAACTGCCGTCTGCGCGCCCGCAAGCTCTCGCTCAAGAATATCGACGGCAAGGTCATGCCCGTGCGCACCGACATCCACGGCCGCTCGCGCCTGTACGATGCCTACCCCATCGACCTCACGCCGCAGGTTCCTCGGCTGCTCGATGCCGGCGTGTGCCGTCTTATGGTCGACGGAACGCTGCTCGAGGCGGATGAGGTAGGTCGTGCCGTTGCCCGCGTCCGTCGTGCCATCGAGGCTGCACAGGCCGGCCGCAAGCCCGCCGCCCGTCTGCGCGGGGCGACCTCGGGCTGCATGTTTGTGGGAATCAGCTAACCGAAAGGCTTACACGTGAACGAAGAACCTCAAGTCCTCTACTGCGACGCTTGGCTCATGGCCATCGACAAGCCCGCCGGCATGATCGTCCACGGCGACGGCACCGGCGAGCGCACGCTCACCGACTACGCTAGCGACCTGCTGCTGGCGATGGGCGACGGCTTTGCCGCGACCGACATGCAGCCGCTCAACCGCCTGGACCGCGACACCACCGGCGTGGTGCTGTTCTCGCTCGACAAGCAGACGCAGCCCGCCTTTGACCAGATGGTCATCGACCGCGCGTTCGAAAAGCACTACCTAGCGCTCGCCGAGGGCAAGATCGACTGGAACGAGAAGCTCATCGACAAGCCCATCGCGCGCGACCGCCACGACAGCCGCAAAATGCGCGTCGGCGCCAGCGGCAAGCCGTCCCAGACGCGTGTGAAGGTGCTCAAGCGTCTCAAGAGCCGCCGTGGCCTGCCCACGCGCTCGTATATCGATGTCGAGCTGCTCACCGGACGCAAGCACCAGATCCGCGTGCACCTGGCAAGCGAGCGTCATCCCCTGGTAGGAGACGACCTCTACGGCACGCCGCGCCCCTGCGGTCTGATGCTCCACGCCCACAGCGTGTCCTTCACGCACCCCGTAACCGGCGAGCACATCCACATCGAAGCCCCCTGCCCCTGGGAGCCCTAAACCACCACAATGGGGACAGGCACCTTTATGATGGTTTTGCCGCGATGGCTCTGCCGGATTCCCAAACATCTCGATCTGTAACAGCTAAAGCCCATTTTGCGGTCTATCTGTTACAGATCGAGACATTCGAATCCCCTCAAGGGAATATTCTCAATCTGTAACAGTAACTCGGCAAAATCAGTCCCAGATGTTACAGATTGAGACAAAGGGACGGCGCGGTTCGTAAGTATCTCGATCTGTAACACCTAACCCACTTTTAACGGTCTGGTTGTTACAGATTCAAATAAACCGGTAGACAACAAAAGCGGCAGCGCCCGGGATGGTCGTTGCCGCTTTTCCATTGACCCACCACAAAGGTGCCTGTCCCCTTTGTGGTGGTTTTGGCCTTCCCGTCGCTAGACCGTGACGACGTTGTCCATTGTCCGGTACTTGGCGGGGACCTCGCCTGCGGTAATAATCGTTGCGTCACGAAAGTCCGCGAACTTGACGGGCGCCACCATGCCAAATTTACTGGCGTCCGAGATTACGAAGCGCTTGGCCGTATGGCGCATCGAGATACGCTTTACTTGCGCCTCCTCGATATCGGGCGCCGTGAAGCCCTGCTCGGCGGCAATGCCGTTAGAGCCCCAAAAGCCGCAGTTGAAGTTGTAACGGTCTAAGGTTGCCAAGGCATCGGGGCCAACGAGCGCCTCGGTCTCGGGTTTGAGCTCGCCGCCCAGCACCACGGTACGCATGCCGCGCAAAGCGAGATGCTGAGCATGGAGCACGGAATCAGTCACATAGGTGACACCTTCGAGATGCGGAAGATGCTCGATGAGCCTGAGCGTCGTCGAACCCGAATCGATGTACACAAAGCTCTCGGGCTCTACCAGCGCCGCCGCACGGGCGCAGATACGTTCCTTGTCGTCGTTATGGAGATCGCTGCGCTCATTAAGCGTTAGGTCGCGCGTCACGTGCGCGCGCTCAAGGCTCGTCGCCCCACCGTGCACCTTGGCGATACGGTGTGCGCGATTGAGCGTCTGCAGGTCGCGCCGAATGGTAGACGCCGTCACGCCCAGGGCTTCGGCAAGCTCCGGCACGGTAACCGAGCCGGTCTGCTGAACCATCGACACGATCGCGTTGAGCCTATCTTCCGCTAGCATCGCTTACTCCTCCTCGGGGTACACGACTCCCCAGTCGGCGCGTAGCTTGGTCATCAGCTCCATAACATCAGAAGCATAATCCAGCAGCTCACGCTTAGAGTCGTCGCCGGCAACGGCCTTCTCAAGATCGGCCATCTCATAGCAAAGGGCGTAAGCCTCGGTGCCGGCGTGGACCTCCTCGCGGTGGCCGTCCGCAGTCCACACGATGGTCGCGTGATCGGCGCGCGGATACTCGTTGACCTCGATATAGCACTTATCGAAGCTAATAATCGAGCGCTTGGGTTGCTTGGAGTGGAGCGTGAGGCTCACAACACCCAGCTGCTGCTCGGCATTACGGCAGACGATGCCGCCCACAACGTCAACACCGGTCTCACAGGTGTTGCCCAACGAAACGACCTCAATGGGCTGGCTTGCCATAAAGAGACGCATGACGGACAGGGCATACACGCCAATGTCGAGCATGGCACCGCCAGCAAGGTTGCGGTTGTAGAAGCGATTGGTCAGATCGCCGTACTCCTTGTAGCTACCAAAGTTGAGCTGGGCGAGGTTCATGCGGCCGAACTCACCGGCATCCATGCGACGGCGCAGCTCTTGATACAAGGGCATATGAAGCACCGTGGTGGCGTCCATAAGGACCACGTTGTGCTCGGCGGCAATGGCACGGGCCTCATCGAGTTCAGCGGAATTGAGGGTAATGGCCTTCTCGCAGAGCACGTGCTTGCCGGCTGCCAGGGCAGCGCGCAGATAGGTGATATGAGTGTTGTGCGGGGTAGTGATGTAGACGGCGTCGATGCCAGGATCGGCGTAGAGGTCCTCAACCGTGTCGTAGACCTTCTCGATGCCATACTGCTCGGCAAAAGCCTGAGCCTTGGACAGCGTACGGTTGGCGACGCCCGCAAGCTTGCGACCGGCAAGAGCAAGGGACTGAGCCATCTGGTTGGCGATAACGCCGCAACCGATGACGGCCCAATGGAGCTCGGGAGCCGTAAAAATATCGTCGGGGAACGGCTTGTCCTGGACCGAAGCGAACGCTGCTTTGGCGGCTGCCGCGGCGTCGAGCGGAGCCTGTTTGGAATCTGCCATGATGTGCCTCCTGAGTCATCGGAAGTCCTTCATTTCTAACAACCCTATATTCGCACAATTGCGCGCGTATCTGCTCTTGTTTGCGTGTTTATTTGCTTATCGGTCATTATTTAGCCAAATTTGGCAGATATTTGCGCGGTTATGCGTATTGTCGCGCAAGACTATACGCGTAAATGCGCATGCGAGGATCCTCCTGAAGCATAAAGGGGCGGAACTACAAAGCCCTAAAGGAAAGAGCAGGCTGCATTACTCCACCCCTCTGGGGGCAGCAGACATCAAAGGACCGTCCCTATGTGCCGCTTTCGTTGCAACGGCCACTCATTTAAGTCTGTCCCCAATGACTGCCAATCAACGGCCACTCATTTAAGTCTGTCCCCAATGAGTGGGGATAGAAAAAGGCCCGGGTGCCGTGGCATCCGGGCCTTTGCTAGCAACTTAACTGTTGCGGGCAGCTTAGAACTTGTGGCCGCACTTCTTGCAGACGCGCAGCTTGTTCTTGCCGTCCTTCTCGTGACCGACGCGGGTAACCTTACCGCACTCGGGGCAGACGAGATTGACGTTGGAGGCATCGATGGGAGCCTCCTGCGAAACGATGCCGCCCTGCTGGTTGGCAGCGTTGGGCTTGACGGCCTTCTTGACGACCGAAACGCCCTCGACAACGACCTTGTTCTCGGCGGGGAGAGCACGCAGGATAACGCCCTGCTTGCCGCGATCCTTACCAGAGAGAACCTGGACCTTATCGCCCTTCTTGATATACATATATCTCCCCTAACTACAGGGTCTCGGGAGCGAGCGAGACGATCTTCATGTACTTCTTGTCACGAAGCTCGCGAGCGACAGGCCCGAAGATACGGGTGCCGACGGGCGAACCATCGTTGTTGATGACAACGCAGGCGTTCTCATCAAAGCGAATGTAGGAGCCATCCTTGCGGCGGATCTCCTTAACGGTGCGAACGACGACGCAACGGACAACGTCCTTCTTCTTGACGTTGGCGCCAGGGGTAGCCTCCTGGACAGCACCGATGAACACATCGCCGATGCCTGCATAACGACGCTTGGAACCGCCAAGCACCTTGATGCAGCGAATCTTGCGAGCGCCGGAGTTGTCGGCGACGTTCAGCATGGTTTGCATCTGAATCATGGTAGATGTTCCTCCGAACTAAGAACCGAAGAGAGGTGCGCAGCCTTTATGCGGCTCGTGGTATGCAAGCCAGGCATACGCACATCTTCGGAAACGTACAAGTCGTAAGAGCGACTGCTTATTTAGCGCGCTCGACGACCTCGATGAGGCGCCAACGCTTCATCTTGGACATAGGACGGGTCTCCATAACGCGGACGGTGTCGCCCACGCCAGCCGTGCACTCCTCGTCGTGAGCGTGCAGCTTCTTGGAGCTGGTCATCATCTTGCCGTACTTGGGGTGACGCTTGCGCTCGGTGATGGTGACAACAATGGTCTTGGCACCGGAGACGGAGGTAACGACACCCGTACGGACCTTACGCGAGTTACGCGAATCAGTCATGTTCTCTCCTTAGGTCCTACTCGGCGACAGCGGACTTCTCCGCTGCGATCTCGCGGGCGCGCTGCTCCGTGAGGACGCGAGCGATGTCCTTCTTCACGGTGTTGACGCGAGCGGTGTTGTCCAGCTGGCTGGTGGCCATCTGGAAACGAAGGTTAAAGAGCTCGGCGCGCATTTCCTTCAGCTTCTCAACGAGCTGAGCGTCCGAGAGCTCACGAATCTCTGCGGGCTTCATTAGTTCTCCTCCTTGGCGGCGGCGGCGTCCTCAGCAGCCCACTTGGCCTCGAGAGCGGCCTCCTCAGCCATCTCCTTCTCGATGCGCTGCTCAGCGTTCTTGGCAGCAACAATCTTGGTCTTGATGGGAAGCTTGTGCTGTGCAAGACGCAGAGCCTCGCGAGCGACCTCCTCGGGCACGCCCTTGACCTCGAACATGATGCGGCCGGGCTTGACGACGGCCACCCACTCCTCGGGGTTACCCTTACCAGAACCCATGCGAGTCTCAGCAGGCTTCTTGGTGATGGGCTTATCGGGGAAGATCGTGATGTAGACACGACCGCCACGCTTCATGTAGCGGGTCATTGCAATACGAGCGGCCTCGATCTGACGGTTGGTGATCCAATGGGCCTCGAGAGCCTGGATACCAAACTCGCCGAAATGCAGCTCGGTATTACCCTTGGCCTGGCCCTTCATGGAGCCACGCTGCACCTTGCGGTGAAGAATACGCTTAGGGGCAAGCACTACTGACCCCTCCTCTCGGAGTTACGACGACGAGGACGGGAAGAGCCCTCGAGTGCAGGGTTGGGAACAGGCTGGCCCGGGAGCTTCTCGCCCAGGTAGATCCAGACCTTCACGCCGCAAGCGCCCATGGTGGTGCTGGCGACGGCCGTGCCGTAGTCGATCTTGGCACGGAGGGTGTGCAGAGGCACGCGACCCTCGCGGTACCACTCACGACGGCCCATCTCGGCACCGCCGAGACGACCGGAGCACTGGATACGGATGCCCTTAGCGCCGGCCTTGCGGGCAGACTGGACAGCCTTGCGCATAGCGCGACGGAAGGCAACGCGGCCCTCGAGCTGCTCGGCGATAGACTGAGCAACGAGGTTGGCGTCGAGCTCGGGGCGCTTGATCTCGACAACGTCGACGGAGAGCTGGCCCTTGGAGACGCCAGCGACCTTCTCGAGCTCGGTGCGGAGGGTATCGATCTCGGCACCCTTCTTACCGATGACAACGCCGGGGCGAGCGGTGAGGATGATGACCTTCACCTTGTCGCCAGCGCGCTCGATCTCGACGCGGGAGACAGCTGCGCGGGAAAGACGCTTCTCGAGGTACTTGCGGATCTCGAGATCGTTACCGAGGGTCTTAGCGTAATCCTTCTCTGCGAACCAGCGGGAGCGCCAGTTCTCGGTGATGCCAAGACGGAAGCCGGTGGGGTAGACTTTCTGACCCATACAGCTTTACGCCTCCTTTCGAGGAGCAACGACGACGGTGATGTGGGAAGTACGCTTCAGAATGCGAGAAGCGGAACCTTTGGCGCGGGGACGGATGCGCTTAAGCGTCGGACCCTCGTCAACATAGGCAGCGGCGACAACCAGGTTGTCGGCACGCAGACCGTTGTTGTTCTCGGCGTTCGCAACGGCGGAACGGAGAACCTTCTCGACATCCACGGCGACGGCGCGGTCGCAGAAGTGGAGGATGTCGAAGGCCTGAGCGACAGGCTTGCGGCGGATCAGATCGACCACCAGGCGGGCCTTGCTGGGGGAAACACGCACGTACTTAGCGACGGCGCGAACCTCGGTGGCCTCAGTTTCAATAGACTTAGTTGCCATTTACGGTTAACCCCCTATTTGGCCTTGTGGCCACGGAACGTACGAGTCGGCGCGAACTCGCCGAGCTTGTGACCAACCATGGACTCGGTAACATACACGGGCACATGCTTGCGGCCGTCGTGGACGGCGATGGTGTGACCAACCATCTCGGGGAAGATGGTGGACGCGCGGGACCAGGTCTTCACGACGTCCTTCTTGCCAGCCTCGTTCATCGCGGTGATACGCGAGAGAAGGCGAGTCTCCACGAACGGGCCCTTTTTGAGACTTCTGCTCATAAGTGCTTTCTCCTAAAACTCGGTATCCGAAATTACTTCTTACGGCGACGAATGATGTGCTGGTTCGAGACCTTCTTCTTCTTGCGCGTACGAAGGCCCTTCGTCGGCTTACCCCAGGGGGTAACGGAGGGACGACCAGAGGTGTGGTTCTTGCCCTCGCCACCGCCGTGCGGGTGGTCGACAGGGTTCATGACGGTACCGCGGACGGTCGGGCGCACGTTCATGTGACGCTTACGGCCGGCCTTGCCGATGACGATGTTGGAGTGATCGGCGTTGCCGACCTCACCGACGGTGGCGCGGCAGGTAACGAGGATGCGGCGCATCTCGGAGGAAGGCATACGGACGATAGCGTACTTGCCCTCCTTACCCATCAGCTGGCAGGAGTTACCGGCGGAACGGGCGATAGCAGCGCCCTTGCCCGGCTGGAACTCGACGGCGTGGATGAGCGTACCGACGGGGATGTCGGCGAGGGGCAGAGCGTTGCCCGGCTTGATGTCGGCGTCAGAACCGGACATGATGGTCTGACCGACCTCGAGGCCCTTGGGGGCCAGGATGTAGCGCTTCTCACCGTCAGCATAGTGCAGCAGAGCGATGCGAGCGGAACGGTTCGGATCGTACTCGATCGTGGCAACCTTGGCGGGCACGCCGTCCTTGTTGCGCTTGAAGTCGATCACGCGGTAACGACGCTTCACGCCGCCGCCCTGGTGGCGGGTGGTGATGCGGCCGTTGTTGTTACGACCGGCCTTCTTGGGCAGGGGCTCGAGAAGAGACTTCTCGGGCTTGGTGCAGGTGATCTCGGAGAAGTCGGAGATCGTCTGCCAACGCCTACCAGCGGAGGTCGGCTTAAGGTGCTTTACAGCCATTACAATCCCTTTCAATAGGAATCCGTTAGCCATCGCAGACAGGGATTCGAGGTTCTGCCTCGGGTGCGATGACACCGGACGTATACACGGTTCCGGGCGTGTCCATTTTATACGCCCAAAACCTTGAGCTCCCGCCTCCCCTATTTGGGAGGCATGAGCTCACTCAACAGCAGCGAGTCTTAGGCCTGGTTGCCAAAGACCTCGATGGTGTCGCCCTCGGCCAGCGTGACGATGGCCTTCTTCCAAGAACGGGTCTTGCCGGCGACATAGCGCACGCGCTTGGTCTTGGGCTTGACCGTCAGGGTGTTCACGCGAACGACCTTGACGCCGAAGATCTCCTCGACAGCGTCCTTGATCTGATACTTGTTAGCATCCTTGGCGACCTCGAACGTGTACTTGTTCAGCTCCATGCCGGAGAAGGAACGCTCGGACACGATCGGACGGATGATGATCTCGTGGGCGGTCATTTATGCAAGCACCTCCCCGAAGTGAGCGGCGATGTCGGCGGGCATCAGCACAGCGTTGTTGTTGACGAGATCGTAGGTGTTGGCCTCGTCAGCGGTGATGATGAACGTCTTGGGAATGTTGCGGAACGACAGGTAGGCGTTGACGTCCTCATCGCGAACGATGATGGTCAGACGCTTGCCCTCAAGGCCGAGAGCCTTGAGCATGGCGACGGCAGCCTTGGTGGAAGGCTTCTCGAAGCCGTAGTCGTCGACGAGCACGAGCTCGCCATCGGCCAGCTTGGCGGACAGCGCAGAGCGCATAGCCAGCTTGACCTCCTTGTTGTTCATACGCTTAGCGTAGGAACGGGGCTTGGGGGCGAAGACAACGCCACCGTGACGCCACTGGGCAGCACGGATGGAACCCTGGCGGGCACGGCCGGTGCCCTTCTGACGCCAAGGCTTCTTGCCGCCACCGGAAACCTCAGAGCGACCCTTAGCAGACTGGGTGCCCTGACGCCAAGAGGCCATCTGGCACTTGACGATGTGGTGCATAACGTGGATGTTCGGCTCGATGCCGTACACCTCAGCGGCGAGCTCGGCCTCGGCGACCTTCTTGCCCTCGCTGTTCTTTACTTCAAACTTTGCCATTTAAGTGTTCTCCTTGGTATGACGCTGGGCTAAATGGGCTGGGCCCTTAGGCCATACGGATGGCGACGAGACCATTCTTGGCACCCGGGACAGCGCCCTTGACCAAGATGAGGTTCTGCTCGGCATCGATGCGGACAACGGAAAGGTTCTTGACGGTAACGCGCTCGTTACCCATGTGACCGGCCATCTTGACGCCCTTGAGGACGCGCGCAGGATAGGCGCACTGACCGATAGAACCGGGGTGACGCTGGAAGTGAGAACCATGCGTCATAGGACCGCGGCGCTGACCCCAGCGCTTGATGCGACCCTGGAAGCCCTTACCCTTGGAGGTACCGATGACGTCGACCTTCTCGACATCAGCGAAATCAGCGACGGTGACGACCTCGCCGACCTTGTGCTCCTCGCCGTTCTCGACGCGGACCTCACGAAGGAAGCGAACAGGCTCGACGCCAGCCTTGGCGAAGTGACCAGCCATGGGCTTGTTCACGTTCTTGGCCTTGATGTCGCCGAAACCGATCTGGACGGCGTCATAGCCGTCGGTTGCCTGAGTTTTAACCTGCGAGACAGCGCAGGGGCCAGCCTGGATGACCGTGACGGGAACGACGTTGTCGTCCTCGTCCCAAACCTGGGTCATGCCAATCTTGCGGCCGAGAATCATGCTGATCAAGATATGATCCCAACTCTCGCGTGGTCTTGGGACAATGCGTACGCCACCGAGCGTACGCCCCTAGAGGACCACTACTTACACGACGTGCTCCCCAGCCTTGTATTGCGTCCGGACTACCTGACAACCCTATTAAGCAGGCATTTTGTCCAGCCAGAATACTCCCCTGGTTTCACACAGCTGTTTAGTATACACGGCTGCGGGCGTATCCATCGAGATTCATATTTCACTCACATTGTTTACGCAGGTAAAGTGCGTGGCACGTTCCCAGTGTGCGGCGGAGGGGGCGGGCCTGAGACATATTAAGGTTGCTGCTCTACAGTCCTGCTCACGACGGAGAGCACATTAAGTGCTCTCCTGTTCGTGCGGAACTCGCGACAACCTTAATATGTCTCAGGCCCGCCCCCTCCGCCGCACACTGGGAACGCCACGTTGATGTCTGCTTAACTCTGCTCGCTCAGGCTAATAACTTTGTTGAGGGTCCACTATTTGCTGGAGGGTGAACTTGCATTGCATTGGCTCGCCTTCTGCTTGTGGCTTTGCTTCGTCAAAATCGAAGATCATGATGGCGCAGTTGGGGAGTTTTGCTGGAAGCTTGAAGCCCTCTGGGGCTGCGGCCCTAATGAATTGGCGGCTGGCGCTGCCGTGGCTTACTGCTAGGAGGGTTTCGATGCCCTCGGAGCCCATGATATTGGTGAGGGTGGCTATCATGCGTTCTTGCAACGCCTTGCTTCCCTCTCCTCCGAAGGGGACCAAGTCCTCGCCCGGATCCCAGACGTCGGTGGGAAGGGCATCGTGGGGACCTTCCTCGAAGGTGCCGTAGCAGCGTTCGATGATGCCTTCGCAGGGCTCGACTGCTGCGTCCGGGCCAAGGAGTTCGGTTGCGACGAGCTGAGCCGTGTCCATGGCTCGGCCTAAGGGCGAAGAGACCACTTTGTCGGGGACAACGTCGTGGCTCTTGAGCCACGCGGCCGCTGCCTGCGCCTGCTGGCGACCCAAATCGGTGAGCGGTGAATCGCAGCGACCCTGGACGAGCTTTTTGACGTTGAATTCCGTCTGGCCATGACGAAGTAGATATAGGCGCTTCATGCTCTCCCCTTCTGCATAACTTGCTTTATCGGCACAACCCTACTCGTGGGTATGGCCTACGTAGTCTTCATCGATCGTGATCTTGGCAATCGACTTGGGATATTCGGATTCGACACGTTTCGCCAACGCGCGCTTTAGGTCCTCGGCGCTCATCGCCAAATCCGAGGGACGCACGCAGTCGAAGATCACGTTGGTGTGCGTAGGACCCGGCACACAGCGCAAATCGTGAATTGAAAGGCGGCTATCGATCTGTTGGGCCATGGCATTGATGCGTAAACGCATGCTCGCCACCTTAGGGTCGTCGGTCACGATGGGGTCGTAATGGAGCGTGACGATCATGCCGTCTTCGTCCCTAAACGACCGCTCGATGTTATCGAGCGTGTCGTGACTTTCCAGCGGGCTGACCTCGGCCGCCATCTCGGCATGCGCACTTGCAAACTTCCTGCCCGGGCCGTAGTCGTGAACCATCAAATCGTGAACGCCCAAAACGCCGGGATAGCTCATGATCTTGTCTCGAATGTGCTTGACCAGCTTAGGATCGGGCGACTGACCCAAAAGCGGGCTCACCGTATCTTGAATAAGTTCAAAGCCGCTCCAGCCAATATAGGCGCCAACGGCAAGGCCAACCCATGCGTCAAGATTGATGTGCGTCACCTGCGAAACAATCGCACATGCCAGCACGGCGCCTGTGGCAAGGACATCGTTCTTGGAATCCTGCGCGGTCGCATGCAGCGTCTCGGACTCAATGCGATCGCCGAGCTTTTGATTGAGGGCCGCCATCCACAGCTTAACAACCATCGAAAGCACGAGAACCGCCACCAGGGCAAGCGAGAACTCGACAGGTTCGGGGTGGATGATGCGCTCAACCGAGGACTTCACCAGCTCAACGCCGATCAGCAGCACGAGCGCCGCCACGACAAGACCCGAGAGGTACTCGTAGCGACCATGGCCGTATGGATGCTCGGGGTCGGCGGGCTTGCTCGCCAGCTTAAAGCCCAGCACGCTCACGATATTCGAGCTGGCATCGGACAGGTTGTTCATGGCATCCGCCACAATCGAAACCGATCCCGAAACCACACCGATTGCGCCCTTCGCAGCACAAAGCGCCACATTGGCGACAATACACACCATGCCCGCTAACGTGCCCACACGCGCACGATCGCCCTGCGCGCGCTTAACTATCCACTCGACCATCTGCATCCGCCCCCACGGTATTACCTATATATCTATTGCTCAAACGGATTGTAGTGTAGCCACTTTGTCTCCCAGATACAAAGAGGCCGCAGCCCGCACGGGCCACGGCCTTGGAGCATGACAAAAGAATCGTCCTTTTGTCGCACAGGTTTATGCGCTTACTTCAGCAGCGCTCGCCACTGTTTCGGGTGAATCGGCCCCGTCTTCTGCCGCCTGTCCCTGCGCCGGCACCACGCCAAAGCAGTAGCTCAGCGCCGCAGACACCGCAAATGCCACACCGCCGGCAACGCAGCACCACAGCAGGTTCGAGATGCCGCCCGTGGCAAAGCCAATGACCATAAGGACATTCGTCATGCCGATGGTATAGGCCGTAACGTGGCCCACGGCCGCAACAAGGCCTCCGACGGCGCCGCCAATGGCCATGTACGTCAGGCACCTGCCATATTTAAAGCCGCAACCGTACAGCGCCGGCTCGCTTACGCCGCCAAGAATACCCGAGATTGAATAGCCCAGCATGAGTGCCTTCTCGTCCTTATCCGCAACGCGGAGCGACGCGCCAAAGGGCATGCCCCAAACGGCGAACGTCGCCATCGTCGCGGCGATCAGGATGCACGAATCCGTTCCCACACTCATAAACTGAGCATAGGCAAGCGATAGGACAACGTTGCTGACGCCTGCAATCTTAAGAAACTCCCAACCCGCGGCAAGCCCCATGAGCGTGAGCAGCGACACGATGCCACCGGAATTGCCAAGCATAAACATAAGCTGGCCCAACAGCATGCCCAGATATCTGCCCGCCGGCGCCGTAATACACAGCGAAACCGGAACCATGACAAGCATGGTCGCAAACGGAACGAACGAAAACGCCACGGCCTTAGGGATAACGCGCTGAAAGAAACACTCCACTCGCCATAGCACGGGCACCGAGATGAGAACCGGAATAACAGTCGTCGTGTAATCGTTGACCGGCGCGGGAAGCAGACCATACACGGAAGTCATCGATGCCCCCGTCGTCGATGCGGCATCGACGAGCTTAAGCAGATCGGGCGCAATCAATACGCCGCCCAGCATCATGCCCAGCTGCTCCGAGCAACCGAGCTGGCGGGCGGCCGCCCAACCAAGATAAATGGGCAAAAAGTAGTAGCCGGCGTTATAGAGCCAACTGTAGAACAGGCGATAGATTTCGGAATCGGCAGACCACAGGCCCAGCATACCTTCGCCCATAATGACGGCAACGGTGCGGAACAACGCCGCGCAGACAATAAACGGCAGCGCCGACATCATGCTTTTGGACAGATAGTCCACCACGGCCATGGCGTTTGATGAAACCGTCGTTGTAAACGAGGTGTTAGAAACTTGTAGCATGGAACGCCTTTCCCAATATGACATGCGGGCTGTCCCTTTGTCACATCGTGCGGTACTGACCGATTGCGCGGTACTTTTCGTAGCGGAGGTTTGTGAGGGTCGCGTCGTCGAGCTGCCCAAGCGTATCGAAGGCATCAAATGCCGAGGACATGACGGCACCGGCGATCTCCTCATGCGACAGGCCCCTATCGTCAACAATGCCGTCGATGATGCCGAGCGCCAACAGATCGGGGGCCGTGAGCTTAAGCGCCTCGGCGGCCTCATTCGCGCGCTCGGTATCCTTCCACAGGATCGACGCACAGGCCTCGGGGCTCACGACCGAATAGGCCGAGCTCGAGAGCATCAGGATGCGGTCGGCCACGGACAGCGCCAGCGCGCCACCAGAGCCGCCCTCGCCTGTCACCACCGAGACAATCGGCGTCTTGAGGCCGCTCATCTCCATGAGATTCTGGGCAATCGCCTCGCCCTGGCCGCGCTCCTCGGCACCGATGCCGCAAAACGCGCCCGAAGTATCGACCAGACACAGAACCGGTCGACCAAACTTTTCGGCCTGGCGTATAAGGCGACGCGCTTTGCGGTAGCCCTCGGGATGTGCCATACCAAAGTTGCGACGCATGCGCTCTTTGGTCGTGGTACCGCGCTCGACGGCGATAACCGTCACGGGTCGCCCGTCTTTCCAGCCAATGCCAGCCACCACGGCGGCGTCGTCGCCAAAGTAACGGTCGCCATGCAGCTCCACAAATCCATCCAGGCCCAGCGAGATCATCTCGCCCGCCGTGGCGCGATCTGCCGAGCGGGTCTGCTTGACAATCTCGAGCGCGGTTTTTGGTGCGGTCGAGCGCTTGAACAAGTGTCCCAGCTTTTTGCCGCGACGACCCGTATGCACGATCTCATGCGGTGCCCCCAGGCCGGGCGCGTGCCCTTCGTGCAGTGCCAGCAGCTCGCCTACCGTGAGCGCAATCTCGCCACGCGGAACAACGGCATCGCAAAAGCCGTGCTCCAGCAAAAACTCGGAGCGCTGGAATCCCTTGGGCAGGCGCTTGTGCATGTTCTGCTCGATCACGCGCGGGCCGGCAAATGCCGTCAGGGCATCGGGCTCGGCCAGGATAATATCGCCCTCCATGGCAAAGCTCGCGGTTACGCCTCCGGTCGTGGGGTCGGTGAGCACCGTGATATACAGACCGCCCGCCTCGCTGTGGCGCCTAACCGCCGCAGAAATCTTGGCCATCTGCATAAGCGACGTCACGCCCTCTTGCATGCGCGCGCCGCCCGAAACGGTAAAGCCGACAACTGGCAATCCAAGCTCGGTCGCTCGCTCAAATGTGCGACAGATCTTCTCGCCCACCACGGAACCCATCGAGCCCATCATAAAGTTGGCGTCCATAAAGAAGAGCGCGGTATCGCAACCGCAGATTTTGCCCCTGCCGCACACAACGGCGTCGCGCTCGCCCGAACGCTCGCACACGCTCTTAAGCTTGTCGGCATAGCCGGGAAACGAGAGGAAGTCCTCCGACGCCAGATTGGCATCCCATTCCTCAAACGTGCCCTCGTCGACCGTCATGCGCATGCGCGCGCGACCGCTCACGCGAAAGTGTTTGCCGCAACGAGGGCAGACCTCGAGGTTGTCGTGCAGGCGTGCTTCATCGATCACGCGGCGACACTCCGGGCACTTGATAAACACGTGGCGCGCGGGAAACTCGGCGCACGACTCGGTCATCGGCCCCTCGAGGACGTTGACCGTCTTTGCTTTTCTATTCATCAGCATAGAGATGCCCCATCAGATCGGTGTGATACATGCCCGACAAGAACTCGTCGTTTGCCAGCACGTCGAGCTGAAGCTCGCTGTTTTCGCTCACGCCCTCAATCACGAGCTCGCCCAGGGCCGAGCGCATCTTGCGAATGGCGCCGTCACGCGTGGGCGCACACACGATGAGCTTGCCGAGCATGGAGTCGTAGTACGGCGGAACTTTCGCACCGGTAAACATGGCGGAATCCCAGCGCACGCGCGGACCACCCGGCACACGCAACGCGGTGACCGTTCCGCATGACGGCAGAAAGTCCGGCGTTTCGGCATTGATGCGGCACTCCATGGCGTGGTTGCGGACCGGCATGTCCTCCTGCTCAAAGGGCAGAGGCTGGCCGGCTGCCACGCGCAGCTGCCACTTGACCAAGTCGGTATCGGTCACAAACTCCGTAACCGGATGCTCCACCTGCAAGCGCGTGTTCATTTCCATAAAGTAGAAATTGCCGTCGTCCGAATACAGAAACTCGATGGTACCGGCTCCTTCGTAGCCGACGGCACGAGCCAGGTCACGCGCTGCCTTGTGCATGCGAGCACGAATGTCGTTGTGTCCGTCGAGGCACGGCGCGGGACTCTCTTCGATCAGCTTTTGGTTGCGACGCTGCACCGAGCACTCGCGCTCGCCGAGCGAAAATACATGGCCCTGCTTATCGGCCATAATCTGCACCTCAACGTGGTGCGCCGGCGCGACGAACTTCTCCATGTAGCACTCGCCGTCGCCAAAAACGGCCTCGCCCTCGGCACGCGCCTCGATGAACGCCTTTGCCGCATCTTCCACGCGCTCGACCTTGCGAATGCCGCGACCGCCACCGCCCGCGCGCGCCTTAATGAGCACGGGACAGCCAATGCGCTCGGTCTCGGCCGTCGCCTCCTCGGGACTTTTGAGCAAATCGCAGCCCGGCACGATGGGCACGCCCGCCGCGGCAGCCGTTCGGCGTGCGGCGTCCTTGTCGCCCATGCTGTCGATCACCTCGGCCGAAGGACCGACAAAAGCCAGGCCATACTTGTCGCAGTCGCGTACAAAGCTCGCCTTCTCGGAAAAGAAGCCGTACCCAGGATGGATCGCCTTTGCGCCCGACTTTACGGCACAGGTGAGCACGGCATCGTCGTTGAGGTAGCTCTCGGCAAGACGCGGGCCGCCGATGCAATACGCCTCGTCGGCAAGTTGCACGTGCAGCGCGTCCGCATCGGCCGTGGAATAAACGGCGACGGTCTTGATGCCCATATCGCGGCACGCGCGGATAACACGGACCGCGACTTCGCCGCGATTGGCGATGAGCACTTTGTCGAACATGAAGCCTTCCTTAACTTTCGTGCATGAGTGCAAAAGACATATCGGCGCGGCAGCAAACCTCACCGTTGACGCTCGCAGTACCCGTCGCAAAGCGGAACGGCCCGCGCGCACGCGTGATGGTGCACACCAGATCCACCGTGTCGCCCGGGCGCACCGGACGCTTAAAGCGCACCTTGTCCAGACTCGTGTAGAACGGCGTCGCGCCGCGCGCCTCCTCATCGCCCATCAGTAGCACGCAACAGTTTTGGGCGAGCATCTCGCACTGAATCACGCCGGGGACCACCGGGTTTCCCGGAAAATGCCCCTGCAAAAAGTACTCGTCGCCCGTGATCGTGATCTTGCCGTGGGCCTCGTCGCCCACCAGCTCGGCCTCGTCGAGCAAAAGCATCGGCTCGCGATGCGGCAACAGCTTCTTGAGCTCTTCTTTGTTCATGGACATCACCTATCCGATCCTCATGAGGCAGCTGCCAAACTCCACGAGGTCGCCGTCGGCCACGCAGATCTCGAGTACCTCGCCATCCGCCTCGGCCGTCACCTCGTTGAGAACCTTCATGGCCTCGATGATGCAGAGGGTCTCGCCGGCCTTGACCTTGGAACCCACGTGCACAAACGGCTCGTCGCCCGGCGCCGGGGCAGCATAGAAAACGCCGACCATGGGAGCGGTCACCTCGGTGCCCTTGGGCTCCGGTGCGGCGGCAGGCGCCTGCGCGGCGGGCTCCGGCGCGGCAGGCGCGACTGTGGGAGCTGCAACTGGAGCGGCCATGGCACCCGGCATAGGCATGGGCACGGCAACCGGCTGTGCCGCACTCGCGCGCTCGAGTTCGACCGCGGTGCCATCGGGCTCCTCAACACGCACGCGCGTGAGGCCGCGGTCCTCCATAACATCGGCTATCTCGGCAAGTCTTTTGGAATCCATGCTCTAGCTCCTCGTATATCTACGCAGCGCGATGGCGGCGTTGTGTCCGCCAAAGCCCAGGTTGGTCGAAAGCGCCCAGGTAAGGTCGGCGCGAACCGCGCGATTGGGCGTGTAGTCAAGATCGCAGGCGGGATCGGGCGTGTGGTAGTTAATGGTCGGCGGCACCACGCCCTGCTCGAGCGCCATGGCGCAGGCCATGACCTCGATGGCGCCCGTGGCACCGATCATGTGGCCGGTCATCGACTTAGTCGACGAGACGTGCGCGGCGCGCGCCGCGTCCTCGCCGAGCGCACGCTTAATGCCCGCCGTCTCGGACGAATCGTTGAGCTTGGTCGATGTGCCGTGGGCATTGATGTAGAGGCCCTCGGAAGGCCTGACGTCGCCCTCGGTCACCGCCAGCGATATCGCGCGGGCAATGCCGGCAGCCTCGGGATCAGGGCTCGTGATGTGATAGGCATCATCGGTGTTGCCGTAGCCCACGACCTCGGCATAAATGTGCGCACCGCGCGTCTGCGCATGTTCCATGCTCTCGAGCACGAGCACGCAGGCGCCCTCGCCCATCACAAAGCCGTCGCGGTCTGCATCGAACGGACGGCAGGCCGTCGCGGGATCGGGGTTGGTGGTCAATGCGCGGCAGGACGTAAAGCCCGCAACGGCATCGGGGATAATTGCAGCCTCGGCGCCGCCCGCGAGGATCGCGTCGGCATAGCCGTGCTTGATGGCGCGGAACGCCTCGCCCACCGCATGGGCCGAGGTGGCGCACGCGGTCACCACGGGCAGGGTCGGCCCCTTTGCTTTGTGACGGATTGCGATGTTGCCCGATGCCATGTTGGGGATCATCATCGCGATCATGTAAGGCGATGCGCGGCGGGGCCCACGGTCGGCAATCGTATGGACGTTATCGACGAGCGTCGTCATGCCGCCCACGCCCGAGCCCACGTAGACGCCCAGGCGCTCGCGATCGATGGCGCCTTCGACATCAAAGCCCGCATCGTGCATTGCCTCGTCCGAAGCCGCCAGTGCAAACTGAACGCAGGGGTCCAGGTGCTTGGCGTCACGCTTGCCAAAGTACTCGTTGCCGTCAAAGCCCTTGACCTCGGCCGCCACCTTAACGGCAAACGCATCGGTATCGAAGTGCGTGATCGGGCCGATGCCGCACGTGCCGGCGCACATGGCCGCCCAGGTGGCAAGCGCCGTGTTGCCGAGCGGCGATACGGCACCTATGCCGGTGATTGCAACTCTCTGTTCCATCATGGTCTCCTCATCCAAGCCGTTCTTCGGCCCTGGTTTCTACATCGCCATTCCGCCGTCGACACGCACGACCTCACCCGTAATGTAGGCAGCCGCATCGCTCGCCAAAAAGCGCACCACGCCGGCCACCTCCTCGGGGCACGCCATGCGCTTAAGGGGAATCTGTTCCTCGGTTGCCGCACGCACCTTTTCCGAGAGCTTTGCCGTCATATCTGTCTCGACAAACCCGGGGGCGACCGCGTTCACTCGTACGCCGCGGGGCGCAAGCTCGCGCGCAACTGCCTTGGTCAGACCGATGACGCCCGCCTTGGAGGCGGCGTAGTTGGCCTGCCCGGCATTGCCCATCAGGCCCACAACCGAGCTCATGTTGATGACGCAACCGCCGCGCTTGCGCATAAAGGTCTTGGTGAGCGCGCGCGTCGTATTGAACGTGCCCTTGAGATTGACATCGAGTACGCGATCGAAGGCATCGTCACCCATACGCATGAGCAGGTCGTCGCGCGTGATGCCGGCGTTGTTGACGAGCGCCCAAATGGAGCCAAAGTCGTTGAGGACCGCTTCCACGCACGCGTTGACGGCAGCGGGGTCGGCCACGTCGCATTGATATGAGCGCGCCGTGGCGCCAGCCGCCTCGCAGGCGTCGCACGTCTCGCGCGCCGCATCGACGCTGCCGGCATAGACGACGGCGATATCGTAGCCATCCTCCGCCAGACCGATAGCGCAGGCGCGGCCGATACCCCGCGAGCCGCCCGTGACCAGTGCCACGCGACGTGAGTCGTTGCGCTCGAGCGCGCCATTGTTCAAGTTGCCCATGTCATACCTTTCGGGTTACAGCCCCGTGGACTATGCGAGCTCGTCGGCAATAGCTGCGACCTGCTCGGCCGTCTCGCACGAATACACACGAACGTCGCTCAGCGTACGCTTGACCAGGCCGGACAGCGTTTTGCCGGGGCCGACCTCAATAAATGTGTCGATGCCTTGATCCTGCAGAGCATGCAGCGTATCGACCCAGCGTACGGCATGGCTCACCTGATTGGCCAAGACATCCGATGCCGTCTGGGGATCCGCCGGATAGGGCGCCGCTGTCATATTTGCCAAAACAGGAATGAGCAACGGGGACGGCGCGTGACCGGCCTCAATATATGCGGCAAGGCCACAGGTCGCCTCGGCCATATAGGGGCTATGAAATGCACCCGACACCGCGACCTTCATGGCGCGGCCGCCAGCCTCTTTTACTAGGACGTCGAGCTCCTGCAGCGCCTCGGGCGCTCCGGCCACAACCGTCTGCTGTGGGCTGTTGTAGTTGACTGGCCAGCAGTCCTCGCCGGCCTGTTTTGCCAGGCCCTCGACTTGCGCCGCATCGAGCTTGATGACGGCGCGCATGCCGCCCGGATGGCGCTCGGCAGCCGCGGCCATCAGCGCCGCGCGCTCGCACACGAGCTCAAAGCCCGCTCGCGTATCGAACGCCCCCGCAAAGGTGAGCGCGGCGACCTCGCCCAGCGAGAATCCCGCACAGGCGGCAGGTACCACGCCGCGCTCACGCAGGGCGGCAGCCGCTGCCAGGTCGTGCACGAACACGCAAGGCTGCGTGTTCTCGGTCTGCGAGAGCTCCTCCTTGGAGGCGCTCCGGCACTGCTCGCTCGTCCCCGGGCGCACCTCATCGGCAATGGCGAACACCTCGGCAGCCGCCGGCGATGTCTCGATCAAGTCGACGCCCATCGCGGGGTGCTGGGCACCCTGGCCGGCAAACAAAAACGCTACGCCACCCATGCGCACGCACCCTTCAGGACGTGCTCGGCGCCATCGACCAGGTCGTCAACGATTTCGCGTGCGCTCTGGCGCTCGTTGACCATGCCGGCAATCTGTCCACACAAAAACGAACCCTCTTCGTAGTTGCCGTCCTTGGCGGCCTTACGCAGCGCACCGGTTCCCATAGCACCGAGCTCCTCGGCACTCGCGCCGGAACCCTCGCTCTTGGCATAGGCGTTGGTGAAGGGGCTCTTGAGGGCGCGCACTGGATGTCCCGTCGAGCGACCGGTCGCACGCGTCGAAGTGTCGTTGGCCTTCAGGACCATCTCTTTGTACTGCTCCGAGACGGTGCACTCGTCTGCGACCAGAAAGCGCGTACCCACTTGCACGCCTTCGGCGCCCAGCATAAAGGCGGCCGCCACGCCGCGGCCGTCGGCAATACCGCCGGCGGCCACAACGGGAATGTCGACCGCATCGACGACCTGCGGCACCAGTGCCATCGTCGAGGTCTCGCCAATATGGCCGCCCGATTCGGTACCCTCGGCAACAACCGCCGTGGCCCCGCGACGCGCCACGAGACGCGCCAGCGCCACCGAGGCAACGACCGGGATGACCTTGATGCCCGCCTCGTTCCACGCCTTCATGTACTTGGCGGGATTGCCGGCGCCCGTCACGACGACCGGCACTCGCTCGTCAATCACGACCTGCGCGACCTCGTCGGCAAACGGGCTCATGAGCATGACGTTGACGCCAAAGGGCTTATCCGTCTTGGCGCGCAGCTCATGAATCTGGTCGCGAAGCCAGTTGGCGTCGGCGTTCATGGCCGCGATGATGCCTAAGCCACCCGCCTCGGACACTGCGGACGCCAGCGAGGCATCGGCAATCCAGGCCATACCGCCCTGGAACACGGGCTTTTCGATGCCGAGCAGATCGCAGAGAGGAGTCTTGAGCATCTCTACTTCTCCAATGCCGCCTCGACCGTATCGGCGAACTCGCCGACCGTCTTGGGGTTCTCCTCGGTATCGAGCTGGATGCCAAACTCGTCCTCGACGGCGACGAGGATCTCGACGGTGCCCAGGCTGTCGAGACCAATCTCCTCGAGCGTGGACTCGGGCTTCATCTCGACATCGTCAAGACCGGCGGTCTCGCGGATAACGTCGCAAACGCGCTCGAAGGTCTTCTGATCTGCCATGGTAGTTCTCCTTTGGTTGTGCCCTAGGGCGTTTTTATTTCCTATGTGCGACTACTTCCAACGAAGCAGATAGCCACCTATATCCAGACCGGCGCCAAATCCAACCAAGGCGATGGTGTCGCCTGTGTGAAGTGCACCGGCGTTTGCCAGCCGGTCGAGGGCAAGCGGAATGCATGCGCTCGAAATGTTGCCGGTCTCGTGCAACGTGCGAACCACGCGCTCGTCCGGCACGCCCAGGCGCTTAACCGCCTGGCTCAGGATTCGTTCGTTAGCCTGATGGAATACAAAATGATCGATGTCTTCGACCAAAATGCCCGCATCGATCGCAAGCTTATGGACCGTGTCGCAGATGGCGTTGACGCCGAACTTGAACACGCGGCGGCCATTCATGGACAGCACGCTCGCGCTATCTGCGGAAGCCTTAAACGGCGAGGTACCGACCAGACCGGGAACGCGCAACGTCTCGACGTCGGGCGCCGTCGAAAGCTCAACGGCAAGGGGACTGTCTCCCCCAGCCTCAATCACTGCGGCGCCTGCCCCATCGCCAAAGAGCACGCAGGTGGCACGGTCGGTCCAGTCGAGCGCGCGCGTCATCTGCTCGGCAGCAACGACAAGCACGCGCTCGGCGCGACCGCGGGCGATATAGCCCTCGGCGACATCGAGCGCAAATACGAAGCCGGCACAAGCCGCCGAGACATCGAAGGCAGGGCACGTCGCGCCTAGTCGCTCAGCAACGGCACACGCCTCAGCGGGAACAAGGTGGTCACCCGTCGTCGTCGAGCAGACGATCAGATCCAGCTGGCTCGCGTCGATTCCGGACACCTGGAGTGCCCGCTCACTCGCCGCTACGGCAAGGTCGTCAAGTGACTCGGTGGTGCAGACGTGGCGGCTCTTGATACCCGTGCGGGTAAAAATCCACTCATCCGAGGTATCGAGGAACTCAGACAGCTCGTCATTGGAAACACTGCGTTCAGGAAGCGCCGAGCCTGTTCCAAGAATCGTGAAACCCATCACTAACCTCCTTTGAGTTGTTGACGTGTTTACATCGACCAAGAGAGGATAACGCATTTCAGTCTTTGTTGACGTGTTAACATTAAATTGTCCAAATGCGACAAAGGCTTCACATTGTGTCTATCTCTCGACACCATTGCGTCATTCACTTATTCAATAAGGAGGTAGCAGCCGCTATGGATGCCCAATTAACGATTGTCGACGTAACCGGATCGACCAACGATGACCTGCTCGAGGCAGGAAAACAGGGTGCGCCGCACGGCACAGGACTTGCCGCCCGCGCGCAAACGGCAGGACGCGGCCGGCGCGGCCACAAGTGGGATTCAACCGCCGGCAACCTATTGCTTTCGATTGTCCTGCGTCCATGCGTTAATCCCGCAAAGTACTCTGGTCTTGCCGCCGTCAGCGGCCTAGTGGTGCTCGAAGCACTCGAAAAGCAAGGTCTTGCAAACGAGATTGGCCTCAAATGGCCCAACGACCTGGTCGCGCGAGGACGCAAACTCGGCGGCATTCTGGTCGAGGCCGCACGCGATAACGAAGGCAAACCTTTCGCCGTCTGCGGCATTGGTGTCAACGTAAACTACACGCCCCAAGAGGTGCCCGATGGCGGCCTGGCGGCAATTGGCCTCTCGGACCTCAACGAGAGCGTTCCCGCCGTCGACATGCTCCTCGATGAGGTCTATCACGCAGTTATAGACGCTGTAGATACCTGGGCAGAGCGCCTCAACGCCAAGGAAGAAGACGCCGGTCCGCTCGCGCCCGTCCACGACGAATATATCGCTCACCTCAATTGGATCGGGAAGCACGTTATCGCCCGCTCCCCCGCTGGAGACGAGCTGGCACGAGGCATATTTAGAACGGTCGACGATTGCGGCCGCGCATGCATTGAGACCGAGAGCGGCTTGTGCGTCTTCCACTTCGAAGAAGCATCCTTGCGCCCCCTGAGCGAATAGGGCGCCGCAGCCACCGGCTCGGCAGACGAATTCGCTATCCCAAAATCTAAACTCAAAACAAAAGGGCCCCGCTACCGTAACGGCAGCGGGGCCCTTTAAGCTATGAGCGATATCGCTTAGAGCTTGATGTCGATGTCGACGCCAGCGGGGAGGTCGAGACGCATGAGCGAATCAACGGTGCCCGAGGTGGGGTCGAGGATGTCGATGAGGCGCTTGTGGGTGCGCATCTCGAACTGCTCACGGGAGTCCTTGTTCACGTGCGGCGAGCGGATAACCGTGTACAGGTTGCGCTCGGTGGGCAGGGGGACAGGACCGGAAACGCGAGCGCCGGTCTTCTGAGCGGTCTCGACGATGAGCTTCGCGGACTGATCGACGACCTCGTGATCATAGCCCTTGAGGCGAATGCGGATCTTCTGGGTAGCCAACTTAAACCTCCAAAGAGTGCGAGAGATGTTCTCGCAGGATTACGTAACAGGGAGCTCGAACTTAGGCGTTCTTGCTCATGACCTCGTCCACGATGGACTTGGGCGCAGGCTCATAAGAGTCGAACTGCATCGTGTAGGATGCACGGCCCTGGGTCTGGGAGCGAAGGTCGGTAGCGTAACCGAACATCTCGCCCAGCGGCACCTTGGCACGGATGAGCTTGCTGTTCTTGCGATCCTCCATGCCCTCAATCTTGCCGCGGCGACCGGAGAGGTTGCCCATAACGTCGCCCATGTACTGCTCGGGGGTCTCGACCTCGACAGCCATGATCGGCTCGAGCAGCTGCGGATCGGACTTCTTGAGGGCGTCCTTGATAGCCATAGAACCGGCGATCTTGAAGGCGGCCTCGGAGGAGTCGACCTCGTGGTAAGAACCGTCGAACAGGGTGACCTTGACGTCGAGGACCGGGAAGCCGGCGATAACACCGGTGTTCAGGGCCTCCTGGATGCCCTTGTCGATGGACGGGATGTACTCCTTGGGCACGACGCCGCCGACGATAGCGTTGACGAACTCGTAGCCGAAGCCCTCCTCCATCTTCTCGAGCTTGATGACGGCGTGGCCGTACTGACCGCGACCGCCGGACTGACGGACGAACTTGCCCTCAGCCTTCTCGACGTCGTGACCAGCGGTCTCGCGGTAGGCGACCTGGGGCTTACCAACGTTAGCGTCAACTTTGAACTCACGGAGCAGACGGTCAACGATGATCTCGAGGTGCAGCTCGCCCATGCCGGCGATGATGGTCTGGCCGGTCTCGTGGTTGGTGGACACCTGGAAGGTCGGGTCCTCCTCGGCGAGCTTGGTCAGAGCCAAGGACATCTTGTCCTGCTCGGCCTTGGTCTTGGGCTCGATGGCAACGTCGATAACGGGCTTAGCGAACTCGATCTTCTCGAGGACGATCTCCTTGCCCTCGGCGCACAGGGTGTCGCCGGTGGTGGAGTTCTTGAAGCCGACGCAAGCGACGATGTCGCCGGCGGCAGCGTCGTCACGGTCGATACGCTCGGCGGCGTTCATCTCGAGGATGCGGCCGAGGCGCTCGCGCTGACCGTTGGAAGCGTTGACCACGTAGGAGCCGGACTCGGCGCGGCCGGAGTAAACGCGGACGTAGGTGAGCTTACCGACGAACGGGTCGGTCATGATCTTGAAGACCAGGCCGGAGAAGGGCTCGTCGAAGGAAGGATGACGCTGGATCTCCTCGCCGGTGTCCGGATCGGTACCGGTGACGGCCTCGACGTCGAGCGGGCTGGGCAGGTAGTCGACGACAGCGTCGAGCAGCTCCTGGACGCCCTTGTTCTTGTAGGCGGAGCCCACGAAGACGAGGTTGAGCTCGTTGGCCAGAACGCCCTTGCGCAGAGCAGCCTTGAGCTCCTCGACGGTGAAGTCCTCCTCCATGAGGATCTTCTCCATGAGCTCGTCGTCAAAGCTGGCAGCAGCGTCGAGGAGCTCCTCGCGCTTGGTGGCAGCGATGTCGGCAAACTCAGCCGGGATCTCGTCCATCGGCTCGGGGTAGGTCATGCCCTTCTCGTCGGCCTTGAAGTCCCATGCAGTCATGGTAACGAGGTCGATGACGCCCCAGAAGTTGTCCTCGGCGCCCATCGGGACCTGAGCGGCCACGGCGTTAGCGTCGAGACGATCCTTCATGGTCTCGATAGCGTTGAAGAAGTCAGCGCCCACGCGGTCATACTTGTTGATGAAGGCGATGCGGGGGACGTTGAAGGTGGAAGCCTGACGCCAAACGGTCTCAGACTGGGGCTGAACGCCGGCAACGGCGTCGAAGACGGCGACAGCGCCATCGAGGACGCGCAGGCAGCGCTCGACCTCGGCGGTGAAGTCAACGTGGCCCGGTGTGTCGATGATCTGGATGCGGTAGTCCTTACCGTCCTTGTTCCAGAAGCACGTGGTAGCAGCGGAGGTAATGGTTACGCCGCGCTCCTGCTCCTGAACCATCCAGTCCATGGTGGCAGCGCCCTCATGAACCTCACCGATCTTGTGGGTCTTACCGGTGTAGTAAAGAATACGCTCGGTCGTGGTGGTCTTACCGGCATCGATGTGGGCCATGATGCCGATGTTACGGGTATCGGAAAGCTTGTACTTAGGCTTAGCCATGTTAGTTCCTTACCTTAACTTACCAACGATAGTGAGAGAACGCGCGGTTGGCCTCGGCCATCTTGAAGACGTCCTCACGCTTCTTGACGGAAGCGCCCAGGCCGTTGGAAGCGTCGAGGATCTCGTTGGCGAGACGCTCGGCCATGGTCTTCTCCTTGCGAGCGCGGGAGAAGTTGACGATCCAGCGGATACCCAGAGCGGTGGAACGACGGGAGTTGACCTCCATCGGGACCTGATAGGTAGCGCCACCGACACGCTTGGGCTTAACCTCGAGCGTGGGCTTGACGTTGTCCATAGCCTTCTTGAAGGTAGCGAGAGCGTCGCCACCCTCGGACTTCTCGGCAACGATCTCGAAAGCGGTGTAAACGATGCGCTCAGCGGTGGCCTTCTTGCCGTCAAGAAGGACCTTGTTGATGAGCTGAGTCACCAGGCGGTTGTTGTAAACGGCGTCAGGCTGAACCTCACGACGATTAGCTGCTGCACGACGCGGCATGTGAAATCTCCTTAAGTGTCTACCGTGCGGCGCTTAGGCGGCACACGGCGAAAGTATCAAAACGTTATCTGGCTTATTTAGCCTTGGGGCGCTTAGCACCGTACTTGGAACGGGCCTGCATACGGTTCTGGACCGGAGCAGCGTCGTAGGCGCCACGGATGACGTGATAACGGACACCAGGGAGGTCACGGACACGACCGCCGCGAACGAGCACGATGGAGTGCTCCTGCAGGTTGTGGCCCTCACCCGGGATGTAAGCAGTAACTTCGATGCCGTTGACAAGGCGAACACGGGCAACCTTACGAAGAGCCGAGTTCGGCTTCTTGGGGCTCGTGGTGAAGACGCGGGTGCACACGCCGCGCTTCTGGGAGTTGTGCTGCAGAGCAGCGTTCTTGGACTTCTTGGGCACGGAACGACGGCCCTGGCGAACCAGCTGGTTAATAGTAGGCAAAGCGTACTCCTTCTCGAATGATTCCAGCTTTCTGTAAAGTGCAACGGCTTGAATCGAGGGGTCAGCATCCCCCTACGAAACACGCAGTTCGTTAGGATACGTGGCGTTAGCTGTGCCGTCAACAGACCACGCCGCCGGGCGTATCCCAAAATGAGCATATTTCCGCAAAGCCTACACAAAAGGAATCCCCTTCTGTGCGCGGGGGCGGATTCCCGGCCCGGGCGGCCCGGTCCGGGAATCCGACGTGCTCGTTGGGGCAACGTTCCCTGCCAAAAAGGGACAGGTTAATTTTGGTCGGTTTTATCTGGGGAAACGTCGCGCTCCAGCGGTAATCTGCTCTCATCTGTCGCATGGAAATCAGCGGTGTTTCCATTTAACGCAAAAGAGGCCGCTTCCCCTAGTAGAAAGCGGCCTCAGACCTTACGAATAGACGATAGTAAAGGACTCTTCCGTTTCGGTCTCTCCTGTTGACGTGCACCTCGTGCCCTCAAGCGTTACTGAGACCACTTGGTCGACATCAATCAACTTCGTTGGCACCCAGATGTTCTCTCCGCTATTGCGCGTATAAGAAAAATATAAGTTGAACGCCCCTGCGTCGTCATCTTCGATAATCTGCTCCGATCCATCCTTGTAGGTAACCGTTAACTTCTTCGTGACTGCGTCAATGCCCAAATCATCGATGTGTGTCTGGATAGAAAACGGGCTGATCTCGAGAGGCGAGTCATCGGAGCGGAGTTCCTTTGTATCGACGTACGCTCCAACGCTAAACTCGGGCGTCGATGCCTCGAACGGCTTCGCATCCTCGCCTTCGCCCTCGGTCCACGAGATATTCCAGGTGACCGCATGTTGAAAACCTCGCTCGCGATCCATAGAAGCAAAGTACATCGTGCCATTAATGACAGTATCGCTTGATGTGTCCTTATCAATGGTGCAGCGTGTGTCAGCCCATTCCTCGCCGAAGTTCATGCCGGGCGTGCCGATGCCTTGTTCTTCTTCACCATAGAGAACAAGTTCGCCAGTCTCTGCTGCCGGCTTGTAGTAGTTAACACCATTTGGATTGGATAGCGTAAACGTCACAGCACCGCAGCCGTTTTGGTCGATTGCCATCTCATGGATATCAAGCGTATAGCCGTTGCCCTCGACGGACAGATTAACCTCCTGGACTGCACCCTCCAGGCTTTGGGGCGCGATGCCATCACCAAACTCTCTGGTGTAGGTATATTTAGTCCCCGATGAGCCGCCGTTTGTCCAGGTAATGGAATCCCCGTTGCCGTGGTTTCCCCAGGCTGAGGCAAAATAGCTGGAATTGATAACGGCGTAGGCGACCCCTCCGGTCGCCAACACTCCGACAAGACACCCGATAACCGCAACATAGAGGGGCTTAGCATGACCCCTTTTGCGAAGCGGCACGCCTTCAGCTGCATTAAGAACGCGATCGGCAAGATCGCTATCGGCTTGGATGGACTCGAAGGCCTGCTTGATTTGATTGGATTTCACGGTCGCCCTCCTCTAGGATGAACTTGAGCTTCGACCTGCCGCGAGCCAAACGCGTTCGAACGGTCGCGGCTGGTACATGCAACAACTCGGCAATCTCTGAGGTCGAAAAGCCCAGATAGTAATAGAGCACGATGGGGACGCGGAATCGCTCCGGAAGTCGCATAACGTCTGACAGAACCGCCTTGGTCTCCTCCTGCGCCGTCGAAAGCGAATCGGCCAAGTTCTCAATATCCTCCACGCGCCTCCATGGCTTTCGAAAGAGCGATTTACATTCATTGATCGTGACCCGGATAAGCCAGCGGCGAAGATGCTCCCAACTCTCAAAATGTCCATCGCTTTTAAGCAGCTTAAGAAAGACATCCTGGGCAACATCGTCGGCGTCGGCACAATCGCGCAGGTACGTCAATGCGATCCGAAACACGACATCCCGGTGATCTTCGACTGCCTGTCTAAATGCCTGTTCTTCCATAATCACCTCCCGGTGACGGTAATGATTCTTGATGAGGTCCTCACCATAGATACGCTCTGGCCGAACGAAATGTTTCAAATTCAGGCAGGAATAACCTACCAAAATAAACCTGTCCCTTTTTGGCAAAAGGAATCCCCTTCTGTGCGCGGGGGCAGATTCCCGGAACGGGCCGCCCGCTGTTTAAGTTTGCTGCTCTACAGTCCTGCGCAAGACGGAAAGCACATTAAGTGCTTTCCTTTGCGTGCGGAACTCGCGACAAACTTAAACAGCGGGCGGCCCGTTCCGGGAATCCGACGTGCTCGTCGGGGCAACGTTCCTCATCAAAAAAGACCCGCTTCCCTGTTGGGAAACGGGTCTTTGGAAGGGCGGTTAACGTACTAGGAAATTACTCCTCGTCGTTGTCCTTGGCCTCTTCGGCGTCGTCGGTGTCCACGAGCTGGTTGAGCAGCTCATCGAGAGAAGCCATGTCCTCGTTGATGGCACCGTTGGCGGGAGCCTTCTTGTCGTCGATCGGGGCGCCCAGGAGCTCCTCGTCGGCGTCGGCGTGATGCGTCGGAGCGGAGGTACCCAGCAGGATATCGTCCGGACCGTCGGGGCTAAAGACCATCTGCAGCAGCTGCGAGAGGTCTTCCTCGTCGGCAACGTCGTCGTTGTTCTCGAGGATGTAGAGCAGGTCGTGGGCCTCCAGGCCGTCACGGAGCTCCTCGATCGCCTTGGCACCGATGCCGTCGATGCGCAGCAGATCCTCCTCGGACTTGCCGACCAGGTCGCCGACCGTCTCGATGCCGACCTCGCTGAACTTGTTGGTCCAGCGCTGCGACACGCCCAGGTCGTCGAACAGGTACAGACGAGCCTTCTCGGCGGAGATGGTGTGACCATTGCGGGTGAACGAACCGTCAGCACCGCCGAACTCGTCGTAGCCGGCCCAGTCGAGCTGCTGCGGGAGTTGCTCGTCCAGGTCCTTGAGCTCCACAGGAGCCCACTCGGGCAGCGACTTGGCGTTGGGCGAAGCCGGGCCGTCGATGTCCACGTAGCCGTCGGCCGTGCGATACGTCAGCTTGGCGTTGGCGTACGGCTTGAGGCCGGTACCAGCAGGGATCTTCTTACCGACGATGACGTTGGACTTAAGGTCGAGCAGGTGATCGACCTTGCCCTCGATGGCAGCCTCGGTAAGGACGCCGGCGGTACGGATGAACGAAGCGCTCGACAGCCAGGAGTCGATGTTGGACGCGACCTTGAGCGTACCCAGGATGACGGGCTCGGCCACAGGAGCCTGACCGCCCAGACGGGCAACGCGCTCGACCTCGTCGGCGAACTCGTAGCGGTCGACGTACTGACCAAGCAGGTACTTGGAGTCACCGGGGTTGGTGATCTGAACGCGACGCAGCATCTGACGTGCGAGCACCTCGATGTGCTTGTCGTTCAGGTCGACGCCCTGGCTGGTGTAGACGTCCTTGACGCTCTCGACAAAGGTGTGCATCGTCGACTCGATGTCGGTCAGCTTGCGCAGGTTGCGGAAGTTGACGAAGCCCTTGGTGATCTGGTCGCCGGCGCGAACCTCGCAGCCGTCCTCGATCTCGGGCATAAAGCGCACCGAAGCGGGGACGCGACGCTCGTCGAGGACACGGGTGTGATCCTCGGAGTCGGTGAGCGTCAGCACGTACTCGGACTTCTCGGGCTTAATAGAGAGGTGACCGGAGTACGGAGCCAGCTCGGCCTCGCGACCCAGGATCTTCTCGTTGACGTTGCCGACGATATCGAACATACGGCTGACCGTAGGCAGACCCTGCGTAATATCGTCGACGCCAGCGACGCCGCCGGAGTGAATGGTACGCATCGTAAGCTGCGTACCGGGCTCGCCGATGGACTGGGCGGCAATAATGCCGACGGCAGTACCGATGGCGACCGGACGACGGGTGGAAAGATCCCAGCCGTAGCACTTCTGGCACACGCCGTACTTGGAGCGGCAGGTGAGCAGCGCGCGAAGCTTGACCTTCTTGAGGCCCGCATCGACCATCTTCTGGATGTCGGCGACCTTCTCGATGTAGCCGTCCTGCTCAAAGAGCACGGTGCCATCGGGAGCCACGACGTCCTCAATGAAGCAACGGCCGACGAGGTCGGTGTTGAGGTCGGTGGTGCCGGGGATGATGAGGTTGTAGGTGACGCCCTCGTGCGTACCGCAGTCCTCCTCGCGGACGATGACGTCCTGGGCCACGTCGACCAGACGACGGGTCAGGTAACCAGAGTCCGAGGTGTGGGATGCGGTATCGACCAGGCCCTTACGGGCGCCGTAGGTCGAAATGAAGTACTCGAGCGGCAGCAGGCCCTCGCGGAAGTTCGCCTTAATGGGAAGGTCGATCGTCTCACCGGACATGTCTGCCATCAGGCCACGCATGCCGCCGAGCTGACGCAGCTGGGTCTTAGAACCACGGGCGCCGGAGTCGGCCATCATGTAGAGCGGGTTCTCCTCGTCGAACATGTCGAGCATGAGCGCTGCAACCTTATCGGTACAAGCGGTCCACTCGTTAACGACTTCGATGTGGCGCTCCGTCTCGTTGATGAAGCCCTCCTCGAAGTACTCGTTGATCTGGTCGACGTTGGCCTGGGCGCGGTCGAGCAGCTCCTGCTTCTCGGCAGGAATGAGAGCGTCCCACACCGAGATGGTGAGGCCGGCGCGGGTAGCGTAGTGGAAGCCGGAGTACTTGATGGCGTCGAGGATCGGGCCGACCTTGGCCTCGGGGTAACGATCGCAGCAGTCGGCAACCAGCTTGGCCACATCGCCCTTGACCATCTTGTAGTTCATGAACTCATAGTCTTCGGGCAGGCACTGGCGGTTGAAGATGATGCGGCCGATAGAGGTCTCGAAGCGCGCGGTCTTGTTGCCGGTGACGTCGTAGTCGACAAACTCGTTCTTGCCGTTCTTGACGCGGAAGATACGGGTGCCGTCCTCGTTGATGACGTTGGCGTCGGCAGCGGACACGCGGACCTGGATCTTGGCCTGCATGTCGACCTCGGAGCGGCAGTCATAGGCGTGCAGCGCGTCGTCGAAGCTCGAGAACACGTGGTTCTCGCCCGGCAGACCCTCGCGAACCTGGGTGAGGTAGTACACACCGATGATCATGTCCTGCGAAGGGATGTTGACCGGCTTGCCGGATGCCGGCGAGCGCAGGTTGTTCGCAGAGAGCATGAGCACGCGGGCCTCGGCCTGAGCCTGGCTGGACAGCGGCACGTGGACAGACATCTGGTCGCCGTCGAAGTCGGCGTTGAAGGGCGAGCAGACCAGCGGATGCAGGTGGATAGCCTTGCCCTCGACCAGCACCGGCTCAAAGGCCTGGATGGACAGACGGTGCAGGGTCGGTGCACGGTTGAGCAGCACGACGCGGCCGTCGATGACCTCTTCGAGGATATCCCACACAAAGGTGGCACCGCGGTCGATAGCGCGCTTGGCGCCCTTGATGTTCTCGACCTTGCCAAGCTCGACCAGGCGCTTCATGACGAAGGGCTTGAAGAGCTCCAGCGCCATGGTCTTGGGCAGACCGCACTGGTGCAGCAGCAGCTTGGGGTCGGTAACGATTACCGAACGGCCGGAGTAGTCGACACGCTTACCCAGCAGGTTCTGACGGAAACGACCCTGCTTGCCCTTGAGGGCCTCGGCGAGCGACTTGAGCGGGCGACCGCCACGGCCAGAGACCGGGCGACCACGACGGCCGTTGTCGAACAGGGCGTCCACGGACTCCTGGAGCATGCGCTTCTCGTTGTTCACGATGATCGCAGGGGCGTCCAGGTCGAGCAGGCGCTTGAGTCGGTTGTTACGGTTGATCACACGACGATACAGGTCGTTGAGGTCGGATGCGGCGAAGCGGCCGCCGTCGAGCTGAACCATCGGGCGCAGATCGGGCGGAATGACCGGGATGACGTCCAGGATCATGTTCGCGGGGCTGTTGCCGCCCTTCAGGAAGGCGTCAACGACCTCGAGGCGCTTGACGGCCTTCTCGCGCTTCTGCTTCTGGGAGTCCTCGTCGGCGATGATGGCCTTGAGTTTCTCGGCCTCGGAGGGGAGGTCGATGGCAGCGAGCAGGTCGCGGACAGCCTCGGCACCCATACCACCCTTGAAGTACATGGAGTAGTAACGGGTCATCTCGCGGAACAGCGGCTCATCGGAGATGAGGTCGCGCTCGGTGAGCTTCATGAAGGCGTTGAAGGCGTCCGTGCGGAGCTGCTTCTCGTCCTTGCACTCTTCCTCGATGTCGACGATGCCAGAGGCGATCTCCTCGGGGGTCAGCGGCTCCTCGTCGGAGAACTCGTCAAAGTTCTCGGGGTCGCCCTGCTCCTTGAGGGACTCGATCTGACGGGCGCACTCGGCATCGATCTCTTCCAGATCGGCGGCGAGCTCCTCGCGCAGGTCGTCGGCGTCGGCCTCGCGAGCCTCGTAGTCAACCTCGGTGATGATGTAGCTGGCAAAGTACAGAACCTTCTCGAGGTCCTTGGACTTGATGTCGAGCATACGGCTCATCGGGAAGCTCGTGGGGCTCTTGAAGTACCAGATGTGGGACACGGGTGCGGCGAGCTCGATGTGGCCCATGCGGTCGCGACGCACCTTGGCCGAGGTGACCTCGACGCCGCAGCGCTCGCAGACGATGCCCTTAAAGCGGATGCCCTTGTACTTGCCGCAGGAGCACTCCCAGTCCTTGGCGGGACCGAAGATCTTCTCGCAGAACAGGCCGTCCTTCTCGGGCTTGAGGGTACGGTAATTGATGGTCTCCGGCTTCTTGACCTCACCGTGCGACCAGGAACGGATCTGGTCGGCGGAGGCAAGGGAGATCTTTACCGAGTCAAAATCAGTAGCTTCGAAATCTGCCACAGTCAACTACTCCTTATCAGTGGTCGTGGCGGCGACAGCCTCGGGCGCCTCGTCGGTCTCGGCATCCTCGGCCTCGACGTCGGCGTCAACGCCGGCGAGCGCAGCCAGGTCGTCGAGAGCAGAGGTCTCCTCGGCGGTCACAGGGGCGGAGGCGTCCTCGTCGGCATCGTGCATGGGCTCGATGTCCAGTGCGAGCGAACGAATCTCCTTGACGAGAACCTTGAAGGACTCGGGGATACCCGGGACAGGAACGTTCTCGCCCTTGACGATGGACTCGTAGGTCTTGACGCGGCCCACGGTATCGTCGGACTTGACGGTCAGGATCTCCTGCAGGACGTTGGAAGCACCGTAAGCGTACAGTGCCCAAACTTCCATCTCGCCGAAGCGCTGGCCGCCGAACTGAGCCTTGCCGCCCAGAGGCTGCTGGGTAACCAGGCTGTAAGGGCCGGTCGAACGGGCGTGGATCTTGTCGTCGACCATGTGGCCGAGCTTGAGGATGTAGGACGTACCCACGGTAATGGGCTCGCGGAACTCCTCGCCGGTGCGGCCGTCGAACAGGCGGGTCTTGCCGCGCTCGTCAAGCTGGGTGACGAACTCGGGACGCATGTGATCGCCAAAGGCAGCGGTGGCCTTGTTGAGCATGTTCTTGTTGGCACGACGGATGACCTCGGCGATCTCGTCCTCCTTGGCGCCGTCGAAGACGGGCGTCGCGGTGAAGAACGGACCGGGGACGTACTTGTCGGAGTCGGCCTGCTCGGTATCCCAACCGCAGGCAGCAGCCCAGCCAAGGTGGCACTCGAGCAGCTGGCCGACGTTCATACGCGAAGGAACGCCCAGCGGGTTGAGGATAACGTCGATCGGGGTACCGTCAGCCATGTAGGGCATGTCCTCGACCGGCAGAACGTTACAGATAACACCCTTGTTGCCGTGGCGGCCGGCGATCTTATCGCCCTGCTGGATCTTACGGCGCTGGGCGACGTAGACGCGCACCTGCTCGTTGACGCCGGGAGCCAGATCGTCGCCGTTCTCGCGGCTAAAGCGGACGACGTCGATGACGCGGCCGTAAGCGCCGTGAGGCATCTTAAGGGAGGTATCGCGGACGTCGTGGGCCTTGGCACCGAAGATGGCGCGCAGCAGGCGCTCCTCGGCGGTCAGAGCGCTCTCGCCCTTAGGCGTGACCTTGCCGACCAGGATGTCGCCAGGGCCGACCTCAGCGCCGATGCGGATGATGCCGTCCTCGTCGAGGTTGGCAAGCATGTCCTCGGAGAGGTTCGGGATCTCGCGGGTGATCTCCTCGGGGCCGAGCTTGGTGTCGCGGGCATCGATCTCGTGACGGGTGATGTTGATGGTCGTCAGCAGGTCCTCGGCCACCAGGCGCTCGGACACGACGATACCGTCCTCGTAGTTAAAGCCTTCCCACGGCATGTATGCCACGGTGAGGTTCTGGCCCAGCGCGAGCTCGCCATGGTCGGTCGAAGGACCGTCAGCCAGGGGCTCGCCCTGCTCAACGGTGTCACCGACGCGCACGAGCGGACGGTGGTTGATGCAGGTGGACTGGTTGGAGCGCTGGTACTTGGCCAGGTGATACTCGTCCATGCCGCCGGCATGCTTGACGATGATCTTGGCGGCGTCAGCAAAGATGACCTCGCCGGCGTTCTTGGCCAGGGTGACCTCGCCAGAGTCCAGAGCGGCGCGACGCTCCATGCCGGTACCGACATAGGGAGCGGCAGGGTGAACCAGCGGCACGGCCTGACGCTGCATGTTGGCGCCCATCAGCGTACGCTTGGCGTCGTCGTGCTCGAGGAACGGGATCAGCGTGGCTGCGACGGAGAGCATCTGACGCGGCGAGACGTCCATGTAGTCGACGTCCTCGACGGGCACGTCGGCGGGAGCGCCGAAGGAGCCGTCGAAGTCGCGGGTACGGGCGATCACGGTGTGCGGGCGGACAAGCTTGCCCTCGGCATCGGTCGTGATGAACTCGTTGGTCTTGGGATCGAGCGGCGTGTTGGCCGGCGCGATGACGTGCTTCTCTTCCTCGTCAGCGGTCATCCAGTCGATCTGGTCGGTGGCAACGCCGTTCTCGACGCGACGGAACGGAGCCTCGATGAAGCCGTACTCGTTGACGCGGGCGTAGAGGGCGAGCGAGCCGATTAGGCCGATGTTGGGGCCTTCGGGGGTCTCGATCGGGCACATGCGGCTGTAGTGCGAATTGTGAACGTCGCGGACGGCCGTCGGCACGTTGGTGCGGCGGCTGGAGCCGGACTTGTGGCCGGCAAGACCACCAGGGCCGAGTGCGGACAGACGGCGCTTGTGGGTCAGACCGGTCAGGGGGTTCGCCTGGTCCATGAACTGCGAGAGCTGCGAGGAACCGAAGAACTCCTTGATGGAGGCCACGATCGGACGGATGTTGATGAGCGACTGCGGGGTGATCTCGTCGATGTCCTGGGAGCTCATGCGCTCACGGACGACGCGCTCCATACGGCTCATGCCGATACGGAACTGGTTGGCGACGAGCTCGCCGACGGTGCGGATGCGGCGGTTGCCAAAGTGATCGATGTCGTCGACCTTGAAGCCCTGCTCGCCGGCAGCGAGGGACAGCAGGTAGCGCAGCGTCGCGACGATATCCTCGTCGGTGAGCACCGTGACCTCTTCCTCGGTGGTGAGGTTGAGCTTCTTGTTAACCTTGTAACGACCGACGCGGGCCAGATCGTAGCGCTGCGGGTTGAAGAGCAGGCCCTCGAGCAGGCTGCGGGAAGCGTCCACGGTGGGAGGCTCGCCCGGGCGCAGACGACGGTAGATCTCGATAAGGGCATCCTCGCGGGTGAGGGCGGTGTCGCGCTCCAGGGTGCGCTTGATCACATCGGAGTTGCCGAGAAGCTCGATGATGTCGTCGTTGGTGACGGCAATGCCAAGGGCGCGCAGGAACATCGTGGCACTCTGCTTGCGCTTGCGGTCGATGGAGACCATGAGCTGGTCGCGCTTGTCGACCTCAAACTCGAGCCAGGCACCGCGGGACGGGATGATCTGGGCCTTGTAGATCTGCTTGCCCGAATCCATCTCGGAGCTGTAGTACACACCCGGGGAACGGACGAGCTGCGAGACGACGATACGCTCGGTACCGTTGATGATGAAGGTGCCCTGATCGGTCATCATGGGGAAGTCGCCCATAAAGACGAGCTGCTCCTTGATCTCGCCGGTCTCCTTGTTGGTGAGACGGACGTCGGTCAGAAGCGGAGCCTGATAGGTCATATCCTTCTCGCGGCACTCCTCGACGGTGTGCGCGGGGTCGCCGAACTGATGCTCGCCGAAGGTAACCTCGAGAACATGGTTCTGGCTCTGGATGGGGCTGGATTCCTTGAACGCCTCACGAAGGCCCTCGTCCTTAAAACGCTCAAAGGATTCCCTTTGAACAGAGATAAGGTTGGGGAGCTCCATGGCCTCCGGGATTTTCCCGAAGCTGACGCGCTTGCGCTCAGTGGCAGTGTATGCGTAGGTCACCAGGTTTTTCCTCCTTCACGGAAATGCTCGGTGGGTTGGCGAGGCATAGCTTCGCCAGTTATCGCAACCTAATAGTTTATCAGGTACCGACCGTTGGGCAAGAAAAGCCTTGACGCGATTGAGTTTTTGGAGTAGCAAAGTTTTTCGGCAGAAAACACGCAGGTAGATGTATGTGTATCGAACATCTGTTCATATATTTTCTGTGAACAGAGAGCCAGCAATCGCAGCTCTTATAAAAAAACGGGCGCGAACCGAGGTCCGCGCCCGTAAATGTCGATGTCCGAAGGTTTACTTGCGCATCAATCCGCCGCGCTCGTCGATGGCGTCCCAGAAGGCATCGGCAAAGCGGGGGTCGCTTGCAGCCATGAGGGCGTTGGTGGCCATCCAGCCAGAGGGAGTACCGGTGTCGTAGCCCGACAGCGGGTCGATGACGACGGCATACATGGCCTCGCGGTCGAGCGAACGGGCCATGGCGTCGGTCAGCTGGATCTCGCCGCCCTTACCGGCCTGCTGATCAGCGAGCAGGTCCATGACCAGCGGGCTCAGCAGATAACGGCCGACAATGTACAGGTTGGACGGAGCCGCCTCGGGAGCGGGCTTCTCGACCAGACCGCCGATACGCCAGACAGCGCCCGGCTCTGCATCGGCAACGTCCTCGGCGCCCTCGAGCGAACCGACGCGCTCACCGGCGATAACGCCGTAGCGGCTGACTTCCTCGGGCGAGCAAGCAGCGACGGCGATAACCGAAGCGCCACCGTGCTCCTTGGAAACGGCGAGCATCTTGTCGCAGATGTCGCGGTTAGGCACAACGTAGTCGCCCAGAAGAACCAGGAAGTTCTCCCCTGCCACGGCGTCGGCAGCAGAGCGGATAGCATGGCCGAGGCCCTTGGGCTCGTACTGATAGCGGAAGTCGACCGGCATACCGCCAGCGTGGGCGACGGCATCGGCATAGGCGTTCTTGCCGCGCTCGCGCAGCAGGTTCTCGAGCGAGCGATCGGGCTGGAAGTAGTTAAGCAGCTCGGGCTTGCCGGGAGAAGTAACGATGATGGCGTCGTCGACTTCCTCGGGGTCGAGCGCCTCCTCGACGACGTACTGAATGACGGGCTTGTCGAGCACCGGCAGCATCTCTTTGGGCGTGCACTTGGTGCCAGGCAGAAAACGCGTGCCAAGACCGGCGGCGGGGATGATTGCCTTCATGTTATTCAAAGATCCTTTCGCAGGCGCAAAAGCACCCCATGCGTGCGGCACACAGCCGCAGACCAAATTGCGATACCCAAGCATCTTACCGCTGGAACTATATGTCGCTACAAGGCAGAGACAATTCTTCAGCAGGTCAACGCAAATTATTGCTCGAATGGTGCAATTTTATTGCCCAACGGCAGGGCGCCCGATACGACGCAAATCACAGAACATGGCAGTTTGAGCTACCGATGTCGAGGGACCGAAAAACAAAAAAGACGGGGCTCGCAATGCGAACCCCGTCTGCAAAGAAATCTGGCGAGAAAGCCTGATTACTTGAGGGTGACAGCAGCGCCAGCAGCCTCGAGCTTCTCCTTGGCAGCCTCGGCGTCCTCCTTCTTGGCACCCTCGAGAACAGCCTTGGGAGCGCCCTCGACGACCTCCTTGGCCTCCTTCAGGCCAAGGTTGGTGAGCTCACGGACGGCCTTGATGACCTGGATCTTGTTGTCGCCGAAGCCCTCGAGCACGACGTCAAACTCGGTCTTCTCCTCGGCCTCAGCGGCGCCAGCAGCAGGAGCGGCGACAACAGCGGCAGGAGCAGCGGCGGAAACGCCGAAGGTGTCCTCGATAGCCTTGACGAGCTCGGAAGCCTCGAGAAGGGTCATTTCCTTAAGAGCATCGATGATCTCATCGGTGGTAAGCTTAGCCATTTCTAAGTCCTTTCGGTTTCCGTGTCTGTGCACGGAGATCAGTTAAAACACGGCGTGAATGCGCCAGGGGTGCGGCGTTGCCGCCGCGGGTGAAAACAGCAACTAGGCTGCCTTCTGCTCGGAGACCTGCTGAATCGAACGAGCGAGACCAGAGGAAACGCCGTTGACGCAGACAGCGATGTCGCGAGCGAAACCGGAGATGAGACCGGCGATCTGGCCGAGAAGCTGATCCTTGGTGGGCAGCTCGGCGATAGCCTTAACATCATCAGCGGAAACGGCCTTGCCGTCGGAGATACCGCCCTTGATCTCAAGGACGCCCTTGGACTTAGCGGAGAAGTCCTTAAGGGCCTTAGCGGCCTCGACCGGCTCGGACTCGTAGAACACATAAGCGACGGGGCCGGCGAGGATCTCGTCGATCTCGGGCTGCTCCTGGTTCTTGAGGGCGATCTTGACCAGATTGTTCTTGTAGACCTTCATCTCGGCGCCGCACTCGCGAAGCTGATGACGCAGCTCCTGAGCCTGCTTAACCGTCAGACCGTTGTAGTTGACGACGAACAGACCGGCGTTCTCGGCGATACGGGACTCGATCTCTGCAACCTTGTCGATTTTGTACTGCTGGGGCATGAATTACACCTCCTCGAATTCTTTCCGGGCACGGTCCGCCACAAGGACGTGACGGGGGCATGTCCAAAAAGAAAGCCCCCGCGCTGCATGAGCGACGGGGGCGAGAAGACATATCTACTCGACCACCTCGGCTGGCGGGAAGTCCCATTAAGCTCGCGGGTAAGACCCGTTTGCGCCGGCTGTCTCTGGCAGCGGATTCGTGCGTGAACCGAAAGTATTATGGCGGGGACCCCGGCGTCGGTCAATGGACACGAGGATTCGTACACAAACCCTGCATACGCTCCGGCCGGGAGGGGCAGGGCGAGTTTTCCGCTCGGTCAAGTCCTGGGCTCGCACGAAGGCCACATTAAGTGGCCTTCGGCTCGTGCGGAATCTACGGA
>JAXJJM010000051.1:0-30336 GCA_036298225.1 Collinsella sp.
CCCCCACGCCCCGCCGAACCCGGCGAGTAGCTCCAGCCACCGCCGGTCCGACAGGTCGACCGCGGCCTCGAGGGCCGGGCAGGACTCGAGCAGCACCGCGCGCAGGCGGTTCTTGTCCCTGGTCGCGCAGGCGACGACGTGGTCGCGCTGCGACGAGAGGGCGCGGGCGGCCTCGAGGGCCTCGCCGCGGCCCGGGACCCCCGACAGGGAGTCCGGCACGCCCAGGGCGGTCCGCGCGATCACCGCGGCGTCGCGCTCGTCGGTCTTGGCCTCGCCGGCGAACAGGCCCGCGGCGCGGCTGGCGGCGAGCCCGGGCAGGTAGGCGACCCCGAGCCCCGCGGCGCGGGCCCGCCTCACGGCGAGGGACCCTATGTTGCGGAACTGGTCGACGACGACGAGCGTGCCGGCGGGCGCGGAGGCGAACAGCGCGTCGAGCTCGGCCTCCCTGTTGCGGACGGGGGCGCTGGCCAGCACCTCCCCGTCGCGGTCGACCAGGCAGGCCCAGTGCGATGACTTGCCGACGTCCAGGCCGAGCACGGCCGCGGGTCTGGTGGATGTCGCTTTCACGGTGGTATCCTTCCGGTAGTCGTTCGACCGGATGGCCTCCCCCTCGGCACTCACATTACCAGCCGCGGCACCTGCCCGGCACTTTCCTATCAGCCGTCGGGGGCGGCGCGTCCCGCGCCGGCAGCACCCAACAGGCCCTCTCGGGGGCAGGGACGTTCGGCCGTGCGCGGGCGCCCGGTCGGCGGCCCGTTCTGGGCGCGCCTCAATCGTAGCCCGAGACGGTCCCGGGCTGACAATTTCGACTGTAATGGACGTTCTTAAACGACTACTTTCCGCGCGACAGAATCTATGCAGCCGTGTTGAGCGACAGCCCCGCTACTCGCCCAGAATCAGCGCCGCGAGCTCATCCTGGGTGTCCACCACGTAGTCGGCGCCGGCGGCTTCTAGCTCTGCGCGGCCACGGAAGCCCCAGGCGACGCCGGCGCTCTTGAGGCCGGCGTTGTGACCGGTCAGGATATCGACATTGGAATCGCCCACATAGAGTGTGGTTGCCGGGTCGGCGCCTAGCTCTTTCATCACATGCAGCGTAACAGGCGCCTCGGGCTTGGGAGGAAACGCGTCGACGCGGCCCTGCACCAGCGCAAAGCGCTCGGAACCAAAATACTTCTCGATAAGCGGAGCGGCCGAGACATGGTCCTTGTTGGTGAGCACGGCAAGCTGCACGCCCGCGACGCGCAGGCGGTCGAGCATCTCGATCGTACCGGCGTACGGTGAGGTGTGGTCTTCCTTGTGCTCGCCGTAATAAGCCCTAAACTCGGCAAGCGTCTGCTCAAACATACGGCCGTCGCCCGCATACTCGGCGGGCATAAAGCGCTCGACCAGCTTGAGCATGCCGTTTCCCACCTTGTAGCGGTACTCGTCTACGGCAAACGTGGGCCAGCCGTGCATCTCGCAGGTATGGTTGCCGGCGGCCGCCAGGTCCTCGAGCGTGTTGAGAATGGTGCCGTCCAGGTCAAAGATCACATGGGAAAAAGCTGCTGCCATGGGTGCTCCTGCCGCTTGAGTTGTAAAACGCACCCCATGATACTGGGCATGCGTGCCGGGCATGTTTGGAATCTGAATATCTTTAATAGCCCTGAGCCTTTGTCGTTAGCAAATCCTCGGCAGCTGCTCTCCCACGAGCATGTCGAGTATGCGGGTCGAGCCCCAGCCGGTGCGTACGCGCACGGCGGGGCGGGCGTCCTCGGCAAGCGGCAGCACGCGACCGATGATGGCGGCATTCTCGCCGTAGCGGGCGGCGCGCATGGCGGCCAGTGCCGCATCTGCCTGTTCGGCCGGCACCACGGCGACCATCTTGCCCTCGTTTGCCACCTGCAACACATCATAGCCGAGCATCTCGCAGGCTGCCTGCACGTCGGGGCGTACGGGCACGGCATCCTCGTCGACCTCCATGGCAACGCCGCTGGCCTGGGCAAACTCGTTGAGCGTGGACGCCAGGCCACCGCGAGTGGGGTCGCGGAAGCAGCGTGTGTCGGGTGCTGCGGCAAGCACATCGGCAATCAGGTGGTTGAGCGGCGCGGCGTCGCTTTCGATGGTGCTCGAAAACGCCAGACCCTCGCGCTGACTCATGATGGCGATACCGTGGTCGCCGAGTGTACCCGACACCAGGATGACATCGCCAGGCTGGCAGTTGGCGCCGCTGAGCGCCACGCCCTCGGGCACCTCGCCCATGCCGGCGGTATTGATGTAGACGCCGTCGGCCCCGCCGCGCTCGACCACCTTGGTGTCGCCCGTGATGATCGCCACGTCCGCCTCGCGCGCCGTTTCGGCCATGGTCTGCACGATTTGACGCAGCTTGTCCATGGGGCAGCCCTCTTCGAGGATAAAACCGCATGAGAGGTAGCGCACGTTGGCGCCCGAGGTCGCGACGTCGTTAACGGTTCCGCACACGGCGAGTCGGCCGATATTGCCGCCGGGGAAGAACTGCGGCGAGACTACAAAGCTGTCGGTCGACATGGCGATGCGCCCGCTCGCGGGCAGCGCAGCGACGCCGGCATCGTTGCCCTCGAGCAGTTCGGGCGACCCAAAGGCATCCAAAAAGACCTCATCGATGATGCGTTTCATCATCTGGCCGCCAGAGCCGTGGCCCAACAGGACAGTGCTATCGGTGGCAGTACGGGACATATCGAAAACTCCAATCGAGGACGGAATTATATGGGCGAGGTGCAGCGTCGACCGGCCCGCCGTTCGTTAGAGCGGCGGAACCCATTAGCCTCGGTAGCGGAAATATGCTGCACAGCCGCCCTCGGAACTCACCATGCAGGGGCCGACGGGATGCTCGGGTGTACAAGCTTGGCCGAACAGAGGGCAGTCGCTCGGCGTAATGGCCCCGCGCAGCACGTCGCCGCAGCGGCACCCACGCGGCTCGACCGTCGTCTCAACGGGCACGTCAAAGCGAGTGCGGGCATCAAAGCGCGAGAACTCGGGGCGGATGGAAAGGCCCGAGTTGGCAATCGGCCCCAGCCCGCGCCACGTGGTGTTGCATGGCTCAAACACCTGCTCGACCAGCTGGCGCGCAACGGGGTTGCCGTCTGCGTTGACGCCACGGCGGTAGGCGTTGTCGATCGCCGGCCTGTTCTCGACAACCATCTGGACCAGCATGCAGATGCCCTGCAGGATATCGACCGGTTCAAATCCCGTGACCACACCCGGGGTATTGAACTCGTCGACCAAAAAGCTAAAGGGCGCCAGGCCCGTGATGGTGGCGACGTGGCCCGGCAGGATAAAGCCGTCGATAGTGGTCTCGGGATCGTTGGCGATGGCGCGCAGCGCCGGCGGCGTGGTCTTATGGGCACAGTAGACCGAGAAGTTCTGCAGCCCGCGCGCGTCTGCCTCCAGGATGGCGGCGGCGATGGTAGGCGTCGTGGTCTCAAAGCCGACGCCCATAAAGATGACCGGGCGATCGGGGTTGTGTTCGGCGATATCGAGTGCATCGAGCGGGGAGTACACAATGCGAATATCGCGCCCCGCCGCCTTTTGCGCGGCGAGCGAGGTAGACGACCCGGGCACGCGCATCATGTCGCCAAAGGTGGTGATGATGGCGCCGTCCATCTTGGCGAGCGCGATTGCATGGTCGATATCGCGGTTGGCGGTAACACAGACGGGGCAACCCGGACCGCTCAGCAGTTTGAGCCCGGCAGGCATAATGGAGTGAAAGCCATAGCGACCGATGCTCACGGTGTGCGTGCCGCAGACTTCCATAAGGTTGATGCTGCGGTTGCCGACAAGCTCATGAATACGATCGATGAGCTCGCGAGCCAGCTTGGGATCGCGGAATGCCGAAAAGTCGATACCGGAGCGAGCCGGCTGTCCGGCCGCCACTAGTAAGCCTCCGCCGGGTTGGTGGCCAGCTGGTCTTCTTCGACCAGTTCGGTCATGGTGTTGACCAGGTCGAGCGTCTCCTGCGCCTCCTGCTCGTCGACAATCTGAATGCCAAAGCCGGCGTGCACGAGAATATAGTCGCCTACCTGTGCCGTCGGCACGAGGCGCAGCGAAACGGGGCGCTCGATGCCCATCATGTCGACGGTCGCCTTAAGGTCGTCGTCGCGTTTGACCACTTTACCGGGAACGGCAAGGCACATAATGTTCCCCTTTTATACGTTTTGCGCTGGATAGGCGCCTAATTACCCATCAGTTGATGGTAGCGCTCGCGGGAGTCACGAGCAAACGCGTTACACCTGTGAGACGGCGGCGCGCAGACTGGCAAAACAGCCTATCGCGATGTTGTCTGCGCAAGACGAGCGCTTGCGACCGCCGCCTGGCCGTAGGCGATGCAGCCGTCATTGACGGGTGCGGTGTGGGGGACAAGGACAGTAAGGCCTGCGCTTTTGAGCTCGCGGGTGAGGAACTGAAGCAGGAGTCGGTTCATGAACACGCCGCCCGAGAGCACGACGGTGTCGATGCCTTCACGGACGCAGATCTCGCTTGCGATGCGGGCCGACGCGCGTGCGATGGTGACATGGAAGTCGAGCGCGAGCTTGCCGGCGGGCACGCCGGTCCTGATTCCCTCCAAAAGCGCCTCAAAAAGCGGTCTGGAGTTCAGAACATGGCAGTCGTCCGGACGGGATGATTCGGTTACGGAAAAGCTGGCCATATTGCCGGTGGGGCAGGCACTTTCACTGCTGAGCGCGCGCCAGGCGGCGGCTTCGAATTCTATGGCGGGTTCGCCCTCGTAGGTTGCCTTGTCGCAGATGCCCAGAATTGCTGCCGCGGCATCAAAGAGACGCCCCATGCTGCTGGTACGCGGGCTGTTGATGCCGCGCTCGATCATGGTGGCTGTCACGCTGCGCGTTTGCTCGTCGAGGCTGTCCAAAAGCCGAGCGGCGCCTGGGTGCTCGAGCAGGCCGAGCTCACTGAGCAGGGCAAAGGCGTTGCGGCGGGCGTCGCGCACGGAGGCCGCCCCGCCGGGGAGCGCCCAGGTGCGCAAATGCGCGGCGCGCTCAAAGCCGCCAAGGCTGGCAACAAGAAACTCGCCGCCCCAAATGGTCCCATCGGTACCGGCGCCGGTGCCGTCAAAGGCGATGCCAAGGACGCGCGCGTCGGTTGTAAGCTGGCCCGCGGCGATAGCCTCGGCCATTACGCTCGCGATATGCGCATGATGGTGCTGCACCTCGACGAGCGGCAGATTGCATTTTCGCGCCTGCTCGCGCGCCCACTGGCTCGATAGATAGCTGGGATGTACATCGCAGGCTAAGGCGGCGGGCGCCAAGTCAAAGAGATCTTCCAAGCGCGTGCGCGCGGCGTTCCAGGCATCGAAGGTCCCGCCGTTTTCAACATCGCCGATATGCTGCGACACAAAACAGGTTGCCTCGCCGTTCGTCCCTTCACGCGTGAGCGCAATCGTGGCCTTTTGTTGTGGCCCGCAGGCGAGCACGCAGGACGGAGCGCCGTCGAGCGCCGGCAGCGGCAGCGGCTGGGGTGCATATCCGCGAGCGCGGCGCACGGGCATAACGGCGCCGTCGACCACGCGCACTACAGAGTCGTCGTAGCGCGAGAGGATCGCGCGGTCGTTACCGAGCAACGCGTCGGCGATGCCGGCGGCAACGAGGTGTTCCCAGGCAAGATCGTCGTCGGTCTCGATGGGCTCTTCGCTCAGGTTTCCGCTGGTCATGACGAGCGCGTGCATACCGCGGGCTTCTGCCGCGGCAAGCAGCAGATGCTGAAGCGGGGTGTAGGGGAGCATAACGCCGAGCTCGGGCAGGTCGCGCGCGACGGACGGTGCGAGCGCGAGGGCGTCGGGAGAATCACTGCTCTCGCAAACAGCACGTCGGCGCAGCAGCACAATGGGGCGAATGCTGCCGGCCAGCAAGCCGCGCTCAACGTCGCTGATATGGCACAGGCGTTCAGCGTCGGCAAGGCTGCGCACCATAACGGCAAGTGGCTTGTTGCTGCGGCGTTTACGGCGGCGAAGCTCGGCTACTGCTTGCTCGTTGGCGGCGTCGCAAGCCAGATGGAATCCGCCCAGGCCCTTGATGGCAACAATGCCGCCGGCCTCGAGCAGCTCGACACAGCGCTCGATAATAGCGTCGCTAGACTCGCGCGTGTCGCCGACAGCCGGCGTCGCCTCTGAGCTCTCGAGCACCATGCCGCCTGCCGCCTCGCGCCAGGTAATATGCGGCCCGCAGTCAAAGCAGGCATCGGGCTGCGCATGAAAGCGCCGGTCAAGTGGGTCGGCATACTCCGCGGCGCATTCGGGGCACATGGGAAAGCGATCCATAGAGGTGGCCGCTCGGTCATAAGGCAGCGAGCGGATGATGGTAAAGCGCGGGCCGCAGTTGGTGCAGTTGATAAAGGGGTAGTGATAGCGTCGGTCGGCGGGGTCGAACAGTTCGCGCAGGCAGTCGTCGCAGGTGGCGATATCGGGCGAGACGAGCGTCGTATGCGCAGTCTGGTCCTGTGACGCCACAATGCGAAAGCCCTGTTCATTGGCAGCATCCCAAGTGCCGGGCTCCAAATCCGCAACGTCGACGCGCTCCACGCGGGCAGCCGCGGGTGCGTGCTCCGACAGCGCGGCGACAAAGCCGTCGACGGCCGCACCCGAGGCATGCGCCTCGACATGCACGCCGTCGCCTGCGTTGAGCACCCAGCCGCAGACGCCATGCGCCATGGCCTCGCGATACACAAACGGCCGCATGCCAACGCCCTGCACAATGCCCGTCACATGAATATGCACATGCCGCATGCGGCTCTCCCTCATCAAAACCGACCAAAAAGGGACAGGTTTATTTTGGTAGGTAAAACATCTAAACCTGCCAAAATAAACCTGTCCCTTTTTGGCAGGTGCGCTGCGGGAAATCCCGCTACAGTCCTAGGCTTTGTCCGGTGGCGGCACACGTGAGCTCGCCGTGCTTAACGCCGCGCAGGCCCAGCAGACGGTCGGCTAGTTCGTAGACGCGCTCGCCGCGACCCTTGAGCGCCAGAATCTCCAAGCAGTTGTGGTGATCCAGATGCACGTGCATGGTCGATACGATCTCGTCGGTGTAGTCGTGCTGCACTTCGTCCAGACGGCGCGTCAGGTCGCCGGTATGGTGGTCGTAGATCATGGTGAGCGACCCGATAACGTGCTCATCGGGCGTGCGCATCTGCTCCTTGGCGATCGAGGCGCGAATCAGGTCGCGCACGGCCTCGGATCGGTTGGCCACGTCGCCGCGGCGTGCGATCTGCTCGTCAAAACGGCGCAGCAGGTCGTCGGGTGCGGTAACCGAAAAACGGACCAGCTCGGAGCCGGAACCACTACAGTGGCAGCCCGCGTCACCGTCCGCCCCGTGCGGATGCTCGTGCTCGTACCCGCAGCCGTGCTCGTGTTCGGCCACCTTACACCAGCTTCACGGAGCCGACGGAGTTGTGGTCGGCCTCGATGGCTTCCTCGTAGCCCTCGAGCGCGTCATGCGCCTCGTGCAGCGCGGCCATGGCGGCCTCGAGCTTGGCGCCGATGCGCTCCATGTCAAAATTCTCGGTCGCATGCAGCAACTGATGGCTCCACTCATGAGCGAGCTCGATGGTGTCGTCGACCTGTTTGACGCTCATGGCAAGCTGGCTCATGTTCATTCCAACATCATGCATGGGAAATCTCCTTTTGTATGGGGCAGTTCAGTGGTTCAGATTTTACTACGCCCGCTCTGCGCACAGCTGCATAAGAAAACGGGTACGAGTCTGTGCGACCCGCACCCGTTCACTGGGGGCTGTTTGTGACTACCATACTATCCGTGGTTGCACTCGGTGCATCCAGAAGTCCGGCGAGCGGTGCAAAAGCGCTCATGGACGGCGGGCAGACGGCAACATGTAACAAGCGTATTACAGATGCTTCTCCAGCAGCGCCTGCAGCCTTGCCTTGGGCAGAGCGCCAACCGAGCGGTCAATCTCCTCGCCGTTCTTAAACACAACCAGCGTGGGGATGCTCATGACGCCAAACTTCATGGCCAGGTCCTGGTTGTCGTCGACGTTGCATTTGGCAACGGCAAGCTTGCCCGCCAGCTCATCGGCAACCTCGTCAACGATGGGCGAGAGGGATCGACAGGGCCCGCACCACGGTGCCCAAAAATCGACCAGTACGGGCAGGCTGTCGTTAACGATGGAATCGAAGTTCTCAGGGGTAATCTGATTAATGTCAGCCATGGTGACCTCCATAATGCGACGCGGCTTGGCCGCGTAAAACTCAATACGACCGTGCTTATACCCAGCCGCCCGCAAAGCAACCACTCGCGGGCGGCTCTTTTATCAAAAGCGCCGCAAAACCCCTTTCTTCAGATGTGGGGATATAAGGCGCATCGGCGTCAGCCGATATACATATACGGCTGCAAGTGGTATACTGTTTTCATGGATAGATACAGGAGCAACGACAACATAGTCTGGGACTGCGACTACCATGTGGTCTTCTGCCCGAAATACCGCAGGAAGGTGCTCGTGGACGGCATCGGCTCCCGCTTCGAGGAGATCGCGCACGAGGTCGCGGAGGAACTCGATTTCGAGATAAGGGAAATCAAGGTCATGCCCGACCGCGTGCACATGCTCGTCTCAGTCGACCCCCAGTTCGGCATCCACCGGGCCGTGAAGCGCATCAAGGGCAGGACCAGCCACGACCTGCGCGCCGAGTTCCCGCAGCTGAAGCGCAAGCTGCCGACGCTCTGGACGAACAGCTACTTCGTCTCGACCGTCGGCGGGGCGACGCCCGAGGCCGTCAGGCAGTATATCGAGGACCAGAGGAACGCGTGAGGGCCATGGACAAGACCTTCGAGTACCGCATATACCCGAGCGCCGAGCAGGAGGCCCTCCTGCAGAAGACCTTCGGCTGCTGCCGCTGGGTCTACAACAGGGTGCTGGCGATGAGGCGGGACGAGTACGCGTGGACGGGCAAATCGAGGCACATCAACTCCTACATCACCCAGATCCCCGCCTGGAAGAGGGCGGACGCGCCGTGGCTCTCCGAGGTGGACTCCATGGCACTGCAGCAGTCCCTGCGCGACCTGGACAAGGCATTTAAGAACTTCTTCCGCGCACCAGGCAAGGTGGGCTTTCCGAAGTTCAAGTCCAAACGCGCGGGGAGGAAGAGCTACCGCACGAACGGCGTCGGGATAATCGACGCCAGGCACGTGAGGCTGCCAAAGCTGGGGACCGTCAGGGCGCGGGTGAGCCGTCCCGTGGAGGGGCGCGTCCTGTCCGCGACGGTCAAGCAGGTGCCGAGCGGCAAGTACTACGTGGCGATATGCTGCGCGGACGTCCCCGCCACGGACGCGCCGGCCCCGACCGTCGGGTTCCTGGGAGTCGATGCGGGAATACACGACATAGCCACCTGCTCCACGGGGGAGCGCCTGCCCAACCCCAAAAACCTGCAAAGGAGCGAGAGGAGGCTGGCGCGGGAGCAGCGGCGGCTCTCGCGCAAGCGGAAGGGCTCCGCAAATCGCGCCAGGCAGCGTGTCAGGGTCGCGCGGGCGCACGAGAAGGTTGCCAACCGGCGGAAGGACGCCCTGCACAAGTTCACGACGCATGCGGTGGGAGAAAGCCAAAACATCGCGGTCGAGGACCTGAACGTCAGGGGCATGCAGAGGAACCGCCGCCTCGCCAAGGCCGTGGGCGATGCCGCCATGTCGGAGCTGGCGCGCCAGCTCGAGTACAAATGCGCATGGTCGGGGCGCGGCTTCGTAAGGGTGGGCAGGTTCTATCCGTCCAGCAAGACGTGTTCCGCATGCGGTTACGTCTACAGGGGACTGACGCTGGCCGAACGGGTATGGGACTGCCCCGCGTGCGGCATGCGTCACGACCGCGACCTGAACGCCGCCGTCAACATCGCCCGCGAGGGAAGGAGAATCCTGGAAGGTACCGCAGGGCATGCGGGAACCGCGGCAGACGCCGCAAACGCTTGTGGAGAGGGCGTAAGACCTACGGCTGCATGCGCAGTCTAGGCAATTCTCGGTGAAGCAAGAATCCCCTGGCTTTAGCCATGGGGAGTGTCAAATAATGGTGGGCACGCAAACGATTGGAGAGCGCATACCTATGTCACAAAGCCAGAAAAAAGAAGCCATCGCCCAGGCGGCCGAGCAGGAGCTCGCATCGCTTGCGGGTCGTGGCGTGCGCATCGCAGGCAACGCGTGCTCGCCGATTGTGCTGGTAAAAGGCGATTTGGATGAGGCCGAGCGTTCGGGTGGCGAGCTTGCCGCCGGCCCGGATGGCGCGGCGTTGCGCAAGGCGCTTGGGGCCATCGGCTACGCGCCCGAGGATTTTTGCGTGCTGGCAAGCGTCGCCGGCGTGGGTGACGGAGCGGTCGCGGTGGGCGAGACTCTGCCGTGCGAGCTGTTCCGTGAGGCGCTTGAGGCTTTGGACCCCGAGGCAGTGCTACTGCTCGACAACAACGCGGCTGACGCCATGCGCGAGACCTACGCCGATATGCTCGTGGCGATCGATGACTTCGACACCGCCATGCTCAAGCCCGGCTTGGTCGCCCATGTGCAGGGTCGCCGCGTGCTCGCGCTCGACGGTTTTGAGGCGGCGCTCACTGACAAAGCCGCCAAGCAGCGCATGTGGGCATACATCAAGCAGCTGACCCCGGCGGCCGCTCCGCTGTAGCGGATTGGCGCCGGCGAGCGATTGCCTGGCGGGCAAGGCGCGCCTCGAGATCGGCGCCGCACTTCTACATCACAGCGCGCAGCTCAAACCGATCGCCGTTAATGCGGAACTGGCAGTTGCCGTTCATGCGCTCCACGGCAAGTTTGATGCTCCTGGTGCCAAAGCCGTGGCCCGCATGCCGGGTCACGGGCATGCCGTCGACCATGCGCGGCGCGCGGTCAAACGTGTTGGAAACTAACAGCAGCAGCTGGCCGTCCTCTAATCGCAGGTCAAAGTCGACGAATCGCTTTCCTTGGGGTGCGGCGCTTGCGGCGGTGATAGCGTTTTCCAAGGCATTTGAGAGCACGCTAAACAGGTCGGCGTCACCTACGTGGATGGTTTCGGGTACGGCGGCGCGCAGGTTGGCGGTAATGCCGTTTCTATTGATATCCGAGTTAAATGACGAAAGCGCGATGTTTACGGTCTCGTTGGCGCAGAAGCGGCGTACGGCGGTGCGGTCGCCGGCTTCGCAGAGTTCGTCGATGCGATCGAGTGCCTCGTCGGTGTGGCCCTCCTCAATTAAAGCGGCCAGGCCGCGTAGGAAGTGGCGCATGTCGTGGCGCAGAATCGACAGCTCGCGCCCAGATTGACGCCAAGCCTCGAGCTCTTTGATGGCGGCGCTGTCGCGGGTTTCGAGCATCCAGCGCTCTCGCTCGGCGGTTTCCTTTTCTTCGTATTCGCGCAGGTAAACGGCAAGAAACATAAGGTAGAAGGCACAGAGCGCAAAGGCCAAAAACTCAACCGTCACCACCGAGCCCGAGTGGAACAGCGTGGTGTAGACGTTGGTGGCATAGTCAAAGACGTAATAGACGAGCGGCAGGATTAAAAGGATGCCCAGCTCGGTGGTGCTTTTAATCGCCAAGCGCGGACCGATGTCGCCGGCCCAATGCAACAGGACGGCAAAGACGGTGAGTGTGGTCGCGATGCGCGCCAGGTAGTACGCGATCTGAGAATCGGTTGCGGCAAATGCGGCGATGCCCATCCAATTGCTGAACTGGCAGCTCAGATAGGCACTCGTAATGCCGAGCACGGCAAGCAGCGGGCTCAGGCGGTAGCGCGCGCACAAATAGATGACGAGCGGCAGATGCACGACGAGCGGATATACCTGGCGGGCGTAAGCTCGCCGCCGACGGCATTGGCGAGGCCAAATGCGCATCCGGTTACGGCACCGACCAGCACCAGTTCAAGCGCATGACGCCGGTTGATCTCGACACCGCACAGCGCCGCCGAGGCAAAGACGCCAAAGAGCAACGTCGTGGCGTGGTGGATTGCCCAAAGGATCATTTCGACCGAGGAGACCATCAGCGCCGCCCGCCTTCGAAGCGCACCGCAAAGTAGGCGTCTTGGAACCCCTGCTTGCTGCTGCGCGACAGCGGAATGCACGCGCCGGAGCGCATGACGATGTCCGTGCGATCGAAGTGGTCGATGTTGCGCAAGTTGACCTGGTAGCTACGGTGGCATTTAAAGAAGGTGGCATTTTGCGCCAAACGGTCCTCGACGCTGCGGAACGACTCGAGTGCCTCGATATCGCGTCCGTCGCGCAGGTGGAAGACCACGTGCTTGTTGCGCGCCTCGGCATATTCGATGTCGGACAGGCGCAGGGCGTGGTAGCCAAAGGACGTTTTGATCACGAGCTCGTCGGTTGCCGCCGGGCGCATGCTCGAAAGCTCGTCGAGTAACTGTGCCAGGCGTTCGTAAGTCACGGGCTTGAGCAGATAGTCGAAGGCGCGGACCTCGTAGGATTCCAGCGCGAACTCGGGCGACGAGGTAAGGAACACCAGACGCACGGCGGTGTCGGCCTGGCGCAATTCGCGCGCGGTGTCCATGCCATTGACGAGCGGCATGATCATGTCGAGCAGGATGATGTCGGCGCGCGATGCGGCATGGCGGGCCAGCAGGTCCTCGCCACGCGTGACGAGCGCAACATCGACCGCCGTGCCCGTCTCGATCGACCAACGGTCGATCATCCGGTGCAGTCTATCTAGAAAAGCGACATCATCGTCGCAGGCGATAATCTTGAGCATTCGGCCCCCTTAAGTAGTTCGATTTTGCCACATCGGGCACGCGCCGCTTGCGGGGGTGCGGACCGTTTGCGCCCCACGGCGTGCAGCTCGCGCCAAGCGGTGTTGCGGTGGCGAAAGATGCCTCCTGCGCCATCGAGAGCTCAGCTATCCTCAGCTTGCCAGTTCGAAAATGGACCTGCCACATGATTGAATCTTTATTTCAACTTTACACCTAGGTTTACAGCTGTCTTGTCAGCTGTAAACCTAGGTGTCATACTAAAGCCCCAAGATTCGCCAAAAGAGAGGGGCCTTGATGGCACAGAGCGCGAACATGGATGCGTCGGAGCTTGCACGCGATATCGCGGCCGGCCTAGCATCGGCAACGACGGCAACGGAGCGCGCGGCACTGGTGCCCGCAGAGCTCGTCGAGGCCATTCAGCAACTAAAAACCCAACGTGACGCGGTGATCCTGGCGCACTATTACGTGGCGCCCGAGGTCCAAGCCGTTGCCGATTACGTCGGCGATAGCTTCTACCTGGCAAAGCTCGCCAAAAGCCTGCCGCAGCAGACCATCGTGCTGTGCGGCGTGGAGTTTATGGGCGAGAGCGCCAAGCTGCTCAATCCCACTAAGACCGTGCTGCTGCCCGAGCCGGGTGCGGACTGTCCCATGGCGCACATGGTCAAGCGCGAGACGGTCGACGCGGCGCGCGCCGACTACGGCGACGACCTGGCTGTCGTCTGCTACGTCAACTCCACGGTCGAGATCAAGAGCTGGAGCGACGTGTGCGTCACCAGCTCCAACGCCGTCAAGATCGTGTCCGAGCTGCCGCAGCAGCATATCCTGTTCATTCCCGACCAAAACCTGGGCCGCTTCGTAGCCGAGCAGGTGCCGCAAAAGCACGTCATCCTCAACAACGGCTACTGCCCGCGCCATCACATCATCACCGTCGAGCAGATCGTCGACGCGACGGAGGTCCACCCCGACGCGCTCGTGCTGGCGCACCCCGAGTGCAAGGCCGACGTCCTGGCCGAGGCCGACTACATCGGCTCCACCGCCGGCATCATCAGGTATGCCGAGGAGTCCGACGCGAGCGAGTTCATTATCGTGACGGTCCGCGGCGTGCTCTACGAGCTCGAGCGCCGCTGCCAGGGCACTGGCAAGAAGTTCTACTTCCCCGCGGTGCAGCCCACCTGCGTCAACATGGATCTCATCACGCTCGAAAAGCTCGTGCGCTGCCTGGAGACGGGCGAGGGCGAGGTGCAGATCGGCGTGTCGGACGAGGCTGCCGACCAGGCCAAGCTCACGCTCGACCGTATGCTCGAGTACGCAGCGCGCTAGAACAATGTTGCATGAGGGACGGTCCCTTATGTCACATTACAAGGGAGAGGATTCCTGTGGAAACCAAGCAATACCCCGATATGGAGTGCGACGTCGTTATTGCCGGCTGCGGCGTGGCGGGTCTGTACGCGGCGCTCAACCTGCCGACGAGCACGCGCGTGATCATGCTCTCCAAGGGCGCGGTCGACGAGTGCGACTCGATGCTCGCGCAGGGCGGCATCTGCGTGCTGCCCGAGGGCACGGACTATGATGCCTTCTTTGAGGACACCATGCACGCCGGCCATTACGAGAACCGCCGCGAGAGCGTCGACATCATGATCCGCTCGAGCCGCTCGGTCATCAACGACCTGCTAGCGATGGGCGTGGATTTTGAGCGCAAGGCCGATGGCAGTCTCGACTTTACCCGCGAGGGCGCACACAGCCGTCCGCGCATTGCCTTCCATGCCGATATCACCGGCAAGGAGATTACGACCAAGCTGCTTCAGGCTGTCCGCAAGCTGGACAACGTGCAGATTTTTGAGCACGTGGCCATGACCGACATCCTAACGGGCGAGCGTGACGGCGCCACGGTGTGCACCGGCGTCGTCGCCGTTCCCGTGGACGAGAACAGCTCGGTTCGTCCTGCCGACGAGCTGGCAAATGCCGCCGAGGGCGTGCATGCCGGCGAGCCGTTTAAGATTCATGCCCGCCACACGCTGTGGGCGACGGGCGGTATCGGAGGCGTATACGACCATTCGACCAACTACCCGCAGCTCACGGGCGATGCCTGCTACATTGCTCAGGAGCATGGCATTAAGATGGAGCACCTGGACTACGTGCAGATTCACCCCACAGGGCTGTTCTCGCCGCAGCCGGGCCGCACCTTCCTGATCAGCGAGAGCTGCCGCGGCGAGGGCGCGATTTTGCTCAACGCCGCTGGCGAGCGCTTTACCGACGAGCTTCAGCCGCGCGATGTGGTCGCCGCCGCCATTCGCGAGCAGATGAAGCAGGACGGCACCGAGCACGAGTGGCTGAGCTTTGCCCCCGTCGAGCGCGATGTGGTGACCGGGCACTTTGCCAACATTCGCGCACGTTGCCTGGAGGACGGCCGCGACATCTTGGACGAGCCCATCCCCGTTACGCCCACGCAGCACTACTTTATGGGCGGCGTGTGGGTCGACAAGGACGGCCGCACCTCGATGCCCGAGCTCTACGCCGCGGGCGAGACGGCTTGCAACGGTGTTCACGGCAAGAACCGCCTTGCATCAAACAGCCTGCTCGAGGCGTTGGTCTGGGGTCGTCGCGCCGCGTGGTATATGCGTACCGGCGAGTCGCTGGCCGTGGAGCAGGAGGGCGATCCCGCGCTCGATGGCCGTCATCGCGCCCTGAGCGCCGATACCCTGGCAATCGATGATTTGGCCCGTGCCGCCGGCACGCAGGCTGTGGAGGAGTAGACCATGAATCCCATTACCATGAAGCTCGTCGTCGATGATCTGATTCTGCAGGCTCTGCGCGAGGACATTACCTTTGAGGACGTGAGCACGGCGAGCGTGTGTCCCACGGCGCGTCCCGCCACGGTGGAGCTTATCACCAAGGCCGATGGCATCATCGCGGGTCTGGATGTATTCGCTCGCACCTTTGAGCTGCTGGATTCGCAGAGTTCGGTGCTGTTTGATGTTGCCGATGGTGACGAGGTGCACGCCGGTGACCACGTGGGCCAGGTGCGTGGCGATGCGCGCGTGCTGCTTTCGGGCGAGCGCGTGGCGCTCAACTACCTGCAGCGCATGAGCGGCATCGCTACCTATACACACAGCATGGCCGCGGCGCTCGAGGGAACCAAGACCGTGCTCGTCGACACGCGCAAGACCACGCCGGGCATGCGCGTGTTTGAGAAGGCGGCGGTTGAGATTGGCGGCGGCAGCAACCACCGCTACAACCTGTCGACGGCCGTCATGCTCAAGGACAACCACATCGATGCCGCCGGTGGCGTGACGCGTGCGATTGAGATGGCGCGCGCCCATGCATCGTTTACCACGACGGTCGAGATCGAGTGCGAGAACCTGGACATGGTGCGCGAGGCCATGGAGGCCGGCGCCGACATCATCATGTTCGACAACATGACCCACGACGATATGGCTGCCGCGATTGAACTTATCGCCGGCCGTGCCAAGACCGAGTGTTCGGGCAACGTGGATGCCAGCAATATCCGCGCGCTTGCCGACCTGGGCGTTGACTTTATTAGCTCGGGCGCCCTGACGCACTCCGCGCCGATCCTCGACCTCTCGCTTAAGCACCTGCGTCTGCTGGACGGTAAATAATGAACGCCCGCGAGCGTCGCCGTGCCATCATGGCCGTGCTCGAGGGGGCCAAGGGGCCCGTATCGGGCAGCGCGCTTGCCCGCGAGGTGGGTGTGAGCCGCCAGATCGTGGTGCAGGACATCGCCCTGCTGCGCGCCGATGGGCACGATATCGTGGCGACCAACCGCGGCTACGTGCTGCAGGAGGCCCCCAGCAGCCCCGCCGTGCCTACGCGCTTGGTCAAGGTTCGCCACAGCGTGGAGCAGGCGGGCGACGAGCTTACGAGTATCGTCGATGCGGGTGGCGCCGTGCTCAACGTGATCGTCAACCATCGTGTGTACGGCAAGATCACGGCCGACCTGGACATCCGCAACCGCCGCGATGTCGAGCGCTATCTGCGCGATATCGAGAGCGGCAAGAGCTTTCCGCTGCTTACGGTGACGAGTGGCTATCACTTCCATCGCATTGCGGCGGAGGACGAACAGACCCTCGACGAGATCGAGGCGATGCTCAAGGAAAAAGGCTACCTAGCAGACCTGATGCCCTACGAGGACGATCTATCGTAGCCGACGCTGCAAACGCCCCTAAGCGGCAATCTGACGTTCAATCGTCGGTTGCGTACAAAAAGTACGCTTCCCTCCTCTTTCACGTCACCTTGCTCGCTTAGGGGTGTTTTCGCTGACGTGAGCTCAACCTGCGACGGTGCCAAATTAGTTATCCGCACAAAAAAGGAGGCCTCCGCGGCGATGCGGAGGCCTCCTTTTTTGTGCACGGTGTACTTTTGAGTGTGCAGGTGGGGGAGTTGTTACTCCTCGACGATCTCGGTGATCGCGCCAGCGGGGCAAGCGTCCTGGCAGGCGCCACAAGCGACGCAGGAGTCCTCGTCAGCGACGGTAGCGACGTCCTGGAGCTCCAGAACGCCAGCGGGGCAGGAGTCGACGCAAACGCCACAAGCGATGCACTCGTCGGCATCAATTACGGGATGAGCCATGGTAGTTTCCTCTCTGTTGACCGACGCTACAGGCGATGCGCGCCGGTTTGATTCGGGCAAAAACATACCACGGGAGCGACCGTTTGCAATACCCTCTGGCCGGCATCTTCATACCGTTCGCCGAGTATGCCAAGGTTTACTAAAAAACGCGCAGGTGGGGCCGTTGAGCTGCGCAAATGTTAGCTAAAGGTGACTTGAAATATTGAGCTATTGAGCGCGCCTGCGGAAAGGGCATCCCGTTATTTGGTCGAAAAACGGGTCGCAGTTTCCGGTTGGGCCCGCTAGCGGAAACTGCGACCCGGTATCAGCTCTCAAAACGGGATACGGTTTCCGGTTGAGCCTTCAGACGGAAACCGCGGCCCGGAATCCACGCTCAAAACGGGACGAGCTTTCCGCAAGGCAGCCCCAGGCACCCTCGGACCCAAGCCTCAGCCATCTCTACATAGATCTCGATAGATTTGCCTAGAACTCAAACAGCGCATCTACCTGCGCATTTAAGAACCTAAACTCTTGGCAATAAGAAATCTTATATGAATTGACTTAGATTTTGTATATTCCGGCCCATAAGGGGATACACTACATCCTGAAAGACAAGCCGAAACACCGCGCGGCAGACCGCCGAGTCGGTGCAAACGCACAAGAGAGAGGGAATTTCTAATGGGCAAGATTCTTGGTATCGACCTTGGTACTACTAACTCCGCAATGGCCGTTCTCGAGGGCGGTTCTCCGACCATTATCGTGAACGCCGAGGGCGACCGCACCACCCCGTCCGTCGTGGGCTTCCGTGCCGACGGCGACCGCGTCGTGGGTAAGGCCGCTAAGAACCAGGCTGTCACCAACCCCAAGAACACCGTGTTCTCCATCAAGCGCTTCATGGGCCGCAAGTACTCCGAGTGCACCTCCGAGATCAAGACCGTGCCGTATGAGGTCAAGGAGGGTCAGGGTGGCCGTGCCGTCGTCGACATCGAGGGCAAGGATTACACCGCCGAGCAGGTGAGCGCCATGACGCTCGCAAAGATGAAGGCCGACGCCGAGAAGTATCTGGGCGAGACCGTCACCGACGCCGTCATCACCGTCCCGGCCTACTTCAACGACGCCCAGCGTCAGGCCACCAAAGACGCCGGTAAGATCGCCGGCCTCAACGTCAAGCGTATCGTCAACGAGCCGACCGCTGCTGCTCTGGCCTATGGCCTGGACAAGCAGGGCACTGACCAGCGCATTCTGGTCTTCGACCTGGGTGGCGGCACCTTCGACGTCTCCATCCTCGACCTCGCCGACGGCGTGTTTGAGGTTCTGTCCACCTCGGGCGACAACCACCTGGGCGGCGACGACTGGGATCAGCGCGTCATCGACTGGATGGCCGATAAGTTCCAGCAGGAGAACGGTGTCGACCTGCGTCAGGACCCCATGGCCCTGCAGCGTCTGAAGGAGGCCGCCGAGAACGCCAAGAAGGAGCTCTCCGCTGCCCAGCAGACCACCATCAACCTGCCGTTCATCACCATGAACCAGTCCGGCCCGCTGCACCTCAACTACACGCTGACCCGCGCCGAGTTCGAGAAGATCACCCGCGACCTGCTCGAGCGCTGCAAGCAGCCTGTCACCAACGCCCTGCGCGACGCCAAGCTTAAGCTCTCCGATCTGACCGAGGTCATCCTCGTCGGCGGCTCCACCCGTATGCCCGCTGTCCAGGAGCTCGTCAAGACCATGACCGGCAAGCAGCCCAACATGTCCGTGAACCCCGACGAGGTCGTTGCCGACGGCGCTGCCGTCCAGGGCGGCGTGCTCACCGGCGACGTCGAGGGCATCCTGCTGCTCGACGTTACCCCGCTGTCGCTGGGCGTCGAGACCATGGGCGGCATCATGACCAAGATGATCGACCGCAACACCACGATCCCGACCTCCAAGACCGAGGTCTACTCCACCGCTGCCGACAACCAGACCAGCGTCGAGATCAACGTGCTCCAGGGCGAGCGCGAGCTTGCCCGCGACAACAAGTCGCTCGGTAAGTTCCAGCTGACCGGCATCCCGGCTGCCCGCCGCGGCGTGCCGCAGATCGAGGTCACCTTCGACATCGACGCCAACGGCATCGTCAAGGTCTCCGCTAAGGACAAGGGCACCGGCAAGGAGCAGCAGATCACCATCTCTGGCTCCACCGCTCTGTCCGACGACGAAGTCGATCGCATGGTCAAGGACGCCGAGGCTCATGCCGAGGAGGATAAGAAGCAGAAGGAAGAGGTCGAGGTCCGCAACCAGACCGACAGCCTGTGCTACTCCACCGAGCAGACCCTCAACGAGCTGGGCGACAAGGTTTCCGCCGACGTGAAGTCCAAGGCCGAGGCCGCTATCGCCGACGCCAAGAAGGCACTCGAGGGCTCTGACGTCGAGGCCATCAAGGCCGCTGGCGAGTCCCTGCAGTCTGTGGCCTACGAGCTGGCTCAGGTTGTCTACGCCGACGCTCAGCAGCAGACCGACGGTGCCGCCGGCGCCCAGCCTGCCGACGACGACGTTGTCGACGCCGACTACGAGGTTGTGGACGACGAGGACAAGTAATCATGTCCGCCCGTAAAGCTCGCACGGAGGCGGCTGCCGCTGGCGACGCCCCCGTTGACTCTGAGGAGAAGGACGTGAAGATTCCCGTAGAGGCCGTCGACGATACCGAGGCTTGTGAGGCCGAGGCCGCTGAGGCTGCCGAGAACCAGGTAGAGGATTCCAACAAGGAGGCGACGATGACCGAGGACGAGATGGTGGAAGCCGCTATCCGCGCCGGTGAGGAAGCCGCCGACAACGACTTTAAGCTCAAGTTCGAGCAGGCTCAGAAAGAGCTTGCCGACGTGCGCAACGAGCTCGATGCTGCGGCAGAGGCTCAGAAGGCCGCCGAGGACAAGGCAAAGGACGCCACCGAGCGCACCGCCCGTCTGCAGGCCGACTGGGAGAACTTCCGTCGCCGCACCGCCAATGAGCGCATCGCCGAGCGCGAGCGCGCGACCGAGAAGCTCGTCACCGCGCTGCTGCCGGTGGTCGACGATATCGAGCGTGCGATCGACCATGCCCGCAGCCAGGAGCTTGCCGACGACTTTAAGCAGTTCGTCGACGGCGTCGACGCGGTGCATGCCAAGCTGCTCGATGTGTTTGCGCACGAGGGTGTTGAGCCCATCGACCCCAAGGGCGAGGCGTTCGATCCGCTCGAGCATCAGGCTGTGGGTCGCGTCGAGGACGCATCGCAGTACGACGAGACCGTCAACGACGTGTACCAGAAGGGCTACCGCATGGCGGATCGCATCCTGCGTTCCGCGATGGTGACGGTGACCTACGGTGGCGAGAAGCGCCCCGCACCGGAGCCCGAAGCGGCGCCCGAGGATGCTACGGCCGATACGGCCGAGAGCACCGAGGAGTAATTGAGAAGGGCCCCGGGGCAACACCCGGGGCCCTTTCTGGCCTAGTGCCATATGAAAGCATGAGCCGTCGTCTGCATGGGCGGCGGACGTAACAGGAGAGGAGCTACGATGGCTGCAGGCAAAACCTTCTATGACATCCTGGGCGTATCCAAGAGCGCCTCCGATAAAGAGATCAAGAGCGCGTTTCGCAAGCTCGCGCAAAAATATCACCCCGATGCCGGCGGCGACGAGGCCAAGTTTAAGGAGATCAGCGAGGCCTACGAAACGCTTTCGGACGAGAAGAAGCGCAAAGAGTACGACCAGATGCTCATGTTTGGCGGCATGCCGGGCGCGGGCGGCGCGTATGGCGGCGGCTACGGTGCCGGCGCGGGCGCCAGCGGCTGGGGCGACATCTTCGACAGCATCTTTAGCGGCAACGGCGCCTGGGGCAGCGATTGGGGCTCGGGCTTTGCCGGGGCTGCGGGCGCTGCCGGTGCCGGCGCGGGTCGCAGCCGCGCTCGCAAGGGCGGCGACCTGTCGCTGACCGTCGATGTGACGGCTGAGGACGCGTTCCGCGGCGTGACGCACAAGGTCACCTATCGCATTCCCTCGACAGGCGAGCAGCAGACCATTACGGTCTCGGTCCCCGCGGGCGCGGTCGACGGCGGCAAGCTGCGCTACAAACGTCGCGGCGAGTATGGCGTTGCCGGCGGCGAGCGCGGCGACCTGGTCGTGACCACGCACGTGGAGGAGCATCCGCTGTTTAAGCGTAAAGGTGCCGACGTGACCATGGAGGTGCCGATCTCGGTCTATGAGGCGGCGCTCGGCTGCGCGGTGGATGTGCCCACGCCCGGCGGCGCGACGGTTCGTCTGAAGGTGCCCGCTGGCACCCAGACGGGCAAGAAGTTCCGTTTTAAGGAGATGGGTGCACCCGACGTTAAGCACCGTGGCCGCACGGGTGCGCTGCTCGTCGAGATCAAGGTGCAGGTTCCCTCGAACCTGTCCGACGATGAGCGCGATGCCATGACCAAGCTGCGCGAGGCCGACACGCGCGATTATCGCGAGAAGGTCAACCGTTACAAGGCGACGTTCTAGGGCGGTCGTGGCGCACGCCCGCGCCCGCGGGCTTATGATGGACGATAACGAGACGGAAAGGGGTCAGGTAGCATGGCCGAGGACAATAGGAACAAACCTCTGTACATGATCAGCGTGGCGGCCGAGCTGACCGGCATGCATCCGCAGACTCTGCGCGTCTACGAGTCCAAGGGCCTGGTGAACCCCCAGCGCTCGGGCGGCAACACGCGTCTGTATTCGCGTGCCGATATCGAGCGCCTGGAGCTCATCAACCAACTGACCGACGAGGGCATCAACCTCGCCGGCGTGGTGCGCATCCTCGATATGAAGGAGCGTGCCGAGGAACGTGAGCGCGAGAACGAAAAGCTCCGCGCCCGCGTGCGCCAGCTCGAGGACGAGCTGCACGAGTACAAGATGCAGAAGAAGATCACCGCCCTGGCCCCGCGCGACGGCTCAGTCAACCCCGAGCAAGTCATGCGCAAGCTTTTAGGAGCAGGCGGAGATTTGTAGTTACGCGGTTTTACCAAACCGCGTAACGGCTCGACGCTGCGCCCTTAGGTTCCGCCGTTCTGACGAGCGGCGGACCAGTTGACGCTGCGCGCCGCCCAGAGCGACAATTTGTCATTCAAAGGGCAAGGCATGACCACAAGGTCTATGCCTTGCCCTTTTCATGCCAACTTGTTCGCTCTGGACGTCGCTCGCTGTCCGTCCTCTACCTGCGGCGTTGCCTTGCTCCGGATGCGGTAGTCATCGGGGACGTTCTTAAATGACTGGTCAAAGGGGACATTCTTGCGGCACTTGGCACTTGGGGACGTTCCTTTTGTGCCGGCACTTGGGGACACCCCTTGCACCAATACCACCCTATGCTTTACCGAGATAAAGTGAACGCCGAGATTCGTAACCCGCTGGCAATCGTTCTATGGCACGATATTGAACGAATGCATGCTATGCGCCCAAATCTTTGGGCAGAGTGGGAGACAGAATGGTCAAGCTGTACGAGGACGGCATCTACCTGCGTAACGGCAACGAGGTCGTGCCTGCGGCCGAGGCTGCTGAGCGCGGTATTACGCAGACGCCCGAGGATGCCAAGCGTGGCACCATCGCGTATTCGATCCTCCAGGCACACAATACGTCCGGAGATCCCGAGGCGCTCAAGATCCGCTTCGACGCCATGGCGAGCCACGACATCACCTTTGTCGGCATCATCCAAACGGCGCGTGCCTCGGGCATGGAGCAGTTCCCGCTGCCCTACGTGCTCACCAACTGCCATAACTCGCTGTGCGCCGTGGGCGGCACCATCAACGAGGACGACCACGTCTTTGGCCTTTCCGCTGCTAAGAAGTACGGCGGCATCTTCGTTCCGCCGCACATCGCCGTCATCCACTCCTTTATGCGTGAGAACTTCGCCGGCTGCGGCAAGATGATCCTGGGTTCCGACTCGCACACCCGCTACGGCGCTCTGGGCACCATGGCCGTGGGCGAGGGCGGCGGCGAGCTGGCTAAGCAGCTGCTGCGCGACACCTACGATGTCGCCTATCCCGGCGTCGTGGCCATCTACCTCACGGGCGCCCCGCGCCCCGGCGTCGGCCCGCACGATGTGGCGCTCGCCATCATCCGCGCCGTCTTTGCCAAGGGCTACGTCAAGAACAAGGTCATGGAGTTCGTGGGCCCCGGCATCGCAAACATGACGACCGACTACCGCAACGGCGTCGACGTCATGACCACCGAGACCACCTGCCTTTCCTCCATTTGGGCAACTGACGAGGACACGCACGCGTTCCTGGCCATGCACGGCCGCGGCGACGACTACCGCGAGCTCAAGCCCGCCGATGTTGCCTACTACGACGGTTGCGTCGAGGTCGACCTGTCGAGCATCAAGCCTATGATCGCGCTGCCGTTCCACCCTTCCAACGGCTTTGAGATCGACGAGCTCAACGAGAACCTCGAGGACATCCTGCACGAGGTGGAGCTCGAGGCTGCCAAGATCGGCGAGGGCAAGACTCACTTTAGCTTGCTCGACAAAATCGTCGACGGTAAGCTGCACGTGCAGCAGGGCGTTATCGCCGGCTGCTCGGGCGGCAACTACGACTCCGTGGTCCAGGCTGCCCGCGTGCTCAGGGGTGCCAACACCGGCTGCGGAGAGTTCTCGCTGTCGGTCTACCCCACGAGCCAGCCCGTGGCGCTCGAGCTTACACGCCGTGGCTACATCTACGACCTCATGGAGGCCGGTGCAATCGTGCGCACGGCATTCTGCGGCCCGTGCTTTGGCGCCGGCGACACGCCCGCCAACAATGGCCTTTCGATCCGCCACACCACGCGCAACTTCCCCAACCGCGAGGGTTCCAAGCCGGGCAACGGCCAGCTGAGTGCCGTGGCCCTGATGGACGCCCGCTCCATTGCGGCGACGGCTGCCAACGGCGGCGTCCTGACGCCGGCGACCGACCTGCCCGAGGAGACTTGGGACGAGGTCTGCGAGTACACCTTCGACGACGCGCCGTACAAAAAGCGTGTGTACTGGGGCTTTGGCAAGGCGGAGCCTGCCGACGAGCTGGTCGAGGGTCCCAACATCAAGCCGTGGCCCGCGATGGAGCCCCTCGGCGACGATATCCTGCTCAAGGTGTGCTCCAAGATTATGGACCCGGTCACCACGACCGACGAACTCATTCCCTCGGGCGAGACGAGCTCTTTCCGCTCCAACCCGCTGGGTCTGGCCGAGTTTACGCTGAGCCGCCGCGACCCGGCTTACGTGGGCCGCTCCAAGGAGGTCGACGCCGTAGAGAAGCGCCGCGTTGCCGGCGAGTCCGCGGGTGACCTGGCGGCGCTCGATGCCGAGCTTGCCGGTGTGTTTGAGGCGCTGACCGGCGCGGGCGTCGCGGCCGATGCCAAGGCGACTGAGTACGGCTCCATGCTCTATGCCAAGAAGCCCGGTGACGGTTCCGCCCGCGAGCAGGCCGCGAGCTGCCAGCGCGTAATTGGCGGCCTGGCCAACATCGTCCACGAGTACGCCACCAAGCGTTATCGCTCCAACGTGATGAACTGGGGCATGGTGCCCTTCCAGATGGAGGCCGAGCCCAACTTTGAGGTGGGCGACTACGTCTTTGTGCCGGGTATCCGTGCCGCGCTCGATGGCGACCTCAAGAACATTGCTGCCTACGTGGTGCGCGCCGACGGTGCGGTCGAGCAGATTGAGCTCTACATTGCCGATATGACGGCAGAGGAGCGTGCCATTGTCAAGGCTGGCTGCCTGATCAACTACAACAAGTTCAAGGCCGCTGCCGAGTAACGCGCTTAATTGTCCGCCCGGGGCTTACCCTTTCCCGCCCGCTCACGCGCTTCGCGAGGGTCGCGTTCGGGAAAGGATAAGCCCCGGGCTACATTTCTGCGTTCTCGTTGGGTCTTGAGGGACGCTAATAAATAGACTTGCTTGATGCCGCCTCTGTTAATGGGGCGGCTTCTTTTTGTCGAAAACCACCACAAAGGGGACAGGCACCTTTGTGGCGGTGGGGGTGAGCTCAATGTCGGTGTGCGCGTTGAGCGACATTCCAATGAGCGCCTCTACAGAATTTCATCCGGGTTGGCGGGTTTGGTTGTTTTGGGGATGCCGAGTTTGGATGACGCGAAATCGTCAACATTGTCCTTGATTCCGTCTCTGGTGTAGACGGTGACCATATAGGTGCTGTGCCCGAATTCACTCTTGTCGCGTATTGCCCAGGCCTGCCAGTAGGCAGCCATACTTCGCCCTTTGATTTTTCCGACACGGCGGAGTTCTGTTCGCATCAGCTTCGGGTCATTATTGATGATTTGACCGGTCTCGTCGATGAGCCCGCACTGCCCAAGTAGCTTATCGAGGACTTGGTTCATGTGGCGCTCGTCGGTGTTTGGAGCATAGTCGTAGGCGAGGGTGATGGAATCGAGGGGCTGGTCGTCGATCAAATAATTCATCGCCTGAGGTTCAAGGCAGAAATAAGGAGGCCGTCCGTCGATCTGACCGAGCAGTGGCAACTTTGACCGCCAAATTCCGGTGGGAATTCCATCTTCGTAAAACACGCCGCGACAGATAAAGGAAAGCGAGGTGGCACGCGAGCCGGCGTCGATCATCCCGCAAAGATCGAAGGGCGAGGCGATACCAAAAGAAAAGGGCGTGATGACGATAAGGAAGAGCATCACGATGGGTATGGCGAGAATGGCGATGACGTTGCGACCGGTGGAATGAGGCGGCTTCATATGCGCTCCTAGAGACAAAGATCTGTTGAGGATAGGCAGAAATGGATATGTTCAGAGAACAATTCAAGTTTAATCTCATGGCGCGAGATGGTCGACCGTTAGCGTCGAAAACCACCACAAAGGTGCCTGTCCCCTTTGTGGTGGTTCTCGGTTTGTCTCGATTTGTAACAGATAGAGCTCTATTTGCCGAGTAGATGTTAAAGATTGAGACAAACGGTTGCCACTGGTCATTTTCTCTCGATCTGTAACATCTAGGATCAAAAATGGCTGCTAGATGTTACAAATCGAGACGGTAGTGCGCCTGGGCAGCGGCGGGCTGACATCTCAGTACCCTATCCATCAATCACTCAGAAAATCTTATATATAGAGACTTAGATTTGTGTATAAGATCGTACAAAGCTGGCAACAATACATCTCGAACAACGTGAAGCCGCCCCGTAGGGCGGCCACCCCAAGAGAGGTGATTCCATGAGAATCGATAAGCTAGCAATGACGTCGCGCGAGGCGCTGCAGACCGCCATGAGCACGGCTGCCGACGCGCAGGCCGGCGCGGTGGAGCCGATTCACCTGCTGTCTGCCCTGCTCGGTGCCGGCGAGCGCAATATCTCCGTGATTATCGAGCGCATCGGTGCCGACCCAGCTCAGCTCGCACGCTCCACACAGGACGCCATCGACCGCGCGCCCAAGGTTTCGGGCGAGGGCCAGCAGATGGGCCTGTCCAACGAGCTCGTTCGCGTCATCGAGAAGGCCGAGAAGAAGGCTACCAAGATGGGCGACAGCTTTGTGGTGACCGAGCATCTGCTGATGGCGCTTGCCGAGGACAAGGGCGAGGCGGGCCGCGTGCTGCGCGACGCCGGCGTCACCAAGGAGCGCATCGAGCAGGTCTACGAGGAGCTGCGCGGCGATGACCGCGTGACGTCCGCCGAGGACAAGACCCAGTTTGAGGCGCTGGAACAGTACGGCCGCAATATCTGCGACCTTGCCCGCGCCGGCAAGCTCGACCCGGTCATTGGCCGTACCGACGAGATCCGCCGTACCATCCAGGTCCTGTCCCGCCGCACCAAGAACAACCCCGTGCTCATCGGCGAGCCGGGTGTCGGCAAGACGGCCATCGTCGAGGGCATCGCCCAGCGTATCGTGGCCGGCGACGTGCCGAGTACCCTGCGCGACCGCGACCTTATCGAGCTCGACATGAGCGCGCTGGTCGCCGGCGCTAAGTACCGCGGCGAGTTCGAGGACCGCTTGAAGGCTGTGCTCAAGGAGGTACAGAAGTCCGAAGGCAAGGTCATCCTGTTCATCGATGAGCTCCACACCATCGTGGGCGCTGGTGCCACCGAGGGCTCCATGGACGCCGGCAACATCCTCAAGCCGGCGCTTGCCCGTGGCGACTTGCACGCGATCGGCGCGACCACGCTCGACGAGTATCGCAAGTACATCGAGAAGGACGCGGCGCTCGCCCGTCGTTTCCAGACCGTTATGGTGAGCGAGCCTACCGTCGAGGACACCATCTCGATCCTGCGTGGCCTCAAGGAGAAGTACGAGATCTTCCACGGCGTGCATATCACCGATAGCGCGCTCGTGGCGGCCGCCGACCTCTCCGACCGCTACATCGCCGACCGCTTCCTGCCCGACAAGGCCATCGACTTGGTCGACGAGGCTGCAAGCCGCCTGCGCATGGAGCTCGACAGCATGCCGGTCGAGATCGACGCTACTACGCGTCAGCTCACCCAGCTGCAGATCGAGGAACAGGCGCTCATGAAGGAGACCGATGACGCCTCCAGGGAGCGTCTGGAGGCCCTGCGCCAAGAGATCGCCGAGGTCCAAGAAAAGCTCAATGTGCAAAAGGCCGGTTGGCTCAACCAGAAGAACGCCATCGACCATGTGCAGGAGCTCAAGGGGCAGCTCGACGAGGCCAAGAGCGAGGAGGAGCGCGCGACGCGCAACGGCGACCTGGGCCGTGCGTCCGAGCTGCGCTACTCCGTGATTCCGGGTCTGCAGCAGCAGATTCAGGATTCCGAGGCCGCGCTCGAGGCACAAAAGCAGCAGGACGGCGAGGGGCTCAACGAGCAGGTGACCTCCGATGAGATCGCCGAGGTCGTGAGCGCCTGGACCGGCGTGCCCGTGTCCAAGATGATGCAGGGCGAGCTCGACAAGCTGAAGGGCTTGGAGGGCGAGCTGCACAAGCGCGTCATCGGCCAGGACGAGGCCGTCTCCGCCGTCGCCGCGGCCGTGCGCCGTAGCCGTGCGGGTCTCTCCGATCCGGACAAGCCCATTGGCAGCTTCTTCTTCCTGGGCCCCACTGGTGTAGGTAAGACCGAGCTCGCCAAGGCGCTGGCCGAGTGCCTGTTCGACGACGAGCGCGCGCTCGTGCGTATCGACATGTCCGAGTACATGGAGAAGTTTAGCGTCCAGCGTCTGATCGGTGCGCCCCCGGGATACATAGGCTACGACGAGGGAGGCCAGCTCACCGAGGCCGTGCGCCGTCGTCCGTACTCCGTAATCTTGCTCGACGAGATGGAGAAGGCCCATCCAGATGTCTTCAACGTGCTGTTGCAGGTGCTCGACGACGGCCGTCTGACTGATGGCCAGGGTCGCCAGGTGTCCTTCAAGAACACGATTATCATCATGACGAGCAACGTGGGCTCCAAGGCCATCGCCGACCTGTCCGGTAAGGACGAGGAAGAGATGCGCCATCAGGTTGACGCCGCCATGGCTCAGACCTTCCGCCCCGAGTTCCTCAACCGTATCGACGACATCGTGGTGTTCCATCCGCTCGGCATGGCGCAGATCGAGAAGATCGTCGACATCCAGCTTGCCGACGTCCGCGCACGTCTGGCCAAGGAGCGCATGACGCTTGCCATCACCCCGGCGGCCAAGCAGATGCTCGCCGTGGGCGGCTTGGACCCGGTCTTTGGCGCCCGTCCGCTCAAGCGTCTGGTTCAGCGCGAGGTCGTGGATGCTATCGCCGCCGCTATCATCGACGGCACGGTGCGCGAGGGCGATCAGGTGACGGTCGACGTCGACAAGGATGGCGGCTTTACCGTCGTGTGCGACAACACGCCGGCGGCCACCTACGAGGTCCCCGACGCCGAGTAGATTTTTGGGGCATGCCTTAAAATCTACCAGTCGTCTCTAAACGCCAAGGGCGGCGGATCCAATTGGGTCCGCCGCCCTTTTTCGTGCGACAATCGATGATGTTGAACGGATGCGATGCAAGGAGCTATGCAGATGAAAGACGAGAGCAAGACGAACGCACCGGCGGCTGAGACAGTGCCCGCCGCACCGGCCGCACCGAAGCCTGCGCCTAAACCTGCGCCTAAGCCGCGCGACCCCTACATCCGTGCCGAGAACGAGGACGACGACGGCTACGATCCCTACAGCGATCGACGCCCCGAGCGCGAGCCGCTGTTCGAAGCCGACCCCTGGCGCTAAGTACCACCCAAAAGGCCACGAATAAGTTGCGGTGAAATAGGGACTGTTTTGCGGTTTGACCAGCAAAAACAATCCCTATTTCACCGCAACTGCGTTAGGGATTTTTCTACAGGGGGAGGGTAGTCAAAAAAGCCCATTACAGTTTGAGTCGTCCGAAAGGGCGGCTCTTTTCCGTTGCATGGTTATACGATTGAGCCGTACCGGTGGTCGCTGGCCGACCGCCCCGGACGGCCGTCAGCCCCTGCCCCGTAGAGGGCCCGGGACGTGTTGCCGCCGGGGCGGGAGGGGCCGCGGGGAACGACTGATAGAGATGTGCCGGGCCCGGACCGGGCCACGGCCGGGTAATGTGGGTGTCGCTTCCGCGGCTTACGGCCGGCTCAAGGGAGAGGATACACCATGCCTGCAGCAGAGACGCCCGTGGCCTACCTGGGGATCGACGTCGGGAAGAGCTCGCACAGCGCGTGCGCGCTCGATGCGGGAGGGGGCGTCGCCTTCAGGGCCGAGCTGGCCAACAGGCCCGACGACATCGACCGGGTGCTCGAGCGGGCCGGCTCCGGCGCGCTGGTCGTCGTCGACCAGAAGCGAAACATCGGCGCGCTGGTCCTCGCGCGCGCCCATGCGCACGGGAACCCCTGCGCCTACCTGCCCGGATATGCCGAGAAGCAGGCCCGCGGGATGTTCCCCGGCATCGCGAAGACCGACGCCATCGACGCCGAGGTGATCGCGCGCACCGCGCTCGGCGTGCCCCGCGCCCTCAGGCCGGCGCCCGAGGAGCCCGAGGGGACCGCCTCGCTGCGGATCCTGTCGTCGCAGCGCGAGTTCGCGTCGTCCGCCAGGACCCGCGCGAAGAACAGGCTGCGCGCGACCCTGCTCGAGGCCGACCCCGCGCTCGAGGGCGCGGTCGACCCGTCGAGCCGCTGGCAGGTATCGATGCTGGCCGAGTTCGGCGGGGCCGCCG